>NZ_JBHSNY010000017.1:0-87903 GCF_042657145.1 Streptomyces bullii
GCCGCAGCCGCAGCCGCAGCCGCAGCCGCAGCCGCAGCCGCAGCCGCAGCGCTGCGGCTGCCGGCGCGGGCCGGGTGCGGCTACCCCCGCGGGCGGCGGGCGGCTACCAGCGGGCCGGTGGCGGTGCCGTCAGTGACTCCGCCAGCCGGGACAGCCCGTCCCGGAAACGCCGCCGCACCCTCGGGGCGGACGGCACCGCGTTCTCCCCGGCCGCCGCACTGACCAGGTGCTGCACGGTGTCCAGGTCCAGCTCGGAGCCGTCCGGCACGGCCAGCGTCTCGTGGGCCATCGCCGTCAGCTCCCCCTCCCCGGGGCCGAGCGCCAGCACCGTCGCCCCGCCCCGCCGGGCGTCGTACACCCGCTCCAGCAGCGGAGCGCCCGGCCCCCGCGGCGCCACCACGAGCAGCGTCTCCCCGCGCCGTGCCGCCGCCAGCCGCCCCGGCCCGACCGCCAGGTGCGCCGGGTCCGAGGGGCGCGCGTCATGCCGTACGAGGGTCGGGGCCAGCTCCGGCGTGCCCGACCACGCGGCCTCGTCCACCAGGTGCGCCGCCAGATGCCACGGCTCGTACTCCTCCGTGCCCACCAGCAGCAGCCCGCCCCCGTGCGACACCACCGACCCCCGCAGCACCCCCGCGAACCGCCGCGTGGCACCCAACCACTCGGTCCCGGCGAGCACTTCCCTCAGCAACGCGACCCGTACGGCATCCATACGACCGCATCCTGCCCCAACCGGTCACGCGCGACGTGGAGTTCACCCCGCATTCGCCCGACTCGGGCAAGGCGCCGGATCACCCGTACCGCCGTCGAACGTCCTGAGGAGCCGGCGCCGACCCCGGTTTCCGCTCCGATGACGGTCCGCGCCGCCACCGACGCGGCACCACCTGACGCCCGGTGCACACCGTGAACGGCCCACCCGCCGCGTACCGCGACCTCGTACGGATCGGCGCGGACACCGTGGGGCTGTCGTACGAGACCGGTGACTTCAGCGCCTACGAGACGATCGGCTTCCGGCGGGTGTCCGTGAGCCGGCTCACCCGGTCCGGTGAGGGCGCCGGAGCGGACGTAGGGTCGTGTTCATGACCTCTACCGACAGTGCACAGAAGGCTCCCGCCAAGGACCCCTGGGACCTGCCCGACGTCTCCGGGCTCGTCGTCGGCGTGCTCGGCGGGACCGGACCGCAGGGCAAGGGCCTTGCCTACCGGCTCGCCAAGGCCGGCCAGAAGGTGATCATCGGCTCCCGGGCGGCGGAGCGCGCCCGGGCCGCCGCCGAGGAGCTCGGGCACGGTATCGAGGGCGCCGACAACGCCGAGTGCGCCCGCCGCAGCGACGTGGTGATCGTCGCCGTGCCGTGGGACGGGCACGGCAAGACCCTGGAGTCCCTGCGTGAGGAGCTGGCGGGCAAGCTCGTCGTCGACTGCGTCAACCCCCTCGGCTTCGACAAGAAGGGCGCCTACGCGCTGAAGCCGGAGGAGGGCAGCGCCGCCGAGCAGGCCGCGGCCCTGCTGCCGGAGTCCCGGGTCACCGCCGCCTTCCACCACCTGTCGGCCGTCCTGCTCCAGGACCCGGAGATCGACGAGATCGACACCGACGTGATGGTGCTCGGCGAGGTGCGGGCCGACGTGGAGATCGTCCAGGCCCTGGCCGGCCGCATCCCCGGCATGCGCGGCATCTTCGCCGGGCGGCTGCGCAACGCCCACCAGGTGGAGTCGCTGGTCGCGAACCTGATCTCCGTCAACCGCCGCTACAAGGCGCACGCGGGGCTCCGCGTCACGGACGTCTGAGCCGATGGGGGACACTGGACGGCACCAGCAGTGCCGGAAGTGTCCCCCGACAGGAGCCCACCACGATGCCCCGCCTCGCCCTCTACGCCCTGATCGTCTGCGTCCTCTCGGTGGCCGCGGCCGTCGTCTCCTTCGTGCAGGGCAGCTGGCTGGGCATCGTCTGGGTGCTGCTGGCCGGGCTGTCGTCCAACATGACCTGGTATTACGTCAAGCGCGGCAGGTCCGGCAGGTCCGTCACCCGCTGACCGAGCAGAACTCGTTGGTGCCCTGCCAGAAGCGGAACAGCTCGTACCCGCAGTAGGTGTCCAACTCGTGGATGCCCAGGGAGCTCAGCACCGAGTCGATCACGTCGAAGAACACGCTGTTCACCGACGGCACCCACAGCAGCGCGAACACGAAGAGCAGACCGAACGGGGCGAACGGCTCCACCTGGCGCCGGATGCCGTACGACAGCCACGGCTCGATGACGCCGTAGCCGTCCAGACCGGGCACCGGCAGGAAGTTCAGGATCGCGGCCGTCACCTGGAGCAGGGCCAGGAAGGCCAGCGCGAACCGGAAGTCGGCCGGCACGCCGTCCAGCGCGTCGAGCCAGAATGGGGCCGTGCACACGACCGCGAACAGCACGTTCGTCAGCGGGCCCGCCGCCGAGATCAGGCTGTGCCGCCACCGCCCCCGGATCCGTCCGCGCTCGATGAAGACGGCCCCGCCGGGCAGCCCGATGCCGCCCATGATCACGAAGACGACCGGGAGCACGATGCTCAGCAGCGCGTGCGTGTACTTCAGCGGATTGAGCGTGAGGTAGCCCTTCGCGCCGACCGAGATGTCCCCGCTGTGCAGGGCGGTCCGCGCGTGCGCGTACTCGTGCAGACACAGGGAGACGATCCAGGCGGCCGTCACGAAGAGGAACACGGCCACACCGGGCTGCGCGGCGAAGCCGGTCCAGGTCGCCCATCCGGTGACCGCCGTGATGGCCAGGATGCCGACGAACACGGGGCTGATCCGCCGGTCACTGTGGCGGGTGGTGGCGGTGGTCATCGGGCTCCCTGGACTCTGGTGCAGTGCTCGGACGTGTGAGCGGACATGGCGGACTGCCCGACCGTACCGGGCACAGGGGGAAAACGTCTCGCGCGGGGCCGTGGGTTCCGGAGAGGGTGGGCGCACGGGGGCTCGGTCCTTCGGGCACCGCCGGCCGTGACACCGGGCACGCGCCACGCCCCGGTCCCCCCGGCCGACTCCCTGGAGACAATGGACCCCGTGCGCTACCGCATCCTCGGCACCACCCAGGCCCTCCGCGCCGACGGCACCGTCCTGCCCGTCGGCGGGGCACGGCTGCGCGCCCTGCTGACGGTGCTCGCCCTGCGGGCCGGCCGGACCGTACCCGCGAACCTCCTGGTCGACGAGGTGTGGGGCGGCGCCCCGCCCGCCGACGCGCCCGGGGCGCTGCAGGCGCTGGTCGGACGGCTGCGCCGGGCGCTCGGCGCGCACGCGGTCGCCTCGGCCCAGGGCGGCTACCGCCTCACCGCCACGCCCGACGAGGTCGACCTGCACCGGTTCGAGCGGCTGGTCGGCGAGGGCCTGTGCGCGCTGTCCGACGCCGACCCCGAAAAGGCGGCCGTCGTCCTGGACGACGCCCTCGCCCTGTGGCACGGCCCAGCCCTCGCCGACCTCCCCGACCGCACCGCCGAGGCGGCCCGCTGGGAGACCCGCCGCCTGGACGCGCTGCGCGCCCGCCACACCGCCGCCCTCGCCCTCGGCCACGCCGAACGGTCCCTGCCCGAGCTGACCGCCCTGTGCGACAGCCACCCCCTCGACGAACCCCTCCAGGCCCTCCGGCTGCGCGCCCTGCGCGACGCGGGCCGCACCGCCGAGGCACTGGCCGCGTACGAGGGCGTACGACGCCTCCTGGTGACCCGTCTGGGCACGGACCCGGGCCCGGAGCTGCGTGCCCTGCACACGGAGTTGCTGAACCCCGCGGAGCGCCGGCCGGACCGCCCCCGGAGAGGGGGAGGCGTCTCGGGGACGAGCGGCACGGGAACCGCGGGCATGCCCGTGGGGGTGGCCGGCCCCGCGAGGCCCGGCGGGCCGGGCGGGCCGGGTGCAGCGGCCGGGTTCGGCGCAGCCGATGAGCCGGGCGCGGCCGTGCGTCCCACCCGGCCGGGCATCAGCCCTGCGAGCCCCGACGGCGGAGCAGCACCGGGAGCCGCACAGCACCGCGCCCCCACCCATCTGCCGGCCACCGGCCCGGCCGACCCGCCGGGCGCCACCGGACCCGCCACGACACCGACGGCCCCCACCGCCCTCTCCCACGCCCCCGCGTCGGCGCGCCCCGCCCCCGCACACCCCCCGGCAGCCCCGCCGCCACCCCCGCCCCCCGGCAACCTGCGCGCCCGTCTGACCTCCTTCGTCGGCCGGGAGGCCGACATCGAGGCCATCCGGGCGGACCTGGCGGCTGCGCGGCTGGTCACGCTGCTCGGGCCCGGCGGGGCCGGGAAGACGCGGCTGTCGCAGGAGGCCGCCGAGACCGTCCGGCACGCCACACCGGACGGTGTGTGGCTCGCCGAGCTCGCGCCGGTCGACGACCCCGGTGCCGTACCGGAGGCCGTGCTCACCGCCGTGGGTGCCCGCGAGACCGTGCTGTACGGCGCCGGCGCCGAGGGCATGCGGGCCGCCGTCGCCGACCGGCGCGACGACCCCGTCGAACGGCTCGCCGAGCACTGCGGCAGGCGCCGGATGCTGCTGATCCTCGACAACTGCGAGCACGTCGTCGACGCGGCCGCCCGGCTCGTCGAGGAGTTGCTGGCCCGCTGTCCGGGCCTGACCGTGCTCGCCACCAGCCGTGCCCCCCTCGGCGTACCGGGGGAGGTGCTGCGGCCGGTGGAGCCGCTGCCCGAACCGGTCGCGCTGCGGCTGCTCGCCGACCGGGGCGCGGCCGCCCGCCCCGGCTTCCGGATCGACGCCGACGAGACCACCGCGGCGGCCTGCGCCGAGATCTGCCGCCGCCTGGACGGCCTGCCCCTGGCCATCGAACTCGCGGCGGCGCGGCTGCGGATGCTCACACCGCGCCAGATCGCCGACCGGCTCGACGACCGCTTCCGTCTGCTCACCTCCGGCAGCCGTACCGTCCTGCCCCGCCAGCAGACCCTGCGGGCCGTCGTCGACTGGTCCTGGGACCTCCTCGACGAGGACGAACGGGACGTACTGCGGCGGCTGTCGGTCTTCGCGGGCGGCTGCGACCTCGACGCCGCCGAGGCCGTGTGCGGGCCCGCCGCCTTTCAGGCGCTCGGCTCGCTCGTCGACAAGTCCCTCGTGGTCGCCGCCCCGGCCGGCGACGGCGAGATGCGCTACCGGCTGCTGGAGACCGTCGCCGAGTACGCCGCCGAACGCCTGGACGAGGCCGGGCAGCGCAAGCGCGTGGAACGCGCCCACCTGACGTACTACCGTGAAGTCGCCCGCACCACCGACCCGTTGCTGCGCGGCCCGGACCAGCTCGCCGCCATCGAGCGGCTGGAGCGGGAGTACGAGAATCTGCGCACCGCGCTGCGCCACGCCGTGGCCCGGCGCGACGAGCAGGAAGGGCTGTGCCTGGTGCTGTCGCTGGCCTGGTACTGGCAGACGCGCGACCTGCGCATCGAGGCCCGTCACTGGTGCCGCGAGGTCATGGACCTCGGCCCCGACCCGTTCACCGAGCCGGTCCGCCGCGCCGCCCCGGTGGAGGAGAGGTGCACGTCCGCACCGCCCCCGCTGACCGGCGAGGTCCTCTGGGAGGCGCGGCGCGGCGTGCACCTGGTGCACCTCGCCTGCATGGACACCGAGCTGGACAGCTGGCAGACCCCGGCGGCCCGGCAGAAGCTCCGCGCGATCGTCGGCACCTACGAGCCCGGTCTGCCGCAGATCTGCCGGCCGCCGGGCATGTTCTGGCTCTTCGCCGTGCTGCTGACGGGCGACATGGACCGGCTGCGCCAGGTCGTCGACGCGGCCGTCCGCACCAGCCGGGAGACACCGGGATACGAGTGGGAGCTGGCCAGCGCTCTGCAGGCCCGCGCCAACTTCCTCGCCAACGACGTCGACCGGGTGGGCGACGCGAGCCGGGACGCCGACGAGGCGCTGGAGATCTACCGGCGCTTCGGGGACGCCTGGGGCACCGCCGAGGCGCTCGCGGCGCGCGCCGAGGCCCGCGAGCGCAGGGGCGAGTACGGCGCGGCGGCGGCCGACTTCGAGGCGGCGATCGAGCACGCCGAACGGCTCGGCGCACACGCCCAGGTGGCCGTGCTCCGGGCCCGTCTGGGCAGCGCGCTGCTGGAGGCAGGGGACACCGAGCGCGGCGAGTGGCTGCTGCGCGACGTGATCGCCGGGACGGACTCCGGGCACAACGAGGCCCTGCCCGCCGCCCGGCTGTTCCTCGCGGGCCGGCTCGGCATGACCGGCCGGACCGCCGAGGCCCGCGAGCAACTGCGGCTGCTGCGCAAGGAGTTCCGTATCGCGCACTACGTCGTCTTCGACGCGTTCATCCTCGGCTCGGAGGGCTGGCTGGACGCGCTCGACGGCCGCAACGAGGAGTGTCTGGACACGATGCGCAAGGCGCTGGGGCACACCGCCGATCCCCTGTGCGCGGCCATCGCGCCGCACATGCGCTCCGCGTACCTGACCGTCGCCTCCCTGGCCCTCGCCGCCCTCGGCGGGGAGCGCGCCCGGGACGCAGCCCGCTGCCTCGGCGCCGCCGACGTGCTGCTGCCGCCCGGCCATGTCGCCGGGCGGCAGGAACGCGAAGCGCGCGCGAGCGCCGTACGCCGGGCCCGGGAGGCGCTCGGCGACGCGGTGTACCGGGCCGCGTACGCGGAAGGCGGCGGCCTCTCCCCCGAGGAGGCCGTCGCCCTCGTCTGACGCGCGCGGGCGGTCAGTTCTTCGTACGGAACTTGTGGACGGCGATCGGCGCCATCACCGCCGTGATCGCCACCGACCAGGCCAGCGTCACCCACAGGGCGTGGGCGACCGGGCCGCCCACCATCAGTCCGCGGGCGGCGTCCGCGAGCGCCGACAGCGGGTTGTAGTCGGTGAAGTTCTGCAGCCAGTTGGGCATCGAAGCGGTCGGTGCGAAGATCGACGAGCCGAACTGGAGCGGCACCAGCACCAGGAAGCCCATCGCCTGCACGGACTGGGCGTTCTTCATCACCACTCCGAGGGTGATGAACACCCACATCAGGGCCGTGCCGAACACCGCGGCGAGGCCCACGGCGGCCAGCAGTCCCGTCCAGTTCTCGATGTCGAAGCCCACGAGCACGCCCACGACCAGCATGATCGTCGTCGCGATGAACATCCGGAACAGTTCCACGGCGATCTTCGCGAACAGCACCGAGCCGCGGCCGATCGGCAGGGACCTGAAGCGGTCCATCACACCGGTGTTGAAGTCCTGGTTGAACCCGGTGCCCACCCCCATGGCCATGTTCATGCCCATCATGGCCATCAGGCCGGGCACGACGTACTGCACGTACGCCTCCTGTCCGCCGCCCAGCGCCTGCCCGATGGAGCCGCCGAAGACGTAGACGAACAGCAGCGTGAAGACGACGGGGAACAGCACGGCGTCGAACATCGACTCCGGGTCCTGCCGGATCCACAGCAGATTGCGGCGGACGAGCGCACCGGTGTGGCGCAGATGCCCCCTCAGCGGAATACGGGCGTCCGTGGTCGTCACGGCGGTGGCACTCATACGGCGACCTCCTGGAGGTCGTCGGCGGGTACGGCGTCCTGCGGGGCACTGGCGCGGTGGCCGGTCAGGGACAGGAACACCTCGTCCAGACTGGGCAGTTCGGTGGTGACGGCGGCGAGGGTGATGCCGCGCTCGGTGACCGCGCCGAGCACCGCGGTCAGCTGCTCGTCGCTGAGGATCGGCACCAGGACGGCACCCCGGTCGGTGTCCACGGTCGTGGTCGCCAGTCCGGTGATGCCCAGGTCGTCCAGGGCGGCGGCGAGCGGCCGCAACTGCGCCGGATCGGCGGGCCGGATCCGCAGCGTCCGCCCTCCGACCTTCGCCTTCAGCTCCTCGATGCCGCCGTTCGCGATGACCTTGCCGCGGTCGACGACCGTCAGCTCGGAGGCGAGCTGCTCGGCCTCCTCCATGTACTGCGTGGTCAGCAGCACGGTCACACCGTCCCCGACCATCCGCTTGACCTCCTCCCACACCTCGTTGCGAGTGCGCGGGTCCAGTCCGGTCGTGGGCTCGTCGAGGTACAGCACGACGGGCCAGCCGATCATCGAGGCGGCCAGGTCGAGCCGCCGCCGCATACCACCGGAGTAGGTGCGCGCCGGCCGCTTGGCGGCCTCGGTGAGGGAGAACCGTTCCAGCAGTTCGTCGGCCCGGGCCCGCGCCTCCTTGCGGGACAGGTCGAGCAGCCGCCCGATCAGGTACAGGTTCTCCCACCCCGGGAGCTTCTCGTCGACGGAGGCGTACTGCCCGGTGAGCCCCATCACCCGTCGCAGCTGCCGCGGCTGCCGTACGACGTCGTAACCGGCGACGACCGCCTGCCCGGCGTCGGGGGCCAGGAGCGTCGACAGGATCCGCACGAGGGTGGTCTTCCCGGCGCCGTTCGGCCCGAGCACCCCCATCACGGTGCCCTCCCGCACCTCCAGGTCGACCCCGTCCAGCGCCTTCGTCTCGCCGTAATGCTTGACCAGCCCCCGCACGGTCACGGCGGAACCGCCGGGGTTCTTGTCGATTCGCGTCATGCCACGACGGTGTCAGCCCCCACCGACAAACCACCGGCAAGCCGCCGACAGATGACCGACAGCTCGTTGGCAGCCGCCCGCGCGCCACCGGCACACGCGACAGCCCCGCCGACGGGGGACGATCGGCGGGGCTGTCTGGTACCGCAGTGGCTCAGTGGACGGAGTGCTCCTCCTGCGGGAACGTTCCACCGACGACGTCCTCGGCGAACGCCCGCACCGCGCCGCTCATGACCTCGCGCAGATCGGCGTACTGCTTCACGAACTTCGGCACCCGCCCGGGGGTCAGCCCCAGCATGTCGGTCCACACGAGCACCTGCGCGTCCGTCTGCGCCCCCGCGCCGATCCCGACCGTCGGGATGTGCAGGGTCCGCGTGACCTCGGCCGCCAGCTCCGCCGGCACCAGCTCCAGCACCACGGCGAACGCGCCGGCGTCCTGCACGGCCTTGGCGTCCCGCAGCAACTGCTGGGCCGCCTCCTCGCCGCGCCCCTGCACCCGGTAGCCCATGGCGTTCACGGACTGCGGGGTCAGGCCGATGTGGGCCATCACCGGGATGCCGGACTCCACGAGCAGCCGGATCTGCTCGTGCGACCGCTCACCGCCCTCCAGCTTCACGGCCTGCACCCCGGCCTCCTTCACCAGCCGGGTCGCCGAGCGCAGCGCCTGCACCGGCCCCTCCTGGTACGAGCCGAAGGGCAGGTCGCCCACGACCAGGGAGCGCCTGGTGCCGCGTACCACCGCGGCGGACAGCAGGGTCATCTCGTCGAGGGTGACGGGCACGGTGGTGTCGTACCCGAGGTGGCAGTTGCCCGCGGAGTCGCCGACGAGGATCACCGGGATACCGGCCTCGTCGAAGACGGACGCGGTCATCGCGTCGTACGCGGTGAGCATGGGCCACTTCTCGCCGCGCTCCTTGGCGGCGGCGATGTCGCGCACGGTGACTCGGCGGGTGCTCTTGCCCCCGTACAGCGCCCTGGTGCCGTCGGAGGACTTCTGCTGCGCGGACTGGGCAGCCGAAAGCTGCGTCATTGCGTCGGCTCCTAACACGTCATCTCGAGGCGCCCTGACGGCGTCCCCGGACCACGTCCATGGTGGCACCTCGTGCCACCGACGGCTAGGGGACCCTCGTCACGCCGAAACCGGCGCGCGTGCGGCGCCGCGGAAACCGGATGCAAGAAGCGGGTAAGGGAATTCCAATACGGAACGGTCTCGTATCGTAAATCGTCTAGGCTCGCCCACATGACAACTCCTGCCGACCGCGCGGACCGCGGCTCCCGGGTGCCGGAAGCCGTGCACCGGCGCCGCTGGGCGATCCTCGGCGTGCTGATGCTGAGCCTGCTGATCGTCGTGCTGGACAACTCGATCCTCAACGTCGCCGTCAAGACGATCTCCACACCCGCCCCGACCGGTCTCGGCGCCACTCAGAGCGAGCTGGAGTGGGCCATCAACGCCTACACCCTCGTCTTCGCGGGCCTGTTGTTCAGCGCGGGGCTGCTGGGCGACCGGCTGGGGCGCAAGAAGGTGCTGCTCGGCGGGCTCGCCGTGTTCGGCGCCGGCTCCGCGCTCGCCGCCTTCTCCGGCTCGCCCGGCGAGCTGATCGGCTTCCGCGCGGTCATGGGCCTCGGTGCCGCGTTCGTCATGCCGGCCACCCTCGCCGTCCTGATGAACGTCTTCGAGCGCGAGGAGCAGCCCAAGGCCATCGGCATCTGGGCCGGCGGCGTCGGCCTGGCCATCGCCATCGGCCCGATCACCGGCGGTGTTCTCCTGGACCACTTCTGGTGGGGCTCGGTCTTCCTGGTCAACGTGCCGATCGTGCTGCTCGCGCTCGCGCTGATGCTGTGGCTGGTGCCCGACTCGCGCGACCCGAACCCGGGCCGGATCGATCCCGTCGGCGTCGTGCTGTCCGTCGTCGGCCTGGTCCTGATCGTCTACGGCATCATCAGGGGCGGCGAACTGGCCGACTTCACCGACCCGGCCGTGCCGGCGGCGATCGGCGCCGGGCTCGCCGTCCTCGTGCTCTTCGTGGTGCACGAGAAGCGCAGCGACCACCCCTCCCTCGACGTCACCTACTTCCGGAACAAGGTCTTCTCGGCGGCGATCGCCGCCATCGCGCTCGTCTTCTTCGCGCTGATGGGCGTCACCTTCTTCTCGGTCTTCTACACGCAGAGCGTGCGCGGCTACTCGCCGCTGCAGACCGGTCTGCTGATGCTGCCGCTGGCCGCCGCCCAGATGATCTTCGCCCCGCGTGCCCGGCTGCTCGTCGACCGTTTCGGCAACCGAGCCACGACCACCGCCGGCATGCTGGTCATCGCCGCGATGCTGGCCGCCTTCGCCACGCTGGACGCCGACACGCCGATCTGGGTCCTGGAGGTGATCTTCTTCCTCATGGGCACGGGCATGGCGCACATCATGACGCCGGTCAGCGTCGTCATCATGCAGGCCCTGCCCCGCGAGAAGGCCGGCTCGGCCTCCGCGCTCAGCAACACCTTCCGGCAGGTCGGCGGCGCCCTCGGCATCGCCGTCCTCGGATCGGTGCTGTCCGCCGCGTACCGTACGGGCATCGAGGACCGGCTCGGCGCGCTGCCCGCCGGCCTGCGCCACGCCGCCGGCGAGTCCATCGAGGCCACCCTGGGCGTCGCCGACCGGCTCGGCCCGCGGGGCAGGTCCCTCGTCGAACCCGCCTACGATGCCTTCCTGCACGCCATGCACGTCACCGCCCTGTGGGGCGCGGGCGTGGCCCTGTTCGGCGCGCTGGTGGTGGCCCTCTTCCTGCCGGGGAAGCCGCCCCGGCCCGACAGGCGCGACGAGGAGGCAGAGTGGGTGACGGCGGAGTAGCCGCCGGTCCAACAGCCCCGGCCCGTGAAAGGACGCAGTGACGTGAGCCTCGCCGACAGCCGCCCCCGGCAGGACGGTCCCACCCGGGGCCGCCCCCGCAGTGAGGCCGTGGAACGCGCCATCCTCGACGGCGTCATGCGGCTCCTGGAGGAGGGCGTGTCCCTCGCGGAGCTGTCCATCGAGCGCATCGCCCGCACCGCCGGCGTCGGCAAGGCCACCATCTACCGCCGCTGGAGCGGCAAGGAGGAGCTCTTCGTCGACGTCCTGCGCGCCGCCGAGCCCCCGGACCCCGAACTCCCGGGCACCTCGGCGCGCGACGACCTCGTCGTCCTGCTGGAGGCGCTGCGCCGCCGCGGCCTGGCCGACCGCTCCTCGGCGATCCTGCACAACGTGCGCACCCAGATGAAGAGCAGCCCGAAGATCTGGGCGGCGTACCACAAGACCGTCGTCGCCCCGCGCCGCAGGGTCGGCCTGGAGGTACTGCGCCGAGGCCAGGAGAACGGCGAACTGCGCCCGGACATCGACCCGGAGCTGCTGTACGACATGGTTGTCGGCCCCCTGCTCGTCCGTGCCGTCCTGCACCCGGACGCCGACCTCCCGGACGGCCTGGCCGAACAGATCGTGGACACGCTCCTCCAAGGGCTGCGGCCCGTCAGCTCACCGGTCGTCAGTTCGCCGCCGCACCAGCCCTAATGTGCGCGTTTCGTCACAGTGGGCGCTTTCCACGCCGGTGACCGGAACTCACGCGAGCGGCTCGTACGTCCTCGCCCCCGTACGGCCGTCGAGGGACGGCAGGAACGGAGCCGATCATCCCCTAGGGTCGTAGGCACGGGGGAGACGGTATGCACGGCAGGCAGTGAGGCGACGGAATGGCGCAGCAGGCATACGTGACGGAGACGGCGGGCGGCGGCTCGGGGCCCGAGCGCCGGGGAGTCCGGTTGCGAAGCCTGTTCAGCCGTCCCGCCGCGGGCCGGCGCGGCGACCCGCGCATCTGGCGGCGCGGCCTGGTCACGGCCCTGTGCGCGGTGCTGCTGGCCGTGGTCATGCTGGTCCACTCGTACATCCCCAACGCGGTCGGCAACATCGGCAGCCTGGTCGAGACCTTCCTGCCCTGGCTGGGGCTCCTCGTCCCGGTCCTGCTGCTCGTCGCCCTCGTCCGCCGGTCCGCGACCGCGCTGATCGCGGTGGTGCTGCCGGCGGTCGTGTGGCTGAACCTCTTCGGCGGCCTGCTCACCGACAAGTCGGCGACGGGCGGCGACCTCACCGTCGCCACGCACAACGTCAACGCGGACAACGCCGATCCGTCCGGCACCGCCCGCGACGTGGCCGCGTCCGGCGCGGACGTCCTGGCCCTGGAGGAGCTGCGGGCGAGCGCGGTCCCGGCGTACGAGAAGGCGCTGGCGTCGACGTACCGGTACCACTCGGTGCAGGGCACGGTCGGGCTGTGGAGCAAGTACCCGCTGAGCGACGTCCGCGCCGTCGACATCAAGCTCGGCTGGACGCGCGCGATGCGCGCCACCGTCACCACGCCGGACGGGCAGATCGCGGTGTACGTCGCCCATCTGCCGTCCGTGCGCGTGAAGATGGAGGCCGGGTTCACCGCCCGCCAGCGCGACAAGAGCGCCGACGCCCTCGGCGAGGCCATCGCCGACGAACAACTGGCGAAGGTGGTGCTGCTCGGCGACCTGAACGGCACCATGAACGACCGCGCCCTCAACGCCGTCACCTCCCAGATGCGCTCCACGCAGGGCGCGGCGGGCAACGGCTTCGGATTCAGCTGGCCGGCGACGTTCCCGATGGCGCGGATCGACCAGATCCTGGTCCGGGGGATCGAGCCGGAGAGCTCGTGGACCCTTCCGCAGACGGGCAGCGACCATCTGCCGGTCGCGGCGCGTGTGAAGGTCACCACATCCGGCTCCTGAAAACCGCAGGTCAGCAACTTCTCGTCACCTTCCGGCCAGCAGGGCGTCACGCGCCGGAATACCGCGCCTGAGAGACTTTGTTCCGTACTTGAACATACGTCGTACGGATCACCACCCCCGAAAGTCTCGAAAGGCTGGCTCTTCATGCCCCTGGCCCTGCTCGCCCTGGCCGTGGGTGCCTTCGGCATCGGTACCACCGAGTTCGTGATGATGGGGCTGCTCCCCGAAGTCGCGGACGACCTGAACATCTCGATCCCCACCGCCGGCCATCTGGTGTCGGCGTACGCCCTCGGCGTCGTCATCGGCGCCCCGCTGCTCGCCGCGGCGACGGCGCGGATGTCCCGCCGCACCGTCCTGATCGCCCTGATGGGGCTCTTCGTCGTGGGCAACGCGCTGTCCGCCTTCGCCCCCGACCACCACTGGCTGCTGGCCGCCCGCTTCCTCAGCGGCCTGCCGCACGGCGCCTTCTTCGGTGTCGGCGCGGTGGTCGCCACGGCCATGGTGGCGCCCGAACGCAGGGCCCGTTCCGTCTCCCTGATGTTCCTGGGCCTGACGGTCGCCAACATCGTGGGCGTGCCGGTGGCGACCCTGATGGGCCAGCACCTCGGCTGGCGCGCGACGTTCCTCGGCGTCGGCGTCATCGGCCTCGCGGCCATCGCGTCGCTGGCCCTGCTGATCCCGCGCGACCGGGGCCGGTCTGCCGCGACGGGCCTGCGCGGCGAACTGGCCGCGCTGGCGTCGACGCCGGTGTGGCTGGCGCTGGGCACGACGGTCGCGGGCTTCGGCGCGCTCTTCGCCGCCTACAGCTACATCACCCCGATGCTCACCGACGCCGCCGGGTACGCCGACGCCAGCGTGACGCTCCTGCTGGCCCTGTTCGGCGTGGGCGCGACGGCCGGCAACCTGCTGGGCGGCCGGCTGGCCGACCACTCCCTGCGCGGCACGCTGTTCGGCGGACTGACCGCGCTGGCCGTGGTCCTGTCCCTCTTCCCGCTCCTGATGCGTACGGAGCTCACCGCCGCGCTGGCGGTCGTGCTGCTTGGCACGGCGGCCTTCGTCACCGGCTCCCCGCTCCAGCTGATGGTCATGGAGAAGGCGTCGGCGGCCCCGTCCCTGGCGTCCTCCGCCAACCAGGCCGCCTTCAACCTGGCCAACGCCGGCGGCGCCTGGATCGGCGGCCTCGCCCTGGCGGCGGGCTTCGGCGTGACGTCCCCGGCACTGGCCGGGGCGGTGCTGGCCGTGCTCGGTGTGGCGGTGGCGGCGGTGGCGTACGCGGTGGACGTGCGACACGGTGCCGCTCGGGCCGTACGGGAGCGTGTCGTCGCCGGGTACGTTCCGCGCGAGTCGGAGGAGGTGCGCCGCTGAGGGCGCCGGCGGCCTGAGCCGCTGCGCCACTGCCGGCAGGGCCCTGGGCGCACTCCCCGTTGCGCGGCCCTCCGCGGGACCGCGGCGAGTGCACGGGGTTCTGGGACGACCGGCACCGACCGGGCTCGGTTGCCGGACGCGGAGGAGCTCGCGCGGGCGCCCGGGGCGGACCGGGCCCGGTCGCCGTACGCCGGGGGCCGGGTGAGGTCCACGGACCGAGCGGCCCGCTGCCCTTGCGGCCTGCGGCCTGCGAGGATGACCGCATGAGCGAAGGCACGAGAGACGAACTCCTCGCGGCGGCTGTCCGGTTGCGCGAGCAAGGCAAGCCCGAGGAGGCCCGGAGCCGACTGCTGGCCCTCGCCGCCGCGCACCCCGAGGACGCCCGGGTGGCCTACCAGGCCGCGTGGACGCACGACGTCCTGGGCCTGGAGGCCTAAGCCGTCCCCTTCTACGAACGCGCCCTCAGCGGGGACGGGCTGTCGGCGCAGGACCGCCGGGGCGCGTACCTCGGACTCGGAAGCACCTACCGGGTGCTCGGCCGGTACCCGCAGGCCGTCACCACCCTCCGCCTCGGCCTGGAGGAGTTCCCCGGGGACGGTGCCCTGCGGACCTTCCTCGCCATGGCCTCGTACAACACCGGCGACCACCACGAAGCCATGCGCATCCTGCTGAAGCTGCTCGCCGACACCAGCGAGGACCCGCACCTACGCCTCTACCGGCGCGCCATCGAGCACTACGCCGAGGATCTCGACGCCACGGTGTGACGTTCACGCTGTGACGTTCACGAGGTGACGTGGGACGTCCACGAGGTGACGTCCGCTCACCTCGCCCTGCCCTCCGGCGGACCGTCCGTGCCGTACAGCTTCGCCGAGGCGTCCACATGGGCCAGCCTGCGCAGCGCGCTGAACACCGCCTCGCCCAGGACGGTCCCGATCACCACGCTCTCCACCATGTCGTCGACAGCCGCCCGCCGGTCCACGTAGGCGAGGTCGGCGCGGGCGACCCGCTCGGCGGCGTCGGCGTAGTCGTCGAGCACCTCGACGAACGCTCCGTGCCCCAGCCGCACCAGCGCGGCCAGGGCCTTCGACAGGTCGGCCGCCGCCGGGTTCGACGTGTGCGTCCGCCAGCCGCGCCGGGCGATGAGGTCGGTGACGATGGCCTGCGCTGCCGCCGACTCGGTGTCGTCGCGCTCGGTGTGCCCGGCGCCGAGGCGGTCCGCGGCGGCGCCGAGCACCTTGTGCAGCGGACGCGCCGGGTCGTCGACGGCCGCCAGTACGTCCGCGATGTCGGCCACCTTCATGCCGCCCACATCGAGCAGGGCGCGGATGAGGTGCAGCCGGCGCTCGTGCGCCTCGCCGTAGTTCGCCTGGTTCGGACTGGTCAACTCCCCCGGAGGCAACAGCCCTTCACGGACGTAGTACTTGATCGTCGGCACCGGCACTCCGGTCTTCCGGCTCAACTCTCCGATACGCAACGCCGGTTCACTCCCTGACCTTCGCCCTGTGCGCCGTGCCGGCCCTTGCCGACCACGCCTCCATCATAGATAGTGGCGCTATCAGATAGCGGATAGTGCCGCTATCCATACATGGGGGAGGGCTCATGTCCGCACCGGTTCCGTCGTCGCTTCCACCCGCGTCGTTTCCACCTTCATCGCTTCCGTCGTCGTCTCCTGCGCGTTCATGGTTCGCGCCGTCGCGGTGGCCCTCGCCTCCGTGGCGGTCATGGCACCGGCCGCTGGTGCTGTTCTCGGCGGCGATGGTGGTGACGGCGGTCGCGTCCGCGGTGGGACTCGTCGTCGACGACCGCGTCCTGGTCGGCGCACCGATCTGGTCCAAGCCGTTCAAGTTCGCGGTCTCGTTCGTGGCGTACTGCCTTTCCCTGGCCTGGATGCTGTCGCTGCTGCCGCGGGGCCGGCGCGTGGGCTGGTGGGCGGGGACGGTCGTGGCCCTGGCGAGCCTCGTCGAGATGCTGATCATCGTCGGGCAGGTGTTACGCGGGAAGCGCAGCCACTTCAACCACGCCACGCCCTTCGACGAGGCGCTGTTCAACGCGATGGCCGTGACGGTCGTCTTCCTGTGGCTGGGCACGCTCGCCGTGGCCGTGCTGCTGCTGCGCGCCCGTATCGCCGACCGCGCGTCCGCCTGGGCGATGCGCTGCGGCATCGTCCTGGCACTGGCCGGGGCCGCCGTCGGCTTCCTGATGACACGGCCCGCACCCGGGCAGCGGCGGGGCGTCTCCGAGGTCGTCGGCGCGCACAGCGTGGGGGTCCCGGACGGTGGCCCCGCCATGCCGCTGACCGGCTGGTCGACGACCGGTGGCGATCTGCGGATCGCGCACTTCGTCGGCATGCACGCGCTGCAACTCCTGCCGCTGCTGGTCATGGTGCTGGCCGCCCTCGCACCCCGCTTCCGCCGCCTCGCCGACGAGCGGGTACGGCTGCGCCTGGTCCTGCTCGCCTCCGGGGTGTATGCCGCCGCCTTCGCCCTGGTCCTCTGGCAGGCGCTGCGGGGTCAGCCGCTGATCCACCCGGACGGCGTGACGCTGGCAGCGGCAGGCGTCGTCCTGGCGGCCGCCGCCCTCGGAACGTACGGCTCCCTGCGCGCCCCGACCCCGGCCCCGACCCGTGTCACGGCAACCGGCGCGGCAGCCACCGACACCCCCAGGGAGTTCGCGTCATGACCGGATTCCTCTTCGAGCTCTCCTTCTGGGCGGCTGCCCCCGTCTGGCTGCTCATGATCTTCGCCCCCGGGTGGGGCCCGACCGTCCGCATCGCCAGGTCGCCCCTGACCGCGGTGCCCGTACTGCTGGTCTACCTCGCGCTCGCGGCCCCGGTGTTCCCCACCCTCTGGGCTGCGGTCAGCAGCCCGGACCTGGACACCTTCCGCGAGCTGACCGCACAGGCGAACGGCGCGGGCGCCATCTGGGCCCAGGTCATCGCCTGGGACCTCCTCATCGGCCAGTGGATGTACCTGGAGTCCAGAAGGCTCGGCCTTTCCCCCCTGCTGATGGGCCCCCTGCTGGTGCTCACGATCCTGCTGTCCCCGCTCGGTCTCCTGGTGTTCCTGGCCGCGCGCACGGCGCTGACGCGGCGCCGGGCGGGGGAGTGTGTCCGGGGGGATGAGGTCGGGGCCGGAGCCGGGGGAGCGGTGCGAGTCGAGGCGGACGGCTGAACGGGGACGGCCCTGCGAGGCCGTCAGGCCGTCCCCCTCCCGCTGTCAGCTTCCGGTTGCAGCACCGGCGGATTCCCACGGAGGGACTGCCCCATCGCGTTGATGCTGCGCGTCACGACGGGGTAAGGACGCAGAACTCGTGGCCCTCCGGGTCGGCCAGGCACGTCCACGGGACGTCGCCCTGCCCGAGGTCGAGGTCGGTGGCGCCGAGGGCCCGCAGCCGGGCCAGCTCCGCCGCTCGGTCGTCGCCGGGGTACGGCAGCAGGTCAAGATGGACGCGGTCCGGCACGGTCTTCACGTCGGGCGTGCGGAGGAACTCGAGATAAGGGCCGACACCCTCGGCGGAGCGCAACCGCGCACGACCGTCGGTCACCTCGTGCAGGGTCCAGTCCATCGCCTCGTCCCAGAACCGGGCCATGACCCGCGGATCCGAGCAGTCGACCACCACCGCGGCGATCGGCCCGGTGTCCCGGTAGATCTCCCGAGGCTCCAGCACGCAGAACTCGTTGCCCTCCGGGTCGGCGAGGACCGTCCACGGCACTTCGCCCTGGCCCACGTGGGCGGACGTCGCACCGAGAGCCCGGAGGCGCGCGACCAACTCCGCCTGATGGGCCGTGGAGGCGGTGGCGAGATCGAGGTGCACACGGTTCTTCGTGGCGGTCTTGGGTTCCGGAACGGGAACGACGTCGACGCCGACGGCGACCGGGTCCGGCCACACCAGGCCACCGACGGGGCCGACGTAGGTCGTCACACCAGGGCTGTAGGCACTCCAGCCGAGCGCCTCCGCCCAGAACCGGCCGACTGCCGAGGCGTCGAGCGCCTTGATGTTCACCTGAACCGGTCGCAGTGCCATGCCGGCGATCCTATGGTCCCGCTCACCGGTACGGCTCCGGACGGCCCAGGGCCACTGGGGCACCGTGGGGCCGACGGTCCACGACCGTCGGCCCCACCCGCCGAATCAGCGGGAAACCTGCTCTGACCTGCGCCTACAGCACCGGCAGGTTCTTCCGCAGCTCGAACGCCGTCACCTCGCTGCGGTACTCCTCCCACTCCTGGCGCTTGTTGCGCAGGAAGAAGTCGAAGACGTGTTCGCCGAGGGTCTCGGCGACCAGGTCGCTGCGTTCCATCAGGGTCAGGGCCTCGCCGAGGTTCTGGGGGAGGGGCTCGATGCCCAGGGCGCGGCGTTCGGCGTCGGAGAGGGCCCAGACGTCGTCCTCGGCGCCCGGCGGGAGTTCGTAGCCCTCCTCGATGCCCTTCAGACCGGCGGCCAGGAGCACCGCGTACGCCAGGTAGGGGTTCGCGCCCGAGTCCAGGGAGCGGACCTCGACCCGCGCCGAGCCCGTCTTGCCCGGCTTGTACATGGGGACGCGGACCAGGGCCGAGCGGTTGTTGTGGCCCCAGCAGATGTAGGAGGGGGCCTCGCCGCCGGCGCCCGCCGTGCGCTCCGTGCCGCCCCAGATGCGCTTGTAGGAGTTGACCCACTGGTTGGTGACCGCGGAGATCTCCGCCGCGTGCCGCAGCAGGCCCGCGATGAACGAGCGGCCGACCTTGGAGAGCTGGTACTCGGCGCCGGACTCGTAGAAGGCGTTGCGGTCGCCCTCGAAGAGGGAGAGGTGCGTGTGCATGCCGGAGCCCGGGTGCTCGGAGAACGGCTTCGGCATGAAGGTTGCCTGTACGCCCTGCTCCAGCGCGACCTGCTTCATGACCAGGCGGAACGTCATGATGTTGTCCGCCGTGGAGAGGGCGTCCGCGTACCGCAGGTCGATCTCCTGCTGGCCTGGCGCGCCCTCGTGGTGGGAGAACTCGACCGAGATGCCCATCGACTCCAGCATGGTGATCGCCTGGCGGCGGAAGTCCATGCCGATGTTCTGCGGGGTGTGGTCGAAGTAACCGGAGTTGTCGGCGGGGGTCGGCACGGAGCCGTCGACCGGCTTGTCCTTCAGCAGGAAGAACTCGATCTCGGGGTGCGTGTAGAAGGTGAAGCCCAGGTCGGAGGTGCGGGCCAGGGCGCGCTTGAGGACGTAGCGCGGGTCGGCGAAGGACGGGGAGCCGTCCGGCATGAGGATGTCGCAGAACATGCGGGCGGTACCGGGGGCCTCCGCGCGCCACGGCAGGATCTGGAACGTCGACGGGTCCGGCTTGGCGATCATGTCGGACTCGTAGACCCGGGCGAAGCCCTCGATGGCGGAGCCGTCGAAGCCGATGCCCTCGTCGAAGGCCTGTTCCAGTTCGGCCGGGGCCACGGCCACGGACTTCAGGAAGCCCAGCACGTCCGTGAACCACAGGCGTACGAACCGGATGTCGCGCTCCTCCAACGTCCGGAGCACGAACTCCTGCTGCTTGTCCATCTTCCGCTTCCCCATCCTTGCTGGTCAGGCCGCCTTCACTCGCGTACCACAGGAGGCGGTCGGGCACCTGGGCATCACACCACAACAGCATTTCATGCGCGTTGCGGACCTTGATCGGCCGACCGACCCCGGCCTGAACGCTGGGCGTACGGCAGGTGTACCGCTCTGCCGACCATCTTGCCTGCTCGGACTGACATTGGTAATGGCCGATCCGCGACGCCTTGCGGTACCCGGCGCCCGGGTCGGTTCGTCTCGGGGGGCAGAGCGTGGCGCCCTCGCAGTCGATCACGCCGCCGACACCCTGCAAGGCGCGCGGGCCGCCGGTCTGGACCCGCCCGCGACGGCGAGCCGCACGAGGACCCGCGGGGCGAGGTCGGTGGAGCGCGGCAGCCGCATTCCCGCAGCGTAGATAATGGGAACCCGGGCTTCAAACGATCCGGGCGGTGCCTGCCCCGGAGCCGCCCGGAATCCGGAAGCCGTCCCCGAGCGCCTCTCCAGCCGTCCCCGAACGGGGCCGGGAACCTGTCGGGAGGCTGTCAGTGCCGTATCGATTCAGCCCCCTTCCTGTGGGCTCTCTACGAGCGGCACCACCTCCCCCATTACGATCAGCGCACCCCTCGTCCGACCCACCTGTCCCACCCCCACCCGTCCCACCCCACCCCGAAGGACACACCTCATGGGTACCGCCAAGAAGAGCAGTGCGGCACGCAAGGCGCGCATAGCGGAGATGCGGCGCGCCGAGCAGGCTCGGGAACGCCGCAACCGCATCCTCACCATCGGGGCCAGCGTGGTGATCGTCACCGGGCTCGTCGTCGGCGGTGTCGTCCTGGTGCAGTCGCAGTCCGACGACAGCGGCAGCGTGGCGAGCGACTCGAAGTCCACCGGCAGCTTCGTCACGGGCAAGGACGGGGTGAAGACCTGGAAGGGGACCCTCTCCCGCAACCACGTCACCAAGGCAGTGAAGTACCCGGTGCAGCCCCCGGTCGGCGGCGACCACAACCCGGTGTGGATGAACTGCAACGGGGACGTCTACACCGAGCAGATCAACACCACCAACGCCGTCCACTCGCTGGAGCACGGCGCGGTGTGGGTGACGTACAACAGCGAGGCGAAGAAGGCCGACGTCGACGCGCTCGCGGCGAAGGTGAGGAAAACGCCGTACACGCTGATGAGCCCGGTCGACGACCAGCAGGACCCGATCATGCTGACGGCGTGGGGCCACCAGCGCACGGTGACGGGCGCCGACGACCCGAACGTGGACGCGTTCCTGGAGAAGTACGTCCAGGGGCAGCAGACGCCCGAGCCGGGTGCCGCCTGCACGAACGGTCTGTCGAAGTGAGGCACGCGGGACTGGTCGCGGGTGCCGCGGCGGCCGTGCTCGTCGCGGCCGGCGCGATCACCTACGCGGTAGCCGAGGACGACGGCTCCGCCGACACCCCCGCGGCCGACTCCGCCGACGCCGGGTTCGCGCGCGACATGGCGGTGCACCACCAGCAGGCCGTGGAGATGTCGTACATCGTGCGCGACCGCACGAAGGACGAGGAGGTGCGCCGCCTCGCGTACGACATCGCCCAGACGCAGGCCAACCAGCGCGGCATGCTGCTCGGCTGGCTGGACCTGTGGGGGCTGCCGAAGGTGTCGTCGTCCGAGCCGCCGATGACCTGGATGGGCATGGGCGACATGGCCTCCGGCAAGGACGGCGCGCTGATGCCGGGCATGGCGACCAACACCGAGATGGAGAAGCTCGGCACGCTCAGCGGGAAGCAGGCGGAGGTCTTCTACCTCCAGCTCATGACGGACCATCACAAGGGCGGCGTCCACATGGCCGAGGGCTGTGTGGACAAGTGCGCGGTCGGCGTGGAGAAGCGGCTGGCGCAGGGCATGGTGGACGCGCAGGAGTCGGAGATCGCGCTGATGTCGGACATGCTCAAGGCGCGGGGCGCCGAGCCGAGGCCGTAGCGCCGTCGGCCTCCCGGGGGGGCAGCACGTAAGCCTCGAATTGCCCTGCCCGCTGATGACTTGGGTTCTTCTTGGCTTCGGTAGGGCGCTTCTTGGGGCGGGCATTCCCCTGGCATGAACGGTTCATCGCAAGAGTGGCGAGCGTCGAGTGATCCACTCGCGACGAACCGCACAGGGGGTTCCATGAGATCCAACCGCGCCAAGGTGCGCGCCGGAGTGAGCATGGCGGCGACACTGCCCATGATCGTCGGTGCGCTGGCGCTCGGCATACCCGCGGCACACGCCGCGGACACTCCGGCACGGGACACGCTGGCCGGGACCAAGCCCGCGTGGGCCACGCCCAAGGCCGACCGGGGTGCCACCTCCGACAGCGCCCGGGTGACCGCCCGGGTCTACCTCGCCGGCCGGGACGTGGCCGGCCTCGCCGCGTACGCCAAGGCCGTGTCCGACCCGGCCTCGGCCTCGTACGGCAAGTACCTCAGCGCCCGGCAGGCGCAGGCCCGCTTCGGCGCGACCGCGCAGCAGGTGGCGGCCGTGAACTCCTGGCTGACGTCGGCGGGCCTGAAGGTCACGGACGTCACACCGCACTACGTCGCCGTCACCGGTGACGTGGCCGCGGCGGAGCAGGCGTTCGGCACCCAGATGCACGATTACGTCAAGGGCTCCCGGACCTACCGGGCCCCCGCGCACACCGCCTCCGTCCCGGCGAGCCTGGCTGAGGCCGTCCTGACCGTGACCGGGCTGGACGACGCGCCCCACAAGGCGACCCACGACGATCAACTTCCGCCGCCGGGGACGGTGTTCCGCAACGCAGGACCGTTCTCCTCGTACTACGGCTCGAACGTCGCGAGCACGCTGCCCGAGGCGTACGGCAAGAAGATCCCGTACGCGGTCAAGGGCTACACGGGCAGGCAGCTGCGGGCCGCGTACGGTGCGGGCACCCGCACCGGCAAGGGCGTGCGCGTCGCCATCACCGACGCCTACGCCTCGCCCACCATCGCCTTCGACGCGGCCACGTACGCCGGGAAGCACGGCGACGCCGCCTGGCGCAGCGGCCAGCTCCACCAGGTGCTGCCCAAGAACTACACGCAGACCAAGGAGTGCGGCGCCGCCGGCTGGTACGGCGAGGAGACCCTCGACGTGGAGGCCGTGCACGCGGTGGCGCCCGCCGCCGACGTCACGTACGTGGGCGCCGCCTCCTGCTACGACGACGACCTGCTCGACGCCCTCGGCAAGGTCGTCGACCACCACCTCGCCGACATCGTCTCCAACTCCTGGGGCGACATCGAGGCCGACCAGACCCCGGAGCTCGCCGCCGCCTACGACCAGGTCTTCCAGCTGGGGGCGGTCGAGGGCATCGGCTTCTACTTCTCCTCCGGCGACAACGGCGACGAGGTCGCCAGCACCGGGACGCAGCAGGTCGACACCCCGGCCGACTCGGCGTGGGTGACGGCGGTGGGCGGCACCTCGCTCGCGGTCGGCAGGAACAACACGTACCGGTGGGAGACCGGCTGGGGAACGGAGAAGGCGGTGCTGTCGGCCGACGGCAAGAGCTGGACGGACTTCCCCGGCGCCTTCACCTCGGGCGCGGGCGGCGGCACCAGCCGGACGGTCGCCGAGCCCACGTATCAGAAGGGCGTGGTCCCGGACTCGCTCGCCAAGGCGTACGGCGCGGCCGGCAACCGGGTCGTCCCGGACATCGCGGCGATCGCCGACCCGAACACCGGCTTCCTCGTCGGCCAGACGCAGACCCTGCCGGACGGGAAGAGCCAGGCGTACGACGAGTACCGCATCGGCGGCACCTCGCTGGCCGCCCCGGTCATCGCGGCCGTGCAGGCCCTCGCCCAGGAGGCCCGCGGCGGCAAGCTGATCGGCTTCGCCAACCCGGTGATCTACGCCAGGTACGGCTCGAAGCTCTACCACGACGTCACCGACGACCCCACGGGCTCCGGCCTGGCGGTGGCACGCGTCGACTTCGTGAACGGCTACGACGCGACGAACGGCCTGACGACGTCCGTCCGCAGCCTGGGCAAGGACAGTTCGCTCAAGGCCGTGAGGGGCTACGACGACGTGACGGGCGTGGGCACGCCCGCGAACGGTTACGTCGAGTCGTACCGCCGCCGCTGAGGCCCGCCCTCGGCCGCGACCGTCGGCGCTGCCCGCGTCCGGCTCCCGGCGGGAACCCCGCCGGGAGCCGGAGCGCCTAGCCGCCGAAGCGAAGCTTGTACTGCGCCTTGCCGTTCGGGAATTCGTCCAGGGTTCCGCCGCCCCAGTCCAAGTCGAAATACGCCTGGTACGTCGAGTCCTGGACCAGTTCGGCCATGCGGTCGATGAAGTAGGGCGAGTCGCCTCCGCCCGCATACGCGTCGCCCTTGCGGTAAAGGCCCCATTCCGGGTACGACTTCGGCTTGTTGTGGGCGGCGGCGAACGCCTTGAACTGATTCACCCCCATGGTGGTGGTGAGGGTGTGGTTCCACCGCTGTGACGGCGTGGCCTCCGGGTGGCCCCACCACACGTCGTAGATGTTCAGACCCACGATGTCGACATAGGCGTCCCCGGGGTAAAGCGTCTCGAACGACGTGACCTTCCCCGCGGGGCCGACAGCCATGTTGTAGTCGAATTTGAAGTTCGCCCCGCTGCGAGCACGCATAAGGGTGACCACCCGCCGGAACATCGCCCGGTAAGCCGCCGGGTCGTCGGTTCCCTGCCAGGCTCCGATGTTCTTGTTGTTGCCCTCGTACCCGAGGCGGACGACGGAGTCGCCCAGGCCGTTCTTGATCATCAGGTCGGCAAGGACCCGGAACTGGCTGTCGTACTGACCGGCGAGCCCGGCCGCGAAGTTCCCGCCCTTGGGCAGCAGCGGCAGCCCGAGCACGAACCGCCGGTCGGCCCTGGCCTTCTTCCACTCGCCCCAGTACTGGGTCGCGTACTGGTTCCACAGGGTGTTCTCGGACGGGTCGAGATAGTCGGTGGCGTCCACCGGCGACCGGCTCAGCCATGTCTGGAAGCCGTTCACCTCGGCGGTCTTGCCCGGACCCACGTAGACACCCAGGCGGGAGGCTGGGGTGGCACCCTCGGACGGCATGGCCATGAACGCGAGGATAACCGCGACCGCGGCCAGTATCGTTGCCAGTTTTCGTTTCATTCTCATCCTTGTCGACCGGCCACGGCAGGGCCGGCATTCCGGTGCCGCTCGCCCGTCATTTTCAGAAGGCCCCCGTACGCAGGCAATGAGAGATCGCTACTATGCGGATTCGCAGAAAAAGGGGAGCCTTGCCACCGGGCCAGCGGCGTGCTGCCCCGCACCGGACCACTTCCCAGGCATCTGCCGTGCCGTCAAAGGTGGGGACAGGGCAGTAAGAACGAGAGCGATTCCCAGCAGCCACCGCACTGGTTCGCACAGACATGTCGGCTGTGGTCGTTATGGGCGAATTGCTCGTGTTCGCCCAAGGTTCTCCACTGCTATCGGCCATCGTTGACGCCGTATGCGGCATGGTGCATCTCACACGACGCCTCACCGCGCACCGGCCCGCCGGCCTGGGCCCTCTTCCTCGCGCTGAGCCGGGTGTGAGCGGCCCCGGGTGACATGGGCCACCCCATCGCGTCGCTTTGACGATTACACTGGGCCGCGTGCCTCAACTACGCCTCGCCCTGAACCAGATCGACTCCCGTGTCGGTGACCTCGCCGGGAACGCCGAGACCGTCGTCCGCTGGACACGGCACTCCGCCGAGCAGGGAGCGCATCTCGTGGCGTTCCCTGAGATGGCGCTGACCGGCTATCCCGTCGAGGACCTGGCCCTCAGGTCGTCCTTCGTGGAGGCGTCCCGCGCGGCCCTGCGCTCGCTCGCCGGGCGTCTCGCCGAGGAGGGCCTCGGAGAGCTGCCGGTGATCGTCGGCTACCTCGACCGCTGCGAGACCGCGCAGCCGAAGTACGGCCAGCCGGCCGGCGCCCCGCAGAACGCGGCGGCGGTGCTGCACCGCGGCGAGGTGGTGCTCACCTTCGCCAAGCACCACCTGCCCAACTACGGCGTCTTCGACGAGTTCCGCTACTTCGTGCCCGGCGACAGCATGCCGGTCCTGCGGGTCCACGGCGTGGACGTCGCCCTCGCCATCTGCGAGGACCTGTGGCAGGACGGGGGCCGCGTCCCGGCGGCCCGCTCGGCACGGGCCGGCCTGCTGCTCTCCATCAACGCCTCCCCCTACGAGCGCAACAAGGACGACACCCGTCTGGAACTGGTCCGCAAGCGGGCTCAGGAGGCCGGCTGCACCACGGCCTACCTCGCCATGGTCGGCGGCCAGGACGAGCTGGTCTTCGACGGCGACTCGATCGTCGTCGACCGGGACGGCGAGGTCGTCGCGCGGGCACCGCAGTTCTCCGAGGGCTGCGTGGTCCTGGACCTCGACCTGCCGGCCGCGGCGGCCGACGCGCCGACCGGCGTGGTCGACGACGGACTGCGCATCGACCGGGTCGTCCTGTCGGAGGAGCCCCTGCCGGCGTACGAGCCGCGGCACACCGGCGGCTACGCGGACCGGCTGGACGACGACGAGGAGGTCTACTCGGCGCTCGTCGTGGGCCTGAGGGCGTACGTCGAGAAGAACGGCTTCAAGTCGGTCCTCATCGGCCTGTCCGGCGGCATCGACTCCTCCCTCGTCGCCGCCATCGCGTGCGACGCGCTGGGCGCGCAGAACGTGTACGGCGTGTCGATGCCGTCCAAGTACTCCTCCGAGCACTCCAAGGACGACGCGGCGGAACTGGCCCGCCGCACGGGCCTGAACTTCCGTACGGTCCCGATCGCCCCCATGTTCGACGCGTACATGGACTCCCTGGGCCTGACGGGCCTGGCGGAGGAGAACCTCCAGTCGCGCCTGCGCGGCACGCTCCTGATGGCGATCTCCAACCAGGAGGGCCACATCGTCCTGGCCCCCGGCAACAAGTCGGAGCTGGCGGTCGGCTATTCGACCCTGTACGGCGACTCGGTGGGCGCGTACGGCCCCATCAAGGACGTGTACAAGACGTCGATCTTCCGGCTGGCGGAATGGCGCAACCGGGCGGCGCGGGAACGCGGCCAGACCCCGCCCATCCCCGAGAACTCCATCACCAAGCCGCCGAGCGCGGAACTGCGCCCGGGCCAGGTCGACACGGACTCGCTGCCGGACTACCCGGTCCTCGACGCGATCCTCGACCTGTACGTCGACCGCGACAAGGGCGCGGACGAGATCGTGGCCGCCGGCTACGACCGCGACCTGGTCACCAGGACGCTGCGCATGGTCGACACGGCCGAGTACAAGCGCCGCCAGTACCCGCCGGGCACGAAGATCTCGGTGAAGGGCTTCGGGAAGGACCGCCGACTGCCGATCACGAACGGGTGGCGGGAGACGGCGTAGCCGAACCGGCGGCCGAGAGCCGAGAGCCGACGGCCGAGGGGGGCGGGAGTACGTCGCCGTCCCCCTGGACCGTGTCGTGCGGCGTCTCGTCCTGGTGCGGTGGCTGCCGCTACCGCACCCGCGTCTTCGCCAGGTCCGCCAGCACCTGATGCAGCGGCTCGGAAGCCCTCCGCCGGTACTCCTGGATCGCCCACCCGTTGCCGTCCGGGTCCTGGAAGTACAGGAACGTCGCGCCGTCGTCCGGGGCGTAGCGGACCGGCTCGGAGACGTCGAGGCCGCGTTCGCGCAGTTCGGCGTGGGCCGCCTCGATGTCGGCGACGCACAGTTGCAGGCCCTGGTAGGAGCCGGGAGCGGGGCGCGGGCCCCGGGCCATCTCCCAGATGCTGTCGCCCAGGGCGATCGAGCAGCCGGAGCCCGGAGGGGTCAGCTGGACGATCCGCATGCCGGGCATGACCTCCTGGTCGATGTCGACGTGGAAGCCGACCTTGTCCCGGTAGAAGTCCCGGGCCCGGTCGATGTCGCTCACGGGCAGCGGGATCACTTCGAGCGTGTACTCCACGGCGTGACTCCTTCGTCGACGTCAGACGAACCGCCAGCGGGTCTGGCTGAACGGCTCCCCCTTACCGAAGCCGAAAACCGTGCGCGGCGCCACCGAGTAGACGACGGCCCGGCCGGGACCGTGGTGGAAGCAGCCGTCCCGCACCTCGAAGTGCCAGAAGCTGCCGTACTTCGCCTCCCACGCCGCGGCCAGCTCGCGCAGCCGGGCGTCGTCCGGCACACGCACCGCCTCGCCCTCGACCACCAGGTCGTAGCCCTTGTCCCAGGTGTTGGTGCCGGTGGTCAGCACGACGTGCGGGTTGGCCGCGAGGTTTCGCGCCTTGCGCTCCTCGGGGCCGGTGCAGAAGTGCAGCGCGCCGTCCGCCCAGACCGCGGGCAGTGGTGTCACGTGCGGCCGTCCGTCGGGACGGACCGTCGAGATCCAGAAGAGTTCGGCTCCGGCCAGCAGCGCCTCGGCCTCGGACCAGCCGGGCGCGGCGGCGCCCTCGCTGCTGTACCGGGGGTCCAGCTCGGCCTCGGGTTCCCGCATGGTGCCCACCTCCGCATCGACGAGTGCCCCGCAGGAGGGACCCCGGCCGGGCCCGGAACTCATCGGAACCCGTCCCGGAGCTTCCCCCCAGGTCTCCGGTTAGGCTCAAGGCCGTACGAGCTTGATCCGGAGGGAGGCCGAGGATGACGGCGGGGCCGGGACGCAGAAGCAGTACCTTCACGCGACTGCTGCGGCACGGCTTCACCGATGCCACCGCCGCCGAGCGGCTCCTGGACAGCCCCGAGCTGGCGCCGCTGCGCGACGACCCGGTCCTGCTGGACGCGCTCGGCGCGACCGCCGACCCCGATCTCGCGCTGCTCGGACTGGTCCGGCTGCTGGAGGCCCAGCCGGGCCCCACCGCCCGCCGGGAACTGCTCGACACCCTGACGGCGGCCAAGCCGCTGCGCGACCGGCTGCTCGGCGTGCTCGGCGCCTCCACCGCCCTCGCCGACCACCTCGCCCGGCACCCCGGCGACTGGCACGCGCTCGTCATGTACGAGCCCCGGGACCTGCACCCGGGAGTGGAGGAGTTCGAACGCGGCCTCGCCGACGTGACCGACCCGGTCTCCCTGCGCGTCGCCTACCGGCGCTGCCTGCTGTCCATCGCGGCCCGCGACGTCTGCGGCACCACCGACGTCGCCCAGACCGCCGCCGAACTCGCCGACCTCGCCACCGCCACACTGCGCGCCGCCCTCGCCCTGGCCGGGGCCGCCGCGCCCGACGACGCGGCACTGTGCCGGCTCGCGGTCATAGCGATGGGCAAGTGCGGCGGCCACGAGCTGAACTACGTCTCCGACGTGGACGTCATCTTCGTCGGCGAGGCCGTCGACGGCGCCGACGAGGGCAAGGCCCTGCGCGCCGCGACCCGGCTCGCCTCGCACATGATGCGGATCTGCTCCGAGACCACCGTCGAGGGCTCGATCTGGCCCGTCGACGCCAACCTGCGGCCCGAGGGCAGGAACGGCCCGCTCGTGCGCACCCTCTCCAGCCACCTCGCCTACTACCAGCGCTGGGCCAAGACCTGGGAGTTCCAGGCGCTGCTCAAGGCCCGCCCGGTGGCCGGTGACGCGGGGCTCGGCGAGGAGTACGTCGCCGCCGTGCGGCCCCTGGTGTGGAAGGCGGCCGAGCGCGAGAACTTCGTCACCGACGTGCAGAAGATGCGCCGCCGCGTGGTGGAGAACATCCCCGTCGCCGAGATCGACCGCCAGCTCAAGCTGGGGCCGGGCGGCCTGCGGGACGTCGAGTTCGCCGTTCAGCTGCTGCAACTGGTGCACGGCCGCACCGACACCTCGCTCAGGAGCGGCACCACGCTCGACGCGCTGAAGGCACTGGCGGCCGGCGGGTACGTCGGGCGCGCCGACGCCGCCCAGCTCGACGAGGCGTACCGGTTCCTGCGCTCCATGGAGCACCGGATCCAGCTGTTCCGGCTGCGGCGGACCCACCTCGTCCCCGAGGACGACAGCGATCTGCGGCGCATCGGGCGCTCGCTGGGGCTGCGCACCGACCCGGTCGCCGACCTCAACCGCGAGTGGAAGCGGCACGCCGGCGTCGTACGCCGACTGCACGAGAAGCTGTTCTACCGGCCGCTGCTCGACGCCGTCGCCCAACTCGCCCCCGGTGAGGTCCGGTTGCGCGCCGAGGCGGCCCGTGAGCGGCTGGTCGCGCTCGGGTACGCCGACCCCGCCTCCGCCCTGCGCCATCTGGAGGCGCTGGCCTCCGGAGTGAGCCGCAAGGCCGCGATCCAGCGGACCCTGCTGCCGGTGCTGCTCGGCTGGTTCGCCGACTCGGCCGACCCGGACGCGGGACTGCTCAACTTCCGCAAGGTGTCGGACGCGCTGGGCAAGACGCCCTGGTACCTGCGGCTGCTCCGCGACGAGGGCGCGGCGGCCCAGAACCTCGCGCGCGTGCTGTCGGCCGGACGGCTCGCCCCCGACCTGCTGATGCGCGCGCCGGAAGCGGTCGCGCTGCTCGGCGACGGGGACGGCGCGGGACTCGAACCGCGGTCCCGCGCCCCTCTGGAGCAGGAGATCCTCGCGGCCGTGGGGCGGGCCGACGGCGCGGCCCAGGCGGTGACGGCCGCGCGGGGCGTACGGCGCCGCGAGCTGTTCCGCACCGCCGCCGCCGACATCGTCGGCTCCTACGGCACGGAGTCCCAGCCGGCCGAGGCCGACCAGGGCGCCCTGGTGGACCGGGTCGGCCGTGCGGTGTCGGACCTGACGGCGGCGACCCTGGCGGGCACCCTGCGGGCGGTCGTACGGGAGGGGTGGGGCGACGCCCTGCCGACCCGGTTCGCGATCATCGGCATGGGCCGGTTCGGCGGGCACGAGCTGGGCTACGGGTCCGACGCGGACGTGCTGTTCGTGCACGAGCCGCGGGAGGGGGTCGACGAGCGGGAGGCCGCACAGGCCGCCAACAAGGTCGTCTCCGAGATGCGGCGCCTGCTGCAGCTCCCCAGTGCCGATCCTCCGCTGCTCATCGACGCCGACCTGCGTCCGGAGGGCAAGTCCGGGCCGCTCGTCCGCACCCTGAAGTCGTACGAGGCGTACTACCGCCGGTGGTCGCTGGTGTGGGAGTCGCACGCGCTGCTGCGGGCCGAACCGGTCGCCGGCGACGAGGATCTGGGGCGGCGTTTCATCGAGCTGGTCGATCCGCTGCGGTTTCCGGCGGACGGGCTCGGGGACGACGCCGTGCGGGAGATCCGGCGGCTGAAGGCCCGCATGGAGTCCGAACGGCTGCCGCGCGGCGCCGACCCGAAACTGCACGCCAAGCTCGGGCCGGGCGGGCTGTCCGACGTGGAGTGGACCGTGCAGCTGCTGCAACTGCGGCACGGGGCGGCTCAGCCGGGGCTGCGCACCACCCGGACCCGGGAGGCGCTGGCGGCCGCCCGGGAGGCCGGGCTCATCTCCGAGGAGGACGCCGGGACGCTGGACGAGGCGTGGGTGCTGGCGACGCGGGTGCGCAACGCGGTGATGCTGGTGCGGGGGCGTGCGGGAGACACCTTCCCGTCGGACAGCCGCGAACTCGCCGCGGTCGGGCGGTACTTGGGATACGGGCCGGGCCGGGTGGGGGACATGCTGGACGCGTACCGGCGTACGGCGCGACGGGCTCGGACCGTGGTGGAGGAGCTGTTCTACGGGGCGTAGGACTCCGGCGGTCGGGCGCTCGCGTGGTCGGCGGTGGTGCGGCTGGGCGGCAGTGCGGTGGGACCGGCTGAGGCGTCGGACTGCGGTACACCGCTGCGGACGGCCCGCGGACGTGCCGCGGTTGCACGCCGTGGGGCAGCGGTACGGCCTGCTGGTGCAGCCGCACCGCCACGGCCCGCCTCCGTCGTCTCGCCGGCGCGGGGCGCGGGTAGCGGGGGGCGGGGGGCTTCGGCGGTCGCCTGCGCGTCAGTCCCCCTCAGGTCAGGACGACGAGCGTGCCCGCCACGACCCGTGCGCCGACGTGCTCGTCCAGGACCACCGCTCCCAGGGTCACCGAGACCACCGGCAGCGGGGCCGGTGGCGCCTCGTCGCCGGTGAGGGTGCGGACCACGCGGGCGAAGACCGCGGCGTGGCTCGCGGCGGCGGCCAGCAGGGCCCGTGTGCCCCAGGGGCCCTCACGTGCCAGGGGGCGAGGAGCAGGACCGTACCGGCGAAGCCGAGGACGAGACCGGTCAGCCGTACGGGGCGCAGGTCCCGGTCCGTGCCGAGGACGAGGCCGATCAGCGGGCACCACGGTAGAGCGGTGGCGTGGCGTTCAGGACGCCCGCGATGCCCGAGTCGGCGGTCTGCTCGCCCCCCGCCGAACAGGGCGAACGGCAGGGCGTTGCAGAAAGTGCGGCCATGACGAGGTGGCCCCGGGTGCGGCGGGAGCGGGGCAGGCGCTGCTGCCCGGCCCAGCGGGCGAGGAGCGGCAGGACGGCGGTCCCCAGGGCGCAGCGGGTGATGGTGGTCCGGGCCGGGGAGAGGCCGTGCCCGGCACGGGATCGCTGACCGCGGCGGCGGGTCGGCTCGGCCCCGTCGGCGGTGAGCCGGCGGAAAGGGGCCTGGAGCCGACTGGCCTCCCGCCGCGAGCCGTGCAGCCCTCCCCCTCGGCTGCAGCCGACTAAGTGCCGGTCGGCCGCAGCCGGCCGTCCCTCCTGCGTTCATGCGCCACCCGCCGCGGCAGCGCGTACGGCACGCTCCCGTACCACAGCCCCGCCACCGCGAACCCGAAGCCGAGGCACAGCACCCCGCCCACCGCGTCCAGCCAGAAGTGGTTGGCGGTGGCGACGATGACCACCAGCGTCGCCGCCGGGTACACCAGGCCCAGCACCCGCACCCACGGCACCGTCGCCAGCGCGAAGATCGTCAGGCCGCACCACAGGGACCAGCCGATGTGCATCGACGGCATCGCCGCGTACTGGTTCGACATGTTCTTCAGGTCGCCGGACGCCATCGAACCCCAGGTGTCGTGCACCAGGACCGTGTCGACGAAGTGGCCGCCGTTCATCAGCCGGGGCGGGGCGAGCGGATACAGGTAGTAACCGACCAGGGCGACACCCGTCGTCGCGAACAACACCAGCCGGGTCGCGGAGTAACGGCCCGGGTGGCCGCGGTAGAGCCACACCAGGACACCCAGCGTCACCACGAAGTGCAGCGTCGCGTAGTAGTAGTTCATGCCGACGATCAGCCAAGTCACCGAGTTCACGGCATGGTTGACCGTCTGCTCGACGGCGATGCCCAGCTGGTGCTCGGCCTTCCAGATCCAGTCGGCGTTGCGCAGCGCCTCGGCCTTCTGCTCCGGCACGGCGTTGCGGATGAGTGAGTACGTCCAGTAACTCACCGCGATCAGCAGGATCTCGAACCAGAAACGGGGCCGACGCGGGGTGCGCAACCGGCGCACGAGACCCCGCCCCGCCTCCTCCGCGACGGGATGTGGAACGGCCGCCTCGCGGCCTTCCAGTGTCGTCACGGTCGTGTCACCCATAGGCACAGAGTCTGCCAGAAAAGACCTGCTTCCCCGATCATCCTCTCGTCTGGTTCGGGCCGCACCTTCTACGGCCTGGGCAGGCCCCGGCCTCCTCCCATCGCAGGGCCGCGGACCGCGAGTTCTCCACCCGGAGGACGATTACGGGCGATTCACGGACGAGTCCGGTCCCCAGGGGCTGAAGCAGTTGAACCGCGCACCACGAGCTCCGGCATGAACACGAACTCGCTGTGCGGCGCGGGCGTCCCGCCGATCTCCTCCAGCAGCGTACGCACGGCCGCCTGGCCCATCGCCGGGACCGGCTTGCGGATCGTCGTCAGCGGCGGGTCGGTGAAGGCGATCAGCGGGGAGTCGTCGAAGCCGACCACCGAGACGTCCTTCGGCACGTCCAGGCCGCGCTGCCGCGCCGCCCGTATCGCGCCCAGCGCCATCATGTCGCTGGCGCACACGATCGCCGTGCAGCCGCGCTCCATGAGCGCCGTCGCCGCGGCCTGGCCACCCTCCAGCGTGTACAGGGAGTGCTGGATCAGCTCCGTCTCGACCGCCTCGGCGCCCAGCCCCAGCAGGTCCTGCATGGTGCGGACGAAACCCTCGATCTTGCGCTGCACGGGCACGAACCGCTTCGGCCCCAGCGCCAGGCCGATACGGGTGTGCCCCAGCGACACCAGGTGCGTGACCGCCAGCGTCATCGCCGCCCGGTCGTCGGGGGAGATGAACGGCGCCTGCACCTTCGGGGAGAACCCGTCCACCAGCACGTACGGCACGCCCTGCGCGCGCAGCCGCTCGTAGCGCTGCATGTCGGCGGTGGTGTCGGCGTGCAGTCCGGAGACGTAGATGATGCCGGCGACCCCGCGGTCCACGAGCATCTCCGTCAGCTCGTCCTCGGTCGACCCGCCGGGGGTCTGGGTGGCCAGCACCGGCGTGTAGCCCTGCCGCGTCAGCGCCTGGCCGATCACCTGCGCCAGCGCCGGGAATATCGGGTTCTCCAGCTCGGGGGTGATCAGGCCCACCAGACCCTCGCTGCGCTGCCGCAACCGCACCGGGCGTTCGTAGCCCAGCACGTCGAGGGCGGCCAGCACGGACTGGCGGGTGGTGGCGGCGACGCCCGGCTTCCCGTTGAGGACGCGGCTGACGGTCGCTTCGCTCACCCCCGCCTGAGCAGCGATGTCGGCAAGCCGTGTGGTCACAGCACTGGACTGTAGCGGCCGTGGTTCCCCTTGCACACCGACGGGACGCCTGGTGCGCGCCGCCGTCGGACGGCCCGCTGCGGGCTGCTGCGTCATGGCGATCCCTCGAGTCGTGGTGCGACGTCATGTCGTGGTGTGGCGTCCGGTCCGCAACGGATGATTCCCCCGACGGAAACGGATGGCAAGTGCTTGCAGACTCTTGCACAAGTGTCCGACCCCCCGCGGATCAGCGGGAAAACCGGGTCTCACGGCGATCGAGGCGAGGTCACGGCCGGATAACCATCGGCAGGGCTTGCACTTTTTTGCTGCAAGGTCTTTCGCGACGCTTACATCGCTGTTACGTTCACGGTCGCCCGGCCGCCGCAACGGCGCAGTCGGCAAGTCGGCGGGGAGCGGCAGACGGGGCCGCCCTCGCACCCCACGGGCTTTCACCCTCAAGGAGAACTCATGCGGCGTGGCATAGCGGCCACCGCGCTGGTGGCGTCCCTCGCCCTCACGGCGACGGCGTGCGGCGGAGACAGCGACAGCGGCGACACGGCCGGTCCGGTCACCATCACCTGGTGGGACACCTCCAACGCGACCAACGAGGCGCCCACCTACAAGGCCCTGGTCAAGGAGTTCGAGGCCGCCAACAAGGGCATCAAGGTCAAGTACGTCAACGTCCCCTTCGACCAGGCGCAGAACAAGTTCGACACCGCCGCCGGCTCCAAGGGCGCCCCGGACCTGCTGCGCTCCGAGGTCGGCTGGACCCCCGCCTTCGCCAAGAAGGGCTTCTTCCTCCCGCTGGACGGCACCGAGGCCCTCGCCGAGCAGGACAAGTTCAAGCCCAACCTGATCGAGCAGGCCAAGTACGAGGGCAAGACCTACGGCGTCCCCTTCACCACGGACACCCTCGCCCTCGTCTACAACAAGGAGCTGTACAAGAAGGCCGGCGTCGAGGCCCCCAAGACCTGGGACGACCTGAAGAAGGCCGCCGCCACCATCAAGGACAAGACCGGCGTGGACGGCTACTGGGGCTCCACCCAGGCCTACTACGCCCAGCCCTTCCTCTACGGCGAGGGCACCGACACCGTCGACGTCGACGCCAAGAAGATCACCGTCACCTCACCCGAGGCCAAGAAGGCCTACGGCACCTGGAAGAGCCTGTTCAGCGGCAAGGGGCTGCACAAGGCCGACACCACCGCCGACGCCTACGCCCACATCCAGGAGGCGTTCGTCAGCGGCAAGGTCGCCTCGATCATCCAGGGCCCGTGGGAGATCACGAACTTCTACAAGGGCTCGGCCTTCAAGGACAAGAACAACCTCGGCATCGCCACCGTCCCGGCCGGCTCCTCCGGCAAGGCGGGCGCCCCGACCGGCGGACACAACCTGTCCGTCTACGCCGGCTCCGACGAGGCACACCAGAAGGCCGCGCTGAAGTTCGTGCAGTTCATGACCTCGGCGAAGGCCCAGGAGACCATCGCCCTGAAGAACGCCACGCTGCCCACGCGCGACGACGCCTACACCGCCGAGGTCAAGGCCGACCCGGGCATCGCCGGGTACCAGACGGTCCTGGCCGCCGCCCAGCCGCGCCCGGAGCTGCCCGAGTACAGCTCCCTGTGGGGCCCGCTGGACACCGAGCTCAACTCGATCGCGGGCGGCAAGAAGTCCCTGGACAAGGGCCTGAGCGACGCTGAGGTCGCCATCGCCAAGCTGGTGCCCGACTTCAGCAAGTAGACCCGAGTGGCCGCCGGATCCCCCGGCTCATGGGGGGAGGGATCCGGCGGCCACCGGCCTGTGTGCCGTACCCCTTGATCCGCAGGACTCCGAGAAGGTTGTCGAACCATGACAGTCGCCATCGACCGCGCGACCGGCAAGCGCCGCGGTGACCGCGCCCCGCGGCCCGGGCTGGGCCGGCGCCTGAAGCACAGCTACCAGAAGAACTGGTACGCCTACGCGATGATCGCCCCGGTGGCGGTCGTCCTCGGGGTCATCGTGCTGTACCCCCTGGCGTACGGCTTCTACCTCACGCTCACCGACGCCGACAGCCTCAACAGCGCCCGCACCATCGGCGTCAACGAGATCGCTGCCACGTACAAGTTCATCGGCCTCGACAACTACGCCGACATCCTGTGGGGCCCGACGGCGTACGACCGCTTCTGGTCGCACTTCATCTGGACGATCGTCTGGACGGCGGCCTGTGTCGCCCTGCACTACGGCATCGGACTCGGCCTCGCCCTGCTGCTCAACCAGAAGCTGCGCGGCCGCACCTTCTACCGGCTGATCCTGATCCTGCCGTGGGCCGTGCCAACCTTCGTCACCGTCTTCGGGTGGCGGTTCATGCTCGCCGACACCGGCATCATCAACTCCGGCCTGGAGGCCCTGCACCTGCCGACGCCGGCGTGGCTGGAGGACACCTTCTGGCAGCGGTTCGCAGCGATCATGGTCAACACCTGGTGCGGTGTGCCGTTCATGATGATCTCGCTGCTCGGCGGGCTGCAGTCCATCGACGCCTCCCTCTACGAGGCCAGCGAGATGGACGGAGCCAACGCCTGGCAGCGGTTCCGCTACGTCACCCTGCCGGGCCTGAGGTCCGTCAGCTCCACCGTGGTCCTGCTCGGCGTCATCTGGACCTTCAACCAGTTCACCGTCATCTTCCTGCTGTTCGGCAACACCGCCCCCGAGGCCGACATCCTCGTAACCTGGGCGTACTTCCTGGGCTTCGGGCAGCAGCCGCGCGAGTTCGCCGAGTCCGCGGCCTACGGCATGCTGCTGCTGGCCATCCTGATCGTCTTCACCTCCTTCTACCGCCGCTGGCTGAACCGCAACGAGCAGCAGCTCGCGATCTGAGGCAGGAGTTCCCATGAGCACCACCACCGTTCAGACCGCTGCTCAGGCGGACCGGCCCGCCGCCACACCCACCCCGCCCCGCGTGGTGCGCGGCCGCGGCGAGCGCGGCCCCCTGGCGTCCCTGACCTCCCACGGCATCCTGGTCCTGGCCAGCGTCATCGCGCTGTTCCCGGTCGCCTGGCTGGTCTTCCTGTCCCTCGGCCCGGACAAGGACGACTACCTCCACCCCGGACGCATCTGGGGCAGGATGACGCTGGACAACTACGCCTTCGTGCTGCAGGAGACGAGCTTCTTCGACTGGCTGAAGAGCTCCCTGATCGTCTCGCTCGGCACCACCGTCATCGGCGTTCTGGTCGCCGCCACCACCGGCTACGCGGTCTCCCGCATGCGCTTCCCGGGCTACAAGAAGTTCATGTGGGTGCTCCTTGTGACCCAGATGTTCCCGGTCGCGGTCCTGATGGTGCCGATGTACCAGATCCTGTCCGAGCTGCAGCTCATCGACAGCTACCTTGGTCTCATCCTCGTCTACTGCTCGACGGCGGTGCCGTACTGCGCCTGGCTCCTCAAGGGCTACTTCGACACCATCCCGTTCGAGATCGACGAGGCGGGACGCGTCGACGGGCTGACCCCCTTCGGCACGTTCGCGCGGCTGATCCTCCCGCTCGCCAAGCCCGGGCTGGCGGTCGCCGCGTTCTACAGCTTCATCACCGCGTTCGGCGAGGTCGCCTTCGCCACGACGTTCATGCTGGACGACCAGAAGTACACCCTCGCCGTCGGCCTGCAGAGCTTCGTGAGCGAGCACGACGCCCAGCGCAACCTCATGGCCGCCACCGCGGTCCTGATCGCGATACCCGTCTCCGCGTTCTTCTACCTCGTGCAGAAGAACCTGGTGACCGGCCTCACCGCCGGCGGCACGAAGGGCTGACCCCCCTTCCTACGCGGACTCCCGCGCGCTGTGGCGCGCGGGGTGGCGGCCGCGGTGCCCATCCGACCCCGCTGTCACCGCGGCCGCCTCGTCACCCAGCCGCCCGACCACGCCTCCATGACCCCACACCGTTTACGCCTCAAGGACGACATGAGCCAGCAGCACTCCGCCGCCCCGGCCCCCGCCCCTTCGACCGACTCGGCCGTCGCCACCGTCACCAAGCGCCGCGACTGGTGGCGGGACGCGGTGATCTACCAGGTCTATCCGCGCAGCTTCGCCGACAGCAACGGCGACGGCATGGGCGATCTGGACGGTGTCCGCACCCGCCTGCCGTACCTGCGCGACCTGGGTGTGGACGCCGTGTGGCTCAGCCCCTTCTACGCCTCCCCGCAGGCCGACGCCGGCTACGACGTCGCCGACTACCGGGCCGTCGACCCGATGTTCGGCTCGCTGCTCGACGCCGACGCGCTGATCCGCGACGCCCACGAGCTGGGTCTGCGCATCATCGTCGACCTCGTGCCCAACCACTCCTCCGACCAGCACGAGTGGTTCCGGCGGGCGGTCGCCGAGGGCCCCGGCTCCCCCCTGCGGGAGCGCTACCACTTCCGCCCCGGCAAGGGGAAGAACGGCGAACTCCCGCCCAACGACTGGGAGTCCATCTTCGGCGGCCCGGCCTGGACCCGGGTCACCGAACCCGACGGCACCCCGGGCGAGTGGTACCTGCACCTGTTCGCGCCCGAGCAGCCCGACTTCAACTGGAACCACCCGGCCGTCGGCGACGAGTTCCGCTCCATCCTGCGCTTCTGGCTCGACATGGGCGTCGACGGCTTCCGCATCGACGTCGCCCACGGCCTGGTGAAGGCGGAGGGCCTGCCCGACCTCGGCTCCCACGACCAGGTGAGGCTGCTGGGCAACGATGTCATGCCGTTCTTCGACCAGGACGGCGTGCACGAGATCTACCGGCAGTGGCGCCTGATCCTCGACGAGTACGCCGGAGAGCGTATTTTCGTCGCCGAGGCATGGACCCCGACCATCGAGCGCACCGCCAACTACGTCCGCCCGGACGAGCTGCACCAGGCCTTCAACTTCCAGTACCTGAGCACCCACTGGGACGCCGGCGAGCTGCGCGAGGTCATCGACCGCACCCTGGAGGCCATGCGCCCGGTCGGCGCCCCCGCCACCTGGGTCCTGTCCAACCACGACGTGACCCGGCACGCCACCCGGTTCGCCAACCCGCCCGGCCTCGGCACCCAGATCCGCCTGGCCGGACAGCGCGAACTGGGTCTGCGCAGGGCCCGCGCCGCGACCCTGCTCATGCTGGCGCTGCCCGGCTCCGCCTACATCTACCAGGGCGAGGAGCTCGGCCTGCCGGACGTCGTCGACCTGCCCGACGAGGTGCGCCAGGACCCGGCCTACTTCCGGGGCGCCGGCCAGGACGGCTTCCGCGACGGCTGCCGCGTGCCGATCCCCTGGACGCGTGAGGGCTCGTCGTACGGCTTCGGCAGCGGCGGCAGCTGGCTGCCGCAGCCGGAGGGCTGGGGCGAGCTGAGCGTCGAGGCGCAGACCGGTGTGCCCGGCTCGACCCTGGAGCTGTACCGGGCCGCGCTCGCCGTGCGCCGGGAGCAGCCCGACCTGGGCGCGGGCGACGCGGTCGAATGGCTGCGCGCGCCCGAGGGCGTGCTGGCCTTCCGGCGTGGGGAGTTCGTGTGCGTCGCGAACACCACCGGCGAGTCGGTGGCGATGCCGGCGTACGGCCGTGTCCTGCTCGCCAGTGGCGAGGTGACCGAGGTGAACGACGAGGCGAAGGTGCCCGCCGACACCACGGTCTGGTGGACGACCGCCTGACCCCTCGTCGGCTCCGCAACTTTTTTCATTGAAGTTGGTACGGCCCGCTGCCCTTTCGGGTGGCGGGCCTTTACCATCTGCGTCACCGCAAGGTTGCTGAAATCTTGCAGCAAGAACCTTCGATGGAGAAGGAACCCCACATGGCACGCAGAACCCTCTCCGCCGCTGTCGCCCTCGCCGCAGCTGCGGTTGTCATGAACCCGACTACCGTGCAGGCCTCCCCGCCCGGCACCAAGGACGTCACGGCCGTCCTCTTCGAGTGGAACTTCGCCTCGGTCGCCCGCGAGTGCACCACGACCCTCGGTCCCGCCGGTTACGGCTACGTGCAGGTCTCCCCGCCTGCCGAGCACATACAGGGCGCGCAGTGGTGGACGTCGTACCAGCCGGTCAGCTACAAGATCGCCGGTCGCCTCGGTGACCGCGCGGCCTTCCAGAACATGGTGAACACCTGCCACGCGGCCGGTGTGAAGGTGGTCGCGGACACGGTCATCAACCACATGTCGGCGGGCAGCGGCACCGGCACCGGCGGCTCGTCGTACACGAAGTACACCTACCCCGGCCTGTACTCCTCCTACGACTTCGACAACTGCACCTCGCAGATCACCAACTACCAGGACCGCTGGAACGTCCAGAACTGCGAACTGGTCGGCCTGGCCGACCTCGACACCGGCGAGGACTACGTCCGCAGGGCCATCGCCGGCTACATGAACGACCTGCTCTCGCTCGGCGTGGACGGCTTCCGCATCGACGCGGCCAAGCACATGCCGGCCGCCGACCTGGCGAACATCAAGTCCCGCCTGAGCAACCCGTCCGCCTACTGGAAGCAGGAGGTCATCTACGGCGCGGGCGAGGCCGTGCAGCCCACCGAGTACACGGGCAACGGCGACGTCCAGGAGTTCCGCTACGCCTACGACCTCAAGCGGGTCTTCACCAACGAGAACCTCGCCTACCTGAAGAACTACGGCGAGGGCTGGGGCTACATGAGCAGCGGCGTTTCCGGTGTCTTCGTCGACAACCACGACACCGAGCGCAACGGCTCGACCCTGAACTACAAGGACGGCGCCTCCTACACCCTGGCCAACGTCTTCATGCTGGCCTGGCCGTACGGCGCCCCCGACATCAACTCCGGCTACGAGTTCACCGACCACGACGCCGGGCCGCCCAACGGGGGCCGGGTGGACGCCTGCTGGCAGAGCGGCTGGAAGTGCCAGCACGCCTGGCCGGAGATCAAGTCCATGGTCGCCTTCCGCAACGCCACGCGGGGCCAGGCGGTCACCGACTGGTGGGACAACGGAGGCGACGCCATCGCCTTCGGCAGGGGCAGCAAGGGCTTCGTGGCCATCAACCACGAGCCGGGTGCGCTGACCCGCACCTACCAGACGTCGCTCCCGGCGGGCACGTACTGCGACGTGCAGAGCAACAGGCCGGTGACAGTGAACTCCTCGGGCCAGCTCACGGCGACCCTGGGCAGCAACACCGCCCTGGCGGTCTACGCGGGCAAGTCGAGCTGCTGACCCCCCACGGCAGGCAGTGGCACGATCTTCGCCGTGCCTGCCGTGCTCCCCTTCGCCCAGGGGCCGGTGTCGCTCACGACACAGCGGCTGACGCTGCGGCCCGTGGAGCCGGCGGACGTGCCGGCCCACGGCCGCCTGTCGACCGGCCCGGAGGTCCGCCGTCACCTCGGCGGACCCGTCCCTGAGGACGTCGCCCGCGCCCGCCGGCAGCGGTGCGTGGGCGTGCCCGGGCCGCTGAGCGTGGTGCGCGCCGAGGACCCGGTGGTCGTCGGCGCGGTGCTCGGGGAGCCGGGGGCGAGGCAGGGCCGTACCGCGGTCGCGTATCAGTTGCTGCCCGAGTACTGGGGGTGCGGCTACGCGCGTGAGGCGCTGCGGGCCGTCGTCGAGTGGTGGCCGGGCGATCTGGTCGCCGTCACCGAGGAGTCCAATCTGCCCTCCCGCCGACTGCTCGACGCCCTGGGGGCCGTCCCCTGTGAGCGGCTCGTGAGTGGGGAAAGCCCCAGGGCCCGCTCGCTGGTCACCTGCACCGTCAAGCGGTAACCGCCGCCCCACCGCCCGAGAAGCCCGGCCACCCCTCCGGTGGCCGGGCTTTTGAAATCCCTTGCTCATGCTTTCAGGACTCTTGCTGTAAAGGTTTCGGCAGCGATACGGTCGCGCGGGGTCGGACCCAAAGAGCCGCAATCGCAAGGAGTTCCCGCCCGTGATACCGAGATGGCCGGTGCCCGAGAGGCGCCGCACCCGGCGAGCGAGACGAGTCGCAGCCGTCACCGGCGCCGCGCTCACCGCCGCCCTCGTCCAGCCGCCGGCCGCGCGTGCCGACGCACCGCCCGCGCCCCCGTCGGACGCCCGACTGGCCCAGGCGGCCGCCCGGCACGACCTGACCCGAGAGCAGTTCTACTTCGTCCTGCCGGACCGTTTCGCCAACGGCAGCGCGGCCAACGACCGGGGCGGGCTGACCGGTTCCCGCCTCAGCACCGGGTACGACCCCACCGACAAGGGCTTCTACCAGGGCGGCGACCTCAAGGGCCTGACCAGGAAGCTCGACTACATCAAGGGCCTGGGCACCACCGCCATCTGGATGGCCCCCATCTTCAAGAACCAGCCCGTGCAGGGCACCGGGGCCAACGCCTCAGCCGGCTACCACGGCTACTGGATCACCGACTTCACCCAGGTCGACCCGCACTTCGGCACCAACGAGGACCTCGAGACCCTCATCGACAAGGCCCACGCCAAGGGCATGAAGGTCTTCTTCGACGTCATCACCAACCACACCGCCGACGTCATCGACTACGAGGAGAAGTCCTACGACTACCTGTCCAAGGGCGCCTTCCCGTACCTGACCAAGGACGGCGAGCCCTTCGACGACACCGACTACGCGGACGCCGCACGGGACTTCCCGGCCGTCGACCGCGACTCCTTCCCGCGCACGCCGGCCGTCCCCGCCGCCAAGAAGAAGCTCAAGGTCCCGTCGTGGCTCAACGACCCGGCGATGTACCACAACAGGGGCGACTCGACGTACGCCGGCGAGTCCACCACGTACGGCGACTTCTCCGGGCTCGACGACCTGTGGACCGAGCGTCCCGAGGTCGTCGAGGGCATGGAGCGCATCTACCAGCGGTGGGTGCGGGACTTCGGCATCGACGGGTTCCGCATCGACACCGTCAAGCACGTGAACATGGAGTTCTGGACGCAGTGGGCCACCGCCCTCGACGCGTACGCGGCCCGGCAGGGGCGTGACGACTTCTTCATGTTCGGCGAGGTGTACTCGGCCGACACCTCCGTCACCTCCCCGTACGTCACGCGGGGGCGCCTCGACTCCACGCTCGACTTCCCCTTCCAGGAGGCGGCCCGCCAGTACGCCTCCCAGGGCGGCAGCGCCCGGAAGCTGGCCTCGGTCTTCGGCGACGACTACAAGTACACGACCGACAAGGCCAACGCGTACGAGCAGGTCACCTTCCTCGGCAACCACGACATGGGGCGCATCGGGACCTTCCTCAAGCAGGACAACCCCGGCGCGAGCGACGCCGCGCTGGTGAAGAAGGCCTCCCTCGCCAACGAGCTGATGTTCCTCAGCCGCGGCAACCCGGTCGTCTACTACGGCGACGAGCAGGGCTTCACCGGCGCGGGCGGCGACAAGGACGCCCGCCAGACGATGTTCGCCTCCAAGGTCGCCGACTACCTCGACGACGACCAGCTCGGCACCGGCCGCACCCACGCCGCGGAGGCCTACGACACGAGAGCGCCGCTCTACCGGCAGATCAGTGCTCTCGCCAAGCTCCGCAAGGCCCACCCGGCCCTCGCCGACGGCGTCCAGACCGAGCGCCACGCCGCCGACGGTCCCGGCGTCTACGCCGTCTCCCGCACCGACGCCCGCACCGGCACCGAGTACCTCGTCGCCTTCAACAACGCCGGCGAGGCGAAGACGGCCACCTTCCCGACCGGCTCCGCCGACATGCGCTTCGACGGCATATACGGAACCGACCACCACGTGACGTCGGACGCCGACCGGAAGGTCACCGTCACCGTCCCGGCCGGATCCGCCGTCGTCTACAAGGCGGCCGGCGAGCTCACCGCCCCGGCCGCCAGGCCCTCCCTCACCCTGAAGGCTCCGGCCCCCGGCGCGACCGGCACCGTCGAGCTGACGGCCGACGTCGAGGGCGGACAGCTCAACAGGGTGGTTTTCGCCGCCCAGACCGGCGAGGGGAAGTGGCGGGTCCTCGGCTCCGCGGACCACGCCCCGTACAAGGTCACCCACACCATCGGCGAGGACGTACCGGCCGGTACCGCCCTGCGCTACAAGGCCGTCGTCGTCGACTTCGAGGGCCGCACGGCGAGCGCCACGGCGGCCTCCGCCACCGGCACCCCGCCCGCCGAGGAGATCCCCACCGCCTCCTCCCGCGACTACGCGATCGTCCACTACCAGCGGGAGGACGGGAACTACGCCGACTGGGGCCTGTACGCGTGGGGCGACCTCGCCGACGGCGAGTCCACCACCTGGCCCGACAGCCACCCGTTCATCGGCCGCGACGCCTACGGCGCCTTCGCCTACGTCAAGCTCAAGCCCGGCGCCTCCAACGTCGGCTTCCTCGTCATCGACAAGGAGGGCAACAAGGACGTCTCCGCCGACCGCTCGATCGACGTCACCCGGACCGGCGAGGTCTGGATCGAGCAGGGCAAGGAGACGGTCCGCACCGAGCGGCCCGAGTACCCGGCGCAGGACACCAGCAAGGCCGTCCTGCACTACCACCGTGCCGACGGCGACTACGACGGCTGGGGCCTGCACGTCTGGACCGGTGCCGCACACCCCACCGAGTGGTCGAACCCCCTGAAGCCGGTGAAGACTGACTCCTATGGCGCGGTCTTCGAGGTGCCGCTCACCGAGGGTGCCACCAGCCTCAGCTACATCGTCCACAAGGGCGACGAGAAGGACCTGCCCGCCGACCAGTCGCTGGACCTCAGGGCCGACGGCCACGAGGTGTGGCTGGTGAACGGGCAGGAGAAGTACCTGCTGCCGCAGCCAGCGGGCTCCGCGGCCGCCGTCGACCTGACCACCTCCAAGGCGGTCTGGATCGACCGGGACACCGTCGCCTGGAACGGCTCCGACGCGGCCGCCTCCACCCAGCTGCGCTCCTCCCGCACCGGCTCGATCAAGGCCGAGGACGGGGTGCTGACCAGCACCGACGAGCGCTGGCTGCGCCTGAACAGGACGTCCCTCACCGACGCCCAGAAGGCGAAGTTCCCGCATCTGAAGGACTACACCGCCTGGTCCGTCGACCCGCGCGACCGCGACCGGGTCCGCGAGGCCCTGCGCGGACAGCTCGTCGCCTCGCAGCAGGCCGCCAACGGAGCCGTCCTCGCGGCGACGGGCGTGCAGATCGCGGGCGTCCTCGACGACCTGTACGACGCGACGGCCGCCGACCTCGGGCCGACCTTCGCCAAGGGCCGTCCCACCCTCGCGGTCTGGGCCCCCACTGCCCAGAGCGTGTCCCTGGAGCTCGGCGGGTCCCTCCGGCCGATGCACCGCGACGCCGCCACCGGCGTCTGGTCCGTCACCGGCCCGGCGTCCTGGAAGAACAAGCCGTACCGGTACGTCGTGAAGGTGTGGGCGCCCGCCGCCCGCAAGGTGGTCACCAACAAGGTCACCGACCCGTACTCGGTCGCCCTCACCGCCGACTCCGAGCGCAGCCTCGTCGTCGACCTCGGCGACCGGGCGCTGCAGCCCGACGGCTGGTCGAGCTACCGCAAGCCCAGGGCCGTACCGCTGAAGGACGCCCAGATCCAGGAGCTGCACATCCGGGACTTCTCGGTCGAGGACCGCACGGCGCGGCACCCGGGCACCTACCTCGCCTTCACCGACAAGGACAGCGACGGCAGCAGGCACCTGAGGGAGCTGGCGAAGGCGGGCACGTCGTACGTCCATCTGCTGCCCGCGTTCGACATCGCCACGATCCCCGAGCGGAAGGCCGAGCAGGCCACCGTCGACTGCGACCTGGCCTCCTTCCCTGCCGACTCCGAGCGGCAGCAGGAGTGCGTGGCGAAGGCCGCCGCCAAGGACGCCTACAACTGGGGCTACGACCCCTTCCACTACACGGTCCCCGAGGGCTCCTACGCCACCGACCCGGACGGCACCGAGCGGACCGTCGAGTTCCGGAAGATGGTCAAGGCGCTCAACGAGGACGGCCTCAGGGTCGTCATGGACGTCGTCTACAACCACACGGCGGCCAGCGGCCAGGCGGACACCAGTGTCCTGGACCGGATCGTGCCCGGCTACTACCAGCGGCTCCTCGCCGACGGCTCGGTGGCCACCAGCACCTGCTGCGCCAACACCGCCACCGAGAACGCCATGATGGGCAAGCTGGTCGTCGACTCCCTCGTCACCTGGGCCAGGGAGTACAAGGTCGACGGCTTCCGCTTCGACCTCATGGGCCACCACCCGAAGGCCAACATCCTGGCGGTCCGCAAGGCCCTCGACGCACTGACCGTGGAGAAGGACGGCGTCGACGGCAAGAAGATCATCCTGTACGGCGAGGGCTGGAACTTCGGCGAGGTCGCCGACGACGCCCGCTTCGAGCAGGCCACGCAGAAGAACATGGCCGGCACCGGCGTCGCCACCTTCTCCGACCGGGCCCGTGACGCCGTGCGCGGCGGCGGCCCCTTCGACGAGGACCCCGGCGTGCAGGGCTTCGCGAGCGGGCTGTACACCGAGCCCAACTCCTCGGAGCACAACGGCACTCCGGCCCAGCAGCGGGCCCGCCTGCTCCACTACCAGGACCTGATCAAGGTGGGCCTGAGCGGAAACCTCGCGTCGTTCACCTTCACGGACACCAGCGGCAAGGAGGTCAAGGGCTCCGAGGTCGACTACAACGGCGCTCCCGCCGGATACGCCCACGCGCCCGGCGACGCCCTCGCCTACGCCGACGCGCACGACAACGAGACCCTGTTCGACGCGCTCGCCTTCAAACTGCCCGCCTCGACGAGCGCCGCCGACCGGGCACGGATGCAGGTCCTGGCGATGGCGACGGCCACCCTCTCGCAGGGCCCGGCCCTCTCCCAGGCCGGCACCGACCTGCTGCGCTCGAAGTCCCTGGACCGCAACTCCTACGACAGCGGCGACTGGTTCAACGCCATCCACTGGGACTGCTCCGACGGCAACGGCTTCGGCCGCGGACTGCCGATGGCGGCGGACAACAAGCCGAAGTGGCCGTACGCCAAGCCGCTGCTGAAGACGGTGGGCGTGGGCTGCGCGCAGATCGAGGGCGCCTCGGCCGCGTACCGGGACCTGCTGAAGATCCGTACGACGGAGAAGGACTTCTCCCTCGGCACGGCCGAGCAGGTGCGGTCCCGGCTCTCCTTCCCGCTGTCCGGGAAGGACGAGACACCCGGCGTGATCACCATGCAGCTGGGCGATCTGGTCGTCGTGTTCAACGCGACGCCCGAGCGGCAGGAGCAGCGGATCGCGGCACTGGCCGGGACCGGGTACGGGCTGCACCCGGTGCAGGCGACGGGCGCGGACCCGGTGGTGACGTCCGCGTCGTACGAGGCCGGGACCGGTTCGTTCGCCGTGCCGGGCCGTACGGTCGCGGTCTTCCGCCAGCTACGGTGATCCCGTCGTCGTAGAACAGGAGTGCTCATGCCGCAGATCACCGTCGACTACTCCGCGCGGCTCGCGGACGGCTTCGACCGGCCCGGGTTCGCGAAGGCGCTGCACACCGCGGTGGTCGACATCGCGGCGGCGAAGCCGCCGGCGTGCAAGACGCAGTTCCGCAGGACGGAGGAGACCACGGTCGGCCCCGACACCGAGGGGCACGCCGTCGTGCACGTCCACATCGGGCTGCTCGCCGGCCGCACCGACGAGACCAAGGCCCGGCTCACCGAGGCGGTGCTGGAGTTGCTGCGGCAGTACGTGAAGCCGGCGGAGGATCTGGCGCTGCACGCCTCGGCGGAGGTGCGCGACCTGGACCCGTCCTACCGGAAGTTCGACAGCTAGGGCCTGTTCTCGGGAGCAGGGGGCCCGGCAGGCGTCAGAACGCCAGGGCCATGAGCCGGCCGGCGAGGTCCGTGAAGGGACCGTCGGCCGGCTCGTCCTTGAGGACGCGGCGCAGCAGGGCGCTCATCTCCTCGTCGTAGGCGGCGCTGACGGCGGCCAGCGCGGCGAAGTCGTGGACGAGCTGCGCCTCCAGTTCGGCGCGCGGGATGCGTCGGCCGTCCAGCCAGATCAGGGCCGTCGACTCGGCGAGCGAGATCCAGGAGCGGACGACCAGTTCCAGTCGCGCGGGCGGATCCGTCACACCCAGATGCGAAAGGATCTGGACATACGCCGCCTGCCGTACGGAGTCGATGAGCGCGTTCGTCGTCGAGGAGCCGACCGCCGGACCGCCCCGCATCAGGGCCGAGAAACCGGGGCCGTGCTCGTCCACGAAGTCGAAGAACCGGCCCATCACGCGCAGCAGCCGCGCCCCCAGCGGACCCTCGTGCGGCTCCATGAACCGGGCCGCCAGATCGTCCGAGGCGCGCTTCAACGCCGCCTCGTACAGGCTGAGTTTGCCGGGAAAGTAGTGGTAGACCAGCGGCCGCGAGATGCCCGCGGCCGACGCTATCTCGTCGATGGAGACCTCGTCGGGCGAGCGGCGGCTGAACAGTTCGAGGGCGACGCCGATCAACTGCTGCCGCCGCTCCTCGACTCCCATTCTGCGGCGTACCCCGGTAGTCATGCGAACACCTTACCGATCGATTCCGGCCTCGAACGGGCCGGAGTCGCCACGGATGTTCGCCGGTTCGGTCACCTGTCCGGCGCGAGACGATCACTGCGTGCCCGGGTCCGCACGGACGGTCGGCCGTGCCGCTAGTTCAGACCGCTGATCGACCGCCCGTCCTTCAGGGTGCCCTTCAGCTCGGCGCGGGCCCCCTGCCCGGCCCGCACGGCCAGCAGGTTGCCCCGCGTGGCGCCGTCGACGCCGCCCGTGGCCCGCACCGACGCGGTGTCGGGGCTGCCGGCGGCCAGCAGGTACCGGTTCCCGGCCGCCGACTTCCACAGCACACCGGCGAGCACATGCGGATCCCGCGCCCCGCACGCCGAAACGTTCGCGGCCTTCGCGGCCACCGCTCCGTTCGACCCGCCCGGCATGCGGAACTGCGCCAGCACCAGGGCCCCGCCCCCGCGCCAGGTCTCCGCGCGTGTGCACACCCATGCGGCCGACCCGCTCGCGTCGGGCAGCGGTTGCAGGGCGAACTGCCAGACGTTCACGCTCCGTACGCCCCCGCCGCGCACCGCGCCGAGCGAGCAGGCGTACGGGGCCCAGGTGCGCAGCGCCTCACCCGAGGCGTCAACGGCGGAGCCGGGCCGTCCGGCGGTCAGGCGGGCCGGGATGAGTTCACCGAGGTCGGTGAGCACCCGCGTACCGGTGTCGTCGGTCAGCTGGAGCACATGCCACGACGTGCACGCCCCGGTCCGCAGCGCCGGGCTGGCCATCGGCGAGGTCACCCCGCCCGTCAGGGACATCGCCAGGGCGGAGGAGCCCGGCTTCAGCAGATCGCGCTGGCTGGCGTCGCGCACCCAGGGCGCCGTCAGATAGCGGACGTTGCCGTCGGTCCGGCCCAGGACCACCGCGCCGGCGTCGGCCTGGGACGCGCCGTCGACCCGGGCGAAGTCGAGCGCGGCGCCCCGTGTGCCCTCCTTCGGTTCGGCGTACCGGGCGATGCGCAGACCGTCGTACAGGAGCACCACGCGCGCCGTGTCGACGGTCCCCGCGTACAGCAGCTGGGGCGGGCCGGACGGGCCGCCGGTCGGGGTGCCTGGTGTCGCCGACACCTTCACGGTCGCGCCGGGGCGGGCCCAGACGGCGAGCGCGCGGCGCAGCAGGGCGGTGTCGCCGGTCAGGTCGCCGCGCGCCGGCCACACCGAGAAGTCGGTGCGCGCGGCGGCCCGCCACGCGGTGGGGGCGACCTTGGTGAGCTCGGCCGGGTCCAGGGCGGCCTGCGCCGCCGGGTTCTTCGCGTACACGGGGGCGGCGGCGCCGTCGGGACCCCAGCCCTCGCCGGGCAGGCCGAGCAGCGCCCCGCACACCAGGAGAGCCGCCCCTCCGGCCAGCGCGGCCCTCAGGTGCTGCCGGCGTCGCATCAGGTCGGTGGGCCGGGCCTGGAGCGAGCACGGGTCGAACTCGGCGGAGTCCAGCAGCGGGTACTGGGCGGGCACCTCGTCGGCCTCGCGCAGCGCGGCGTCCACGTCGGACACGCCGGCGGCCCCGAGCACCTCGCGCACCTCATCGTCCGGGAGCTGCTCCAGGCCGCGCAGCACGTAGGCCGCGCGGCCCGGTCCGGACAGGGCGGACAGCCGCTGGTCCAGGGCGAGTTCGTCGGCGCCTCCGGACCGCGGGAAGAGGCGCAGCCCCCAGACCTGGGGCAGCAGCGGCGGCAGCTGGGACCGCCTGGGTCGGGCCCGGCGCCACAGCGGCAGGCCCGCCTCCAGTGCGGTACGCACCACCTGGAGGCGGACCAGGGCGTACCCCGGGTCGCCGTCGCGTCCCGTCGACTGGGCCGGGATCGCGGGGGCCGGTGTCCGGCCCCTGGGCAGGGCGCGCTGGGTGAGGGCGTGCGCGGTCATCACGCGCCTGCCCCGGCCCAGGCCCGGCGGCAGTACGAGGTAGGCGAGCCGGACGAGCCGCGGGTAGTGCTCGACGAGCGCCGCCTCGGCCTGTTCGACGTCGACGACCGGGCCGGCCGGGGGAGTGGGGGTGGTGCGCTGGGCGACATCCTGTGACTGCACGTTCAGCAGAACGAGCGAATCGGCGGTAGGTCACCTGACTGCGCGGCGTTACCGCCCGGGCTCCACGAGGAGGCGGGCGTGGTGCGCGGTCGAGCGCTGGTGGCGCGGCAGAGGGCGGGCCAGGGCGCCCAGTACCAGGGCAAACCCCCGCGGTCGCGGCCCAGGTCGGACAGGCACAGCGCGAGGGCCGCCCGTACGGCGTCGCCCGACTCGTCCTCCGCAGCGTCGAGTTCGGGCGTGAGCGGCTTGACGCCCTCCTCGGCCCGCCCGGTGCTCCCGAGCGAGCCGGCCAGTTGGATCTTGGTGCGGTCGCGACGGTGGCCGTCGATGCCGCGCGCCGGAGCCTCCCGGTACGGCGGCGGCCTTGTCCGAGTGGCCCGTCGATTCCCCGGCGCACGCCTGCTCGAACGGGCTGAGGGGGCGGCCGTACGGCAGCTCGGCTGCGAGCGCGTCGATCACGGCGCGGAACCTCGACGTGCCCTGCTCGGCGTGGTCGGCGTACGCGGCCCGCGCGGCGGCCACCCGGACTTCCCAGTCCTGATCCACCGGGTTACCTTCGCACGGGCGTGCCCGCTGCGGCACGGTGATTTGAGCGCTCCGCGCCCCGCAGCCGTATCGAGGACGAGGGCCCCTCGCCGGGGCCCCGTGCGGCATGTCGCCGGAAGGATCCGGAGGAAGAACAGATGAGGTTGACTCGACCGATGCTCGCGCTGACCGGCGCGGTGGCGGTACTGGCGCTGGCGGGCTGCGGATCCGGCGGGCACGGCGAGACCGCCGTGCCGAAGACGGCGACGGGAAGCCTGGAGCATCTGGCCGCCGAGGCGAAGTGCGAGCCCAACATGCAGACCGACGCCGACACGATCCGCCAGGCCATCTGCAAGAAGGGCGAGGAGAAGTACATCCTCGCCACGTTCTCCACCGACCGCGGCCAGCGCGAGTGGATCAACCAGGCCAAGGACTACGGCGGTTACTACCTCGTCGGCCGCAAATGGGTCGCCGTCGGCGAGCAGAAGACGGTGATGGCGCTGCGCGGCGCACTCGGCGGGACCCTGGAGGAGGGGTCCGAGCACATGAACCCCGGTGGCAGCCACAACAGGGGTGGCGGGGGCGAGGGCTCGCATTCCGGTCACGGCGGCTGACCGCGCGGGTAGCGGGACCAGGCGGGGAACGAGCGAAAGCCGGCGGTGGGAGTTCCCACCGCCGGCTTTCTACGGGTCGGGACTACTGGCAGTCCTCGCCGTTGTTGATGCACTGGACCATCTCGTTCATCAGGTCCTCGTCGAAGAAGTTGATGAAGTCGTTGTGGTCGGTGATCGGCTTGTGCAGCTGCTCCGGGAACGAGTCGATCGCGTACGCGTTCGCGACCTGTCCGTTCTCGATCTGCGGGGCCGGGATGTCGTAGACCAGTCGGACCTGCAGCTGGGGGATCGCCTGGAAACCGTTGCCGCAGCTGCCGTCCGCCTGCACGAAGGCCACGTGCGTGCGGTGGTTGGCGCTGTCGATGTTCTGGCCGTCCCAGCAGCTCTGGAAGTTGGACGTGCGCACCACGGAGCTGCCCTCGGGGCAGATCGGGTACTTGTCCGTCACCTGCCGGTCCTCGAAGCCGGTGCAGCTCCAGGAGGTGTTGGCGTTCCCGAGACCGTTGGTGAAGGACTTGGCGTCACCGGTGATGATGCGCAGGGCCTTCGGCATCGCGACGACGTCGCTCGTCCGGTTGCCGACGAACTTCAGCTGGGCCTCGGCGGGCTCGACGATCTTGCCGACGTTGCCGTCCTGACCGCCACCGGGCTGGTTCTGGTCGATGTCCTGCGTGCCGTCCTGCAGACGGATCACCGGCCAGAAGTACGACGACTTGTCGCCCTGGTTCTGGCAGGTGGTGTCCGCCGCCGCCAGGTCCTCGTCGCTCGCGAACGCGTTGTTGCCCTGGTTGCCGACGTAGTCGTGCTGGTGCTGCGCACCGTTGCTGACACCGGGAGCGACGATCACGTTGTCCGAGTTGCGGTTCTCGTTCTCGTTGGTGCCGCAGACCGTGGTGAAGCTGCCCGTCGAACCGGTGTCGCCGTTCGCGGCGAGGCCGTTCGGCAGGTTGCGCGAGCCCGGCTGGACGTCCTCGATGTTGATGAAGTCGTCGGCCACCGGGCCATTGCCGGCCTGGCCGCCGTTGCCCTGGTCCTGACCGCCGTCCTGACCCTGGTCCTGGCCGTCGCCGCCCTGGTTCTGGCCGTCGCCCTGGTCCTGACCGCCGTTGTTCTGGTCCTGGCCCTCACCGTCGTTGGTCTCCGGCTGGTCGACGGGGACGCCCTGGCAGTCGGCGAGCCGGTCCATGCCCCGCGGGGCCTCGCCACCGGCGCGCTTGATGTTGATGCCGATCCGGTCGAGGGTGGCCACGCGCTTGGACTTCAGCGGGCCGAGGATGGCGTTGTTGACGAAGCCGGGGTCACCCGCCTGGGCCTGGCGCGTCTCCGCGAGGCGCGTGTAGGCGTCCGTGATCTGCCGGTCGAGCAGCGCCAGCTCCTTGGCGACGCCCTGGCGTGCCCTCTCCGGCACGTCCGTCAGCTTCTGGCCGACGTCCGGGCAGTTGATCGTCGCGATCTGCGCGGCCGTGGCCTTGGTGTAGTCCTGTGCCGAGTTCTCCTCGTGTGCCGATGCGTAGAAGTTCGCCCAGATCAGCCCGCCCCCACCGAGCGCTAGGGCCGCCGATGCGGCTACGGCCTTGGTGGCCAGCGGCGTACGGCGTTTTCTTGTGTTGCGTCCCATGGAACTCCTCTAACTTCCTTTTTCGGGGGCATCGAGGCGCCCGACAGGAGTGAAGCGGCTCCTTTCCATACGGAGCCCGTCCCACGGGTGTTCAGCCGTCCCGGCATTTGTTGAGAAGTTCGTGAGGGCACTGTGCGCTCAACAGGCCCTGGAACACCAGGAGTTGTTGATCCCGCACGGCGGGTGAACGCACGGGTCCGGTTTCACCGGCCGTGGTCGAGATACGCGAGAACCGCCAGCACGCGCCGGTTGTCGTCGTCCGAGACCTCAAGACCCAGTTTGGCGAAGATGTTCGCGGTGTGCTTGGCGATCGCCCGTTCGGTGACGACGAGCTTCGCGGCGATCGCGGCGTTGGACCGGCCCTGCGCCATCAGCTCCAGCACCTCCAGCTCACGGGGTGTGAGCCGCCCGAGCGGCTGGTCGCCGGTCGCCCGCCGGGTCAGCAGCTGCTGGATGACCTGCGGATCCATCGCCGTACCGCCGGCGGCGACCCGTCGTACGGCGTCCACGAACTGCTCCGCGTCGAAGACCCGGTCCTTCAGCAGATAGCCCACCCCGCCGCTGCCGTCGGCCAGCAGCTCGCGCGCGTACAGCTGCTCCACGTGCTGGGAGAGCACCAGCACCGGCAGCCCCGGCCGCGCCCGGCGGGCCCGCAGCGCGCACTGCAGCCCCTCGTCGGTGTGCGTCGGGGGCAGCCGTACGTCCACCACGGCCACGTCCGCCTCCAGTTCGGCCAGGGCGCGGGCCAGTTCAGGGCCGGACTCCACGGCCGCCGCGATCTCGAAGCCGTGGGCCTGGAGCAGCCGGACGAGTCCGTCGCGCAGCAGGAAGAGGTCTTCGGCTAGGACAACGCGCAAGGGATCTCCACGGTGACCAGGGTGGGGCCGCCCGCGGGGCTGCTGACGGCCAGGACGCCGTCGAATGTACCCAGCCGCCGCTCCACTCCGGCCAGCCCGGAACCGGCCCCGGTCACCGCACCGCCCTTGCCGTTGTCGGTGACGGTCGCCCGCAGCCTGCCGTCGGCGTGATGCAGGTCGATCCAGATCCGGTCGGCCTCCGCGTGCTTCACGGCGTTGGTGAGCACCTCGCTGACGGCGAAGTACGCGGCCGACTCCACGGGCGCCTCCGCACGCCCGGGCAGGTCCACGTCCACTTCGGTCGCCACCGGCATCCGCAGCGCCAACGCCCGTACGGCATCGCCCAGTCCGCGTTCGGCGAGCACCGGCGGGTGGATGCCGCGCACCAGCTCACGCAGCTCGGACAGGGCTTCGGCGGACGATGTGCGGGCCTGCGCGATCAGCGCCTTGGCCCGGGACGGGTCCTTGTCGAGCAGCGCCTCGACGGTGCCGAGGTCCATGCCCACCGCGACCAGCCGGGCCTGCGCCCCGTCGTGCAGGTCCCGCTCGATGCGCCGCAGTTCGGCGGCGGAGGTGTCGACCGCGTCCCGTCGCGTCTCGGTCAGCACCCGCACCCGCTCGGCCAGTTCGCCCTGGCCGGAGCCGAGGACGGCCCGGGTGAGCCGGAAGTGGACCAGGAGCAGACGCGGGGTGAGGAAGTGGGCGAAGAACAGCAGGACGAGGGCCGGCGCGGCGGCGCCGAGCGCGGACGCCTGCCCGGTGACCGGCACGAACCCGTACCAGTACCCGTCCGGGAAGACCCGCCACAGCCCGGCCGCGAGCGCGAACCCCTCCAACGGGTACAGCAGCAGCGCGGCCGGCAGCAGCGCGGTGACGAAGCCCGCCGTCATGTCGACCGGCAGCCACCTCAGGTCCCGCCAGGTCGCCGGGTCGCGCAGCAGCCCGAAGGTGCGTGCCCAGGGGTTGGCGTCCTCGGGCAGCGGCCGGTACGCCGGCGGGATCCGCACCCCGCCCCACTCCGCCGCGAGCACCCGCCGCCCGTTCGCGTACGCCCGTGCCCCCGTCAGCACGTACGGCGTCGTCACGATGCCGACGCCGACCGGGATGAGCGCGATGGACACGGCGGACAGCACGAAGCACAGGACCGACCCCGGTAAGGCGACGAGGGCCAGCGCCAGCCCCCGCACCGCGGCGAGCCCGATGCCCCGCCCTTTCGTCCGCGCACTGCCGTTCTTCGAGTCGATGGTCATGGCGTCAGTCTCGCCGAGCGGGCCGCGGGGGTCACTGGCCCGAGGCCCCGGTCAGGGGGTGGTGCCAGGTACACCTCCGGCGGCCGCGAGCACCTCGGCCTCCGTCTCCGGATCGATCCCCGGTGTGGGGCGGTCCGGGCGGTGCGGGGCCGTGCCGCCGATGCTGCGCAGCCACCTCCAGGTGTCCGCCACGGTCTCCTCGACGGGCCGGCAGCGCAGGCCCGCCGCGACGGCCCGGGAAACGTCCGCGCCGTGCAGGGCGTCGTGCAGGTCGCTGCCCGGCGGCACCCACACCGGCAGCTGGGTCCACGGCTCGATGCCCGCCTCCAGGATCACCTCGGGCGCGGTCCACCGCAGTTCGGCCGTGCCGCCGGTGACCCGCACACAGGCGTCCAGCAGCGAGCCCGTCGTGGCGTGCCCCCGCGGGCTGATCAGGTTGTACGGCCCGCTCAACTCCCGCTCGGCCGCCTGCAGGATCCACTCGGCGAGGTCGCGGACGTCGACGTACTGGAGGGGCAGGTCCCGCGGCCCGGGCGCGAGGGTCGCCCCGCCGCGCGCCGTACGGACCAGCCACCAGGGCAGCCGGCCGACGTTCTCGTACGGCCCGAGGATCAGCCCGGCCCGCACCAGCAGCGACCGCCGCGCGCCGAAGGCGTCGACGGCGGCCAGTTCGCCACCGAGCTTGTCCCGGGCGTACGCGGTCTGCCCTGCGTCGGCCGAGGCTCCCGCCACCAGCGGCGCGTCCTCGGTGTACCCGGCGGGCGGGGCCCAGGCGTACACCGAGCTGCTCGACACGTACACGTACCGGCGGGCGCGGCCCCGCAGCAGCCGCGCCGCGTCCCGCACCGCGCGGGGCGCCGCCGACCAGGTGTCGACGACGACGTCCCAGTCGTCCGTGTCCCCGGCCAGGGCGGCCAGTCCCTCCGGGGCGGTGCGGTCGCCGTGCAACGACCGCACCCCGGCCGGAGGGTCGTGACGTCCCCGGTGGAAGACGGTCACGTCCCAGCCGTGCCCGAGGGCCGCCTCCACGACGGCCCGACCCACGAACTCCGTACCGCCCAGCATCAGAAACCTCATGCCGGTGACCCTGCCCGGTGGACGGGCGGGAGGGAACGGCGCTCTGCTGTCGGCAGACGGTCAGCGCCCGCCCGGCGGCACGTACTTGTAGCCGACCCGGCGTACCGTCCGGATGCTCTCGCGGTGCTCGGCGCCCAGCTTGCGGCGCAGTCGGGCGATGTGCACGTCGACGGTACGGCCGTCGCCGACATGCCCGTAGCCCCACACCGTGCCGACCAACTGGTCGCGGGTGTGCACCCGGCCCGGGTGGGTCACGAGGTGGGCGAGCAGCTCGAACTCCAGGTAGGTCAGGTCGAGCGCCCGCCCGGCCACCTCGGCGGTGCGCTGCGCGGTGTCGACGCGGATCAGCGGGTCACCGCCGGGCCCGGTGCCGGGGGTCTGGGCCCGGTCGGGGGCGATCGGCGGCGGGAACGGCGGCTGCTGGTCGGCCGGGACCAGCACCAGGTAGCCGATCATGGGCGGCTGCCCCGGCAGCGAGGGCAGGGCGTGCTGTGGCGCGGGCAGCCAGGTGGCGCCCGGCGGCAGGAGGTCGGCGACGGTCACGGCCTCGTCCCGGTCGACGGCGCGCAGCCGGTGCCGGGGGCCGTGCGAGGACGCGGTGGCGAGGGGGGCGGTGGACAGGGAACGGGTGGTCGCCATGAGAGGTCAGCTCTTTCGCGCGAGAGGTTCGACGGAAGGGCCGACGGGCCGAGTGGGTGGTCGGGCCCGTCGGGGACGTACGCCGGTCGCGCTGGCCGAAGGCCGGGGTGTACGGCTTCAGAGGGCCGGCGCGTCGGTCGCGCGGCGACACACCCGGTCGAAGTCGTGGTGCTGACGGGAGGGCCAGAAGGGCTCGAGGTCATGGCGACCTGTCGCGGAGTGCTTCTCGAAGCTGGCCATGGCCCCATTGAAGCAGACACCCGCCGTCGGCAGGACCCCTTCTCTCACTGTGTGGACGCCGCCCCCGCGGGAGCCGGCGGTCGCGTACGTCACTCCACCAGGCGTTTGCGCCAGTCCAGCGGGGTGACGCTGATCGCCTGCCCCGGGGCGCCGTCCCACCGGGTGGACAGCCCGGCGGCCGCGAGCGCCGCCACGACCTCGTGCCCGACGGCCGTGGTGGTGTCCTGCGAGCCGTCGAATGCGCCGTAGCAGAGGGAGAGTCCGTACCCCTCGGCGGCGTGCTCGGTGGTCTGCTGGTGGAAGAAGACGAACCCGCGGGCGCCCTCGCGCTCGGCGCCTGTCTCCGCCGTGCCGCAGCCGTGGCAGCACGTGAAGTTCTCCCGGGCCGTGATCCCGCTCGCCTCCAGGGCGTCGAAGGCCCGGGTGAGCCGGTCGGGGTCGGTGACGCCCTTCCACGTCCGCTGCTCGGCGACCCGTTCCGCCCACAGCCGGCCCACCAGCCGCCGGGCCCGGGCCTTCGACACCCGCTCGTCACCGCCGACGGGGTGGTCCCCGGCGATGTCGACCAGCTCCCGCCGGGATTCGTAGCCGCAGCGCAGCCGCTCCCGGATCCGTGCCTCGACCTTGTCGCGCACCGCGTCCGGCAGTTCGCCGATCCGCTCCTGGCCGGTGAGGTCCGTGCCGAAGAAGCCGTCCTCGCCCGCGAGGAGGACGGGCAGCGCTAGGACGGGGCGCGGGCGGGCAGTGCCAGGACGGGAAGCGCGAAGGGGCGCCCACCGTCCTGGTGGGCGCCCCTTCGCACGGAGCCGTGGGCGGATCAGACCTGGCCGGCCTTCTCCAGCGCCGAGCAGCAGGTGTCGACCAGCAGACGCGTCACCACGTACGGGTCGACGTTGGCGTTCGGACGGCGGTCCTCGATGTAGCCCTTGCCGTCCTTCTCGACCTGCCACGGGATACGGACCGAGGCACCGCGGTTGGAGACGCCGTAGGAGAACTTGTCCCAGGGGGCGGTCTCGTGCAGACCGGTCAGGCGGTCGTCGATGCCGGCGCCGTAGTTCTTGACGTGGTCGAGCGGCTTGGAGCCATCACCGAGCGACTCGCACGCGGTGATGATCGCGTCGTAGTTCTCGCGCATCGCCTTGGTGGAGAAGTTGGTGTGCGCGCCGGCGCCGTTCCAGTCGCCCTTGACCGGCTTGGGGTCGAGGGTGGCGGCGATGCCGAAGTCCTCGGCGGTGCGGTAGAGCAGCCAGCGGGCCACCCACAGCTGGTCGGAGACCTCCAGCGGGGACAGCGGACCGACCTGGAACTCCCACTGGCCGGGCATGACCTCGGCGTTGATGCCGGAGATGCCCAGGCCCGCCTTCAGGCAGTTGTCCAGGTGGGCCTCGACGACGTCACGGCCGAAGATCTCGTCGGAGCCGACGCCGCAGTAGTAGCCGCCCTGCGGGGCCGGGAAGCCGCCCTTGGGGAAGCCGAGCGGGTAGCCGTCCTTGAAGAAGGTGTACTCCTGCTCGATGCCGAAGATCGGCTCCTGCGCGGCGAACTTCTCCGCGACCTCGACCAGCGCGGCACGCGTGTTGGTCGAGTGCGGGGTCATGTCCGTGTTGAGGACCTCGCACAGCACCAGCACGTCGTCGCCGCCGCGGACCGGGTCCGGGCAGGTGAAGACCGGCTTCAGCACGCAGTCCGAGGCGTGGCCCTCGGCCTGGTTGGTGGAGGACCCGTCGAAGCCCCAGATCGGCAGCGCGTCCAGACCGGCGGGCGAGCCCGGGATGATCTTCGTCTTGGAACGCAGCTTGGCCGTCGGCTCGGTGCCGTCGATCCAGATGTACTCAGCCTTGAAGGTCACGGGCCACATCCTTCGGGGTGGGTCTAGGCGCGTTGTGCGGGTGCTGCGGCGCTGCGGCACTGAGGCGCCGCGCTGATGCCCGGCAGCCTGTCAACGGGCGATTTCCCGGCCATTGCTCGTATGTGAACCCCGTGTTACCTGGTGATTCTGTGTCGCAGCTCACCCTGTGAGGGTGTGCGCGGTGCGGGAGAGGCCGTCTCCAGGCCACGCGGCACCCCGGCGCGGTGACTCGTATGCGAAGGGGCGGCAGGGGTGCGAGGGGCGAGGGGGCTTGCGGGGATGAGGGGTGCGGAGGCGTGCGGGAAGAGCAGGGGGCGGTCACCGGCTCCCCTCCGTCAAGCCGGTGACCGCCCACCCGTCGCCTCAGTGGTCTCCTATGTGTCCGAGCCTCACCCCACCTTCTCGATCACCGCGCGGCGGATCAGGAACTTGCCGGGCTCACGGACCTGTTCGAAGGCCGCGTTGTTGAGCAGGACACAGCTGCCCGAGACCGAGGTGACCTCCACCGTCGTGGACTTGTTGTTGTCCAGGTTGGTGACCTTCAGCTTCGTGCCGGCCGGGAACTGGTTGCTGGACGCCGCAGGCGCACCGCCCTCGCCGGAGAGCGTGACGGTCGACCCGTTGCACACCTGTTGGCCTGAGGCTGCGGCACCTCCGCCGGGGTTTCCCGTGGACGCGCTCTGCGAGGGCTCGGCGGCCTGCTGACCGCCACCGGCCTGCTGACCGCCTCCCGCCTGCTGCCCGCCGTTCTGCGCCGGCTGCTCGGTCTGGGAGCCCTGAGCCGACTCCCCGACCGCGCACCCGGACGCCTCCTGCTTGCGCTTGATCTCCTCGATGACAGCCTCACGGTTGGCGATCCGCGCCTCGGACTGCGCGTCCGGATTCGCCCGCTGGCCGTCGATGAACCGCTGGTTGTTGCCGAGCGCGGTGGCGAGTCCCTGACAGACGGTCGACTCGGCGGCCGACTTGGGGGTCGGGGCGGCGTTCGAGGTGCTCGCCATGGCGAAGGCGCCGCCGCCCGCCACCGCCGCCGCGCTCACCAACAGCGCGAGCTTCTTCTTCGTGCCGAGAGTTCTCCTGCGCGACATGCGCGCCTCCTGAAGAGGTAGGGGAGCGTACGCCGCTATGTACGAGATACCGAACGCGGTTACTCAGTGGTTCCGGGAGTCACTTGAGTAACCTGCGTCACATCGGCGGGAGCCGGCTCACATGGGCCTCACCGTTCCGTCCGCCCCTGCTCGTACGCCACCACCTTCGCGTTGGCGTACCGCAGCAGGTCCTCGGTCTGCCCGGTGATCTCCGCCTCCCGGGTCTCCGCCCCGTCGCCCCACTGCCCGCTGGCGAACACCACCGACCGCACGGTCATCAGCCGCCGGAACACCCCCGGCGAGCCCGGCGCCACGGTCGGCAGCCCCGACTCGGGCGGCGGGTCCAGCGCGACGACCTGGAACGTCACCGGGTCCATCGAGGCCATCGCGAACACGCGGGAGGCGTCCTCGACGCGCCGGAAGCTCAGCACGGTCACCGTCACCTGCGAGCGTCGCTCGGCATCCGTGAACAGGGCCGCGGACAACCGCACGCACTCCTCACCCTGCTCGATCAGCTCGGCGAGCTGATGCGACATGGCGCGCGCGCAGTCGGTCGTGGTGGCCAGGTCGACACGCGTGTACCGCGAGCCGTCCGTCAGCCGCACGTGCTGCTCCGGGAACGCCTGCTCCGGGCGGATGACGGGGCGCGCGAGCAGAGACGGCAGGGCGCTGGGCGCGTCAGGGGGAAGGGTGGCCCCGACCGTGGGGACGGCCGCGCCGCCGGGGGCGGACGTCGCGGGCGCCGCGGTCGCCGGGCGGTCGCCGTCCCCGCCCGCGTACATCACGGCGCCGGCGCCGATGGCCGCGACGAGGACGACGCCCGTCGCGGCGGCCACCGCGAGCCGGGTTCTGCGCCGTCTGCGTATGCGCTCCTGCTGCGCCGGCCACTGTCCGTAGGGGTTGGGCTGTCCGTAGGGGTTGGGCTGTCGGTAGGGGTCGGGCTGCCGGTAGGGGTCGGGCTGTCCGTAGGGGGTGGGCTGACCGTACGGACCGTGCGGCGTGAGCGGCTCCTGCGGCCCCTGCGGTCCTCCGTGGGGTCCGTGCGGCTGCCGGGCCCGCTGCGGTCCATGTGAACCCTGGGGCTCATGCGGCCCGAACGGCGTTTCTTGATCACCGAAGGTCATGGCGGCGGAGGGTAACACCGCTCACCGGCCGAACTCCCTCCGCAGGACAAAGGGTTGACTACGCCGTCTATCGGGACAAGGCGTCCTGTACGGCCTCCTCGGTGCGGGCCACGACCGCCGTGCCGTCGTCCGCCGTGATGATCGGGCGCTGGATCAGCTTCGGGTGCTCGGCGAGCGCTTTGATCCAGCGGTCGCGTGACGCCTCGGCACGGGGCCATTCCCTGAGCCCGAGTTCCTTCGCGGCGGCCTCCTGCGTCCGCGTGATGTCCCACGGTTCGAGGCCCAGGCGCGCGAGGACGTCGCGGATCTCGCCCTCGCTCGGCACGTCCTCCAGGTAGCGGCGCACGGTGTAGTCGGCGCCCTCGGCGTCGAGCAGGCTGATCGCGCTGCGGCACTTCGAACAGGCGGGGTTGATCCAGATCTCCATGCCGCACACGGTATCGCCGACGGCCGGAAAACCCGTTCTCCACCTGCGTCACTGCACCCCCAAAGCCCCTGTGGCCAGGGGCTTTTGTCAGTGGCGGCCAGTAGAATAGAAGCAGTGTTCGAGGGAATCGCCGGAGGCGCCGACGTCTTCGCCGTATGCCCTGACCGCGACAGGAGGATGCCTGTGCCCGCTGCCGCACTCAAGCAGAAGCCGCTGCCCACCCAGTCCACCGCGAAGCGTTCCGTCCTGCTCGACCTGCCCTACGAGCCCGTGGAGAAGCGGCCGTTGCCGCCGGGCCGTCCGCGCGAGTGGTACATCACCCACAACCGTCGCCTGAAGGCCATGCGCCTGGCGATCGCCCTGCTCGACTCCGGTGTCTACGTTCCCAACCAGGCACGCAACGAGACGATCCGCAGCACGGCGGAGCTGATCGGCGTCCACCCGCCGTCGGACACCACGTGCCACATGGTCCGGGCGCTGATGCGGTACGCCCGCTGAGCCGTGGCGCCGGGCACCCCGTTCGCGGGGTGCCCGGCGTCGGCGTCACGGACCCGTCCCCGCGGCGCTCAGCCGTACCGCTCCAGCAGCCCGCCCACGTACGCCTCCAACCGCCCGCCCAGCACCTCGGGCGTCAGGTCCGTGCGGCCCAGTTCGCGCCACGGCCCGGCCAGCTTCGCCGCGTCGGGGGAGTAGGCAAGGGCGTCGAGCAGCCGCCAGTACAGGTGGTCCGGCCCGTCGGCGAGCCGGCTTCCGCCGTGCGCCTCGTACCGTGCGCGGAAGGCGAGACCGTGCTCCGGGCCGTGCAGCAGCGCGAGCGCCGTCGAGCAGTGGGCGACGTCCAGGTCGGCGGGGCCCCACGAGGTCTCCACCCAGTCGACGACACCGCTGATCCGCAGCTGGGCGCCCTCCCCGGTGAACAGCACGTTCCCGGGGTGGAAGTCCCGGTGCAGGAAGCACCCCTCGTACGCCGGGGGATCGTGCCGGATCACGTCCACCGCCCGCTTCCACAGCGCGCCGCCCGGCGTGCGCACCCGCTCGGGAGACGTCCACGCCTGGTACGGGCGCGGGCGTTCCTCGGGGACGACCGCGTGGATCCGTACGAGCTGGGCCGCCAGCAGGTCCGTCCGGCGGTCCAGGTCCGTCCCGTCGACCCGCACCCGGCCCGGCAGCAGCGACATCAGCAGGGACGGGTGGTCGCCGTGCTCGGCGGTCGCGTCGACGGCGACCAGCGCGGGGGCGGGCACGCCCTCCTGCCCGGCGAGGAGCGTGAGCACGCCCGCCTCGCGGGTCAGCAGACCCGGGGCGTGATGCCGGAAGAAGGGCTTCACGAAGGTCCGCAGCACCAGGCCGGTGCCGTCGTCGAGGGTCAGCGCCCGCTGCTGGGAGCTCCAACCGCCCGACAAGAAGCGGGAGGTGAGAACCGTGCGGCCCTCCGGGAGCTGTTTGGCCACCCAGCCCCGGGTCGCCGTCCAGCCCTGCTCGCCGAGGCCGGCCAGTACGGCGGTGACGAACGCGGCCAGGTCGTCCGGGTGCTCCCGGAACCACGACCCCAGGTGGTGGTCCGCCTCCGGCAGTTCGAAACGGGTGAACTGCGCCCGGGCGGCCAGCGCGTCCTGGACGGACTCCGTCACGGCGGACGGGATGACCGCGTCGGTGCCGGGCACTGCCAGCACCGCCCGGCCCTCGTACCCGCGCAGCACCTCGAACGCGGGTGACGAACGCCAGCTGCCGGGCCTCCGGATGATCTCGCTGAACAGGCCCTCGCCCGCACCGAACGGCACGTCCCAGGCCTCGGCCGCGTACACCGCCGGCGCGCACAGCCCCAGCGCCACCACCCGGTCCCCGTAGTGGCGGACCAGATCGGCCACCGTCTGGCCGCTCATGCTGAACCCGACCAGCACCAGCGGCCCGTCGGCGGGAACGCACGCGTCGATGACGGAGACGGCCTGCTCGAAGCGGTGGCGCAGACTCGACTCCCGCAGCGCGCCCGTGCTGCCGCCGTGCCCGCAGAAGTCGAAGGCGAGAGCCCGGCAACCCCGGGCGGCGAGCTCCGCGAGCAGCGGCTTCAGCCGCTCCTTGCTGCTGCTGCCCGCGCCGTGCAGCACGACGGCGGTGGCCCCGGACCCTGCTGCGGGATCACCGCCGCCGTAGACACCGTCGAGCCGTTCGCCCTCGTGCCCGTGCGTGAAGACCGCTTCTGTCATGCGCCCATTCACTCACGGGCCCGTTCCCTCCGGCGTCCGTTCACTCATGCGTCCGTTCGTGCCTGGTTCACATGTGCCACGGGAGAAAAAAGCGGATGCACGCGGTGTGACCGGATCACTACGCTCGAAGCAGCCCCGATCCACACCAGCGGAGGAGGTCCGTGATGGGCACCATCGTCTTGTCCGGGACCGTCGTCCTGGTGATTCTCGGTTTCGGAAACCACGTCTGGTGGCTCGCCGCCGTCGCCCTGCTCTTCCTGTACGTGCGGTACGGCGCCGACGCGACCTCGACGTCCTCGTCCGCCGGGGGTGCCCCGTCGCAGACCGCGCCCACGACGTACCGGGCGTACCGCCAGCGCCGCGACCAGCAGGCCAAGTGGGAGCGCCGCTACCGCCGTGAGCGCCCTCTCGAGGCCCGCCGCCAGGAGCGCGGCAGGTAGGCCGGCGCGTCCGTCGAAAGGGGTGGCCCCCGGCCGTCACAGGCCGGGGGCGCCCCACACCGGGAACCAGCGTCCCAGGTCCTGCTCGATCCGCAGGTCGTCGGCGAGCGCGGCCCTGACCTGCAACTCCAGGGGGTTGTCGCGCCGTTGTGCCTCGCCGGGCAGCGGCGCGAACGGGTAGAAGGTGCCGCGCTTGTAGAGGTAGACCAGTGCGAGCCGCCGCCCGGCGCCGTCCCGGAAACCGGCCAGCGAACACAGCAGTTGCGGGCCGAAGCCGTTGACCTCCATCTGGCTGTTCACCGCGTGCAGGTCGTTGACGAGGACCGGCAACTGCTCGGGGGAGCGGCGGGAGACCAGCCAGGAGTAGCCGTACCGGTCCCGCGTGAGCTCCACGGGCGGGCCCTTCCGCTCGGTGTCCGCGTCCAGCAGCGCCCGTACCTCCTGGTGGGTCTGCTCGAAGGCCGCGCCCTCGACGGTGGCGAAGCACACCGCGCCCTGTCCGGTCGGCGTGAAGCCCGCGGCCACCTCCAGGGTCACGGCCGCCGACGGCAGGGCGAACAACCGGTCCAGGTCCGCGGCGACCGGCTTCGTACGGCCCAGGAGAATGTCCAGCAGCCCCATGCTCAGGCCCCTCCGGGTGTCGCCGCCTCGCCCAGTTCGGCGGAGATCCGGCCCAGCTGGTCGAGCCGCTGGTCCAGGCTCGGGTGGGTCGAGAAGAGCCGGGCGATGCCGGGCTCGCGGCCCAGCGCCGGCGTGAAGTAGAAGGCGTTGAAGGCCTGGGCCGTGCGCAGGTCCTTCGTCGGGATGCGGGCGATGTCGCCGGAGACCTTGGTCAGCGCGGAGGCCAGCGCCGAGGGCCGGCCGGTGAGCAGCGCCGCCGCCCGGTCCGCCGCCAGCTCCCGGTACCGGGACAGCGCCCGGATCAGCAGGAAGCTCAGCGCGTACACCGCCGCCGACACGCCCATCACCGCGGCGAACACCACGGCCGTGTTCTGGTCCCTCCGGCCCCCGCCGAACAGCTGCGAGTAGAAGGCGAACCGCACGATCAGCCCGGCGATGACGCCGAGGAAGGACGCGACCGTGATCACGGCGACGTCCTTGTGCGCCACATGGGACAACTCGTGCGCGAGCACACCCTCCAGCTCCGCAGGCTCCAGCCGCCGCAGCAGCCCGGTCGTCACGCAGACCACCGCGTTGTCGGGATTCCGCCCGGTCGCGAACGCGTTGGGCATGTCCATGTTGGAGACGGCGACCACCGGCTTCGGCATGTCGGCGAGCGCGCACAGCCGGTCGATCACCGCGTGCAGCTCGGGGTACTCCTCCCGTTCCACGACCCGGCCGCGCATGGCGTACAGCGCGATCCGGTCGGAGAACCAGTACTGCGCGCCGAGCAGCGCCGCCGCGACCACCACGACCAGCACCCACGACTTCAGCAGCACGATCAACGCGGCGACGAACGCCACGTACACCAGTCCGAGCAGGAACAGCGTGACCGCCATACGCGCGGTCAACCGCCGGTCGCTCCGGAAGCGGCTCTGCATGGTGCACCACCCCGCAGTCAGGCACTCGTCCCACTGCCAGTGTGCACCCGGCACCACCCATGAACGGGTCGCGAACGTCTCCAGGAGGAGCAAAAGGTTTCTGCCCGGGGCAGGGCCTGCCTGGTGAGGGCCCCTGTCTGGTGCGGGTCCCCGACTAGTGGGGACGGAAGTTCGCGTAGCCGAGGAGCAGGATGAGCGCGGCCATGGCGCCGAACACGATGGCCGCCGACACCCACGGCGAGCGGGGGCGGTGCGCCTTGCGTGCCGGCTCGGGGCGGAACGGCACCGGACCGGGCGGGTCGTGCTTCCAGCGCGCGGCGAGCATCCGGGCCCGGGCGGAAGGCTCCTTGTGCGCGGCGCCGTCCGCCCACTTCAGGTCGAACTCCCGCTGATCGAAATCGTCCCGCTCGGACATCCCCGTTCCCTCTCTCGAACACCGGTCCCCGGTCACCAGGATCCCCTGTCCGGGCCCGGTCTGTGAAGCGGGTTCCGCCCCTACGACGGCGGGGCCGCCACCCCGGTGTGGGTGGCGGCCCCGAAGCGCTGGTGAGGCGCGTCGATCACACGTCGAAGTAGAGCTCGAACTCGTGCGGGTGCGGACGCAGCTGCAGCGGAGCGATCTCGTTCGTGCGCTTGTAGTCGATCCAGGTCTCGATCAGGTCGGAGGTGAACACGTCGCCCTGGAGCAGGAACTCGTGGTCGGCCTCCAGCGAGTCGAGCACGGCCGACAGGGACGTCGGAACCTGCGGGACGCCCGCGTGCTCCTCGGGAGCCAGCTCGTACAGGTCCTTGTCGATCGGCTCGGCCGGCTCGATCTTGTTCTTGATGCCGTCCAAGCCCGCGAGGAGCAGGGCGGAGAAGGCCAGGTACGGGTTGCCGGAGGAGTCAGGGGCGCGGAACTCGACGCGCTTGGCCTTCGGGTTGGAGCCGGTGATCGGGATCCGCATGGCCGCGGAACGGTTGCGCTGCGAGTACACCAGGTTGACCGGCGCCTCGAAGCCCGGCACCAGACGGTGGTACGAGTTCACCGTCGGGTTGGTGAAGGCCAGCAGCGACGGGGCGTGCTTGAGGATGCCGCCGATGTAGTAGCGGGCGGTGTCCGACAGGCCCGCGTAACCTGCCTCGTCGTAGAACAGCGGGTCGCCGTTGCTCCACAGCGACTGGTGGACGTGCATGCCCGAGCCGTTGTCACCGAAGATCGGCTTCGGCATGAAGGTCGCCGTCTTGCCGTTGCGCCAGGCGACGTTCTTCACGATGTACTTGAACAGCTGCAGGTCGTCGGCGGCGGCGAGCAGCGTGTTGAACTTGTAGTTGATCTCGGCCTGGCCGGCGGTGCCCACCTCGTGGTGCTGGCGCTCGACCTTCAGGCCGGCCTTCTCCAGCTCCAGGGAGATCTCGGCGCGCAGGTCGGCGAAGTGGTCGACCGGCGGGACCGGGAAGTAACCGCCCTTGTAACGGACCTTGTAGCCACGGTTGTCCTCGAGGGCGCCGGTGTTCCAGGCACCCGCCTCGGAGTCGATGTGGTAGAAGGACTCGTTCGAGCTGGTCGCGAAGCGGACGCTGTCGAAGACGTAGAACTCGGCCTCGGGACCGAAGTAGGCGGTGTCGGCGATGCCGGTGGACGCCAGGTACGCCTCGGCCTTCTTCGCCACGTTGCGCGGGTCACGGGAGTACTGCTCGCCCGTGATCGGGTCGTGGATGAAGAAGTTGATGTTCAGCGTCTTGTCGCGGCGGAACGGGTCGACCCGGGCGGTCGACAGGTCCGCGCGCAGCGCCATGTCGGACTCGTGAATGGCCTGGAAGCCGCGGATGGACGAGCCGTCGAAGGCGAGCTCCTCGTCCGCGTCGAACGCCTCAGCAGGCACCGTGAAGTGCTGCATCACGCCCGGGAGGTCGCAGAAGCGGACGTCGATGAACTTGACGTCCTCGTCCGCGATGAACTTCTTGGCCTCGTCGGCGTTCTGGAACATCCAGCTCCTCCTACTCCCGACCGTCCCGCCGGGGTGGTAGATCGTTCGTGCGGCCAGTGCGGGTGGCACACGCTGACCTCGACCCTAGGGACGCGTGATTTCTCTGGCGTGACCCATTTGTTTCGCACAAGTTAACCGGCTCCCCTCTCACGGTAGCCCTGACCGACCCCGACGTCCCCCGGTCATTTACGGCCGCAGTACCGTGGACGGGTGGACAACAGGCAAGCAATCGGATCGTGGCTTTCCGGGCCGCGTGCGGCCATGGAAGACGCCGGTGCCGACCTTGGATACCGGGGCCAGAGGCTCGGTCTGCCGGAGGAGGGACCGGGCTCGATCGCCCGCCCCGGCCGCCGGCTCGGCGCGCTGGCCGTGGACTGGGGGCTGTGCCTCTTGATCGCATACGGTCTCATCACGCACGGCTACGATCAGGCGACCAGCAACTGGGCGCTGCTGATCTTCTTCCTGCTGAGCGTCCTCACCGTCGGCACCGTCGGCTTCACCCCCGGCAAGCGCCTCTTCGGTCTGCGGGTCCTCGCCCTGGAGACGGGCACCGTGAACCCGCTGCGCGCCCTGCTGCGCTCGGTCCTGCTGTGCCTGGCCGTCCCGGCGCTGATCTGGGACCGCGACGGCCGCGGCCTCCACGACCGGCTGGCGCGCACGGTCGAGGTCCGCATCTAGCCGAGGGCCGTGTCTGGCAGGGGCCGTGTCTGCTGGCGGGGTCCGTGTCCGGCCGGGCCCGCGTCCGCTGGCGAACTCCGCGTCCGGCCGGGGCCCGCATCTGGCCGGTGCCCGTGTCCGGCCGGGGTCCGAATCCAGCCGAGGTCGGGTCCGTGTCCGGCTGGGGCCCGCGTCTGCTGGCAGGGTCCGTGTCTGACAGGGTCCGTGGCTGAGGCCCGCGTCTGGCCGAGGTTCGCATCTAGAAGTCCGTGTCCCGCCGGGGCCCGCACCCAGCCGAAGTTCCGCATCCGGCCGAGGCCCGTGTCGTGGCAGGGTCCGTGACTGCTGCCGGGGTCCGTGTCCGGCCGGTATCCGTATCTGGCCGAGGTCCGCATCTAGCTGAAGTCCGTGTCCCGCCGGGGCCCGCACCCAGCCGAGGCTCGCGTCCGCCCGACTCCGCCTCCCGCAGCGCCCGCGTGAAGCGGGCGGTGTCCGTACACGACAAGGGGCGCCCGGAGTGATCCGGGCGCCCCTTGTCGTTCGAGGGTGGGTCAGCGCGGCCGCTGCCCGCCCTTCGGCAGCTTCATGCCCTTCGGCATCGGGCCCTTCGGCAGCGGCATGTTGCTCATGAGGTCGCCCAGGGCGCGCAGCCGGTCGTTCGTCGCGGTCACCTGCGGGCCGGTCAGCACGCGGGGCAGCTTCATCATGGTGGTGCGCAGCTTCTTCAGCTCGACCTGGCCCTCGCCGGTTCCCACGATCAGGTCGTGCACCGGGACGTCCGCGACGATGCGGTTCATCTTCCTCTTCTCGGCGGCGAGCAGGGACTTCACCCGGTTCGGGTTGCCCTCGGCGACCAGCACGATGCCGGCCTTGCCGACCGCGCGGTGCACCACGTCCTGGTTGCGGTTCATCGCCACCGCGGGTGTCGTCGTCCAGCCCCGGCCGATGTTGTCGAGCACGGCCGCGGCGGCGCCCGGCTGTCCCTCCATCTGCCCGAAGGCGGCTCGCTCGGCCCGGCGCCCGAACACGATCGCCGTCGCGAGGAAGGCGAGCAGCAGGCCCAGGATGCCGAGATAGATGGGGTGACCGATCAAGAAACCGATCGCGAGGAAGACACCGAAGGTGACGATTCCGACAGCCGCGAGTACAAGGCCGATCTTCTTGTCGGCCCTGCGGGTCATCTTGTAGGTCAGGGCGATCTGCTTCAGTCGCCCGGGGTTCGCAGCGTCCGCTGCGTTGTCCTTCCTCGCCATGCCACGAAGTTTACGTGGCCATGGAAGCGCCGACGACGGCGGTGCCCGGCGAGGGCCGCAACGTGCCGCGGGGAGCGGGCGGTCAGGAGCGGGCGGACAGCGTCTGCTCCAGGACGCGCTGGGCCTCGACCCGGTCCTTGGCGCGTCGGCGGTCCTCCAGGACGGAGGTCCAGGCGTTGCGGCGGGCGGTGCGCTGGCCGCTGCTCAGCAGCAGCGACTCGACGGCACGCAGTGCGGTGGTGAACGACGGAATCGCTGTGGCGCGGACGGGCGCGGCCTGCATCGTGGAGGTCCCCCCTCGGTACGGCTCCGGGTACGGGTGTACGTGGTGTGATTTCAGCGTCACTGATTGGTGTTACCAGGGCGTGACCGACCGGTCAAACGCCCATGAAGCCTTTCTACGACCGCATGAAACGTCCGACGCGGCCCCGACCGGGCCCTCATCTGCGAGGACGGCCGGGACCGCGTCTTCTCGGTCGCTACCAGTCAGTAGGTTCTTGTGCGCGAATTCACACGCATGCCGGAGTGTCGTACGGGAACGGCGGGCTGATTCCGTGTCAGACGGCCTGCGCGGCGACGTACGCGTCGCGCTTCTCGATCGCCATCCGGTACAGCCGCCCGGCGCGGTACGAGGAGCGCACCAGCGGGCCGGACATCACACCGGAGAAGCCGATCTGCTCGGCCTCCTCCTTCAGCTCCACGAACTCCTGGGGCTTGACCCAGCGCTCCACGGGGTGGTGGCGCACGGACGGCCGCAGGTACTGCGTGATGGTCACCAGCTCGCACCCGGCGTCGTGCAGCTGCTTGAGGGCCTCGCTGACCTCCTCGCGGGTCTCGCCCATGCCGAGGATGAGGTTCGACTTGGTGACGAGGCCGTGGTCGCGGGCCATCGTGATGACCTTCAGCGAGCGCTCGTAGCGGAAGCCGGGGCGGATGCGCTTGAAGATCCGCGGAACCGTCTCGACGTTGTGCGCGAAGACCTCGGGGCGCGAGGAGAAGACCTCCTCCAGCTGCTCCGGGACCGCGTTGAAGTCGGGCGCGAGCAGCTCCACCTTGGTCCGGCCGCCCTCGCGGTCCGCCGTCTGCTGGTGGATCTGGCGGACGGTCTCGGCGTACAGCCAGGCGCCGCCGTCCTCCAGGTCGTCGCGGGCGACGCCGGTGATGGTGGCGTAGTTCAGGTCCATGGTGACCACGGACTCGCCGACGCGGCGCGGCTCGTCGCGGTCGAGCGCCTCGGGCTTGCCGGTGTCGATCTGGCAGAAGTCGCAGCGCCGGGTGCACTGGTCGCCGCCGATGAGGAAGGTCGCCTCGCGGTCCTCCCAGCACTCGTAGATGTTCGGGCAGCCGGCTTCCTGGCAGACCGTGTGCAGGCCCTCGCTTTTGACGAGGTTCTGCATCTTGGTGTACTCGGGGCCCATTTTCGCCCGGGTCTTGATCCACTCGGGCTTGCGCTCGATGGGGGTCTGGCTGTTGCGGACCTCCAGGCGCAGCATCTTGCGTCCGTCGGGTGCGACTGCGGACACGTCGGCTCCCTAGCTTCGATTCTTCGGCGTACACCAGGGTACGCCCGTGCGCTTCCCGGCCTCCGGGGTGGGCAACCTTCGGTCTGCGGCGGGCATTCCCGGCTGCCCGACCCGTCCGAGGGGTTCCGCCCCTTCGGCCTGCGTGCGGCGCGGCCCGAGGCGCGGGCCGCGCCGTATCCGGCCCGTCGGGCGACCGAGGGCGATGCCGTCCAGGCCGGAAAGGTCCAGGGGCCGGCCCTTCGTGGGACCCGGTGGCGGAGCCCCGGGTGGGCGGGTGAGGGCGGCGAAGACCCCGGTGCCCGCTACACCGCCGACCGCTCGATCTCCCGCGGCTTCAGGTCGGCGTTCTCCAGGACGTCCCGCAGGTGCCGCTCCGCCACCGGCAGCACCTCCTCGATCGTGACCTCCCGGCCCAGCTCGTGTGCGAGGGACGTCACGCCCGCGTCGCGGATGCCGCACGGGATGATCTTGTCGAAGTTGGACGTGTCCGGATTCACGTTCAGTGCGAAGCCGTGCATGGTGACGCCCTTGGCGACCCTGATGCCCATGGCGCAGATCTTGCGGTCCTCGCGGCGCTGGCCGGCGTTGGAGGGCGCGTACTCGGGACCGTTGAGGCGGGGGTCGAACTCCTCGTCCGTCAGCCGCGGGTCGAAGTCGAGGGAGAGCCCGCCCAGGCCGGGCCGCTGCTCCACCGGGTCGCCCAGCACCCAGACGCCCGCCCGGCCCTCGACCCGGCTGGTCTCGACGCCGAACTCCGCGCAGACGCGGATCATCACCTCTTCGAGGCGGCGCAGGTGCGCCACCACATCCACCGGACGCGGCAGCTTCTGGATCGGGTAGCCCACCAGCTGGCCCGGCCCGTGCCAGGTGATCTTGCCGCCGCGGTCCACGTCGATGACGGGCGTGCCGTCGAGCGGACGCTCGTTCGGGGCGGTGCGCCGTCCGGCCGTGTAGACCGGCGGGTGCTCCAGGAGCAGTACGGTGTCGGGGATCTCGTCCGCGAAGCGCGCCGCGTGCACCCGGCGCTGCTCGTCCCAGGCCACCTGGTAGTCAACGGCCTCGGCACCGAAACCCATACGGACGAACCGCAACTCACTCACGGCAAGCGCCTCCCTGGAAGTCGTAAGGCACGAAACGCGCCTACGCCACTGTACGACCGCCGTCGTGCCGTCGGTCGTCCGGCTGTGGCCTGGTGGTCACCCGTCAGTTTCGCGGCCAATCCTCACACGATCGGATGAATGCCTGCGGAAGGGTGCGATCGGGCGCTTACTCTCCGCTACATTCGCGCCGTCCACGAGGCCATATGGGCTGCTCACAGGCGATCCGGGCACGTCCACACACCGGAAGGCAGGAGACCGCACCGCAGATGACGGAACGACCCGCGCAGCGCACCCCCAACCGACAGCTCGCCGCGCTCATCGCAGAAGCGGGGTTCTCCAACGCGGGACTCGCCCGTCGGGTGGACCAGCTCGGTCTGGAACACGGGCTCGACCTGAGATACGACAAGACCTCGGTCACGCGATGGCTCCGCGGCCAGCAGCCGAGGGGCACCACACCCGCGCTCATCGCCGAGGTCTTCACCCGGCGGCTCGGCCGCCGGCTGACCGCCCAGGACCTCGGCCTGGACGCCTGCGCCCCCGTCTACGCGGGGCTGGAGTTCGCCGCCACCCCCGAGGAGGCCGTCGACATCGTCAGCGGGCTGTGGCGCAAGGACTCGGGCAGCCACGCCGAGCTGCGCAAGATCGCCTTCACCCCGGCGGGGCTCGTCGTGCCCAGCCGGGACTGGCTGATCGGCCGCCCCGACGAGAGAGTGGCCCGCGGGGAGGCGCCCGCCGCCCGGATCCCGGCCCAGGGCCGCCCGGCCGTCAGGCCCGTGGCGCCGCCCGACGCGGCCCGCGTCCCGCCCCGGCGGCGCGGCCAGGCCGAACGCGGCCCCGGCCAGAAGATCACCGCCGGTGACATCGCCGCGCTGCGCTCGGTCGGCGAGCTGTTCCGCACTCTCGACGACGCCTACGGCGGCGGCCACGCCCGGCAGGCCCTCGTGCGCTACCTGGAGCACGAGTGCGAGCCGATGCTGCGCGGCACCTACGGCGAGCAGACCGGCCGCAGACTGTTCGCGGCGGCCGCCGACCTGACCCGGCTCGCGGGCTGGACGTCGTACGACATCGCCGCGCACGGCCTCGCCCAGCGCTACTTCGTGCAGGCGCTGCGGCTCGCGCAGGCGGCCGGGGACCGGGCGTACGGCGCGTTCACACTGGTCACCATGAGTCGCCAGGCCGTCTACCTGGGGCACGGGCGGGAGGCCGTGCAGCTCGCCCGGGTGGCGCAGCAGGGTGTCGGGACGTCCGTGCCACCGGTCGTGCAGGCGCTGCTGCACGCCGCCGAGGCGCGCGGACACGGCGTGCTCGGTGAGGTCAGGGCCTGCACCTCGGCGCTGGTGCGCGCCGAGCGCGCCCTCGACGCGGCGCGGCCCGGGGACGAGGTGCCGTACTGGGCGCGCTTCTTCGACGAGGCCCAGCTCGCCGACGAGTTCGGGCACTGCCACCGGGACCTCCAGCAGTTCCGCGCCGCCGCGCAGCACGCGGAACGCTCCCTGCAGCTGCGGGCCCCCGCCTACGCCCGCAGCCGCCTGTTCTGCCGGGTCGTCCTGGCCACCGCCCGTCTCGGCCTCGGCGAACTCGACCAGGCCTGTCAGCTGGCCTCCGAGGCGGCCGGGCAGGCGGCGGAGATGCGGTCGGTGCGGGCGGTGGAGTACGTCCGGGACTTCGAGCGACGCCTGGAGCCGTACAAGGACGCGGCACCGGTGCGGAGTTACCGGGACAGGGTGGCGGCCCTCGGCTGACCCGCCCTGTCCCCACCGCGGGGGCCCCTGCTCACGCCGCCCTCGGCACGCTCGGCAGCGGGTCGGCCACGTGCATCGAGCCGTCCGCGCCCAGATCCGCCAGGATCGCCGAGGAGACCCGCTGACCGGAGTGCAGCGCACCGACCACCGTGCTCACGTCCCGGTGGTCGCCGCACACGTACAGGCCCGCCAGCAGCCGCACCGGCCGCCGCGGGTCGTGCGGCGGCCGCATCGCGGGCACGGCCTCGGCGGTGTGGTGGACGGCGAGCGTCTCCCAGCGTGTGGTGGAGGTGCCGTACAGGCGGGCCAGGTGCATGCGGACGGCGGTGTCGACGTCGTCCGGCGGAGGTCCGAGGACCGTCGAGGAGACCAGCGTCCGGCCCGCCGGGGCGCGGGACGGGTCGACGCGGCTGACCACCGCCGTGTGCGCGACCGGGCCGCCGCGGTCGGAGTCGAGCAGCAGCGACGCACCGGTCGCGGGCGGCTCGTCCGTGGTGTGGTGGACCACCGTCACCGGGTGGAAGTCCGGGACCCGAAGGCCGGGCAGCAGCTCGGCGGCGGCCCGGGCGTCGGTCGCCAGCAGGACCGCCCGGCAACGGATCTCGCCGTGCTCGGCTGTGGTCACCGAGGTCGTCGAGACGGAGGTGACCCGGACGCCGGTGTGCACGGTGCCCGGCGGCAGGGTGCTCGCCAGCAGCTCCGGCAGCGCCTCGGCGCCGCCCTCCGGCAGGCACAGCGGGCCGCTCGCGAAGGCGTGCAGGGCCAGATCGGCGCAGCGGCTGGACGTGGTCAGATCCGGGTCGCACAGCAGGGCGGCGAGCAGCGGGCGCAGAAAGCCGTCGATGGTCCGGGCGGGCAGGCCCCGCGCGGCCAGGGCCTGGCCGGCGGGCTGCTCCGGGCGGGCCAGCAGCCGTTCGACGGGCATGGCCGCGAGGCGCGTCAGCGCCGCGCCGAGCCGGGCCTGGTCCAGGCCGGTGCCCAGCGGGGCGCCCGCCCGGCTGCGGGGGACGGACACCGGCCGCCCGGGCACGGCCACCGGCCTCCTGAGCGGCCTGAGCGGCCTGGGCGCGGACGGCGGCCGGGGGGCGCCGGCCAGGACGCGCACCGCGTGGAGCGCGCCGCGTGCGCCCCCCGCGCCCGACTGGGCGCCCGCGCGGTGGTGACGTCCGTCGCTGTGCAGCAGGACACCGGGCGCGAACGGGCGCAGCACCAGCCCGTCGAGGCCCGGTGTCCGCCGCAGCACGGGATGTGCCGTCGACGGCATCGTGAGCAACTGTCCGATTCTGTCGAGCCGGAAGCCGTCGACCTTCTCGGTCGCCATCCGGCCCCCCACGGCATGGGCGGCCTCCAGCACCACGGTCGACACTCCTGCGCTGGCCAGCCGATGCGCCGCCGAGAGTCCGGCGACCCCGGCCCCCACGACGACGACGTCGGCCTGATACGTGGGCTCAAGCACGTGCCCCTCCTCGAGGTTGCGCGGGCGCTGGAGACGTCATGCCCCCAACGCGCTCCTGGGATACCCGAGTTCTGGTCGAGGGTAGGGCCGTGATCCGTCAGGGGGAGTCGCGCATCGACAGAGCACGGTCGCACAGCGGTCGCATTCGGTCCCTCCGCTATCGCAGCGCCGCACGAATCGCCGAGTCGATCTCCGGGAACGCGAACCGGAACCCCGACTCCAGCAGCCGCCTCGGCAGCACCCGCGCGCTGCCGAGCACGTCCCCGGCCATCTCGCCCAGCACCACCCGCAGAACGGGCGCGGGGACGCCGAACAGGGCCGGGCGGTGCAGCACCCGGCCCATCGCCGCCGTGACCTCACGGTTCGTCACCGGATGCGGGGCGGTGAGGTTGAACGGGCCGGACAGGTCGTCGCGGTCGATGAGATGCCGGATCGCGGCCACCTCGTCGTGCAGCGCGATGAACGACCAGTACTGCCGCCCGTCGCCCAGCCGTCCGCCGAGTCCCGCCCGGAACAAGGGGAACAGCCGCCCCCAGGCCCCGCCCCCGCGGGCCACCACCAGCCCGGTCCGGGTGAACACCGTACGGACACCCGCGTCACGGGCCGGGGCCGCGGCGTTCTCCCACTCCACGCACAGCGACGGCAGGAAGCCCTCGCCCGGGGGTGCGCTCTCGTCGACGGCCCGGTCGCCGGTCTCGCCGTAGTAGCCGATCGCGCTGCCGTTCACGAAGACCCGCGGCCGCTCGCCCTCGTCCAGCGAGGCGACGGCCTCGGCGAGCGCCGCCGTACCGTGCACCCGGCTGGCACGGATCCGCGCCTTGTACGCCGCTGTCCAGCGGCGGTTGCCCACCCCGGCCCCCGCCAGGTTCACCACGGCGTGGCAGCCGGCGAGCCCGGCCCTGTCGACGTGTCCGCCCTCGGGGGCCCAGCGGACCTCGCCCGCGGCGCGGGGCGCGCCCCGCACCAGGCGTACCACCTCGTGCCCGTCGGCGGTCAGGGACCGCACCAGGGCGCTGCCGATGAGACCGGACGCGCCGGCCACCGCGATTCGCGCACGTTCCATGCGCCCATCCTGCCGCGCGACGCGTCAAGTCCCCGTGGGACGCGCGTGGCACGGCACGTAGGGTGGCCGTCATGCCGCTTGCGCTCATACGTCCCGCACGCCTCGACGACGAGGAGGCACTGGGGCGGCTCGACCGCGCCACCTGGTCCCCGCTGCACTCCGTCCAGCCCCGCCCCGAGCCGCCGTACGATCCCTTCTTCGGCGAGCGGTCCGTGCCGGGGGACTACCTCGTCGCCGAACTCGGCGGCAGCGTCGTCGGCTTCGTCCGGCTGGGCCGTCCCACGTCGCTGGCCTCCAACGCCCATGTCCGCCAGATCCAGGGCCTGGTCGTCGCGGAGGAGGCGCGCGGCGCGGGCGTCGGGCGGGCGCTGCTGCGGGCGGCGCGCGAGGAGGCCCGGCGGCAGGGGGCACGGCGGCTGACCCTGCGCGTCCTCGGCCACAACACCCCCGCCCGCAAGCTCTACGAGTCCGAGGGGTTCGTGGTGGAGGGCGTCCTGCCGGAGGAGTTCCTCGTCGAGGGGGCGTACGTCGACGACGTGTTCATGGGGACGTCCCTGTAGGCCCGGTGCGCTACGACTCGACCAGGTCCCCCGTGTCCACCGGCGCCGTCGCGTCCGCCGCGCGCTGGGCGTCGGAGGCCACCTCGGCCGCCGTCAGCACGTAGCCGGTCTCGGCGTCCGAGGTGGAACGCGCGAAGACCACGCCGTACACCCGTCCGTCGGTGGTCAGCAGCGGGCCGCCGGAGTTGCCGGGGCGCACGGTGGAGCGGATCGAGTAGATCTCGCGGGTCACCGTGTCGTCGTTGTAGATGTTCTGGCCGGTCGCCCGCACCCGGTTGGCGACCGTCGCCGCCTGGAGGTTCAGGGCGCCGTCCTCCGGATAGCCCGCGACGACCGCCCGCTCGCCCCGGTCGGCGTCGTCGTCGAACCGCAGGACGGGTGCCCGGAGGCCGGGCACGTACAGCACGGCCACGTCCTTCTGCGGGTCGAACAGCACCACCCGCGCCTCGTACGTACGGCCGACCCCGCCGATCTGCACGGTCGGCTCGTCGATGCCGGCCACCACGTGCGCGTTGGTCATCACGTGCTCCCGCGCGTACACGAAGCCGCTGCCCTCGCGGCCCTGCGTGCCCGCGACGCCCTCGACCTTCACCGTGCTGAGCTTGGCGGCGTTGGTGGCGGCCGCCGTGACACTGTCGCCGGAGGGCCGGGCGACCCGGGCGGTCGACTCGTTCTCGAAGGGGTTGAAGACCTGGGGGAAGCCCGCCTGGGTCAGCGCGGACGTGGCCCGGGAGAACCAGGCCGGGGTGGTGTCCGGCATCACCTGCTGCACCGCGCCCAGCAGCCGCGAGTCCCGTATCGCGCCGGTGACCAGCGGGGACGAGGAGGCACCCAGGACACTCGCGGCCACCCACGCCACGATCAGCACGGCCGCGGAGTTGGCTGTCGCCCCGCCGATTCCGTCCGCCGCCCTGAGCGGCCCGTGGTCCAGCTCCCGCCGCAGCCGCAGCGCCAGCCGCCCCGCCAGCTCATGGCCCACCACCGCGGGCAGCAGCACGGTGAACACCGCTGTCACCGTCGCCGCCGTGGTGCCCGGCTCCACCGACTTCATCACCCACGGCAGGACCCACACGCCGACCACCGCACCGCCCACGAACCCGGCGAGCGAGACGCAGCCGGCCACCAGGCCGCGCCGGTAGCCGGACGCCGCGTAGGCCAGGATGACCAGCAACAGCAGGATGTCGAGCAGGTCCACGCAAGCCGCCTTTCTCCTCGGACCCCTTAGTACGTGGGGGACGGGCCCGGTGATCAGTACGCGCGCGCATGATCACCGGGAACCGGCCACACGCGCGCGCCTGCATTCGAAAAAACGTCGCGGACCCGGACGATGGTTCCACCAGGTGGCACAGCACACATCGCGGACGGACCGGATCGGGCTGACAGTGGGACCATGCGTGTCTTCCGAAGACCGCGGGGGGCGCGAAAGCGCCGCGCCACCCGAATATCTGGCATACCCGGCGCAACGGACGCCATACGCGCGAGCCGCGATGCACCCGACAGGGGCGGGGTCGACGACGCATCCGAACCGGCCGCCGGCCATGACCCGGCCGACCCGCCGGACGAGCGCGGGGTGGACGGCGCGTCGGACGGGCCCGGGCTGGATGGGGTGCCGGGCGATCCCGGGCTGGAGGGGCCGCGGGACGGGCTCGGGGTGGATGGGGTGCCGGGCGGTCCGGGGCTGGACAAGGCGCCGGGTGAAGGGGGGCTGGAGGGGCCTCGGGACGGGCTCGGTGTGGGTGCGTCGTCGGGGGAAGGCGGGCTGGACGGTCGGGGCGTGCGCGGGACGGACGGTGCCGTTGGTGGGGGCGGCCCGGGTGCCCCGGTCGGCCTGGGCGGCCCGGCCGGACGGTGCGGCGCAGGGCTGGCCGATGCCGACGGCGGACCCGGCCCGGGCGGGCCCGGCGGGCCGGAGGGGGTGCGTGGGCCGCACCCCGCCGAGGGGTCCGAGGGCCCTGGGGGGCCGCTGGGCGCACCCGGGCCGGGCGGCGCGAGGGGCGCGGGCGGCCCGGACGGTGCGGGTGGCGAGCGGGGCCCTGAACGTGTGGACGGTGCGCGTGGTGGCGGCAGCGCGGGCGGTGTGCGCGGCCCTGGCGGCGTGGGCGGTGCGCGTGGCCCGTCTGGCGGCGAACACGGCGGACCCCACCGCGACGAACGTGGCGAACCCCACGCACACCACAGCCGTGACGCACACCCCCGCGACACACCCGGCGCACGCCACGTGCCCGCCGTGTCCGCCGTACGCGCCCCACGCGCCGTACATGCCGTACACGCTCAGATGCGTGTGCTCGGGGTGCGCGCCCGGAAGGTGGCGCGCGGTGTGCCCGGTGTCGCCGGCCCGCGGGGCCGCGCCGCCCGCGCCCTGCTCGGGTGTGTGCCGGGGCTCGCCGCCGCCGTCGCGCTGGTGCTGTGCGCGTACGGGGTCGAGCGGGCCGCCGCGCCGTCCGGGCGCCCGGACGCGGGCCGCTCCGCGGCCCGGTACTCCGCCCCGAAGCCGCGCATCCTGCCGAGGTCGGCCTGGCTGGGCGACGCCGCCCGGGACCAGCCGCCCCCGCGCTACGACGACGAGGTCGTCGCGGTCTTCGTCCATCACACCGACTCGCCCAACGGCTACGACTGCGCCGACGCGCCCGGCATCATCCGGCACCTGTACGCGGGCCAGACCGGCAGCCGCGACTGGGACGACATCGGCTACAACTTCCTCGTCGACCGCTGCGGCACCCTCTACGAAGGCCGCGCCGGCGGCGTCGACCGCCCGGTCACCGGCGCCCACACCCAGGGCTTCAACCACCGTACGGTCGGCATCGCGGCGCTCGGCACCTTCACCGCGGGCGTGCCCGTGCCTGCCGCGATGACCCGGGCCATCGCCGCCCTGGCCGCGTGGAAACTCGGACTGTCCGGCATCGACCCGCGCGCGAGCGTCCGTCTGGTCTCCAGCAACGGCCGCAGCCGTTACGCGGCCGGCACCAAGGCGACGCTGCCCGCCCTGGCGGGTCACGACGACGGCTACATGACCACCTGCCCGGGCGCCGCCCTGCGCGCCCGCCTCCCGGAGATCAGGGAGCTGGCGGCCCGGCTGCAGGGCCGGGCGCCGGGCTCACACGAACGCCACAGCCGGGCCGCAGGGCCCTCAGAGCTCCGCGCCGTACGGTCTGCGGCAGAAGCCGACCGGAGGTGGGGACCATGAACAGCAGCCCTACGAAGGAACGGAAGCCGGGCACCTGGGCCGCAGCCGTGCGAAGCCCCTGGACCGTGCTCTGCGCGCTCGCGACCGTCGTCCTGGGACCGGCCGCGGCCACCGCGTCCGCCCTCGACCAGGCCAACGCGGCACCCCCGCACCACATCCTGAAGGCCGACCGGACACAGGCGTACATCCCGCCGGACCCGACCCGCAGGCGCACGGAAACCTGAGCGAGCCCCCGGGGCCAGGCGTCGGCGCCGGCGCCGCCACACCCCGCCACCCCTGCACCTACCTCACCCTGCACCGAGCTCACCCTCTGAACCGCTCCCACAACCGCGGGTACCGCTCGGCAAGCAGGCGTTCGTTCTCGAGGTCGATCGGTGTGCCCTTCGGTTCCGGGGGAGGGGGTGCGATGTCCAGGTCGGGGGCGACCGTGCCGGTGAGCTGCTCGTACGCCTCGTCCGCCGCGTAGCCGAGGTCCTCCCCGTCGCCGTCGATCTCCTCGTCGAAGTCGTCCAGGAGATCGGCGAGCGCGTCCGGGTCGTGCAGGGCGCCCTCGAAGACCTCGCGTCCCTGGCCGATCAGCCAGCACCGGAAGAAGTCGAAGGCGTCGTCGCTCGCCCCGTCCAGCAGCACCCAGGCGGCGCCCCACAGGTCCCAGGTGTACGCCCGGTTGTAGCGGGCCTCGAAGTGACGGGCGAAGTCCAGGACCGACTCCGGATCGAGCCGTGTGAGCCGCTCCACCAGCAGGTCGGCCTGCTCCTCCGGGTCGCCGTCGGCGGCCTCGCGGGCGTCGTCCACCAGCTGCCAGAACTCGGTCTCGTCCATCACGCGTTCCAGCATCGGCCCTGGGGGAGAGGGGCGCACCTGGAGTGCGGGCATTGTTATGGGCGGTACAGCTCGGCCAGCCGCAGCGCGTCCGAGGCGAACCGTGCCCGCAGGCTCTCGGGCGCCAGCACCTCGGTCTCCGGCCCGAGCATCGACAGCTGCGAGTGGGCGACCTCCTCCGACTCCACGGGCAGCGTCAGCGTCACCCACCCGTCCGCGTCCGGGTCGCCCGCGGCGGCCAGCGCCTCCCGGGCGGCCAGCGCGTCGACGGCGTACGGCAGTCTGCGCACGCCCGCCTTGGACAGCCGCACCACCACCCGCGCCCGCAGCAGGGACCGCGCGAACTGCTCGGCCCGCTCCTCCCAGAAGGCGGACAGGTCGAACTCCTGGTCGCGCTCGAAACGCTCCCGGTCGGCCTCCACCGCCGTGAACCGGTCGATCCGGTAGACCCGGAAGGACGCGCTGCCCGCGACCCGCGCGCACAGGTACCAGACGCCCGCCTTGAGCACGAGCCCGTACGGCTCCAGCTCCCGGGCCACGTCCCGCTGACGCTCCCCCTCCCCGCGCCGGTACCGGGCGACGATCCGCCGGTCGTCCCACACCGCGTCCGCGACGGCGGGGAGCAGCTCCGGCGTCTCGGGTTCCCGGAACCAGTTCGGCGCGTCCAGGTGGAACCGCTGCGCCGCCGTCCGTGAGGCGTCCCGCAGGGAGGGCAGCAGCGCCGCCGACACCTTCAGCCGCGCCGCCGAGGCCGCGTCCTCCAGGCCCATCTCGCGCAGCGCGCCCGGCACTCCGGACAGGAACAGCGCCTCGGCCTCGCTGCGGTGCAGCCCCGTGAGCCGCGTGCGGTACCCACCGACCAGCCGGTACCCACCGGCCCGCCCGCGGTCCGCGTACACCGGCACGCCCGCCTCCGACAGCGCCTGCGCGTCCCGTGTCACGGTGCGCTCCGACACCTCCAGCTCGCGCGCCAGCTCGGCGGCCGTCATGGAGGGCCGGGACTGGAGCAACAGCACCATCTTGATCAGCCGGGCAGCGCGCATACGGCCATCATGCCGGGCGCCGCCGACAGCGCAGGGGGGTACGGCCGCCGCCGTACCCCCTGCACCGAACTCCGGCCCTACAGGCCGTACTTGACGCGCGCTTCCTTCACGGCCGTCGCCTTCACCTCGCCGCGCCGGGCGAGCTGGGCCAGGGCCGCCACGACGATCGACTCGGCGTCCACGCCGAAGTGGCGGCGGGCCGCCTCACGGGTGTCCGACAGGCCGAAGCCGTCGGCGCCCAGCGAGGACCAGTCCTGCTCGACCCACTGCGCGATCTGGTCCGGGACCTGGCGCATGTAGTCGGATACGGCCAGCACCGGACCCTCGGCGCCCTGGAGCGCCTGGCGCACGAACGGCACCCGCTCCTCGCCGCGCAGCGCCGCCTCGTCGGCCTCCAGCGCGTCCCGGCGCAGCTCGCTCCAGGACGTCGCCGACCACACGTCGGCCGCCACGCCCCACTCGTCGGCGAGCAGCCGCTGCGCCTTGAGCGCCCAGTGGATCGCCGTACCGGAGCCGAGCAGCTGGATGCGCGGGGCGTTCGCCGGCACGGTCACGCCGGCCGACTCCGCCGTGTTGAAGCGGTACAGGCCCTTGACGATGCCCTCGTCGATGCCGAGGCCCTGCGGCTTGGCGGGCTGCGGCAGCGGCTCGTTGTAGACGGTCAGGTAGTAGAAGACGTTCGGGTCCTCGCCCGGCGCCGCCTCGCCGTACATCCGGCGCAGACCGTCCTTCACGATGACCGCGATCTCGTACGCGAACGCCGGGTCGTACGTCAGCGCCGCCGGGTTGGTCGCGGCGATGACGGGGGAGTGGCCGTCGGCGTGCTGGAGGCCCTCACCGGTCAGCGTGGTACGGCCGGCCGTGGCGCCGATGAGGAAACCGCGGCCGAGCTGGTCGCCGAGCTGCCACATCTGGTCGGCGGTGCGCTGCCAGCCGAACATCGAGTAGAAGATGTAGAACGGGATCATCGGCTCGCCGTGCGTCGCGTACGACGTGGAGGCGGCGATGAAGTCGGCCATGGAACCGGCCTCGGTGATCCCCTCGTTGAGGATCTGGCCGTTCTTGGCCTCCTTGTAGTACATCAACTGGTCGCGGTCGACCGGCTCGTACGTCTGGCCCTTCGGCGAGTAGATGCCGAGCGACGGGAACAGCGACTCCATGCCGAAGGTGCGCGCCTCGTCGGGGACGATCGGCACCCAGCGCTTGCCGGTCTCCTTGTCGCGGACCAGGTCCTTGACCAGGCGGACGAAGGCCATCGTCGTCGCGACGTTCTGCGAGCCGGAGCCCTTGTCGAAGGAGGCGAAGGCCTTTTCCGCGGGGGCGGGCAGCGGGGCCACCGGGTGGACACGGCGGGCCGGGGCCGGGCCGCCGAGGGCGGCGCGGCGCTCCTGGAGGTAGCGGACCTCGGGGGAGTCGGCGCCCGGGTGGCCGTAGGGGACCTGGCCGTCGACGAAGTCGCTGTCCTTGATCGGCAGGTCGAGCAGGTCGCGCATCGCCTTGAACTCGTCCACCGTCAGCTTCTTCATCTGGTGGTTGGCGTTCTTGGAGGCGAAGCCCTCACCGAGCGTGTGGCCCTTGACGGTCTGGGCCAGGATCACGGTCGGCGCGCCCTTGTGCTCCAGGGCCGCCTTGTACGCGGCGTACACCTTGCGCGGCTCGTGACCACCACGCGAGACGTGGAAGCACTCGAGGATCTTGTCGTCGCTCAGCAGCTTCGCCATCTCCACCAGCGCCGGGTCGGCCCCGAAGAAGTCCTGGCGGATGTAGGCGGCGTCGCGGGTCTGGTACGTCTGGATCTGCGCGTCCGGTACCTGGCGCAGGCGGCGTACGAGCGCGCCCGTGGTGTCGAGCTGGAAGAGCTCGTCCCAGGCCGAACCCCACAGCGTCTTGACGACGTTCCAGCCGGCGCCGCGGAACTGGGCCTCCAGCTCCTGCACGATCTTGAAGTTGGCGCGGACCGGGCCGTCGAGGCGCTGCAGGTTGCAGTTGATGACGAACGTGAGGTTGTCCAGCTCCTCGCGGGCGGCGAGCGCGAGGGCCGCCGTCGACTCGGGCTCGTCCATCTCGCCGTCGCCGAGGAACGCCCACACGTGCGAGCCGGAGGTGTCCTTGATGCCGCGGTTGGTGAGGTAGCGGTTGAAGCGCGCCTGGTAGATGGCGGAGAGCGGGCCGAGGCCCATCGACACCGTCGGGAACTCCCACAGCCAGGGCAGGCGGCGCGGGTGCGGGTAGGAGGGCAGGCCGCCTCCGCCCGCCTCCCGGCGGAAGTTGTCGAGGTGCTGCTCGGTCAGCCGGCCGTCGAGGAAGGCGCGGGCGTAGATGCCGGGGGAGGCGTGGCCCTGGATGTAGAGCTGGTCGCCCGAGCCGTCGGCCTCCTTGCCCCGGAAGAAGTGGTTGAAGCCGGTCTCGTACAGCCAGGCCGCGGAGGCGAAGGTGGCGATGTGGCCGCCGACGCCGTATTTCGAGCCCCGGGTCACCATGGCGGCCGCGTTCCAGCGGTTCCACGCGGTGATCCGCTGCTCCATCGCCTCGTCACCGGGCATGGCCGGCTCAGCGGCGGTGGGGATGGAGTTGACGTAGTCGGTCTCGAGGAGCTTCGGCAGCGCGATGCCGGTCCCCTCGGCGCGCTCCAGCGTGCGGCGCAGCAGGTACGCGGCACGGTGCGGCCCGGCCGCCTTGGCGACGGCGTCCAGGGAGGCCTGCCATTCGGCGGTCTCCTCAGGGTCGCGGTCCGGGAGCTGGTCGAGCTCGCTCGGCTGGATGGCGTTGGGGTCGGTCATGTCGCCGCCTTCCTCAGTCGAAGGGGGTTCCCTCATCGGTAAGGGTTCGGGGGTGCCCTTGGTCTTTGGCAGGACAGGGCGTGGGGCTGCGGTGCTGTGACACCTCGCGGCTGGCGCCGCTTTGCCCGTCGGCGACTGTAACCCCCTGATCGATGATCGATCAAAGGGTTGAGGGGCAAAACCTCTTGATCACGAGAAAGTCGGCACGGGGTGCCTTCGGCGGTGGCACCCGGTGACGTACCTTGGCTGGCTTTGTGCAGGTGAGCGCGGGTACGCTCCCCTGTCACGCCCTCGGCGCGCAGCCCAGGACGTGGGCCTTCACCAGCTCGGCGATGCGCGGGTCGCGCCGCTTGAAGGCGGCGACCAGCTCCTCGTGCTCCTCCGCGTACGACTGCTGGACCGTGCCCAGCCAGCGGATCGACAGCGCCGTGAAGACCTCGATGCCCAGCCCCTCCCAGGTGTGCAGCAGCACCGAGTTGCCGGCCGCGCGGACCAGTTCGCGGTGGAATCCGACCGTGTGGCGGACCTGCGCTGTCCCGTCCGACGCGCGGTCGGCCTCGTACAGGGCGGCGACGTGCGGTTCGAGGGCCGAGCAGTCCTCCGCCAGCTGCTCCGCCGCGAGTTCGGCCGCGATGGCCTCCAGCCCGGCCCGGACCGGGTAGCTCTCCTCCAGGTCGGCGGCCGTCAGGTTCCGCACCCGTACGCCCTTGTTGGGCGCGGACTCGATCAGGCGCAGGGACTCCAGTTCGCGCAGGGCCTCCCGGACCGGGGTCTGACTGACCTCCAGCTCGGTGGCGATGCGCCGCTCCACGATCCGCTCGCCCGGCTGCCAGCGCCCGCTGATGATCCCTTCCAGGATGTGCTCGCGGATCTGTTCGCGCAGCGAGTGGACGACGGGGGCGGTCATGAGGGCTCCTTAGGGCGCGTTGACGTTTAGACAATACGGCCGGTTCGCTCCGCGGGAAGGGCGCGTGAGGGGGCTTTCGTGCAGGTGAGACATGTTGCACATGGGGTTGCGGCGCCTTGCGGCTCGGTCGCGTCCGTCCTCGGGCGACTGCGGGTTGTCCGTGGCTGCTCGCGCGGTTCCCCGCGCCCTAAGGGAGTGCCCCCGCCCGGAGTGTTCCGGACGAGGGCACCACTGCGTACCGCTGATCGGCGTCTACAGACCGAGCTCGACCTCGAACTCGCCCGCCTCCAGGATCGCCTTGACCGCCGTCAGGTAACGGGCGGCGTCGGCGCCGTCCACCAGGCGGTGGTCGTAGGAGAGGGTCAGGTACGTCATGTCGCGGACGCCGATGACCGTGCCCTCCTCCGTCTCGATGACGGCCGGGCGCTTCACCGTGGCGCCGATGCCGAGGATCGCGACCTGGCCCGGCGGCACGATGATCGTGTCGAACAGCGCGCCGCGCGAACCGGTGTTGGAGATGGTGAAGGTCGCGCCGGACAGCTCGTCCGGGGTGATCTTGTTGGCGCGGACCTTGCCCGCGAGCTCCGCCGTGGCCTTGGCGATACCGGCGATGTTGAGGTCACCGGCGTTCTTGATGACCGGGGTCATCAGGCCCTTCTCGGAGTCCACCGCGATACCGATGTTCTCGGTGTCGAAGTAGGTGATGGTCCCCTCGGCCTCGTTGATCTTGGCGTTGACGACCGGGTGGGCCTTCAGCGCCTGGGCCGCGGCCTTGACGAAGAACGGCATCGGGGAGAGCTTGACGCCCTCACGGGCCGCGAACGCGTCCTTGGCCCGGGCGCGCAGCTTCATCAGGCGGGTGACGTCGACCTCGACGACCGAGGACAGCTGGGCCTGCTCGTGCAGGGCCTTGACCATGTTGTCGCCGATGACCTTGCGGATGCGCGGCATCTTGATGGTCTGGCCGCGCAGCGGGGACGCCTCCAGGACCGGGGCCTTCTTCGCGGCCGGGGCCGCTGCGGCGGCCGGAGCCGGGGCAGCGGCGGCGGCCTTGGCGGCCTCGGCGGCGGCCATGACGTCCTGCTTGCGGATGCGGCCGCCGACGCCGGTCCCCTTGACGGAGGACAGGTCGACGCCGTGCTCGGAGGCGAGCTTGCGCACCAGCGGGGTGACGTAGGCACCCTCGTCGGTCGCCTGGGCGGCGGCCGGGGCCGGGGCCGCCGGGGTGACCGGCGCCGGAGCGGCGGGCGGGGGAGCCGGAGCCGGAG
>NZ_JBHSNY010000018.1:0-78587 GCF_042657145.1 Streptomyces bullii
CGAATGGCCGGAGACGGGGTATCAACATATCTGGCGTTGACTTTTGGCACGCTGTTGAGTTCTCAAGGAACGGACGCTTCCTTCGTACTCACCCTCTCGGGCTTTCCTCCGGGCGCTTCCCTTCGGTTTTTCCGACTCTATCAGATCCTTTCGGACCCGATTCCCGGTCGGCGGGATTTGCCTTTCGGCTGCCTTTCCAGGTCCCGCTTCCGCGTTTCCCTTTCCGGCGCTTCCGACTTTATCAGAGGTTCTGAGTCGGAATTTCCGCCCCCTCAGGGAACCGGATCCGGCGCACGAGGTGGCCGGGTTCCCGATCGAGCGGAGTTGTAAACGTACTGGAGCGGGGCGCCTCGATGCAAATCGAGGCGCCCCGCTCCCAGTTCGCGCGGACCAGGGTCCGACGGTCCGTCAGACCTCCACCACCACAGGCAGGATCATCGGCCTGCGCCGGTACGTGTCCGACACCCACTTGCCCAGCGTGCGGCGCACCAGCTGCTGGAGCTGGTGGGGCTCCACGATGCCCTCCTGGGCGGAGCGCTCGAGGGACTCGGTGATCTTGGGGATCACGTCGCCGAACGCGGAGTCCTCGATGCCGGAGCCGCGGGCCTGGATGTGCGGGCCGCCGGTGATCTTGCCGGTCGACGAGTCGATCACCACGAAGACCGAGATGATGCCCTCGTCGCCGAGGATCTTGCGGTCCTTCAGAGCCGGCTCACCGACGTCGCCGACGGAGAGGCCGTCGACGTACACGTATCCCGCCTGGACCTTCCCGGAGATCTTGGCCTTGCCCTCGACGAGGTCGACGGCCACGCCGTCCTCGGCGATGACGATGCGGTCGTGCGGGACGCCGGTCATGGCTCCCAGTTCGGCGTTGGCGCGCAGATGGCGCCATTCGCCGTGCACCGGCATCAGGTTCTTCGGGCGGCAGATGTTGTAGAAGTACAGCAGCTCGCCCGCTGACGCGTGGCCCGAGACGTGGACCTTCGCGTTGCCCTTGTGGACGACGTTCGCTCCCCAGCGGGTCAGGCCGTTGATCACCCGGTACACGGCGTTCTCGTTGCCGGGGATCAGCGACGACGCCAGGATCACCGTGTCGCCTTCGACGATACGGATCTGGTGGTCGCGGTTGGCCATCCGGGACAGGGCCGCCATCGGTTCGCCCTGCGAGCCCGTGCAGACCAGGACCACCTCGCTGTCGGGGAGGTCGTCCAGCGTCTTGACGTCCACCACCAGCCCTGGCGGGACCTTGAGGTATCCGAGGTCCCTCGCGATGCCCATGTTGCGGACCATCGAGCGGCCGACGAAGGCGACCCGGCGGCCGTACTCGTACGCCGCGTCCAGGATCTGCTGGATGCGGTGGACATGGCTGGCGAAGCTCGCCACGATGATGCGCTTGCGGGCACCGGCGAAGACCTGGCGCAGGACGTTGGAGATGTCCCGCTCGTGCGGTGTGAAGCCGGGGACCTCGGCGTTCGTGGAGTCGGACAGGAGGAGGTCGATGCCCTCCTCGCTCAGCCGTGCGAACGCGTGGAGGTCCGTGAGGCGGTTGTCCAGCGGCAGCTGGTCCATCTTGAAGTCGCCGGTGTGGACCACCATGCCCGCGGGGGTGCGGATGGCGACCGCCAGCGCGTCGGGGATGGAGTGGTTGACCGCGACGAACTCGCAGTCGAACGGGCCGATGCGCTCGCGGTGTCCCTCCGCCACCTCCAGGGTGTACGGGCGGATGCGGTGCTCCTGGAGCTTGGCCTCGATGAGGGCGAGGGTCAGCTTGGAGCCGATCAGCGGGATGTCGGCCTTCTCGCGCAGGAGGTAGGGGACGCCGCCGATGTGGTCCTCGTGACCGTGAGTGAGGACGATGCCCTCGATGTCGTCGAGGCGGTCCCTGATGGACGAGAAGTCCGGCAGGATCAGGTCGATTCCGGGCTGCTCCTCCTCCGGGAAGAGCACCCCGCAGTCGACGATCAGAAGGCGGCCGCCGTACTCGAAGACCGTCATGTTCCGGCCGATCTCGCCGAGGCCGCCGAGCGGTGTGACCCGCAGCCCGCCTTCGGGGAGCGGCGGGGGCGGGCTGAGTTCAGGATGCGGATGACTCAAAAGACTCTCCTCACCACACGCGCCACGTACCGGTAGGGCACGTGGCGCGCATGACGTTCGTGCAGAAGCAGTTGTCGTGTGGGGTGCGGGCACCGGTGGCCCGCGTATTCAGTTGTGGAGTTTCGTGCGCGAGCGGTCGCGCGAAGTCTTGGTGTTAAAGCTGTACCCCGCCTGCGGCGAGATCGAGCTTGAGCTGCTCGATCTCTTCCGGCGTGCACTCCACCATGGGGGCGCGCAGCGGACCGCCGGGCAGGCCCTTGAGGGCGAGCGCGGCCTTGGTGGTCATCACGCCCTGGGTGCGGAACATGCCGGTGTAGACCGGGAGCAGCTTCTGGTGGATCTCGGTCGCCTTCTGGACGTCGCCCGAGGCGTACGCCTCGACCAGGGCGCGCAGCTCGGGGGTGACCAGGTGGCCGACGACCGAGACGAAGCCGACCGCGCCCACCGACAGCAGGGGCAGGTTCAGCATGTCGTCGCCGGAGTACCAGGCGAGTCGCGAGCGCGCGATGGCCCAGCTCGCGCGGCCGAGGTCGCCCTTGGCATCCTTGTTGGCGACGATTCTGGGGTGCTGGGCGAGCCTGACGAGCGTCTCGGTGTTGATCGGGACGCCGCTGCGGCCGGGGATGTCGTACAGCATGACCGGCAGTTCCGTGGCGTCGGCGATGGCCGTGAAGTGCCGGTACAGGCCTTCCTGCGGGGGCTTGTTGTAGTAGGGGGTCACGACCAGGAGGCCGTGTGCGCCGACGCGCTCCGCCGCGCGGGCGAGCTCGATGCTGTGGTGGGTGTCGTTGGTGCCGACGCCGGCCACGACGTGGGCCCGGTCGCCGACCGCCTCCAGGACCGTTCGTACGAGATCCGCTTTCTCCGCGTCGCTGGTGGTCGGGGACTCGCCGGTGGTGCCGTTGATGATCAGGCCGTCGTTGCCTGCGTCCACCAGGTGCGTGGCGAGCCGCTGTGCGCCGTCGAGGTCGAGTGCGCCGTCCGCCGTGAAGGGCGTGACCATGGCGGTGAGGACCCGCCCGAAGGGGGTCTGCGGAGTGGAGGTCGGAGCCATGGGTTACACGCTACTCGTTGCTCAGGACGGGGTCTGCCCTAGGGCAGGCGACAAGTCATGACATGGGGGAGCCCGGCACTGCCTGCTCGGGGGTTCAAGCAGTGCCGGACCCGTTTGATCAGGCTAGATGAACTTCTCTAAATGCCGCAATACGGACACTTCGCAGGGCTGATGCGCACATGTGTCCCCGGCCGGCGAACGGGGTGCGTTACGGCGCCACACGCCCGTTGGCGTTGAAGGCTGCGTACGTGAGGGGCATGAGCCTGGCCCACTCGGCCTCCATCTTCTCCCCGACCATCTCGATCTCCCGCTGCGGGAAGGACGGGACCTTGGCCAGCTCGTGCTGCGTGCGCAGGCCGAGGAAGTGCATCAGCGAGCGGGCGTTGCAGGTGGCGTACATCGAGGAGTAGAGGCCGACGGGCAGGACCGATCGGGCGACCTCGCGGGCGACGCCGGCGGCGAGCATCTCGCGGTACGTCCGGTAGGCCTGGCGGTAGGACTCCTCCATCGCCTCACCGACCAGCTGGTGCTGCTCGGGGGTGCCCTCGACGAACTCGTACTTGCCCGGCCGTCCCTGCTGGACGAGCTTGCGGGAGGCGTCCGGCACGTAGAAGACGGGCTGCAGCTCGCGGTAGCGGCCCGACTCCTCGTTGTAGGACCAGCCCACGCGGTGCCGCATGAACTCACGGAACACGAAGATCGGGGCGCTGACGAAGAAGGTCATCGAGTTGTGCTCGAACGGGCTGCCGTGCCGGTCCCGCATCAGGTAGTTGATCAGGCCCTTCGAGCGCTCCGCATCCTTCTTGAGCTCGTCCAGGGACTGCTCCCCGAGGGTCGAGACACGCGCCGCGAACAGCACGTCGGAGTCCGTCGCGCTGTGTTTCACCAGCTCGACGGTGACATCGCTGCGCAGGTCGATCTTGAAGTCGTCGTCGGGCGTCTGGGTCACTGTTCGGAGGGCCTTCCCATCTCGTCGTCTTAGGGACGCCACTCTACGGCCCGCCCCGCCGGGGGCCGCCGTTCGGGGCTTTCGCGCCGCGCCGCCATGAAGTCGGTGAAACCGGGCACCTCTCGGGGAGTTCCTTCGTCTCTAAGGATGACAGTGGTCCGTTTCAACCCCAGAAGGGAGCCGCACACCCGATGTCCGGTCGGCGTGAACCCGTCCCGTTCGCCTTCCTCGTCGAAGCCGACAGGTTCCGCAGCAATGTCACTCCCCCGCCCCGCGCGCGGGCGTCCGCCGGTGAGATAGCGGGGCGCTGGCTGCTGGGCCTCACCATCATCGCCGCTCTCGTGGGCTCGCTGGTCGTCGGTATGCCCGCGCTGTCCCTCGATCACCCGGCCACGCAGACCCAGCAGTCACAGGCGTCCGAGAACCGCTGAGCCGCCCCGCGGCCGGTACCGACCCCGTCCGGACCCCCGACAGTGGTGACCGGGGACACAGATCGGTAGCCTCACCGGGCACAGCCCCTGCATGGATCGAGTGAGGACCAGTCGTGCCCCTGCCCTTCCTGACGGCCGACCGCGCTTTCGAGGGAGCGGACGATGTCCCGCTGCCGCACGACGACCGGGACCGCTGGCGGCGCCCGTACCGTCCAGGACCGTGGCGCGTGGGGGTGGGGGCGCTCGCGCTGCTGCTCGCCTCCTTCGTGCTGTTCGCGGCGGTGATCATCGCGGCGACGGCCCCGCCGGCGTCGGCCGCAGCGGTGTTCGGCATCGCGCTGATCGTCATCGTCGCCGCCCTGCGGCTGCTGCGCATGGGTGTGTGGGTCAGTGCCCGGGGGTTGCGTCGCGTGGGTCTGCTCAGCACGCGTACGGCGCCCTGGGAGCAGGTGGCCTCCGTGCGTACGGTGCAACAGCCGGTGCGCTGGCTGGGGCTGCCGCGGACGGTGCAGGGGCAGGCGCTGGTCCTCGTACGGCGTGACCGGTCGACGGGCGAGGTGCCGCCGCTGCTGACGACGCACAACGCGGACTTCCTCGCGCGGCCGGCGGCGTTCGACCGCGCGGCTGACACGATCGAGGCCTGGGCCGCGGAGCACAGCCCCGGGGCCGCACCGGTGCGCGGCTGAGCCCGGGTCCGGGTAGGGAGAACGGCAGGAAGGGGGCTGGTGCGCAGCGGTTGCGCACCAGCCCCCTTCGGTGCTCGGTCGGGGCGCCGCGTCGGGTGCGGCCCGGCTCTGTGAGGGCAGGGGCCCCGGGCGTACGGCGTGGGCTCGTCCGGGTGAGCTCAGACCTGGACCTGTTTGCCGTCGTGCAGGGCGATCGCGCGCTGCATCGCCTTGCGGGCGCGCGGGGTGTCGCGGGCGTCGTGGTAGGCGACGGCCAGGCGGAACCAGGTGCGCCAGTCGTCCGGCGCCGCCTCCGTCTCGGCCTTGCGCCTGGCGAAGACCTCGTCGGCCGAGTCCCGGTCGATACGGCCGCTGGGGGTGCGTTTCAGCTCGTCGACGGGCAGGCCGCCCTCGGCGTCGAGTTCGGCGGCGAGCTGGTTGGCCCTGCGGACGAACTCGGTGTTCTTCCACAGGAACCACAGGCCGATGACCGGCAGGATCAGCACCGCGACGCCGAAGGCGACGGTGAGGGGCGTGCCGGTCTGAATGAGCAGGACGCCGCGGCTGCCGACCAGGACGAAGTAGACGACCAGGACGGCGGCCGTGACGGCGTAGGAGATCTTCGCGCGCATGACCGCAGGGGGCTCAGTTCAGGTCCAGGAAGTGTTCCAGGCCGAAGGTGAGGCCCGGAGTGGTCACGACGCGGCGCACACCGAGCAGGATGCCCGGCATGAAGCTGCTGTGGTGGAGGGAGTCGTGGCGGACGGTGAGGGTCTCCCCCTCGCCGCCGAGCAGCACCTCCTGGTGGGCCAGCAGACCGCGCAGGCGGACCGCGTGGACCGGGACGCCGTCGACGTTCGCTCCGCGGGCGCCGTCCAGGGCGGTCACCGTGGCGTCCGGGGCGGGGGCGCTGCCCGCCTTGGCGCGCGCCTCGGCGATGAGCTGGGCGGTGCGCGTGGCGGTGCCGGAGGGGGCGTCGACCTTGTTCGGGTGGTGCAGTTCCACGACCTCGACGGATTCGAAGTAGGGCGCGGCGATCTGCGCGAACTTCATGGTGAGGACGGCCCCGATGGAGAAGTTCGGCGCGATGAGCACACCCGTCTCCGGGGACTGGTCCAGCCAGCCCTTCAGCTGCGCGAGGCGGTCGTCGGTCCAGCCCGTCGTACCGACGACCGCGTGGATGCCGTGGCGTACGCAGAAGTCGAGGTTGCCCATGACCGAGGCGGGGGTGGTCAGCTCGACCGCGACCTGGGCGCCGGTGTCGGCCAGCGTCTCCAGCTTGTCGCCTCGGCCGAGGGCGGCGACCAGTTCCATGTCGTCGGCGGCCTCGACCGCCCGTACCGCCTCGGATCCGATGCGGCCCTTCGCGCCGAGGACCGCCACGCGCAGCTTGCTCATCTCTCTTGCTTCCTTACCTCGGATGTACCGAAGACGGACGTCGTCAGGCGACGGCGTCGTGCAGCCGGGAGGCCTGCTTGTCCTTCAGCGGGCCGATGACCGACAGGGAGGGCCGGCGGCCCAGGACCTCACGGGCGACCGAGCGGACGTCGTCCGGTGTCACCGAGGCTATCCGGGCCAGCATGTCGTCGACGGACATCTGCTCGCCCCAGCACAGCTCGCTCTTGCCGATGCGGTTCATCAGCGCGCCGGTGTCCTCCAGGCCGAGGACCGTGGAGCCCTGCAGCTGGCCGACGGCCCGCTCCATCTCGTCGTCCGACAGTCCGTGCTCGGCGACGTGGTCGAGCTCGTCGCGGCAGATCTTCAGCACGTCGTGCACCTGCGAGGGGCGGCAGCCCGCGTACACGCCGAACAGTCCGCAGTCGGCGAACCCGGAGGTGTACGAGTACACGCTGTAGGCCAGGCCGCGCTTCTCGCGGACCTCCTGGAAGAGACGGGAGGACATGCCGCCGCCGAGCGCGGTGTTCAGCACGCCGAGGGCCCAGCGGCGCTCGTCCGTGCGGGACAGGCCCGGCATGCCGAGGACGACGTGCGCCTGCTCCGTCTTGCGGCCGACCAGGTCGACCCGGCCCGCCGTGCGGATGGCGCGGCTGCCGCCGCGCGGGGCGACGGGCTCGGCGTCGAGGTCGCGGAAGGCGCCCGCCTTCTCGAAGGCGGCACGGACCTGGCGTACGACCTTGCCGTGGTCGATGTTGCCGGCGCAGGCGACCACGAGGTGGGTCGGGTCGTAGTGCTTCTTGTAGAAGCGGCGGATGCGGTCGGCGGTGAGGGCGTTGACCGTGTCGACCGTGCCGAGGACCGGGCGGCCGAGGGGGTTGTCGCCGAACATCGTGTGCGCGAACAGGTCGTGCACGCAGTCGCCCGGGTCGTCCTCGGTCATGGCGATCTCTTCGAGGATGGCGCCGCGCTCGACGTCGACGTCCTCCTCCAGGATCTGGGAGTCCGTGAGCATGTCGCACACGACGTCGATGGCGAGCGGCAGGTCCGTGTCGAGCACGCGCGCGTAGTAGCACGTGTACTCCTTCGCCGTGAACGCGTTCATCTCGCCGCCGACCGCGTCGATGGCGGAGGAGATGTCCAGGGCGGACCTGCGGGTGGTGCCCTTGAAGAGCAGGTGCTCCAAGTAGTGCGTGGCGCCGTTCAGGGCCGGGGTCTCGTCGCGGGAGCCGACGTGCGCCCAGATGCCGAAGGTCGCCGAGCGGACCGAGGGCAGCGTTTCGGTGACGATGCGCAGGCCACCGGGGAGGGTGGTCTTGCGGACGGTGCCGATGCCGTTGGTGCCCTTGATCAGGGTTTGGGTACGGGCGACGGCCCGCGCCTCCGAGGAGGTGCGGGCCGTCGCCTTGAAGCCACGGGACGTCACTGGTCGGCGTCGTCCTTCTTCTCGTCGGCAGAACCTTCCTCGCCCTCGATCACGGGGACGAGGGAGAGCTTGCCGCGGGAGTCGATCTCGGCGATCTCGACCTGGACCTTCTGGCCCACGCCGAGCACGTCCTCGACGTTCTCCACGCGCTTGCCGCCGGCCAGCTTGCGGATCTGCGAGATGTGCAGCAGACCGTCCTTGCCGGGCAGCAGGGAGACGAACGCGCCGAAGGTGGTCGTCTTGACGACCGTACCGAGGTAGCGCTCGCCGACCTCGGGCATCGTCGGGTTGGCGATGCCGTTGATCGTGGCGCGGGCGGCCTCGGCGGAGGGGCCGTCGGCGGCACCGATGTAGATCGTGCCGTCGTCCTCGATGGTGATCTCGGCGCCCGTGTCCTCCTGGATCTGGTTGATCATCTTGCCCTTGGGGCCGATGACCTCACCGATCTTGTCGACCGGGATCTTGACGGTGATGATCCGCGGGGCGTGCGGGGACATCTCGTCGGGCCGGTCGATGGCCTCCATCATCACGTCGAGGATGTGGAGGCGGGCGTCACGGGCCTGCTTCAGGGCGGCGGCCAGGACGGAGGCCGGGATGCCGTCCAGCTTGGTGTCGAGCTGGAGGGCGGTCACGAACTCCTTGGTGCCGGCGACCTTGAAGTCCATGTCGCCGAAGGCGTCCTCCGCACCGAGGATGTCGGTGAGGGTGACGTAGTGCGTCTCGCCCTCGATCTCCTGGGAGATCAGGCCCATGGCGATACCGGCGACCGGGGCCTTGAGCGGCACACCGGCGTTCAGCAGCGACATGGTGGAGGCGCAGACCGAGCCCATGGACGTCGAGCCGTTGGAGCCGAGGGCCTCGGACACCTGACGGATCGCGTACGGGAACTCCTCACGGGTCGGCAGGACCGGGATCAGGGCGCGCTCGGCGAGGGCGCCGTGGCCGATCTCGCGGCGCTTCGGGGAGCCGACGCGGCCGGTCTCACCGGTGGAGTACGGCGGGAAGTTGTAGTTGTGCATGTAGCGCTTGCGGGTCACCGGCGAGAGGGTGTCCAGCTGCTGCTCCATGCGGAGCATGTTGAGGGTGGTGACGCCCAGGATCTGGGTCTCACCGCGCTCGAAAAGGGCCGAGCCGTGCACCCGCGGGATCGCCTCGACCTCGGCGGCCAGCGTGCGGATGTCGGTGACACCGCGGCCGTCGATGCGCTTCTTCTCCTTGATCACGCGCTCGCGGACCAGCTGCTTGGTGAGCGAGCGGTACGCGGCGGAGATCTCCTTCTCGCGGCCCTCGAACTCCGGCAGGAGCTTCTCGGCGGCGAGCTGCTTGACGCGGTCGAGCTCGGCCTCGCGCTCCTGCTTGCCGGCGATGGTGAGCGCCTGGGCGAGCTCGGGCTTGACGGCGGCGGTCAGCGCCTCGAACACGTCGTCCTGGTAGTCCAGGAAGATCGGGAACTCGGCGGTGGGCTTGGCGGCCTTGGCGGCGAGGTCCGACTGGGCCTTGCAGAGCACCTTGATGTAGGGCTTCGCGGCGTCCAGACCGGCGGCGACGACCTCCTCGGTGGGCGCCTCGGCGCCGCCCTCGACCAGCTTGATCGTCTTCTCGGTGGCCTCGGCCTCGACCATCATGATCGCGACGTCGCCGTCCTCCAGGACGCGGCCCGCGACGACCATGTCGAAGACGGCGTCCTCGAGCTCGGTGTGCGTCGGGAAGGCCACCCACTGGCCGCGGATCAGCGCGACGCGGACGCCGCCGATCGGGCCGGAGAAGGGCAGGCCGGCCAGCTGCGTGGACGCGGACGCGGCGTTGATCGCCACGACGTCGTACAGGTGGTCGGGGTTGAGCGCCATGATCGTGGCGACGACCTGGATCTCGTTGCGCAGGCCCTTCTTGAAGGACGGGCGCAGCGGGCGGTCGATGAGGCGGCAGGTGAGGATCGCGTCCTCGGAGGGCCGGCCCTCACGGCGGAAGAAGCTGCCGGGGATCTTGCCGGCGGCGTACATCCGCTCCTCGACGTCCACCGTCAGCGGGAAGAAGTCGAGCTGGTCCTTGGGGTTCTTGGAGGCGGTGGTGGCCGACAGCACCATGGTGTCGTCGTCCAGGTACGCCACGGCGGAGCCGGCGGCCTGCTTGGCCAGGCGGCCCGTCTCGAAGCGGATGGTGCGGGTACCGAAGGCGCCGTTGTCGATGACGGCCTCGGCGTAGTGGGTCTCGTTCTCCACTAGCGTTTTCTCCGTTACTTGTCGTCTTTCGTCCCTCCTCGCCCGCGTGGCGGGGGGACGGTGGCGGAGAAGCGCTCCGTCTGGTGCGGGCCGGTCTTCGATCGAAGCACCCGGGGCTCGTGCCCGGGGGCCACTACCGAGGACCGGCGGCGGCGAGGTGCGCTTCTCCTCGTTTTCTCGTCGTCCTGTGACGGTCGCCGGGATGACGTCCGTCGTGGTGACGGTCGTGGTGACCGTGGTGACGGTCGTGTCGACCTTCGTGTGACCACGTACCCGGTACAGGACCGGGTCATCACTGTGAGTCGTACCTATTGCGTTGTGCTACCACACTACAAAGCGTCAGTGACACTCCGCACGTACAGCAAAGGGAGCGGTCCCCCTTTCCCCAGGGAACCGCTCCCTTCACGGCGTCTTACTTGGCGCCCGCCGCGCCGCGGCGGATGCCGAGGCGGTCGACCAGCGCACGGAAGCGCTGGATGTCCTTCTTGGCGAGGTACTGCAGCAGCCGGCGGCGCTGACCGACCAGGATCAGCAGACCACGGCGGGAGTGGTGGTCGTGCTTGTGGGTCTTGAGGTGCTCGGTCAGGTCGGAGATCCGACGGGACAGCAGAGCGACCTGGACCTCGGGGGAGCCGGTGTCACCCTCCTTGGTACCGAACTCGGAGATGATCTGCTTCTTCGTAGCGGCGTCGAGCGACACGCGTACTCCTCATAGTCTGTGAATTGCCACCGAGTGCCCCCGGTCTTCTTCTCGGGGGATCTTCCGTGACTCGGAAGGCGGGGATCCGCTGGGCGCGGCCTCCAGAGCGATGGGCTCCGGGGGTGCGTACACGAACGGCCGTCAGCCAGGGTACCAGCCCGAACGTGGCCGGATTCCCGCTGGGCCGGCCGCCCCGGCCCGGGGACCTCAGATACCGCCGCGGACCCTGCTGTAGACGTCCAGGACGGCCAGGCAGATCGGGACCAGGGAGAGCAGCACGAGCGAGTCCGCGAGGTCCAGCATGCGGCCCCAGAAGGGAGAGAGCCCCTTCTGCGGCACGATCAGGGCGATGGCGATCAGGATCAGCACGACCACCGCGACCGTGGCGCCCAGCCACAGGGTCCGTACGTCGACCGGGCCGGAGTTGCCCTGGAGCAGTTCCCTGATGACGTCGGCCGGCGGCGAGATCGCGAGGCCGAGGACCAGCAGGGCGAGCGTGCCGACGCCGGCCACGAACAGGCAGCTGACCTGGGCCGTGTAGCGGAACAGGCGCGCCCGCAGCATCGCGGCGAGGCCGGTGCACAGGGCCAGCAGCTGGGCCCAGCCGCTGTCGCTGAAGCCGAGCACCGCGCCGCCCGCGCCGATGATCACGGCGGCACAGCCGCCGACCATTCCGAGCAGCAGTTCGTGGCCCCGGCTGGTCTGCGCGACGATGCGCTGGACGTCGATGGCCTCGACGTCCCGCTCGTGGCCCTCGCGGCGGGCCCTGGCGAGGTCCTCGGGGTTGCGGAAGCCGATCGGCAGCTTGGCGAAGCGGGCCGACCAGCCGGGCAGGAAGCCGACGACGGCCAGCGCGACGACGGCGGTGCCGGCGGCGATCTCCCGCGGCTCCGCCTCGGTGAGGACACCGCAGAAGACGGCGAGCGTGCCGATCCCGGCGGCCAGCGCCGCGGCAACGAACGGGGCGTCCCCCTGCGGCAGCAGCATGATCAGCACGACGGAGCAGAGCAGCACGGCGACGCAGCCGACGAGGAACTGGAGCCTGCCCGGGCCTTCGCCCGCGTCCTGGGGGATGACACCCGAGCCCGCGATGAGCGCGTGCGGCAGCGCCGAGACGCCGAGCGCGACGGCGGAGCCGCGGTCCTCGTACACCCGGGCCCGGACGCCGGCGAGCGACGTCAGGGCGAGTGCGGTCACTCCGGCGAGGATGCCCTGGAGGCCGTTCATGTCGTGCCGCACCGGGTCCGCGAACCAGAACACGAAGCCGAGCATGACCAGCAGCACCGACCCGGCGACGAGACCGGCCACCCGCATCAGGTTGTCGTTCCAGCTGCGGATGTCCTGCTTGACCGCCTGCGCGATCGCGTCGACCACGTCGTCGTGGACGGCCGGCGGCAGGGAGTCGGCGAAGGTCCGCAGCAGCAGTACCTCGCCGTCCCTGACCCGGTGCTCCAGCAACGAACGGCTCGCGTCGAGCACCTGGCCCTCGCGGGTCACGAGGTGGTAGCCGGCGGGGCTGGTGTCCGACTGCACCAGGCCCGAGAGCCTGACGATCTCAGGGAAGAGATCCTGGATCGGCAGGTCCTCCGGAAGCGCGACGTCGACACGACTGTCCGGCGCTGCGATGGTGATTCGGCAGAAACCTGTCGAAGTCCCCGTGCTCACCTGGTGTTTCCCCCTGCTAGACAAGACTGCTGCACGCCGCTCGTACGACGCGAAGCGCCACCTTATCCGCTGCCGCGCGGGGCACAGGGCCTGCCTCCCTCAATTCTCCCCGTACCCCCTTGGCATCTCCATCCTCCTGGCTCTCCCCGCATCAGGCGCATCAGTAGGATCGACGCCTACGCGAACGACGCCTACGCGAACGAGAACACGTCGCGGTACACGGGGGCGTCGGTGCCAGGACGTATCAATCGCGAAGGATGAGTGCATCGGTGAGCGTCGTCATCATCAAACGGCCGCCGCGGACAGTGCCCCCGGCCGTCCCGGACGGCGAGGTCAAACTCGAGACGCCGCCCGAGATTCCACGCGAGGGCGACGAGAGCATGCTGATGAACCTGCTGCCCATGATGGGCATGCTGGGTTCGGTCGGCTTCTTCTTCATGCCCAACCTGCCCTCCTACATGAGGGTGGTCGGCGGGCTGATGCTGGCCTCGACCCTGGCCATGGCCATCGCCCAGTTCGCCAAGTCCCGGCAGGGCGGCGGCGCCGGGATGGCCCAGGACCGGCGTGACTACTTCCGCTATCTGGAGCAGGTCCGCAAGGACGTGCACAAGACCGCCGAACTCCAGCGGAGCAGCCAGCTCTTCCAGCACCCCGACCCGGAGCAGCTGTGGGCGGTGGCGGCCGACAGCAAGCGTCTGTGGGAGCGCCGCCCGACGGACGCGGACTTCGCCTCCGTACGGATCGGCCGGGGCGTGCAGCAGCTCAACACCCCGCTCGTCGCCCCGGAGACGGCCCCGAAGGACGAGCTGGAGCCGCTCACCGCGGCGGCCATGAAGGCCTTCCTCGACGCGCACGGCAGTCTCCACGACCTGCCCGTCGCCGTCTCGCTGCGGGCCTTCTACCACGTGACGATCTGCGGCGAGACCGACACGGTCTACGGCAACGCCCGCTCGGCCCTTGCCCAGTTGGCGACGCTGCACTCGCCCGAGGACCTGGTGATCGCCGTGGTGGCGCACCCCTCCGCGGCGGCGGACTGGGACTGGATCAAGTGGCTGCCGCACAGCCAGCACCCGAAGTCCAAGGACGGAGCGGGCTCGGTACGGCTCCTCTTCGACGACCTCGGCGAGCTGGAGGAGGCGCTGGCGGACCAGCTCGACGACAGGCCCCGCTGGAACCGTGAGGCGAACCCGGTCTACGACCAGCCGCACCTGATCGTGGTGCTCGACGGCGGCACCGTGCCGCCGGACTCCGAACTCGCCAGCGCCGAGGGTCTCCAGGGCGTCACCTTCCTGGAGATCGCGCCCGGAGAACTGGAGGAGGAGCTGCGCGCGGGTCTGACGATCTACGCCAAGCCGGACCGGATGCGGCTGTTCGTCGGCCACGAGTCCGCCTACAGCGGCAAGCCGGACCTGCTGAACGCGGCCCAGGCCGAATCCCTGGCGCGGCAGCTCGCCCCCTTCCGGGTCGGCTCCGCGGAAGAGGGCGAGCCCCTCCTGTCCAACCTGGACTTCACCGACCTCATGGGCATCGGCGACGCCGGCTCCGTCGACGTCTCCCGCACCTGGCGTCCGCGCACCCTGCACGAGCGGCTGCGGGTGCCGATCGGTGTCGGCGAGAACGGCGAGCCGGTCATGCTCGACCTGAAGGAGGCCTCGCAGGAGGGCATGGGCCCGCACGGTCTGTGCGTCGGCGCGACCGGTTCCGGCAAGTCCGAGCTGCTGCGCACGCTGGTGCTGGGTCTGGCGGTCACGCACTCCTCGGAGACGCTGAACTTCATCCTCGCGGACTTCAAGGGCGGTGCGACCTTCGCCGGCATGGCGGACATGCCGCACACCGCGGCCGTCATCACCAACCTCGCCGACGACCTCACCCTCGTCGACCGTATGCGCGACGCGATCACGGGTGAGATGCAGCGCCGGCAGGAGCTGCTGCGTTCGGCGGGCAACTACGCCAACCTGCACGACTACGAGAAGGCGCGGGCCGCGGGCGCCGCGCTGGAGCCGATGGCCTCGCTGGTGATCGTGCTCGACGAGTTCTCCGAACTCCTCACCGCCAAGCCGGACTTCATCGACATGTTCATCCAGATCGGCCGTATCGGCCGTTCGCTGGGTGTGCACCTGCTGCTGGCCTCGCAGCGCCTGGAGGAGGGCAAGCTGCGCGGCCTGGACACCTATCTGTCGTACCGGATCGGTCTGCGGACCTTCTCCGCCGCCGAGTCCCGTACGGCGATCGGCGTCCCGGACGCCTACCACCTGCCGTCGATCCCCGGTTCCGGCTATCTGCGGTACGACACCGACACCATGGTCCGCTTCAAGGCGGCGTACGTGTCCGGGCCGTACCACGGCGAGGGCCCGTCCCGGGTCAGCCGCTCCACGCAGCTGCGGCCCGCCCTGTTCACGGCGGGCCATGTGGAGCTGCCCCCGCAGCCGGTCGTCCCGGAGCCGGAGGCCGACGACCAGGTCGACGACGCGCTCGCCGACACCGTCCTGGACGTCATCGTCAGCAAGATGATCAACCAGGGCCCGCCCGCCCACCAGGTGTGGCTGCCCCCGCTGGAGGAGGCGCCCTCCCTGGAGCAGCTGCTTCCGCAGCTCGCCGTCACCCAGGACCGCGGCCTGACCGCTCCCGACTACACGGCGCTCGGCCGGCTCAATGTGCCGGTCGGCATGGTGGACAAGCCGTTCGAGCAGCGGCGTGACGTGCTGTACCGGGACTTCTCCGGAGGTGCGGGGCACGGTCTGTTCGTCGGTGGTCCGCAGTCCGGCAAGTCGACGCTGCTGCGCTCGCTCATCTCGTCGTTCGCCCTCACCCACACTCCGTCCGAAGTGCAGTTCTACTGCCTGGACTTCGGTGGTGGCAGTCTGATCGCGATGGAGGAGCTGGCACACGTCGGCGGGGTCGCCAACCGTCTCGACGCCGAGAAGGTGCGCCGTACGGTCAGTGAGGTCGAGGGCATCCTCAACACGCGGGAGGAGTACTTCCGCGCCCACAACATCGACTCCATCCAGACCTACCGGCAGCGCAGGGCCGCCGGGCAGCTGCCCGACCAGCCCTGGGGTGACGTGTTCCTGGTCATCGACGGCTGGGCGACCTTCAAGACGGACTACGAGCTGCTGGAGTCCACCGTCACGGAGATCGCGACGCGCGGCCTCGGCTTCGGCGTGCACGTGATCCTGACCGCGAGCCGCTACACCGAAGTGCGGCCCGCCCTCAAGGACATGCTGCAGAATCGCATCGAGCTCAGGCTCGGCGACCCGACCGAGTCGGAGATCGACCGCAAGGTCGCACAGAACGTGCCGGCGAGCGTCCCGGGCCGCGGTCTGACCCAGGACAAGCTGCACTTCATGACCGCGCTGCCCCGGGTCGACGGCTCCTCGGCGACCGAGGACCTGTCCGAGGCCACGTCGATCCTCATCCGCGGCATCAACGACAACTGGCAGGGCAGCCACGCCCCCGCCGTCCGGCTGCTGCCCACCATGCTGCCGTCGGACCGGCTGCCCAAGGGCTTCGAGCACCCGGACCGCGGGGTCGCCATCGGCATCGACGAGTCGTCGCTGTCGCCGGTCTTCGTCGACTTCGAGACGGACCCGCTGTTCATCGTGTTCGGTGAGAGCGAGTCCGGTAAGTCCGCGCTGCTCAGGCTGCTCATCAAGCAGATCACCGAGCGCTACACGCCGGACCGGGCGAAGATCGTCATGGGTGACTACCGGCGCGCCCACCTGGAGGGCGTGTCCGAGACGCACCTGTCCCGGTACTGCGCGTCGGCGCCCGCCCTGACGGAGACGCTGGAGGGCCTGGCCGGTTCGATGAGCCGCCGTATGCCGGGCCCGGACGTCACGCCCGAGCAGCTGCGCAACCGCAGCTGGTACAGCAGCCCGGACGCGTTCGTCATCGTCGACGACTACGACCTGGTGGCGACCGGCATGAACCCGTTGTCCCCGCTCCTGGAGTACCTGCCGTTCGCCCGTGACATCGGTCTGCGCATCATCATCGCGCGCGCCTCGGGCGGTGCGAGCCGGTCGTTGTACGAGCCGGTGATGCAGCGCATGCGCGAGCTGGGCGCCCAGGGCGTGGTGCTCTCCGGCGACCGTACCGAGGGCGCGCTGCTGGGCAACATCACGCCGTCGCAACTGCCGCCCGGCCGTGGGTACTTCCACACGCGTCGGCGCGGTGGGCAGCTCATTCAGACGGGGTGGCTGCCGCCTCGGTTCTGAGGGCCCTGGTCCTGAGGGGGCCCTCGGTTCTGAGGGTCGGCCGCCGCGGGCGGAGGGGCGGTACCCGGGTGGGTGCCGCCCCTCCGTGTTGCCCGTGGGTGGGTCTCGGCAATGGGATCTCGTACCGGGGCAGCTCGTACAGGGGAGATCCCGTACCTGCGGATGGGTCGTGTACGGGTGCCGGCGCTAAGGTTGCCTTGCGACGGAAAAGACGAGCCACGGGGGGCAGTTGTGTCGTCGGACTTCATGAACTCCGATCCCGCGGTCCTCAAGACCGAGGGCTTCCACATGTTCAACGTCGGCTATGACTTCGGCCAGGCCGCACGGCGCCTGAAGCAGGGCCTGACGGCGCTGGAGAAGGGCGACACCCCGCCGTGGGGCGACGACGACATCGGCGAGAAGTTCGGCGTCGTCTACGAGGGCCTGCGCGACGGCATGTACGAGTCGATGGCCAGCCTGGCGGAGCGGCTCGCGGGAATGGGCGTCGCCTTCACCAAGATGGGCGTGGCGCACGAGCGGAACGAGGCCGACCAGGACGCCGTCTGGCGGGAGACGACCGCGCAGTACGACGGTCAGGTGAAGGTGCCGTCCGGCGTCGTGCACAGCACGTTGCGCCCTCGCCAGGACCTCTGACCTCTCTGGGTGACCTGCCCATTCCGCAACGTGAGCAGGACTCGCGCAAGTAGGGTGAGACCCGTACGTCGTCCGCACGTCAGGAAGAGGCCCCAGCAGCATGACCGAGGCACGGGACAACGAGGTCGGGACTCAGGCCGAGGACATCAAGGCCCGCAAGGAACGGGAGCGGGACGAGCTGTATGCGCTCGACATCTCGGGGGTCGAGTGGCACTGCGCGCCCGGCACCGAGGAGCACGAGGAGCGGGTCGAGATCGCCTACCTGCCGCAGGGTGCGGTGGCCATGCGGTCCTCCCTCGATCCCGACACCGTGCTGCGGTACACCGAGGCGGAGTGGCGGGCGTTCGTACTCGGGGCGCGGGACGGGGAGTTCGACCTGGAGCCTGCGCCGCACAACGAGGGTGTGTCTGCGGACTAGGTCGCCTGCGAGCCTAAGATCGGGGTCGTAGGCGAAGGCGTCCGCGATGGCTCAGGACATGGCGCAGGACATGGCGCAGGACGGGGACCCATGACCGGCTCGACCGAGGACTACCCACCGCACCCCCACATCGGCGGCCGGACCGCCGCGCTGCGCGCGCTCGCCGCATGGCGCGCGGCCGCGCCCGGCGCTCCGCGCGTGGTCGTCCTCACCGGCGGCTCGGGCAGCGGGCGTTCGCGGCTGCTCACCGGGTTCCTGATGCTGTGCGAGCCGGACTACCGCAAGCGGCTGCCGCTGGACGCGATGGACCCGTCGACGGTGCCGCCGGACCTGCCGGCCCCGGCTGTGCCCGCCGCCGACGGACTGACCGCGGCGCAGCTGCTGTGGCTGCTCGCCGACCACTTCGAGCTGAACGCCGACAGCACCGCGCAGGTGTACGCGGAGCTGGCCGCGCTCGACGAGCCGGTGACCGTCGTCGTGCCGGACGTCGACCGCGCCGGTCCGGTCCGGGCCGCGGGTGAGCCCGCACGGCTCGTACGGGAGGTCCTCGCCCCCCTCGCCACCACAGAGACCGTCCGTCTCCTGGCCGAGGTGCCGCGCCCCCTGGCCGCCGAGCTGGCCGGGGGACTGCCGCCCGGCACCGCCCAGGTCATCGATCTCGACGAGCCGCAGTGGGCGGACCCCGAGGGCCTGGTACTGCACGCCCAGGTTGCGCTGAGCCCGGAGTTCGGGGCGCCTGAGCTGCCGTTCACCGTCGACCCCGCCGCCCGCCTCGCCCTGGCAGCGGCCATCGGCCGCCGGGCCGGGACCAGTCCGCTGGTCGTCCAACTCGCCGTCAACTGCCTCCTGATGGCTCCGGAGGGTTTCGACCCGGCCGACGAGAGGCACCTGCCGACCTCCCTCGGTGAGGCCCTGGACCTGCACGCCCGGCGGCTCGGCGCCGACCCCCAGACGCTGCGGCTGCTACTGGCGCCGCTCGCCCTGGCCGAGGCCGACGGCATGCCCGTCCACCTGTGGGCGCGGCTGGCGAGTGCGGTCGCGGGGCAGGACATGGGCCAAGCCATCGCGGGCGGGATGCTGCTCGCCGGGCCCTTCGTACAGCCGGAGGAGCAGGAGGCGGAGGGGGCTGACGGCGGGCGTACGCTGCTGAGGCTGATGCACCCGGCCATCGGTGACGAGATCCGCGCCGGTCTGCCGAACGTCCGCGCCGCTCAGACGCAGATCGCGATGGCCCTTCTTAAGGCCGTGCCGGAGCAGGACTGGAGCAAGGCCGACCCGTACGTACGCGACCACATCGCGGGCCACACGCTGGAGGCGGGTCTTCTTCCCCAACTTCTCACGGACCCCGGTCTGTTCGTCCACGCCGACCCGGTGCCGCTGCGCGCCGCCGTCGAAGCCGTACCCGCTGACGAGCTCGGCGCACCGGCCCGTACGTACCTGCGTACGGCGCCACTGCTGACCCGCACCCAGGCGCCCGCCGTGCTGCGGGCCGCCTTGTTGGAGACCGCGTTCGTCGAGGACGGCCTGTACGAGTACGCCGACGCCATACACGGCCGGCTCGGACTCGACCTACCCTGGCGAACGCTGTGGAGCCTGCCTGTTCCCGGGGTCAGCGCCGTGACCGTCGGCAGCCTGCCGCAGCCCGAGGGGCCGGCCGCCCCGGTCGCCGTCCTCGTCGTGCCTGCGGGCACGCCCGGTGCGCAGCCGGTCGGCGAGGGTGGCGGTTCCGCGGTGCTGGTCCATGGCCTCCTGCAACCTGATCAGCTTCCCGACGCCGACCCCGGGCGGATTCTGCGTCCCTCCGAGGACGAGCGGGCCGCCGCCCCGCTGGGGCTGAGCCGTGGCGCCGACTACCTGCGGGTCTGGGACCGGGCGAGTCAGGAGGTCGTCGCCGCCCTGATCTCCGACGTCCCGTTCATCTCCGCCGACCTGTCCCCCGACGGCATCCTGGTCGTGGCGACCGAACGCGGGGCGAAGGCCCTCCGCATCCGCCCGGCGGACGCGGCGATAGCCTCGTAGGCACGTACGGGGCGGGCCCGCCCCGTCGCCCCTCTTCACCACTCTCGACCGACCATTTCCGAAGGAGCCTCCCCGTGACCAGCCAGGAGCAGGCGCTCGCCGTCGCCGACCGTTGGCTCAACCCGGAAGGCTCAACGGAGCCGCGCCGCGAGGTGCGGATGCAGGAGTTCGACCTGGGCTGGGTCGTGTGGGCCGCGCCTGCGGAGCCCGAGCGTGATCCGGTGACCGGGGAGCGGCGACCGCCCGCCGAGATCGGCAACGCGTGCGGGGTCGTGGACCGCCGTACGGGCGAGCTGACGGTCTGGCCGTCGGTGCCGGTCGACGAGGTCATCCGGATGTACCGGCAGAAGCATGGCGGCGCGGCACAGGACGAGGGCTCCGCGGGAGGTGCCCGTCCGGTCACCGGCCCCGGCAACACCGCCGTCTTCACGTACGTCGACCCGGCGAACGGCGAGGAGACCACCCTCTTCCGTACCTCCGCTCCCGGCCTGCCCCCCGCCGAGTACCAGGCGTGGGCCGAGCTGCGGCGCATGAACGTCCCCGTCGACACCGTCCTGGCCATCCACACCGACCTGCGCCCCAGCCTGCTCCCCGGCGGTTACACGGCCGAACTCCTCAACGCCTTCCCCAACGCCCGGCTCTCCTGCTCACAGACCTACGGCGCCCGTCCCGAAGCGCGCGCGGAGGGCGTCGCGGCGCTGGTCGAGCAGGTCGAGACGATGCATCGGATCGCGGGACAGCAGCCGCCGCCCCGGCCGCACCGCGTCCCGGTGCCGGCTCAGGTGACGCCCGCGGAACCGATGCGTGACGTGGCGCTGGGGCGCCATCTCGTCGAGGTCTTCGGTCAGGACGGCGTACGTCGCTACGACGCCGACGACATCGCCGACAGCCCGTTGCCCGACACCACCAAGTCGACGCTCACCCGGGCGGGGCTCCCTGCCGACGTCCCGCTCTTCTTCACCGCCGACCGGCCCGACGCCCCTCCGGCCGGCGGCCTGTTCACCGACGTCGCCACGAATCTGCGCGAGCGGCGCAGCCCGGCCGGCGAGGAGAAGATCGGCGCCCTGGCGCATCTGGTGCGGATCGGCTTCGACGGGGTCGCGGTGGTTGCGGTGCAGTGCCGGCCGGGTGCGGGGCAGCCGGACGGGCTCGGCGCGGTGTGGGCGGTGGATCCGGTCACGGCCGCGGCTCGGTACGTCAATGTCTCGGCGGCTGCCTTCGCCCGCTGCCTGGCGCTGCTCGATGTCGCGCGGCAGCGTATGCGGGGGCTGGATCCGGTTGCGGCGGGCGGCGAGGTGGCGGCGCTGCAGGCGCAGTTGGTGGCCGTCGACGCTTCCGCGCTGGCGAACCCGGACACCTGGTGGTCGCTCATCGTCGAGCAGATGTGGCACGGGTTGTTCTGACCGGGCCCCGGTAGATCCCGCCAAGAGAACAAGGAGAGCGATCCGTGACACCGCCGACGACCCCCGAGCAGGTCCTCGACATCGTGCGCAGCCGGTATGCGGAGCCCAAGCTGCCGGACGGCACCCCAGCGGAGCTGCGCGTCGAGGAGTTCGACATCGGGTACCTGGTGTGCGCGGTGTTCCCGCCCGTCACGGACGCCGCCGGGCGGCCCCAGCCCGCTCCGCCCGGCGGCAGCAAGATCGTCGTCTCGAAGGAGACCGGCGAGACCGTCACCGTCCCCAACCACCCGACCGAGACGGCCATCGCGCTGTACCGCAAGCAGCAACAGTCTTCGTGATCAGTAGGCGTCCGTGATCAGTAGGCGTCCGTGATCAGTACAGCGAGAACCCGCCGCTGTGCCGTCCTTGGCCTTTCTTGCCGGACTGCGAGGACTGGTCCTTCGAGCTCCTCGGCTCGGACGGCCCCGAGGGGGCGTCTCCGCCCGCCGGTGCCTCCCCTCGCCTGATCTGCTCGCGCTCCTCCTCCGACAGCGACTCCCACTGACCGCGCAGGGAGGACATGCCCGAGCCCAGGGCGCGGGCCACCGCGGGGTCGTCCAGGGCGTCGCGCAGGGCGAGGCGGCCGGAGAGCATCCTCTTGGCCGCCTCCTGCAGGTCCTTGCTGACGCCGTCGGTCTCGGTCAGCTTGCGCAGGGCGGAGTTCAGGGAGCGGATCTGCTCCGGTTCGAGTGCCTCGTCCAGTACCCCGCGGTCCTGCGAAGCGCCCTGTGGATTCCGTGAGTTGTCGGGCTGCCTGGTCATGTCGCCTCTCCTCGCCGCTCCTTGCCCTTTGCCTTGCCCTTCGGCAGTATCTCCCCTCACGTCCGGGAGTGCCGCCCCGGTGGTGGCCCGACTGACACCGGCGGACAGCCTGCGCCGGCGACTGCGTCAAGGTCGCGGACCCGCAGGGCGAGCCGGTGCCCACGGTCGTCGACTGCGGCTCGCCCGAGGCCGAGTACCAGACGGGTGGGCTGATGCCCGGTCAAGGCCAGGAATGCGGTTCGGGGTACGACTACGGCATCCAGCACGACGACCACCGGGGCTTCGACTACACGATGTGCTTCACCAAGGTCTGACCCGGGATTCGGTTCGGTTTCCGGCCGCAGCTCGCAGGCGTGGGCTGCGGCCGGCCGGTTTCTCGCGACAGTCAGTATCGCCCCGAGAACCATGAGACTGCCGCGCGCGTTCCGCGCCTCCCGAGGTCGTTCCCCCACGAACCCCGGTCACTTCACCCCTGGAAGACGCACCCTGAACTCGTCCATGCCGGGCGGGACCGGGCCCCGCACTCGCCGCTTCGCCACCCGCACCTGTACCTGTTCCCCGCCGCGTTCCCGGCCGTACGTCGTCATGACGGGGCAGTGGGTGAATTCGAGGCTCACGCACCATGTTGCCCTCGCAGACGCCCTCCCCCGCTCCCGATGCCACGGTCATTCGTACCGGCCGCCGCGGCGCCATGACCGGGCTCCCCTGCTCCGTCGTCCTCATCGCGCTCGGCGTCGTCGGCGTCATCGGCGCCGTCGTGGTTGCTACCGGGAACCAGAAGGGGGAGTCCAGCGTCGCGGGGTTCGTGGGCCTGGTGTTCATGCTCGCGCTCGGTGTCGTGGGCGTGTTCCTCTTCACCGCCAACTGGGCGAGTCGCCGCACCAGGATCCTCGTGGACCACACGGGCCTGTGGGTCGAGAACGCAGATCGCCGCAACGTCATCGCCTGGCAGAGCCTCGCGGGTGTCGGCCTGTACTGGAGCAAGATGGGCAGCCACCAGAAGGTTTACTCCCTGGAGCTGTTCCCGACCGGCCCCATCGACCGGGACGACCCGGTCCTGTGGGCCCTGGTCCGCGACGAGGAGCCGTTGCACCCCCAACTTCCCCGCCTGCGCTACCGTCTGCCCTTCCCTGCCCCCTGCCGGCAGCAGATGGTCGCGGCAGTCCAGCAGCACGTCCCGCACATCTGGCTCGGCGAGTCCGAGCGCGCGACCGGCCACATCGGCGCTCCCGACGTCAAGGGACACCGGCAGCGCACGAAGGGCCGTACGCCCTGACGTAACGGCGGCGGACGACCGCCGCGGACCGCGGCCGCTCTCGGGCAACGGCGCGGACCTGCAACAGATTTGTGACAGCAACCCTCTGAAGTCGCCTGTAGATGAGTCCGTAAACTTTGCGGGCGGCTGTACTCCTGTGTGATTTCCCTTGACGGGTGAGGGAGTTGTACGGCCGTGCTGTCTGACGGGGGTGCGTGCTGCTGTGGCGATGATGTTGCCGGACGAGCTCGAATGGGTTCTCGAGATGCTCGGCTACAAGTGGCCGACGGCGAACGAGGACAAGCTCAGAGACTGCGCCGAGCTCTGGCGGAAGTTCGGCGACGACGTCACCGAGCTGCACACCAGGGCGAACACCGTCGCGGGCACGGTGGTGGCACACAACGCCGGCGACTCGATCGACGCGTTCCGGAAGACGTACAAGAAGTTCGACGGCGGAGACGGCTCCGACGGCTACCTCGCGAACGCCGCCCAGGCCGCCTACCTCATCGCGAACGTCCTGGAGGCCTGCGCCTACCTGGTCGAGTTCGCCAAATGGGCGGTGATCGCCCAACTGATCGCCCTCGCCATTCAGATCGCCGCCGCCGCGGCCGCCGCACCGGTCACCTTCGGTCTGTCCTCGGTCGCGGGAATGGGCGCCACCCAGGCCGCCCGCGTAATCGTCCGGCGCATCCTGGACGAGCTCAAACAGGCGATGATCGAGGCGCTCATCGAGACGCTGAAGGAGCCCGCGATCTCCGCGGTCGAGGCGATGATCACCGACCTAGTCCGCCAGACGGTGAACGTCGGCTTCGGTGCCCAGGAGGGCTACGACCTCGGCACCACCATGAAGGCAGGCGGAGAGGCAGGTCTGGAGGCCCTCCGACAGAGCCCGCAGACCTTCGCCGAGGGCGTGCGCGACAGCCTGGGCCAGAAGGCGGGCAGCCGGGCCCGGGACGCGATCGACAGCCGTATCGACGGGTACGACGGGGTGTCGGGGACGCCGGGCAGCGACGGTGGGAGCAATAGCGGCAGCGGCGTAGACGGCAAGGACAGTGGCAGTGGGAGCGGCAAGGACTCCGGGGCGGGGAGTTCTGACTCATCGTCGTCCAACTCCTCGTCTTTCGACGCGAGTTCGTCGGGGTCGGACTCCTCGACGCCGACACGCGCGAGCAACGGCAGCGGCCCTGGCGTGAACATAGGCGGCGGGATATCCGCAGACACCGGCGGCAACGACATCGGCGCGCCGGATGTCGGGGCGGGCCCCAACTCCGGTTCCGGGTCGGACTCGGGGAGTCCGTCCTCCTCGGACACCTCGTACCCGAGGCCGACGCCCGCTCTGTCAGGGCCGTCGCTGTCGGACTTCGACGACCCCTCGCCGGGCGGAGCCTCACCTGGCGGTGCGGGCTCCAACGGTTCGTCCGGCACTCCGAGCACGTCCGGCCCCTCGCACTCGGGCGGCGGCTCCCCCGTATCCGGCCTGTCGTCCCCGACTCCGCAGTCCGCGCCCACGTCCGCGGCGTCCGGCGGTACGTCGTCCTCGCCGGGGGGCGGATCGATCGGCACCCAGATCGACGGCCTGGCCGCCACCGCGCCCACCGCGGCCAACGCCGCCCCTACGGCGCCGACGGCCGACCCCTCGTCGGGGGGATCGGGTGGCCGTACGGACGGCGGCTCGGCCATGCCTACGTCGCCTGTGGCGCCAGCCACCGCGGGTGTCGCGGGCGGCTCGCCCCAGGGTGCGGGGGCGTCCGGCGGTACGCCGGCGGGGACGGGCCCGACCAGCCCGAGCGCCAACTCGGGTGCGGCGAGGAATCCTTCCGGCAGCACGCCTGGTACGCCGTCTCCCGCGGGGACGGGGCCTGCTTCGACGCCGAGTCCCACGTCGCCGACGACGTCTCGGAGCACTCCGACGCCGGACGGCCGAATACCTGGTGCGGCGGACGGGCGTACGCCGGGGACGCCGAGCACCCCGAGCACGCCGGACGGCCGAATACCGACGCAGCGCACGCCTGGCAAGACGCCGGGCGACGGGGCTCCGCCGCGCGCCACCCCTGGTTCGACGCCGGGCGACAGCACGGCGCCGCGCAACACGCCTGGTACGACGCCGGGCGATCGGACACCGCCCAGGAACAGCCCAGGTACGACGCCGGGTGACGGTACGCCGTCCCGCAACGCCCCTGGCACGACGCCGGGCGACGGCAGCACGCCCCGGAACACCCCCGGTACGACCCCTGGCCAGAGCTCGAATACGAACCCGGCCACCAGCCAGAACCCGAGCACGACGGCCCCGAATCAGAACCCGGGCCAGTCGTCGCCCACCCGGACGGCATCGCCGTCCACCAGCGCCCCCACGTCGACGCCCTCCACCTCGACCGGTACCGGTCCCGAGCGGACCTCGACGCCGAGCAGCGGAACCCCGAACTCCTCGACGCAGCCCGGCCCCACCACTCAGGGCACGGCGGGCACACCCAATCAACCGAGCGCCGGGTCCACCCCCGCAAGGCCACCCCACCAGCCTGCGGGCGGCACGCCGAACACTCCGAACCAGCCGGGCGCGCAGCCCAACACCCAGCAGCAGTCGGCGAACAACCCCAACCAGCAACAGCAGCCCCAGGTCACCCCGGTCCCGATCCACCACGTGACCCAAGTGCCGAGCAACCGGCCCCACCAGCCCACCACGCAGACCCCGGACTCCACCCCCACCAACCCCAACCAGCAGAGCTCCTCGGACCACCCGAAGCCGAAGCACCCCCCGACCCCGGCCTCGGAGACCCGCAACACCACCCCCCCGGGGGGCGTCATCGAACCCACCCGGGGTGAACAGGACGCCCTCGAGAACTCGGTCCCCCGAGACGAGAACGGCGACCCGACCCGACCGCCGAACCCGGCAGACGGCCCCTGGGTCGAGCGCATCAACGGCGAAGGCCGAGACGCCCCCGGCCGCAACAACAACTGCGTCGACGTGGCCCTGTCCGTGGTGGACACGTACGCGGGCAACCCCACCGCAGCGGCCAGCCGTACGCCCGACCTGGACGCCGACGGCAACCCCTCGGACCGCGGCGAGAAGGGCGGCCGCGACCGCATCGAGAACACACTGGGCGCCCGCTTCAACGACCTGGGCAACGGCCGCGACGCCTTCAACCGCCTGGAGAACACTCTCCGCGACAGCGGGCACGGCTCCCAGGCCGTGATCATCACGCAGGACGCCAACGGGCGGGCACACGCGTGGAATGCCGTCAACCACAACGGCGAGATCACCTACATCGACGCCCAGACGGGGCAGCAGAGCTCGAAGCCGCTGCACAGCGGGGACCACGGGGTCTTCGCGATTCCGCTGGACGGGAACAGGCAGCCGGTCTCGCCCGACGGTGGGTCCACCAGTGACCGCTCACGTTCCCACAGCACCAACCAGGCCGGCCGACAGTTCCCAGCAGCCCCCGCCGGGACCGACCGTCGGCCGCCGGAGGATCCAGCAGGCGCAGATCCGAAGAAGAACAACCAGAATCTGCCTGACGACCCCACCCGGGAAGAGCGCAACAAGTCGTTGCCCAAGCCGGAGGACAGGACGGAGGAGCACCAGAACCTCCCTCCGGACTCGCCCCAACAGACGGTGCGCAACTACCCGAGCGACGACCGGGACGAACACAAGGACTACGACCCGGATGCTGCGCGCGGCCTGAAGGTCTACCGCATCGGGCTGGATCCCGTGCACGACAGTCTGCGGAACTGGGCGGACGAAGGCCGTCTGACGCCGCTCCTGCAGGCCGCCGCGGACCGGATGGACGCGTACCATCAGGCCCGTGAGAACGGCGACACGGACCTTCCACCCACCGCCTTCACGCGCCAGGAACTGGAAGACGCGCTGGGCGACGACTTCCGTCAGATGAACGACGGACAGCGGTACGCCGTCGTCGCCTCACTCGCCCGGCTCAGCCTCGGATTCCATGAGAGCCAGGGAGTGGGCCACAATCCCGAGCACGACCGGGACGGCCGCCCCTACGCGGGCTCCACGCGCTCCGACGGAACACCCGACGTGGCCTCCGACAACCCTCGGGCTCGCAGCTCCGAGGCCCGCGACGAGGCCAACGCGAAGTTCCCGAAGATGTACCGTTCGGATCCGGAGACCAACAAGAACATCTCCGAACTCCATCATCGAGTCACCGGAGAACACAAAGCCAGCCCCACCAATGCCCAGGTCAACGCCCTCATCGACGCCATGGCGCCACACAAGCCCGATTTCTCGGGCAAGAACTACGCCGTCATCGAAGTCGTCGACAACAACGGAAACAGCACCTTCGTTGTCGACTCCTCAGTCCCGGCGGACCCCACCGGTGTCACTCCCAGGCACTCGGAGAAACATCTTCTCGACTGGTTCGACAGGACGAACTCCGGTCCGGAAGGTAAGAAGTACCGAATAGCCGGCCTCTACACGGAGCGTGAGCCGTGCGGTTCCGGGCAGGGGCACGCCGATTGCTCGACACGACTGCGTACGCACCCAGAATTCAAGGACGGAAGGGTTCCCGTCTACTACAGCACCACATACCGGACCGATCCCGAAGGTGTGGCCGAGCGGGAGGCGGCGCGGGCGAAGTTGAAGAGCCAGCAGGAAAAGAGCGGGCTCACCGACCAGCAGATAGCCAACAGGGTGAAGAAGATACGCACTGAGAATGAGGATGAGATGCAGGCCGAGATGGATCGTCATCTCTCAGCCATCGGCTCGGTTTGGGCGAAGGCTATGCTGCATGTCAATCCGCCGCAGTAGGGAGTTCCATGTCCGAGTCGTCCCACGGCCCCGAACGCGTCGCTCCGGACCAGGCAGTCGCACAGATACGTGACTGGTGGGGCGACGGCGACCCCCAGACGAAGCATGTGGAAGTCGTCAGCGTCACCGGCACGACGGACGTCCTTGAAGAAGTGCACCGGCACATCACCCAAAGCGTGTTGCTCGATGCCACGGCAGCGGATGCGGAAGATGTGTTCCGAAGCGCTCTCAGGCTCATCGGGGTGCCCGAGGACAAGGCGCATCCCTATACCTGGCGCGAGGCCGTCCGTCGGCACGGGGCCGGCAAGCTGGTTCTGATCACACACGCAGGCCAGGCAGGGCTCACCCGCAGGTCCGCCCAGCCGTCTCTCGTTCGTGAACGGGTGTCGGAACGTCTCGCCCTCGCCGGGCCGAGCGTTGTGGTCGATACGCCGCCCCCGGCTCCTGACGCACGGCCGCGCCGTTGGCCCCAGCTCTGGCTTGACGACACCTCGCCCGACGGCCCTCAGACCGCACGCGCGGCCGCAGTCGTAACCGCCTCGCAGTCTCCGCAGTTGCGGGCACTGGCCCTGTCCGAGCCACGACGTGTGCCCTGGGAAGCTTGGAACGAGCTGGCCCGAGCCGCCGGAGCCCCGGACTACGACGAGGCAGCCCTGCGCGAGCTTGCCGCCCGCTTCCCCGAAGTCCTCACCGTGACCGATGCGGACGTCTCCTTCGCCGACGAAGCGGTGGCCGAAGCTCTGCGCCGTGAGACACCGGCCGAGTTGAGCAAGCAGGTCAACAGCCACATGGCCCGGTGGCTGCGAGAGCTCGCTCCCCGGCTGCGGCACCCGGACGGTTGGGCCGCCTCCGGCCCGCTGGGCCGTTACGCCGCCCAGGGTCTGGCCATGCACGCGGTACAGGCAGGCGAGTTCGACGAGCTGCTGCGAGACGGCGGCGTCCTGGCCAACCTTCCGCAGAACGCACTCCTGGACGCAGCCCACTGCGCGCATGACGGATCAGTGCCAGGTTCCAACGCAGCCGCCGACGCGGTGTACTTGTGGATGTACGGGGTGGCGCCGACGGATCAGGGCGAGTGGGCGGCGTGGCTGCACCTGATGGCCAAGGCGCGCAACGACGTTGAACTGTGCGCCGCCATCGAACAATCCGGCGTACGTCTTCCCTGGAAGACCCGATGGACCCACTGGCGCCCCCCGGGCGGCTACGACCCGAGCTACCTCGAACCCGGTCCCGTTTACGCCCTGTTCGACGTGCGCTGGCACGGTCGCCCGGCGGTGGCCGCAAATGCCTCGGACAAGGGTGTGCGTGTGTGGGACGCGCAGACCGCAGAGCTTGTAGCGGGCCCCTGGTTCGACGAGGACTTCCCCGACGAAGCCACGAATGCACTGACCTGGCCGCCGGAGACGGGCCGGGCCGGCCCGACCCGTCGACGCGAACTCCTGGCTCACAACGACAGCGAGGAGGGACCCGATGACGAGTTCCTGCCTGTCTCACTGCGTATGGGCGACCTGACCGTGTTCGCCGGCCCCGGTGGTGTCTTCGCCGTGGAAGCCGCCGATGCGGAAGCAGAGCACGTCCTCACTCCCCTCCGCGGGGCTCCTCTCCTTGGCGCAAAGACAGCCGCAGGCCCCACTCTCCTCATGAGCGCCTCCACGACGACCGCGGCCGATTTGGCAAAGCTTTTCCCCAACGCGCCCGTTCTGCGCACCCGACCGGAAGACCTGCCGACCGGACTCACCGACGAAACGGCCCGCCGGGTACTCACCAGCATCGGTCTTCCCGTCATGGAAGAAAAGGGAATCAGGCTGGAGCCTGACTACGACAAATTCCTGTGGGAACTGGCCTGGACCAAGGGTATCGAACAGCCCGCAGAAAGCGGTCCGTTCTTCCAGATCGGTCTGTGGATGGGCGCCGAGATCGTGATCGACGGCCCCTCAGGCCACGTCCTGCGCATGCCCCGGAACGCCGACGAGAGCGGACTCGACGGTTTCCTCGTCGCGACATCCCTCGACCGCTTCCTGGTCATGATCACGTGGTGGATCACCGGACGTCGCATTCTCTGGACGCTGGAGAACCGGGACGAAGACCATCTGTTCCGGCAGCACATCGAAGATGCCGTCTGGGAGGTCGACGCGCAGGGCTCCCAGGCGGAGGCGTGGACGTACGCGCTCCACAACGACTGACGCCGGGCTGCTGCCGTGCATGTCATCGCCTCGCCTTCTCGCGGAACAGCACTGCCCGAACACCTCTCGCGTCATATTGCTCACCGGCTGAATCGAGCATCGGGTGGAGTTGACCCCTGACAGGGCCCTGGAGCAGGTCGGAGTTGGCTGGCGGCGCCTGATCGGTGGTATCCGACCCTAGCGGCCCGCGGTGCGGCCGGTGCGGGCAGGACCGAGTTGCTCCGCGAACCCTTCGCACGAATGCCGGACGCCGTCCACTTGGATAGTCGGAGCTTGGACGCGGGTGACAACGCCCGGCATCTTCTCCAGGAGTGGGGTGTCGCACACGAGGGGCACTCACTGGCTGACGCCGCGCGGGCGAACCCACGGGACGGGGTCGCTCTGCCCGCGAACGTTCACTGGGCCGACGGTCTCGTGACCTCGAACGAGCCAAGTCGGTTCACGCAGGACATGGTGGGCCATTTCCACCGATCCGCGAGGTCGATGGTCCGGTTCATCATTGAGTGTGAGGCGGACAAGCGATGGACCTTTCTGCCGTCCGACAATGAGCTCGCTCTCCGGCTGCCGGTCGATACGCAGGCCGAAGAGGCGGAATTGCCAGAGCTGCTCACGGCTCACCCGGCTCTGTGGGCGTTGGCTGCGTCGGAGCTCCGCGACACTCCCCTCGCCGTTGGACAGAGCTCTGCCGAATGCTGGAGAACCAGGCTTCTGACCATGGATTCGCGACCTGGCCGAACGCCTCCCGCGCCTGCTTACCGTGTCCTCCGATGAGACAGGGCAGGTCACGGTCACCTTTCGCGGAGTCGCTACGCCACCAGATCGGGAAGCTGCGCCCTGTCGACCACCGGGCAATTGTCACCGCCCTGGTACGCCTGGGGACTCCTTCCTGCCGGTCGCCCGTGAGCCTGGAACTGCGCGCGCAGTTCGTTCGCGCTCACCCCGGAGGACGGCGACTGCACGTCCGTTCCGTCCGTCCCCTCCGACCGGTTCGCCGCCTCACCGCCGTCATCCGATGTCATGGCAGCGGAGCTCAGCTGCCGACGACCGGCCCGAGGGGCGAGCGGAGAGGCTGCAGGCCGCTCCCGCGGTGCCCCTCTGCCCCGCTCCTCCTCTAGGAGCCCTCGAGCGACGCCAGTACGAACGTCAACGGCAGCGTGGCGACGGCGAGGGCGAGCCCCGACGCCGCCATCCCCGCACGGATCTCGCGATTGCCCCTGATCGCCAGGTAAGCGGCCACCAACGGCAGGACGCCGCACAGGAGAAGGCTGAAGTGCCAGCCCTCCTCCTTGATGAAGAAGACCATGGCGGCCAGGCAGACGGGTACGGACCCGACGCTCATGATGCGGCAGCGCGAGAGGAAGAGCTCGAGGCCACTGCCCCCACCGAAGAAACTCATGACCGGACCGTTCTCTCCCTTTCCAACCCACGGATCGCGTATGTCGCTCACACCGCGGCATGGTCGTAACCACCGGTGCCCACCTGAGGAAACCCGTCCGCCGCCGAGAAGCCGTTGACGGCGGCCGACATGACCACCCCGAGCGCGCTCAACGCCGACGCGAACGTGTCGAACGCCTTGGCAGCCTCGGCCCACATCTGCATGAGCCGGATGGCCTGTGCCGCGGCCAGGGCGAACATGGCCACCGAAGCGGCCTGTCCGCCGACGGGGATCGCGTTGACGGCCTGCGCCGCGAGGAGGTTGACCAGCCAGATGACGAGCAGGTCGCAGAACATCACCAGGAACGACTTGAGGAACTCGGCGAACTGGAACGCCATCTGCGCCGCCTGCGCGTAGCACTCCTGGAGGGACTTGAACGTCTCCTTGATCTCGTCGAGTTTCTTGCAGAACTCGTCGAAGTACACCGTGGCGGCGTTCGCGGCGTTGCCGTCCCAGCTGAGACCGACGTTCTGGTTGCCCTTGCGCACGTTGGCCGCCACCGCGTCGCAGAACGACGCAAGATTCCCCCATACGTCCGAGCAGTCGTTGTACTTGTTCCAGTCCCCGAACACCCAGTTCGTGCAGACGCCGAAGGGGTCGAAGTCGAAGAGCAGCTTGGACGCCTCCACGGCCATGGCCGAGGGGCTGCCCAGGTCGAGGACGCTGCCGAGCGTCTTCTGCACCGGGTTCATCTTGTACTCGTCCGCGTGGCCCGACGCGTACTTGGCGAGGGGGTTGGTGGGGTCACCGGGCGGCTTCAGCGTGTCCACGGCGTCACCGGCGTCGGAGAAGTCCTGCGGGTCGCCCCCGGAAGCCCCGCCCGACACCTTGGAGCCCGGGTAGGTGGCGTCGAGTTTGGCCGCCTCGTCCAGGTCCGTCTCCCGGTAGTACTTGGCCGTGCCCGCCAGTTCCTTCCCGGACGCCTCAAGAACACTCTTGACCCTCTCCAGAGCCTTCTTGGCCTCGCTCACATAACGCTCGTGCTCACCCGCGACGAGGTCCCAGGCCTCTCCACCCACCGACTTCTCGATCTGCGCGTGAGTGGTGGTGTACGAGACGGCCTGCGCACTGCCCTCCGCGGCACGCCCCACCAGCTTCGAGAAGCCGTCGATCGCACCGGGTTCCACACGGAAGTTCACTTCTCTCCCATCGCCTGCATCACTGACCCATCGGCGAACCGGCCTCAGGGCACGGACACCGGTCCCCAGGTTCAGCCCCTCAGTACAAGGACCAACCACGCCCGTCGTGACGCGACTTCGTACCCGACCGGTTCTCGGACTCCGCACGCCGCTCGTCATCGAGCTGCCGCCGCTCCTCCTCGAGCCGGCGCTCACCCTCCGCCGCGAGCTGTTCCCGCTCGCTGTCGGACAGGGATGCCCACTTCTCGGCAAGGGGAGCCGCCTGCTCCACGGCCTGCTCGGCGTACGCCGACACATTGGCGGCATCGCGCAGCCCCATACGCCCGGAGAGGACCTCCTGGGCCATCTCCTTGAGCGCGTCACCTCCCAGCCCCGAGGCGAGATGCTCCAGGGACTGCCGCAGGATCTTGACCTGAACGGGGTCCTGCTGGGCCATCTCCAGGAACTCGGAGTCGTCCACGGGCTTGCCGGAACTGTCGGGCGCGCTGTTCAAGGGATACCTCATCGGGAGGGTCGGCGTGAATCGACCGGCGTGAAACTACCAACGCACCTGTGAACGCTTCAACACACCGGCGGTGCAGAAACCTCGTAGGTTGTGTCAACTCAGCGACGCGTGCCGCGCATTCGTCCTTTCAGACGTCCGTGCACACGGGCCGCTCATCCCCTGTACGGAACCTGGTCCAGGTGGCTCAGCCGAAGCGGGAACACCGACGCCATGCGGCTCCAGCCAAAGCCCCCGAAGTGGACCGAGCACCACGAGCCGTCGACAAAGGCGATCTCGTGGTCGCCGCCCGCTACATCACTTCGGTCGCGGATACAGGTCACGTTCCGAAGATCCGTGGACCAGCCCACCTCGACCGGACCGGGTGCGCCGGTGAAGGAACGCGCGCGGAACACATACACGAGCTGCAGGCGGCGGTCGGTGACCTGCAACACCACGGCCTTGCTGTTCCTGGTACGGGGAACGATGGCGCGGGCCAGGTGGCCGGCCACGCTGTTCCATCCCCCGTGGAACGGTTTGCCGGGCTTCTTCGACTCACGCTCCGTGAACGCTTCCACGAGCGCCTCGATCGGGTTCCAGGTGTCTCGTAGAGCCTCACAGACCAGAACATGGGGAGCATCAACCAGCTCCCGAGCGTACGGCGCTCGGACCGCAGAGCCCACGGCCGCCGGAAACAGCCTGGCATAGGCGCTCTCTCCGCCAGGTTGACCCCATGATCGGCCGCAGCACCTCGCCCGCAGGCACCAAGGCCCTCGCCCGCTCGGCGGTCTCCCGATTGCGGTCCGTTGCGCTCACCCGAAATCGTCCCCCACAGACCTGGCCGCATTTTGTAGGTGTGTGGTCCGCAGGCCCGTCGAGACGCTGCGGATCGTTGATCACTTACACGCATGCAACGCACGGCGTCGCTCTCGATGCGCTCGGGCCACCGGGCCACCGGGCCACCGGGCCACCGGGCCACCGGGCAGAGGCTTCCGCATCTGCGTGCAGTGCGAAGATCCGTACGGACCCACCGATCGGGGCTTGCGCACACCCGCAACGCGGCCCAACGTGACCTGATACCCGACGAAGGCAGAGAAGATGACCACGCAGGGCCAGGGCGTCGACCACGTCGACCACGAACTCATCCAGGCCGCCGCCCACGTCGCTCGCACTCGCTGCCGGGGCGACAACCACACCATGGCAGCTGCCGCCCGCGCCCGGGACGGCCGGATCGTCACCGCCGTGAACGCCTACCACTTCACGGGAGGCCCCTGCGCCGAGCTGGTCCTCATCGGCACGGCAGCCGCCCAGGGCGCCTACGAGCTGGACACCATCGTCGCCGTGGGCGACCGCGACCGCGGGGTCGTCCCCCCGTGCGGCCGCTGCCGTCAGGTCCTGCTCGACTACTTCCCCGCCCTCAAGGTCATCGTCGGCGAAGCCGATCGCGTCCGAACCGTCCTCATCACCGACTTGCTGCCCGAAAGCTACGTCTGGGCCGACCACCGACTCGAGGCCGAAGAGACCGCTCCACTCAGTACGGACTGACACCGCTGGCCTCCAACCACCACCGCGCCGGCCTCTGACGCCGATGGCTCCCCAACCCCCGGCAAGGTCCACGCGGCTCTCCTCGGCCTCAACAACCCCGAGCTCCCACTGAGTCCGCCCGGCACAAAGACACCAAAGGCCGACACCAACGGTCTGGTTCCCGTACCGACTCACTTGAGCCGCAAGGCGTTGGTGCTTGCGGACGCACGGGTCCTGCAAGCAACTCGGCTCAACGAGCTACAGGCTCGGGCTCCGTTACTCAGCCACCCGCGCACCGATGGCGCGGGCGGGGCAGCGGGCTTCGGGGCTGAGGCCTGTGCGGCGGGGGAAGGTTCGTTGGTCGTAGGCAGTGGGTTGGGCCAAGCAACTCAGGTTCTGCCCGACCTTGGCGATCACGCAGGCGAAGCCGGGGTCACCGGCGTACCAGAGTTCGTCGTCATAGTCCTGCAACGCCTCGCGGGTCCAGGTCCGAACGACCCGGCAACGATCTTCAGGGACACCGTCTTGTCAGGGCTGTCGGGGTCGGGCAGCACGAAGACCGCCTTTTCCTTGGTGACGCGCACAGCCCCTGACTGCTGACGCCAGGGATAGACGGCGAGAATGCGCCGCGTCCGCCATCCCCTGCTGAGCCGGCCGAGAGCAAGGATCGCCAGTCTTCCGATCACCACGAAGAACAGCACCAGCAGGCCCTCCACCGAGCTTCGCTCCTCGCAGCAGGTACCCCATACCGCTTGCACGGGTCAGTTGCAGGGATGCCTGACCTCCTCGCTGCGCCATGGCGGCTAGTACGCGTAGGTCATGTTCGGTTCCCTCTGCACCAGCTCGGTGAGCCCGGCCTGCTGCGCCCGCTCGATGCGCGAGGCGTCGGCCTTCTCACGCTCGTCGGCGAACTTCTGCCAGTCCGATGGCTGCATGAACACATGTCACCGGTGCTGGGGACGATCATGACTCCGCCAAAGGGGAGATCACCGGCGACCCAAGCACCGCCGTCTGCCGCGCCCTTTGGCCAGCGACGTACCGTTGACGCATTGTTCGCGCGCATCAGCGGTGCTCCATGCGGACCACGAGTGGAGCCCTTGACAGTGAAACACACTGCAACTGCCACTCCTCGCTCTTCTGAAGACCGACAAGGGCAAGGGTGTGTTCGCAACAGCGATACATCATCCGCATGCAGCGCTCGGACTGATGCGATAGGCACTCACCGCACCAAGTGGACACCTACTGGCCCTGGTACGGCGGTTGCTGAGCGTAGGGATTGGGTTGGTTCAGCGACTGCCCTGGAGGTGTGAGGTATCCATAATTCCCGGTCGAGGTAGGATGCGGCCGATGAACGGTCGGGGGCATCACATGCTGGGGCGGATATCCCATGGGCTGCGAGTAAGTACCATCGGCGGGGTCACCATAACCCGAGTCCCTGCGGCTGCGCAGGACAGCAAATACGGCAACGGCACAAAGCACAGCTCCAATACCGATTACGCCAACCACAAGCACGATGAGGCCCATTGAGGAGATCCCTTCAGGTTTATGATCGAGGTCACTACAGCATTTCCAGGTGCCACGAGCGAGAAGAATAGGGTGGTTTTGCGAGTTCCGAGACCCACGTCCGTACCGATCCGATCGAGCAGTGTCGGTCACAACCGGGGATGTGCAACTCGCGCCAGCCCTAGACTTTCGTGGACGGGTTCCCCCGGTTGCACTCGTCCGCGGGCGTCGGCCGTAGCAGCAGGTACAGCAATCACGCTTCGCTGATCGAACCAGTGCTCAGATCGCGGCCTGGCGTAACACTTTCCAGGTGACGCCGAACCTGGCGTCCCGCCCGCCTTCGGCCCACTAGAACTGCCAGTACAGATGCGGCGGCGAAAACAACTGTCGCGACCTCACCGACTCCAAATGTGACCACGGTGAGTGCCACGATGCCGAGTAGGAGCGCCTTCAGGATGGTGGAATTGGCGCTGACCTCGACGGCCGATATGGGATGAAGAGCTCGGAGTTCGCCCACCGCTGGAAGCTCCCGGTCCGCTTGGACAAGTGCGCTCGACGGCAGGTCGACTGAAGAGTTCGGTGATTCAAGCCATCCGGCGACATAATGGTTCCCTTCCAGGATCAGCACGGCATAGCCGACCGAATTGCCGTAGGGGAGCTGCCGAGTGGGCCGTCGCCAGTAGACGTGGCCCCGGACGCCCATGAGCCGATGCGCCAGAGGAACAGGGTCAACGATGTCATCCAGATACAGAAACAGCTCACCGAACTCCGCGCACGTCAAGTGAATGCGCGGCTTATGGTGTTTGGTGGCAGATCCAGAGGCCGGGCGCTCATCCAGAGCTACTCCCACCCCTCTGACAGAGACGGGCAGTACGTGGAGTGTGCCTTGTTGTCGCGAACGGTGGAGGCCAGCAACGGGATCGGAGCGCCAGCGGCCGAACAGGTTCATGAACCAGCAGAAGGCAACGCAGCCCAGAGTCAAGAAGATCGTCCAGTAGTCTGCTCGCCCACCGATCTTCTCCTCAAGCGACTGCCGATCCCCGACGAAGACCTCCAGGTCAGGTGACGCCGGCGCAAAGAGGACCCAGACCTCCTCTCCTGCGCTCGGCTTGTTGCTCGAGGTCATCTCCACTTCCGCTGTCTTGGGCCCTTGGTCGAAGGGCACCGACACCTGCACGGTGGAGGTGTAATGCCCAGTGCGCTGGCTGCTTACATACTTGGTGGACAGAACCTTCTCCACCTCGGTCGTACGCATCGCGGAACCTGCATCAACGATTTCCCACGCTGCAGGCGTTGGTGACAGTGCTGAGTAAGCGACCAGAAACGCAGTTACAACCCAAGACCAGGCGGCGAATCCGACCCAACCGTTGCGTTGCTCCACCCACCAGTGTCTGCCCTCCGTACCCAGGTGAGCGGCAGGGCCGCGGCGGAGCAAAAAGACTCCGCCGCCGGCAGCCACTGCCGCCCCCAAGAGGCATGTGAACAGGTCCCATCTGGGTGGGCGAGCGGAGGGCTGGATCAGTACGACGGCAACCGCAGCCGACATACTGAGGCCCAACAGCGTCAAGCAGCGGGCCAGGATGCTGGACCTTGTCATCATCCGAAATCTTCCTCAAGACTGCGCTGCTTACGGCCGAAAGCTGTCTTCGGCTCGTCCGCGCCCTTGTCCTTTTCCTTGCCGTCCCGGTCGTCACTCGCGGCAAGCTCTCCGCCTGCGCCTGCCAATCCAGCACCTACACCGCCAGCGGGCACTTCGATGGCAAAGTCAGGGTTCTCACCGCGCTGCCCATATCGTGACGTATCCCAGCCCTCAGCGACAGGAATGGTTTCCCTGTAGTGTCCGACGCCGCCGACTGTTCCTCCGCCAATTGCCCCGCCTGCCGCATTTACCAGGGCATTCTTAAGCCAGTCAGGGTTTTCATTTGTTGTGAGAGCGGCATGGGCATCCACGGCAGCCCCTCCGGCCACATTACCAACGACCCCGCCCGTTGCGTTCTCGATCACATTCTTGGCAAGAGCGCCCGGCGGCGAAGCCATGTCATCCATGATCTTCGCGGCCTTGCCGGCTGCCGCCGCGCCCGCAGGGGTGCCAACGGCTGCGGCAAGTCCTCCCTGCCAGGTTGCTTCCCAGACCTTGGCAGCATCGACGTCCTGGCCGGAGAGGCCAGCGCCGATCAGCGTGCCACCAGTGTTTCCAGCCCAGTTGACGAAGAAACTGGCAGCCAGCTTGGTCATCTTCCCAGCCTGCTGGTATGCCCGGATTGCCGCCGCAATGCGCCGGAGCAGCGCACCGAGGCGGGCTGAAATGCGGATCGCCTGTGTGGCGAGTCGCGTGACATTCGCGGCGGCGGCACCACCCGCGACGCCAAAGCTCACAAATGACAAAGCCACCCCGACGCCGATCGAGACACCAATTTCGGCATAGATAGCGTGGATCTCGTCGTTGACGGTCTCGATCTCATCGGCCACTTCTTCGAGCTGCTGGGCGATGTCGTCGTACTCTTGGACGCCTTCTTCGACTGCAGCTTTGACCTTACGCCAATGCTCCCTGAAGGCTTCCGCAGCTTCGCCGCGCCAAGTGTGACCGACTGTGTCGTCGACATTCCTGTCGAGCGCCTTGAGTAACCCATCAGCGCCCGCTACCTCGTCCTTGAGCTGCCGCCATGCCTTGGCGGCCTGCCTCAATTCATCCGGGCGGCCCCCAGGGTTGACAATTTCGAGGCCAAGCTCGATGATCTCCTCTGCGCCCGACTCCTTGCCGCTCATTTGTTCCCCCCGGAGCCCTTACCGAAGAGCACAGCAACGTCTTCGTCATTCACTTCAGTGCTCTTGTTGATCTTTCGCAGGGCGTCAGCGATAGCATCCAGATGTTCGTGAAGGGCCTTCATTGCAGAGGCTGCGGTCGCCGAGTATTCGATGTAAGCGTTACGGACCTCGTCCGATTCCGTGAGAAACCCAAATCCGTCTGAGATTGCCTCTTCGCCAGTCTCATTTTCGAACTTCTTGAGATAGGCACGCAAGTCGTACGCCTGGAGCTCGAAATTTTTGGCTAGACCTCTCCCTGCCCCGTCCGCGTAGTACGCCTCTTCGTCAGCCACTTTTCCCCCATCTCTTGAATGATCCCTAAGAACCGATCGGCGTGAACCGCCTATTGCCGAAGCAGTCGCCCCTGAAGCGGGTACCGGCGACTGTGTCCATCGACCCTGCGTAAAAGAAGAGCCCGGAAACATTGACCCGATTTTCGGTACCCCAATTCATCTATCGCCTGGCACGAATGTGGCGAGCTCTCACTGACCCTGGTGCGGGGGCTGTGGAGCGTAGGGGTTGGGGTACTGCGGGTCCTGTTCTGGCGGCGTGGGGTACCCGTGGCTGGGGGGTGTCTGGGCGTACTGCTGGTAGCCCGAGGGCTGGGGCGGGTACCCCGTGCCGGCGGGAGGGGTTCCGCCGCCGGAGCCGGGGCCGCCGCTACCGCCGTTGCGGCGACTGCGGATTACTGCGATGGCGATGCCAACGACGACCACGACGGCTGCGATGCCGGCGACGAAGAAAATGTTGCCCGAGGAGGACTTCTTTTTCTTGGCCTGGCTCGTGCTGTTGCCGTCGGATGCAGCGCCGGAAGTTGTGGACGTGGATGGGGCCGCTTGGGCGAGGGGGCCCTGCTTGGGTCCCTTGGGGATGTCCATGGTCAATGCTGAATACGGGCGGATCAGACCGTAGCCGTATTCCTCATCAGGTACCTCTTTAACCTCGCGGTCGAGGAATGTGGCCGACTTGATCAGGCGGTTGATGACCTGGCCTGCGGTAAGGTCGGGGTATTTGGCGCGGACGAGGGCGGCAGTGGCCGAAACATAGGCAGTTGCGTCGGAGGTGCCATCCGCTTCTGCGTATTTATTAGACCGACTGGGATCCGCTCCAACGATTTTCACGCCAGGAGCAACGACTGTCACTCCTCGACCATAATTGGAGTTCTCCCAAATCTTCAGAGACTCATCAACTGCACCTACAGCCACCACCCCAGGCAGCTTTGCAGGGTAGGGCAAATGCTCGATTCCGTCGTTTCCAGTACCGGCCACAACAACCACGTCATGTTGCTGGGCATACTCGATCGCTTTGGCACCCTCAGAACCAGGAGAAGCGAGAGGATCAGTAAAGGACAGATTGATCACGTCTGCGCCTTGATCGACTGCGTATCGAATTCCCTTTGCCCACTGATCGTCATCGTAATCGTCAGCTACAGCAGCTTTGACGGGAAGGATCTTGACCTTTGGTGCCAGGCCCATCACGCCTGCCGCATTGTTTGCCCCATGTCCGTGACCAGCGATGAGACTCGCCATACCGGTGCCATGCCCGTCAGTGTCCATTTGGGCATCGCCACTTCCGGTGACGTCTTTACCCTTCAATACCTGCCCGGTCAGATCAGGATGGCTACCGTCCACGCCGCTATCAACAACGGCAACGGTCACGCCTTCGCCTTGTGACTCTGCCCAAACTTTCTCGAAGTTGATGACGTCAATGACCCACTGCCTATCACGGATGTAATCCGCTGAGGCAGTGGGGGCTGAAGTAAGGAGCAAAGCTCCCGTCAGTGCCACGACTCCCGTCGCAGACCAGGCTCGCTTGAAACCCACTTCTCTGCTCCTCAGTCAACCACCACTGGTTTGGCCACTCATCGATTCTGCGAGGGCGGTTGTTGACCGTAGGGGTTGGGGGGCTGCAGGGATTGTTCTTGAGGGTGGTACCCATGATTGGGAGCTGAATTAGGGAAGGACTGCTGGGCAGGCGGATAGCCTGCGCCCTGCGAGACGCCGCCGCTGGAGCCTGGGCCACCGTTGCCGCCTTTGCGGCGGCTGCGGATGACCGCAAAAGTGATTGCACCGATGACCAGGACAGCTGCGATCCCGCCGACCAGGCCGAGGACGTTACTGGACGAGGACTTCTTCTTTTTGGCCTGGCTCGATGAGTCCGTCCCTTGGGACGCTTTATTCGAAGTCGAGCTGGATGACGAGAGTTGACCGAGAGGGTTTTTCTTGGGGCCCGCAGGGATATCCATTGTGAGGGCCGAGTAGGGCCGGACGATCCCGTAGCCGTATTCTTCGTCGGGCGCTTTCAGACCCTTGTGGTGCGCGAAGGTGGCGGACTTGATCAGACGGTTGATTACTTGGCCCGCAGTGAGGTCCGGGTACTTTGCGCGGACCAAGGCGGCAGCGGCGGACACAAAGGCCGTGGCATCAGAAGTACCGCTGCCCAGACCGTAACCCTTGGATGCTGTCGGATTCGTGTTGACGATATCGACACCCGGAGCTGTGAGCGTTAGCCCCTCTCCTGTATTCGACTTGTCCCAGAGATTCGCATCCTTATCCACGGCGCCGACAGAAACGACACCGGGTAGTGCTGCTGGTTCACTTACAGCAGAAACACCGTCATTACCCGAGCCGGCCACGACCACAACATCGTGCGCCTGCGCATATGCGATCGCTTCGCGGCCAGCGCTTAGAGTTTTACTGCCGCCATCGCTTGCGAACGACAGATTGATTACTTTGGCGCCATGGTCTACCGCATATTTGACTGCGGCACCCCATGTCTCATCAAGATTTCTGTCAGTATTTGTTTGGAGCGTACGCAAGGGCAAAATTTTAGCTTTCGGCGCGAGCCCCATCACGCCGGAAGAATTTCCCGCACCGTGGCCATGGCCAGCAATGATACCTGCCATCGCTGTCCCATGGCCAAGAACATCCTCTTGGGCATTCCCGCCACCCGTGAAGTCTTTACCCTGAAGGACCTGACCAGTCAGATCAGGATGACTGGCATCCACACCGGAATCGACGACAGCAACGGTGACGCCCTCCCCCTGAGACTCAGTCCAAACATCTTCAGCTGCGAATACATTCAAGGCCCACTGTTGATCTCGAATGTAGTCAGCTGAGGCAGTGGGGGCCGTAGTGAGGAGCACAGCTCCTGCCAGCGCCACGACTCCCGTCGTAGACCAGACTCGCTTAAAACCCACTTCCTTGCTCCTCACTCAACGACGGCTGGGTCAACCAGCCTCCATACGGGCGAGCCGCAGTTTTCGCCGTGCGGCTCGCCCATCGGCTTACTCGATGGTTCGCGGTACGTTCCGGGCGCGGTCCTCTTCTGAGATCCAGGTCTCTTCGTCCTCGACCAGGTAGTCCGGACGGTCGCCTCGGCCGTTCTCCTCCTCAGACCGTCGACCGTTGCGGCCCAAGCTGCCAGCCATTCCGCCTGCCACTGCTCCGCGCTGGGTTCCGCCGCGACTGCCGTGGAGGCCCGCGCCGCCATCGACACCCTTGCCGGTGATGCCCTTAGCTGCTCCAACCACACCGCCACGTGATTTTGCAAGAGCTCCGCGACCCGTGGCTCCGGCACCGCCACGGCCAGCGGCACCGGATCCCGCACCGCCCATGCCGCCCATGCCGGCTCGGCCTGAGGCACCGCGGCCTGTTGCGGCGCCGCCTCCAGCTACACCACCTCGGCCACCCGCGACTCCGATGCCACTGCGTCCAACCGTGGCCCCACGGCCGACTCCGGTTCCCCCCCCGGGTGCAACGATGCCCGGGCCCTGGGCGCCGCCGGTACCTACACCACCGCCACCGCCTCCAACCCCGGTACTCGTACCAAGGCCGGGCCCTGTCAGACCGGGGGTGATGCTGTCTACCTTCGTCTTGGCAGTCGGGAGTTGCGTGCCTCCGGTGATGCCCTGATCCCGGGGCACCGTTGGGGCTGGCTTGACGCTGGTGGTCGGACCCGCGCTCCACGGCTTACTGCCGGAGCCTGAAACGCTGGGCCGAGACGCGCCAACGCCGACCGGGGTGACCGGCGGCGGGTACTCCACATCCCGGTTGGGCTCCTTGACATGGCCGGGGGGTTCTTCGACTACACGGTTGTTTTTCAGGTTCCTCGTGATTCGCGCATACTGAGCGCCCAGGTTCTCCATGACAGCAACACCATTGAGCTGAGCCTCTCGACTCGCGCCGATCTTGCCCTCATTGGCTGCTGCGATCTGGTCGGCAGTCATCTTGCCTTGCCTGAGGTCCGCAGCTACCGCTTCGCCGTTGTCCCATTTCCAGTCAGTGAGACCGTCACCGATCTTATCCAGGGTGCCGGGTTCCTCAATGGCGTCCAGTTGCTCCTTGTACCTGCGCAACTGCGAACCTGCGTCAGCCATCTGAGTACTGTTTAGGTCCGCATGCCAAGCTGCGTTTCGTAGGCTCTGCGAGATTTCGCGAGCCTTCTTCTCGAAACTTCTGGCTGCATCACCTTCCCAGTGTTCCAAGACATTGTCGACTGCTTTATCGAGCAGGCCAGCGATCCCTCCTCCCTCGCCACCGGCGAGGATTTCGTTGACCTTACCCCAATGGCGGCCGGCTTCCTCGATCGCTCCCGGGTTGGTGCCCTCAAGCATCTGCTTGAGCTCTTTGAGCGAGTAGTCAATGAATTGAGTCTTGGTCTGCGGCCGCTCCGGGTTCGCGGTGCAGGAGTCATACTCGATCTTGGGCGCGGGCAGTTCCGTATCACCGGACATCCTGAATGCTTCCCCTCTGTAGGTGATTCTCGATCGGTCTACTTGGCCCAATTACCTTCCGAGCCCCCCGAATTACCACCCATTTGCTGCTTGGTCGCGTACTCCTGCTCGGTGTACTTGTCTTTCACCTTGGAGGTGCTCTTACCGAATTTATCGATCAGGCCGTGAAGTCCTTGGATCGCGCTTTCAAGCTGAGTCTTCGCGTCATGGTGTGCGGCGTGCAGGTCACCCGCCTCCAAGAACAGGCAAGTGTTCCCGAACGCATCCATCGGGATCTCCGTGTTGTACCGCGACGTCTGCCCCGCCTTGTCCATGTCGTCCAGCAGCGTCCAGAGCTTCCGGATGACCTCATCCAACGCGCTCAGATCAACGCGCATCCCGTTACTCATACCCCGTTGTCCTCTCCCCTGTTTTTCAAGTCGTCAGCACCGTTCGGTGCGCAAGTCGTCGCCCGGCCCGCCACTACCGACCAGCCCGGCCGGGACGGCCGGTTCGGCCGGTTCGGTCGTCGCGCCTACTGCGCCAGTCCCGCACAGCCACCCCGCTCCCCGCAACCACCAACGCCAGAGCGAGTCCCGTGCCCAACACGTAGACGGCCAGGCGGCGTTCGCGTTCCGCCTCGCTCTCCCCCATGGTCACAGCCATAGGCACAACCCCACCCGATCCAGCCACCACCGGCGGATCCGGTTGAGGAGAACTCCCCGGTGTGGATCCGTCCGTCAGGGCGGCTACCGGGTCGACGACGCCCCATCCGATGAAGCGGTTGGGCCCCCGGCCCGGACGTTGGGCGGTCTCCTCGATGCGGGTGGCGATCTGGGCCGCCGTCCACTTCGGGTACTTCTCCTTCAGGAGGGCCGCGACGCCCGCGACGTACGGCGCCGCGAAGCTCGTGCCGTCAGCCGTGCACTGGCCGCCCTTCGGAACCGTGGAGACCATGCCGACGCCCGGTGCCGCGACGTCCACGAAATCGCCCGACTGGGAGAAGAAGGCGCGTTCGTCGTTGCGGTCGGAGGCGGCGACCGCCAGGACGCCGTCGTACGAGGCGGGGTAGGTGTCCGAGGGCTTGCCGTCGGCGCCGTCGTTGCCGGCGGCCGCGATGATCAGGGCACCCTTCCGTACGGCTGCCGCCACGGCGTTCCGCAGTTGCAGATTGTCCTGCTTGTTCGCCGTGTCCGAGGAGATGTTGATGACGTCCGCTCCCGCGGCGACAGCGGCACCGATCGCCTGGGACATGGTCCCCGAGTCGCCCTGGCCTTCCTCCCCCTCCCCGCCTGTGTAGCGGTACGAGAGGATCTTGGCCTCCGGCGCGATGCCGACGAAGCCCGTGCCTTCGAGCGGGCGGGCCGCGATGATGCCCGCGACCCGGGTGCCGTGGCCTTCGATGTCGTCCGTGGCGGAGCCGCCGACGTAGGACTTGCCGCCTGCCACGGCGCTGCTCAGCTGCTTGTTGGACTTGTCGACGCCCGTGTCGATCACCGCGACCGTGACGCCCTTGCCCGTCGCCTGTTCCCACAGTTGGTCCAGGAGGATCCGCTGGAGTGACCACGGCGTGGACTTGATGACGTCGCCGCCGAAGACACACTCCGTGCTCGCCGACAGGCCGAAGTCCGGGTTGCCCCCAGAGGGAGGGCTGTCCGGAGCCGCGAGCGCCGGTGGCGCCGACGCAAGGCAGATCCCGGACGCCGCGAGCACGCCGAAAACCCGCTGCAGCGCGCGGGCTCCACTGTTGCGGCTGCCACGGCTCTCGCGGCTTCGCGAACGGGCTGTCCGGCCCTTCACGTTCAGGCCCCCCATGTTCAGGCCCCCAGGGCTTCCTTGCTTCCTGAGAAGCTGGGTCATGTGTGTGGCGATGTGAGTGTGAATGTTTGCGGAATTTGCTGTGCGCGGCTCCGCAGAAGATGTGGGTGATCCCCAAGCAGAGGTCGGCCCAGCGGACGCCATGGCGTCGGCTGGGCCGATTCTCTTCATCTCATGCCCCTCGGGCCGCCGACGGGCTCAGGCCCAGGTGTTGGCGTTGCTCTTCTCGGTGGCCTGGTAGTTCTCGGCCGCGCTCTGCAGCGCGGTGGAGATCTTCAGCAGGGTGGCGTGCAGGGACTGGGCCGTCTGGTCCCACTCGCGCTGCTTGCGCTGGTAGCCCTCCTGCGCCTCACCTTCCCAGGTGTTGGCGACGCGCTTGACGGCGGCCTCGAGGTCGTCGAGCTGCTGCTTGATGCGGCCGGCGGTCGTGCGCACGTCCGTGGACGCGTTGGTGATGGTGGCGTAATTGACGAGAATCGACATCGTCGTTCCCTTTCAGGAAGATTCGGGAAGAATCGAAGGAAGTCTGCGGGGCCCAAGTGGAGTTGGGCAGCGGCCGAAGGTCCTGCGAGGGACTTCGGGCCGGTACGGCTCGATCAGCCGAAGTCCGACATGATCTTGCTGATCTCGGCGTTCTGCTGCTCTTCCGAGGCGGAGTAGTTGCTCCGCGTGGAGTCCACGGCTTCCTTGATGTCGTTGAGGATGTCCGACATCCTCTTCGCGTCGGAGTTCCAACGGTCCTGCAGCTGGCGGTACGACTGGGCCGCCTGGCCCTGCCAGCCGCCGGCGATCTGGTCGATCACTCCGTTGAGACGGCGGATCTCGCCCTGGAGCTGACCGTTGACGGTGTTGATGTCGCCGGAGAGCTTGGTGAGTTCGTCCTCTGTTACCCGGAACTGGCCGGCCATGATGAACCTTCCCCCATGTCGTCGTTGATCCGGGAAACCTGCAGCGGTGCCCGGAGAAGCTTCGCACCTTTGAGCGCTGCAAACACTCTATCGTCAGCCTGTCACTCATCCACAGGCCTGGGCAATCAGTTACACGGCTCACACGCTTGAGCGATCATCCTGTGACCCATGTGGCGTCTTACTCCCAAGTGCCTTGGAGATCAACGCCGTTGAGCGATCACTGGCTCTGCGGCTGTGCCGCGCTGGCGGTGTCCAGGGTGGGTCCCTTGGGGATGAACCTCGCCCATGTCTGCGGCACGATCGCGGGGCTGGAGAGGTCCTCGTAACCGAGCCGTGTGCGCGCCTTGTCGGTCTCGCTCGCACCGCCGTCCGAACCGTCCGAGGGCGAAGAGCCCGGGGACGCGCCGGCGGCGCTCCCCTCCGCCTCGCTGTCGTTGCTCGCCGGCAGCGAGTACCGCAGGCCCGTGTCCGTCAGCAGGTACGTCGCGCCGCCGCCTCCCGCCGTACCGGTGACCTCCTTGAAGAGGAGTCCGGAGCCGGATGAGACGTAGGCGTTCAGCGAGTCGGTGATGACCTTCTTGGGGTAGTTGGTCCCGGCCCACGCGGCGAGCTCCGGCTTCTTGTCGCCGCCGATGGCGCCCTTGTAGACGCTGCACGAGGTGGTGCGCGCCTCGGCGGTCGCCGTGGCTGCCGGGTTGGCCTGCCGGGGAACGGTCTGGGGCCAGCCCTTGTCCGTGTAGAAGCCTTCCGCCTCGCCCCCGTTGGCGGCGATGATCTGCTGGGGGTTGACCTTGATGTCGGTGATCTCGTCGTCGCCGTACGCCTCCTGGGCGTCGGGCGAGCGCTTGAGCAGGTCGGCCACGAAGGGCGTGATGGCGGCGACCTTGTCCTTGAGGACGACGAAGTACTGCTCGCCCTGCGCGTCCTGCGCCTTGAGCACCCGGCCCACCGTGCTCGCCTCGGCGGGCAGTCCCTGGACCGTCGTGGGCGTGCCGACGGACGGGACCGTGGGGAAGGTGATCACGCCGCCTTCGTTGAGGGTGCGCAGCCAGTCCCGGCTCACCGGCTGCGGTTCGGCCCGGCTGCCGATGACGGCGGCGCGCAGCTGGGCCATCGTGGTGTCGTCGAGGCCGGCCTGGTTGCCGAGCAGGAAGAGGTTGCCTCTGCCGTCGACCAGGAACTCCCGTCCGGATTCACGGTCTTGGACGTACAGGGCCTCACTGGGGCCGACCTTGCCCGAGGTGCTCAGCGACTTGGCGTCGTCGGCGTCGAAGACGAAGACGGCGCGGTCGATGGCGCTTTCCTGTCCCGGGGCGGGACGCTCGCACACCGCCCAGGTCTTCACCTTCTCCGCGTCCTCCTTGGAGGGCAGCCGGTCGGGGGCGTAGGGAATGCCGACCGTCGCGCCGTGCCGGAGGCCGCTCTTGTCGATCTCCTTGCCGGGGACCTCGATGACACTGCCCTTGCCCTTGTCGAGCAGGAGTTTGGCGGAGGCGTAGTTGAGGACCGGGTGGAGGACCTTCTCCACCTTGCCGTCCTTCGGATCCGGGTCGAGGACCACGTACCGCGTCGTGGAGTCGCTGTCGACGATGATGTGTTCCCCCGGCGTGTCCCACCCCTTGGGCGCCGTGGGCTTGATGACGCCCCAGGCGATGAAGCCGATGACCAGCACCACGCCCACCCCGAGGCTGGGCATCACCGTACGAACGGGACGCGGCGCGCCTTCTTCGGAGCCGCCCGGTGAAGGCGCCAGGAACGCCGCGACGGTGCGCTTGCGAGCGAACGTGTAGGCGGCCAGCTCATCCCGACGCTTTGCCATGGTCCCCGTTTCTCCCGTTTGTGGTTCTCGACGCGTTCGTCATTCTCGACGCGTTCATGATTCTCGATCGTGTTCGTGATACTCGATCGTGTTCATGATGTGCGAGCGCGTTCTTGGTGGTCGAGCGCGTTCTTGGTGATCGAGCGCGTTCGTCATGCCCGAGGGTGCCGGACAGCTCAGTCATGCCGACCAGGCCGCGGCCTCGTCGTGGACCGCCACTTCGGCCGCGCAGGCACCTACTATGCCCTGCGCCGTGGCACGACGATTCATCAGGTGTGCGGCTGACCCCGCATCTTCACAGAGCTTCACCACAGCGCTCCACCACGCGGGGTGCGTCCGTGACAGGCTGGCCACCTGGGGTTTCGGTGTCCCCTGTGTCGCCTCGGGTTCCGCAGCGGGTACCGTGAGCCACTCGCACGGATGATGTGGGCCATCGGTGCCCCTGGCCCGTCGCCGGTGTCCCGGACAGAGGATCCCGGCCGACGAACGGCCGCTACTTCGCGAAAGGGATGTCCCGGGGGATGACCAGCGCTACGAGCACTCGGCGCGAACGCCGCGCACAGCCGCAACAGGGGGGATCGGGCCGCAGACGCACGGCGGTTGCTCCATCCGCCCCCGCCGCCGCGTCCCCGCGCACGCTGCCCCGCCCGGGCGGTCTGGGCCCGGTGCGGCTGCAGCAGCTCATCCTGGTGGAGCTCGCGGCGGCGGTCATGCTGCTCGCCTGGGCCGCCGACGCGTCCTGGCTGCTGGTCCCGGCCGGTGTCGTCGCGGCGGTGCTGCTGCTCCTGGCGGTCCTGCGTCGGGGCCGTCGTCCCCTGCCCGAGTGGTACGAGACGGCTCGGGCGCTGCGGCGCCGTCGGCGCGAGGCCAAGGAGCCCGTCCCGCCCGGGACGGACCCGATGCTGGCCCCCGTCGTGGAGTGCGACCCGGCCCTGCGGACCTACGGCTTCGTGTCCCGTGACAACCGCTCGATCGGCATGATCGGCGACGGGACGTTCCTGACCGCCGTGCTCTTCGTCCAGCCGGGAGACCAGCCGCTGCGTCCCGGGTCGGCCGGGCGCCAACTGCCGCTCCGGCTGCTCCAGGACGCCCTGGAGGTCGACGGGATCCGTCTCGCCTCCGTCCAGGTCGTGCAGCACACCCAGCCGGCGCCCGCGCCGCATCTGCCCCCGCAGTCGATCGCCGCGCGGTCGTACGGCCCCCTGCAGGCGCAAGCCGGTTCTCCCGCGCTCCGGCTCACCTGGGTCGCCCTCAAGCTCGACCCGGAGCTGTGCCCGGAGGCGGTTAAGGCGCGCGGGGACGGCGTTCCCGGCGCGCAGCGCGCACTGCTGCGGGCGGCGGACCAGTTGGCGAGCCGGCTGGCCGGGGCGGGCTTCAAGGCGACCATCCTGGACGAGACCGAGCTGGTGCAGGCGCTCGCGACCTCCAGCTGCCTGAACCCGCGGGCCAACGCGCAGCACGCTCAGGACGGGCGATCGCCCCAGCGGCGTACGGTCGAGTCGGTGCGGACCTGGCGGGTCGACGACCGGTGGCACACGACGTACTGGGTGTCCCGCTGGCCGCAGTTGGGCAGCGGCGGTGCGGCGCTGCCCGAACTGGTCACGCGGTTCACCTCGCTGCCGGTGCTCGCCACGACGTTCAGCATGACCCTGGGCAAGGCCGGCAATCGAGGGGTCTCGCTCACCGGGCACATCCGGGTCACCGCCCGTGGTGACGAGGAACTGGGCCGTGTGGGCCGGGAGTTGGAGCAGTCCGCGGGTGCCGCCAAGGTCGGGCTGGTCCGTCTCGACCGGGAGCAGGTGCCCGGAGCCCTCGCCACTCTGCCGCTCGGAGGTACGTACTGATGTCCCACCCTGCCCCGACCATGCCCCCGGGACAGCAGGGCCGGGCCCCCGGGCGCACGCCCGCGCACGTCGCCTCGCCCACCGACACCGGCATGATTCCGATCATCCGGCAGCCGGAGACGCCGCAGCAGCGCCGCATCTTCAGCCCGGGTTTCGGGCTGCGCGGCCCGCGTCGCAACCGTCATGTCGTCACCGCCGAGGAGCTAGCGGCGATCAGCATGCCGATCGGGGACGACGGCGTGATCATCGGAACCGACCCCGAGGCGCAGCCGGCCGTGCTCGGCCTGTCCCGTCCGACCGCCTTCGACGTCGTCCTGGTGGGTGGCCTGTGGCTCGCCCAGGTGCTGGCGCTGCGTGCGGCCGCGACGGGCGCGCGCGTGGGGGTCGAGACCGGACGTCCGCAGGCGTGGCAGCAGTTGGCCCAGGCAGCGGGCGGCGGCCAGCAGTGCGTGACGGTCTACCCGGTGGGCCGGGTGCCCGCGCAGGGGCCGTCCGTTTCGAGTCCGGTGGTGTTGTTCCGGGACTGCGGTATCCGCCCGCCACGCGGACGGGTGACCTCCGTGCCCTGGCAGGCCGTGGTGACGGTGCTGCCGTTCGTCAGCGAGCACGCGCCTCGTTGGCTGGCTCAGGCGCAGCTGGTCGGCATCCAGCGCATCTCGCCCCATGAGATCGAGGTCGTACGCGACACCCTGGGCGTCCCGGACGAGCATCTGCAGCATCTGCCGTCCCTTCACGACGGCGTCGCCCTGTGGTGCACTCGCAAGCACTACAAGTTCGTCATGACCGACCCCACCGAAGCGGAGACGGGACTGCTCGGCGTGGCCCGCCGCATGGACTGAGGCGTCGTCGTCTGCCCCAGCAGGGCGTGAACGCGTCGCGCCCCCGGAGTCGTTCCGTGTGCGGCCCCGGGGGCTTTTCCGTCCCGCCATGCGAGTGATTAGGCTTCTGGTGGTGCGGTGACGATCGCAGTCGCGTGGGGCTCGCCACTCGGTCCGCCCGGCCGCGACGACGACCAGCTCAGCAGCAGTGGCTGACCAGGAGGCAAGCAGTGAACAGGGATCGGTCCGAGTACAACGGCGGCAGCCCTTCCTCGGACGGGGACGATCACGAGGTGGATGTCACCGGCGAGTTCGAAATCGTCTACACGCCTCCCGCCTGGTACGCCCAAAGTACGCAGGCTGGCTCTCCGGCCGACGGGCAGCAGGACGCCGGGCCGGCCGCGCCACCACCGCCGACCGGACCGCCCGTCGGGCCGCCCACCGGGCCGCCGGGCCGTCCCGCGCCACAGGGACCCGCACCGCACGCTTCCGTACCGGCACAGCCGCCCACGCAGGGCGTACCGCAGCCCGCACAGCCCCCGCAGCCTCCGCAGCCCTCGCAGGCTCAGGGCACGCCCGGCCCGGACCAGCAGGGCGCTGCCACGGGTGGCTACGGAGTTCCGCCACAGCAGTCCGCGCCGGGCACCGCCCCCGCGTCCGGTGGCACGGCGACGCCCGGCGGGTACGGCTACCCCCAACAGGCACCGCAGCAGGTGCCGCAGCAGCACACGCCTGCCCCGCCGCCCGTCCAGCCGCCGGCCGCACCCGGCTTCCCCGTGCTGCGCCCGGTCGACGAGAACGGCCAGGACGGCCCGGACCGGACCGCTACCCCGGCGGCGGGCGTTCCGGCGGCGGCCGCCCCCGAACGGCCCACGTCCGCACAGCCGTTGCCCCAGCAGTCGGTGCCCGAGCAGCCGCAAACCCAACAGCCGGAAGCCGAACAGCCGGAGGCCGAGCTGAACCATGCCGCAGCCGACGCCGAGGCGGCGCGGCTGTTCGGCGTTGCCGACGACTCCGAACCGGAGGAGGAGCCCGGCGGCGAGGCGGAGGCGGCTGACTCCGCGGGGTCCGTGTCCGGTGCGGAAGGCGACGAGTCGGCAGACGTCCGGCCCGACCAGGACTCCCCCACGCAGACCGACAGCGAGGCGGCGACGGCGGAAGGTGAGCGGGAGGCAGGGACGGAGCCGGAGGCAGCGCCGGAGCCGGCGCCCGCCGTTCCCGGACCCGCGCCCGCGGCGCAGGGGCAGCAGCCACCCGCGCAGCCCCCCGCCCCGCCCCAGCCCAACCAGGCACTCCCCCCGCTGCCGCAGGGCTTCGTGCCCGCGCACCCCGACCAGGGAGTGCCGCAGCAGACGGGACAGCCGGAGCAGCAGGCCGCGCCCGCTCAGCCCGACGGATACGGCTACCCCCAACCTCCCGCGCAGCCGCACCCCGGCCAGCCCGGGCAGCAGCCGCCTGCGCAGGCCTCGTTCGGCCCGCCCCAGCACCCCGGCTACGCGGCGCAGCAGCAGTACCCGGCGGATGGCGGGCAGTTCGCGCCGGTCGACCCGCGGCAGGTGCCCCAGCCCGGCCAGCCGCATGCCGGGCAGCCGTACCCTGCCCAGCCGCAGCACCCTGGAGGTCCGCAGGCCGCCGGTTACGGCTACCCGCAGCAGGCGCCCCCGCCCGCGCAGCCGCAGCCGTACCCGCAGCCGCACCCCGGGCAGCCCGACGCCGCCGGTTACGGCTACCCGCAGCAGCCGCCCCAGCCCACGCAGGCCGGGTACGGTTACCCGCCCCAGCCGGGCTACGGCTATCCGCAGCCCGGTCAGCCGCAGCCGCCCGCACCTCAGCAGCCCACGCCGGACCAGCCCGCACCGCACCCGCACCAGTCGGCCCAGCCTCAGCAGCCCGCCGCTCCGCCCGCCGGCTACGGCCAGCAGGGCTGGGCCGCCCCGCCTGGGCCCCAGGCCGGACCCGGCGCCCCCCAGCAGCAGGCGGCGCCCGGCACTCCGCTCGGTTACAACGCCGCCGTGGAGCTGTCCTCCGATCGGCTGCTGCGCAATCAGCCCAAGGCGCGCAAGAACAACGCGGGCCCCTCGCGCTTCAAGTTCGGCGCCAAGAAGGAGGAGGCGGAGCGGCAGCGGAAGCTGGGGCTGATCCGTACGCCCGTGATGTCCTGCTACCGGATCGCGGTGATCAGCCTCAAGGGCGGCGTCGGCAAGACCACGACGACCATGTCGCTGGGGGCCACGCTCGCCACGGAGCGTCAGGACAAGATCCTGGCGATCGACGCGAACCCGGACGCCGGCACGCTCGGCCGACGGGTCCGGCGCGAGACGGGCGCCACCATCCGCGACCTGGTGCAGGCGATCCCCCAGCTGAACAGCTACATGGACATCCGCCGCTTCACCTCGCAGGCGCCGTCGGGGCTGGAGATCATCGCCAACGACGTGGACCCGGCGGTCTCGACCACGTTCAACGACCAGGACTACCGAAGCGCGCTGGACGTGCTGGGCAGGCAGTACCCGATCATCCTCACGGACTCGGGTACCGGTCTGCTGTACAGCGCGATGCGTGGAGTCCTCGACCTCGCCGACCAGTTGATCATCATCTCCACCCCCTCGGTGGACGGCGCGAGCAGCGCCTCGACCACGCTCGACTGGCTCTCGGCGAACGGGTTCGCCGATCTCGTCCAGCGGTCGGTCACCGTGATCTCCGGTGTCCGCGAGACGGGCAAGATGATCAAGGTGGAGGACATCGTCGCGCACTTCGAGACCCGTTGCCGCGGTGTCGTCGTGGTGCCCTTCGACGAACACCTCGCGGCGGGCGCCGAGGTGGACCTCGACATGATGCGTCCCAAGACCCGCGAGGCGTACTTCGATCTCGCCGCCCTGGTCGCCGAGGACATCGCCCGTACGCAGCAGGGCTTCGGCAACCCGAACCTGCAGCACCCCCCGCAGGGGTACGCGTACCCGCCGCAGCCCTACGCCCAGCCCGGCGGCGCCCCGCAGCCGGGGCAAGCCTGGCAACAGCCCCCGCAGCAGCCCGGGCCGGAGCAGGGCTGGCAGCAGCCGGCGCCGCCGCAGGCGCCGCAGCAGGACCAGCCGCCGCACGGCGTGGTACCGCCCGGCTGGACGCAGCAGTAGCGGATTCGGCCGCCAGGACCCGAGGGCCGGCACCCCTGACGGTGCCGGCCCTCCGGCGTTCCCGGTGTTCCTGGCCCTGCGGCGTTCCCGGTGGTCCCGGTGTCCCCGGCGCGGCGGCCTCCCGCCGAGCCGGGCGGCGGGCCTCAGGGCCGTCGAGGACAACCCGCCGCCCCGCGGCCGTCGCCGTGACGCGCCACTGCCGTCGTAACGCGCCGCGACCGTCGCCGTAAGGCGGCACGAACGGCCGTGTCCGCCACCCGATCGGCCCCTTTCGAGGGGCCGATTCCCTTTCCGGGCGCACGTCGTTCGCCAACGGCGCGGAACTCGTGGCGCAGGGCGGGAAATCCGTCGTCAGGCCCTGACCAGCGGGGCATCACCGGTCTCGACCAATGGCCGGGAAAAGCTCACCGGGTTGTTATTTCCCCAGGCCAGAAGGGGTGCAGGCGCCGTTGACGCGCACAGACAGCGCTGAGACACTCATCAGCCATCTGACGCCTGATCAACCGGTCCTCTCTGCCCCTCCCGTGCGAGCGATGACGCGAGGTCACCGACCATGGACACGAAGACACGCAACCTCCCGGGCCGCGTCCGGCTCGCCGCAGCGGCCGGAGCGGCCGCGCTCACCCTCACCGCCTCCCTCGCGACACCGCTCGACCCGGCGCCGCAGCAGGCCCGTGCGGCCGACGACGGCAGGAAGGTGCTGACCGTCGCGGTGGCGCAGAGCGTCGACTCGCTGAGCCCGTTCCTGGCGGTCCGGCTGCTCAGCACGAGCATCCACCGGCTCACGTACGAGTACCTGACCAACTACGACCCGGAGGACAACCACGTCGTCCCGGGCCTGGCCACCAAGTGGCGGTCGTCGCCGGACAAGCTGACCTGGACGTACACGATCCGCTCCGACTCCAGGTGGTCGGACGGGAAGCGGGCCACCGCCGAGGACGCGGCGTGGACGTTCAACAAGATGATGACCGACGAGGGCGCGGCCACCGCCAACGGCAGCTTCGTCGCCAACTTCCGCGAGGTCACCGCCCCGAGCCCCACCGAGCTGGTCATCGAGCTGAAGAAGCCGCAGGCCACGATGACGGCCCTGGACGTGCCGATCGTGCCCCGGCACGTGTGGGAGAAGGTCGGCGACTTTTCCAAGTTCAACAACGACAAGAGCTTCCCGGTCGTCGGCAACGGGCCGTTCGTCCTCACCGGTTACAAGCCCGACAGCTATGTGCGCCTCAAGGCCAACAAGGACTTCTGGCGCGGGGCGCCGAAGTTCGACGAGCTGGTCTTCCGCTACTACAAGGACCAGGACGCGGCCGTCTCCGCGCTGCGCAAGGGCGAGGTGTCCTTCGTCGCCGGGTCACCGTCGCTGACGCCCGCCCAGGCGGCGTCGTTGAAGGGCGAGAAGAACATCCGGGTGAACGACGCGCCCGGCCGCCGCTTCTACGCCCTGGCCACCAACCCGGGGGCACGGGCGAAGAACGGCCAGAGGTTCGGCGACGGCCACCCTTCCCTGCTGGACCAGCGGGTGCGGCGCGCCCTGTTCATGGCAGTGGACCGCGAGACCATCGTCGACAAGGTGTTCCAGGGGCACGCCGTCGAGGGCCAGGGCTACATCCCGCCGCGCTTCTCGCAGTACTTCTGGAAGCCGTCCCCCGGCCAGGAGCTGGCGTACGACCCGGCGAAGGCGGAACAGCTCCTCGACCAGGCCGGCTACAGGAAGAACGGCGACGGCAAACGGGTCGGCAAGGACGGCAGGCCGATCACCTACCGCGTGCTGTGCCACGCCACCGACCCGAACGACAAGGCGGTCGGCAAGTACCTCCAGGAGTGGTGGGGCAGGCTCGGCATCGGTGTCACGCTCACCTGCCTGGACAACGTGACCGACCCCTGGCTCGCCGGCAAGTACGACCTCGCCTTCGACGGCTGGTCGGTCAACCCGGACCCGGACTTCGTCCTGTCCATCCACACCTGCGCGGCGCTCCCGGCCACCCCGAAGGACACGGGCGCGACCGACAACTTCATCTGCGACAAGCGCTACGACGAGCTCTACGCGCGACAGCTCGCCGAGTACGACCCCGCCGCACGGGCCGCCATCGTCCGGCGGATGGAGTCCCGGCTGTACGACCTCGGGTACATGAACGTCATGGCGTACCCGAACGCCGTCGAGGCCTACCGCACGGACCAGATCGAGTCGATCACCACCATGCCGGCGAAGGCGGGCAACATCTACGGCCAGGACGGCTACTGGAGCTGGTGGTCCGCGGTTCCGGCGGACTCCGACGCCGCGTCGGACGGTTCGTCGTCGACCGGGGTGGTCATCGGGATCGTCGCCGGTGCTGTCGTCCTCGCCGGCATCGGGGCGTTCGTGGCGATGCGCCGGCGGGCCACCGCCGAGGACCGCGAGTAGGCGATCGGGGCCTCATGACCGTTGATGCAACGCCCGTGCCGGCCGAGAAGGACGGGACGGTCGCACCCCGGGCGCGTGGCCGCACCGCGTACCCGCGGTATGTGGCGGGCAAGGTGGGCGGGGCGGCCGTGTCCCTGCTGGCCGTCCTGGTCACCAGTTTCTTCCTGTTCCGGCTGATCCCCGGCGACCCGGTCAAGACCATGACCGGCGGGCGGCAGGTCTCGCAGGAACAACTGGCCGCGTACCGCAGGGAGTTCGGTCTGGACCTGCCGCTGTGGCGGCAGTTCACCGACTACTGCGGCAAGGCGCTCACCGGTGACCTCGGGACGTCGTACCAGTTCCGCGCTCCCGTCGTCGACAAGATCACGGAGGCTCTGCCGAACACGCTGCTGCTCACCGGGACGGCCTTCGTGCTCTACACGGCCCTGGGCATCCTCCTCGGCACGCGCTCGGCGTGGCGGCACGGCCGGCTGGGCGACCGGTTGAACACCGGCCTGGCGCTGACCCTGTACTCGGTGCCGTCCTTCTGGCTGGGGCTGCTGCTGATCATCACGCTCTCGGTGGGCGTGGGGCCGGTCCCGGGGCTGTTCCCCACGGGCGGCATGGAGTCGGGCGGCAAGGAGGGCTTCGCGTACGCCGTGGACGTGGCGCACCATCTGGTGCTGCCGGTGGTGACGCTGGTGGCGGTGGAGTACGGGCAGACGCTGCTGGTGACGCGGTCGGCGCTGCTGGACGAGATGGGCAGCGACTATCTGACGACCGCGCGGGCCAAGGGGCTGCGTGACGACCTGGTGCGGCGCCGGCACGCCGTGCCCAACGCGCTGCTGCCGACCGTGACGCTGATCTTCATCAACCTCGGGCGGACGGTCGCGGGCGTGATCCTGGTGGAGACGGTGTTCTCCTGGCCGGGGCTCGGCGGGCTGTTCTACCAGGCGCTGAGCGTGCCGGATCTGCCGCTGGTGCAGGGTCTGTTCTTCGTCTTCGCCGCCGCCGTGATCGTGATGAACACGCTCGCCGACCTGATCTATCCGCTGCTCGATCCCCGGGTGGGCCGATGACGACGACTTCCGTGCCGCCGGATCCGCGTGCGCTGGCCCGGCAGCGGCGCCGCGCCTCCGCCGTGCGCTTCTGGCGGCAGTACCGCACCCACCGGGCGGGGCTGTTCGGCCTGGGCGCGCTCGTGCTGTTCGCCGTGCTGGCGCTCGCCGCTCCGCTGCTGGTCGGCTCGGACGTGAGTAGCGTGACGGGTGCGCCGGGCCGGCCGCTGGAGGGCCCGAGCGCCCGGTTCCCGTTCGGGACCGACCAGTTCGGGCGGAGCCTGCTGGGGCTGGTGGTCTGGGGCGCCCGGGTGTCGCTGCTGGTCGGGCTGCTCGCCGCCGTGCTGTCGGTCGCGATCGGCACGCTCATCGGCGTCACGGCCGGGCACTTCGGGGGCTGGTACGCGACCGTGATGATGCGGATCACCGACTGGTTCCTGGTGATGCCGACGCTGGTGCTGGCGATCGCGCTGGCCACGGTGATGTCGCGCTCGCTGACCACGATCGTCGTGGCGATCGGCGTGACGACGTGGCCGACCACGGCCCGGCTGGTGCGCGCGCAGACGCTGGCGGTCGAGACCCGGCCGTACATCGAACGCGCCAGGGCGCTCGGCGGCGGGCACTGGCACATCATGTCCCGGCACGTCCTGCCGAACGTCATGCCGCTCGTCCTCGCGCAGACCACCCTGATCATCTCCTCGGCGATCCTCGCGGAGGCGACGCTCGCCTTCCTCGGCCTCGGCGATCCGACGGTCGTCTCGTGGGGCGGGCTGCTGCAGGACGCCCGGGAGGCGGGGGCGGTCAGTGCCGGGGACTGGTGGTACCTGGTGCCGCCCGGTGTCGCTATCGCCGTGGTGGCGCTGGCGTTCACGCTGTGCGGGCGGGCCGTGGAGTCCGTCCTCAACCCCAGGCTGGGGGTGTCGCGGTGAGTCTGCTGGACGTCAGGGAGCTGACGGTGACGTACGCCGGCGGGGCGGCCGCGGTGCGCGGGGTGGACCTGCGGCTGGAGGCGGGCCGGAAGCTGGGGCTCGCCGGGGAATCGGGCTGCGGCAAGTCCACGTTGGCCTTGGCGCTGCTGCGGCTGCTGCCGGCCGGGGCGCGGGTCACCGGCGAGATCCTGCTCGACGGCGAGGACGTGCTGACGATGAGGTGGGGCCGGGTGCGCGCGGTGCGCTGGGCGGGGGCGTCCATCGTCTTCCAGGGCGCGATGCACTCCCTCAACCCGGTGCACCGCGTCGGCGACCAGATCGCCGAGCCGATCCTGCTGCACGGCGGGGCCACCCCGGCCGGGGCGCGGAGGAAGACCGGCGCACTGCTGGAACACGTCGGCCTCCCGGCGGCGCGCGCGGCCGCGTACCCGCACGAACTGTCCGGCGGGCAGCGCCAGCGGGTCATGATCGCCATGGCGCTGGCCTGCGAGCCACGCCTGATCGTCGCCGACGAACCGACCACCGCGCTCGACGTGATGGTCCAGGCGCAGATCCTGCGGCTGATCGAACAGCTCGTCGCCGAGCAGGACGTGGGTCTGATCATGATCAGTCACGATCTGGCGGTCCTGGCCGACACCTGTGACCGGCTGGCGGTGATGTACGCGGGCCGGGTCGTCGAGGAGGGCCCGGCCCGGCAGGTGTACGAGGCGGCGCGGCACCCGTACGCCCAGGCCCTGTCGGCCGCGTTCCCGCGGATCGGCGACCCGGCGTCGCGGTTCGCGCCGCGCGGCCTGGCCGGCGACCCGCCCGACCCGTCGGCGCTGCCGTCCGGCTGCACGTTCCATCCGCGCTGCCCGGTGGCGCTGGAGTCCTGCGCGACGCAGGACCCGGTGCTGCCGGCGGCGGGACCCGGGCGACGGGCCGCGTGTGTGCGGGTGAACGGCACGGCGGCGGAGCCCCTGGAGGAAGCGAGGCGCAGCACCCCATGACGACGTCCCCCGCGCCCCTGCTGAGCGCCCAGGGCCTGCACGTCACCTTTCCCGGGCGGCACGGCGCGCCCCGCGCCCGGGCGGTGGACGGTGTCCATCTGGAGATCCGGCCCGGCGAGATCGTCGCCCTGGTCGGCGAGTCGGGCTGCGGCAAGACGACGCTGGCCCGCTGTCTGCTGGGCCTGGTCGAGCCGACGTCTGGCCGCGTCACGTTCGACGGGCGGCCGCTGGAGTACTCCGGCCGGGCCCTGAAGGCGTACCGCAGGCGGGTCCAGCTGGTGCTGCAGGACCCCAGCGGGTCGCTCAACCCGCGGCACACGGTGTACGACGCGGTGGCCGAGGGCCTGCGCATCCACGGGTACGGCGGCGACGAGCGGGCCGCGGTCGCCGAGGCCCTCTCCCGGGCCGGGCTGCGCCCCCCGGAGCGGTTCTTCCTGCGCTACCCGCACGAGCTGTCCGGCGGGCAGCGCCAGCGCGTGGTCATCGCGGGCGCGCTCGTCCTGGAGCCGGAACTCCTCGTCGCCGACGAGCCGGTGGCCTCTCTGGACGCCTCGGTGCGCGGCGAGATCCTCGCCCTGCTGCTGCGGCTGCGCGCCGAACTGGGCCTGTCGGCGCTGGTCGTGACGCACGACCTGGGACTGGCCTGGAACATCGCCGACCGGGTCGCCGTGATGTACCTGGGGCGGATCGTGGAGACGGGCGACGTCGAGCGGGTGCTCACGGCGCCCCGGCACCCGTACACCCAGGCCTTGCTGTCCGTCCTGCCGGAGGCCCCGGGCGAGCCGGTGGTGCTCGGCGGGGAGCCGCCGGACCCCTCCCGCATCCCTTCCGGCTGCCGCTTCCACGTCCGTTGCCAGATCCTGGCGAGCGGGGAGGCGGACCGGGTGGGTGTCGCCGACGCGTGCCGCAGCCAGGACGTGCCCGTCCTCGACGGCACCGCGACGGCCCAGGTGGCGTGCCACTGGGCAGCGTCCCCGAGGGGCGCAAAGCTGTGAGGGATCTCTAGGCGGACCGCTCCGCCGCGGCCACCAGCTGCCGGCACCGCTCGACGTCCTCGGCCATCTGCTCCAGCAGCGCCTCGAGGGTGTCGAACTTCGCCTGGCCGCGTACGAACGCCAGGAAGTCGACGGCTACGTGCAGGCCGTACAGGTCGAGCCCGACGCGGTCGATGGCGTACGCCTCCACCGTGCGCTCGGTGCCGTCGAACTGCGGGTTGGTGCCGACGGAGATCGCGGCCGGCATCGCCTCGCCGGCGGCGTGCAGCCAGCCGGCGTAGACGCCGTCGGCCGGGATCGCGGTGTGCGGCAGCGTCTCGACGTTGGCCGTCGGGAAGCCCAGCTCGCGACCGCGCTGGGCGCCGCGTACGACGATGCCCTCCACCCGGTGCGGGCGGCCCAGGATCTCGGCGGCGCCCTCGACGTCGCCCTCGGCGACCAGGCGCCGGGTCAGCGTGGAGGAGAACGGCTGCCCGCCGCCCGCCTCACCGGTCACGTACAGGTCGACGACCTCGACCTCGAAGTCGTAGATCTTGCCCTGCTCGGTGAGGAACTCCACGTTGCCCGCGGCCCGGTGACCGAAGCGGAAGTTGGGGCCCTCGACGACGGCCTTGGCGTGCAGCTTGTCGACCAGGACCTTGACGACGAAGTCGGCCGGGGACAGCTTCGAGAACTCGGTGGTGAAGGGCAGGATGAGCACGGCGTCCACGCCCAGTTCGGCCATGAGTTCGGCGCGGCGGTGGTGCGGGGCGAGCAGCGGCGGGTGGCTGCCGGGGCGGACGACCTCGCTGGGGTGCGGGTCGAAGGTGACGACCACGGCGGGAACGCCCAGCTCGCGGGCCCGGTCCACGGCATGCCGGATGATCAGCTGGTGTCCGCGGTGGACTCCGTCGTAGGAGCCGATGGTGACGACGCTGCGCCCCCAGTCCTGGGGGATGTCCTCCAAGCCACGCCAGCGCTGCACTGTGTCTGCTCCTTGTCGCAAACTCGTCGAACCGTGTCCGTGGTTGCCTCGTACGCAGGTCTAAGGGTGCCATGCCGGGCGCATCCGGCCCGCATCGGCATCGGGGCTGTGACCGGCCGCACGCCAGGCCGGGTACCCGGCCCGCACCTCATGCCGTGGATCCGGCCGCGGGCGGGGCTACGGGGATCGGCACGCTTACCGTCAGACGGGGACACGGGTGCCCGCCAGGTTCTCCAGGGTCCGGCGGGCACTGGGCCCGACCAGGGCCGCCCACTCCCGGGGCGTTTCGGCCAGCCAGCCGGTCACGCGGGCGGCGAAGCCGGGGAGGTGGCGGCCCAGGTCGACCAGGGCGCGGTCGAGGACAGTGGCGCCGTCCGGGGTGCGGACGAGCAGCAGGCCGGTGCGGTGGACGAGGTCGCGGAGTTCGTCGCCGCCGTTCCGGGCGGCACCGCGCAGCAGGGCGTCCAGAACGGCGGGGTCCTGTTCGCGGGCCAGCAGCCCGTCGCGCAGTGTGCGGCGCAGCGGGCCGGAGCCGGGGGTGCCGGGGCCGGCGAGCACACCGGCGAGCGCCGCCCGCAGCCCTTCCGGGCCGGTGTCCAGCAGCGCGGTCACCAGCGTGTACAGCAGGGCCCGGGCGGCGGGTCCCTGTTCCAGCCTCCCCTCCACGTAGGCGGCCAGCTGCCCGGCGAGCTCCGGCCGCCGCTCTACCGCCTCCGTCACGAGCGCGGCGATCCGACGGGCCAGGGCGGGCGAGGTCGCGTCGGCGAGGGCGCGCAGCGCCTCCCCGCCGTCCGGCCGGGCGAGCCGCGCCCGGAACGCGTCGAGGGCCGCCTCGGGATGCTCGGCGAGCGCGTCCGCGGCCATGTCCGGCGTCAGCAGCGGGTCGCCCGCCGCGAAGTGCTCCAGCGCCTGCCGCAGATAGCGGGGCCGGGTGAGCGGGTCCTGGAATAGGAGGGCCAGTGCGCCGCCGTGCGGGGCCTGGTCGGCGGGGCGGGCCAGCAGGGCGACGGCGGCCCGGCGCAGCAGGGCGCGGCCGGTCTCGGTGCGCACGTGCGGGGCGACGCGCGGCCCGTACGACGCCGCCGCGCCCCGCCGGGCCGGCCGTGCGTCGCGGGCCCACCGGTCGACGGCCCGGCACATCGCGGCCGGCTCCTCCTCCGCCAGTGCCGTGAGCAGTTCGTGGGCCCGCCGGTGCCCGCTGTCGACGAGGGCGTCCGCCAGGTCGTCCAGGGCGCGGTGCCGGTGTGTGTGCAGCAGGGCCTGCGCGGCCGTCGCGACGGTGGCGTGCGGGGTGGCGGGCAGCGGGCGCTCGTCGTCGAACCAGCGGACGAGGTGACGCTGGACGCCGGCGGGCCCGGCGGCGAGGAGCCCGGCGACGGCGTCGAGGTAGCGCGGGCCGGGCTCGCACGGGGGGCCGTCGGCGAGGACCAGGCGGCGCAGCAGCGCGAACCGGGCGTCCGGCGCCACCGCCGACGCGGTCCAGAAGGCGGGCCCGAACTCCCCCGGTACCTCGCGCCCCTGCTGCCGCCAGGCCACGATCCGGTCGGCGAGCAGCCCCAGCACACCGAGGTACGGCGTGGCGTCCGGCACCCGTGTCAGGGTCCGGCCGAGCAGCCGGGCGGCCCACCAGGAGTGCGGGTCGGCGTCCAGGGCGTGCACCAGGTCGGCGAGGCGGGAGGAGAGGTGCCCGCTGCCGTGCTGGCGGGCGAGCAGCAGCAGCGCCTCGACGACGGGGCCGACGCGGTGGTGCGGAACCGGCCCAGCAGGGTCCGGCGAGGGCCGGTGGACCAGGGCGAGCAGAGCCCCGTCGAGGTCGAGGTGCAGGCCCTGGAGCCAGTCCGCGAGCCCCTCGTGGGCGAAGCCGTAGCCGCTGCCGACCGGGACGAACAGGCCCTCGGCCAGCACCGCGGACGCCCAGCCGGTGCCGCCGCCGAGCCGGGCCGGGGCGGGCCCGCGCGGGAACAGCGCCTCGAACGTCTCCCGGTCCAGCTTCCCCTGCTCCGCTCCGATACTGCGCCGGGCCGCCTCGTGGACCTGCCCGGCCACCTTCGCGGCCAGCCGGCGTACGGCGGTGCCGCGCAGCCCGTTCCCGGCGCCGAGCCGGACCGCGATACGCAGGCACGCCAGGTCCAGAAAGCCGCAGTACACGTCGTACCGGTCGAGCCCGGCGCCGGTGTCCGGGACGTCGCCGAGGGCGGCCCGCAGGTCCGCGAGCAGCCGGAGGGCGAGCGGGTGCCGGGCGTCGGCGTCGGCCAGGGCGCCCTCCGGGATGCCGTACCGGGCGCGGGCCCGGCTCACCTCGGCCGGGGTGAGATCGCCGAGGGGCACGCACGGGGGAAGGCCGTCGGGGCCCGCTGCCCGGTCCGCGCCGTGCAGCAGCCGTGCCGGGAACCTGGCTCCCGCGCCCTCCCAGTACTCGGCCCGGCACGCCACCACCAGCCGCGCCCCGGTCTCCGACAGCCACCGCGCCGTCCCGTCCGTCCACGCGGCGAGCCGGCGGGCGAGCGGAGCCGGCATCTCCTCCGGCCCGTCCAGCAGGAGCAGCAGGGGACGCCTGAGATCCCGGGCGAAATGCGCGAGACGTTCGGGGCCGCTGTCGCCGAGGTCGGCGAGGAACGGGGAACGGGACGCGGCGACGGCACGGGCCGCCCGGTCCAGCGCCCGGCGCGCCGCGTCCGCCACCGAGGCGTCGTCGCCCCGCAGGTCGGCGCCGCGCAGCCACAGCGTGGGATGGCCCTCCCGGGCCCGGTGGGCGGCGAGCGCGGCCAGTTCGGTCGTACGGCCGCTGCCGGGCGCCCCGACGAGCCCGAGAACCGCTGCCCGGCCCGCCTGGAACGCCGCGAACTCCGCCGCGAGCGCGGCCCGTTCGACCGGCTCCACCCCGGCCGGGGCCGGTGGCCGGTGGCGCCGCACCGAGGTGGTGGTGAGCTCCAGCACCCCGGCGAGGTTGAGGTCGGCGCCGTGGGCGGGGACCGTGGCCGCGTTCTCGGCGAGGAGCGCGGCGAGCGGGCCGTCGGCGGCGGGCTCCGCCCCGGGGCGCAGCGGTACGGCGAAGCCGACGTCACGGGGGCCGGAGCGCAGCGCGGTACCGAGGACGGCCAGCACGCTGCCGGTGGCCGCGTCGAGCACCGGGCCTCCGGCCGCGCCGCCGCCCGGCCGCAGCGCGTCGCGGCCCGCCGTGCCGATCGCCAGCTCCAGCACGCCGTTGACGCAGTGGACACCATTTGCGGTCGTGTACTCCACGGCGGTCGTGCCGAGCACCCGCGCCTCACGCCAGCAGCCGGCGGCGATCCGTACGTATCCGCCGGTCCGGATCCGGTCCCGCACGGTGATCGGCAGGGGGCCGATCCCCAGGGACTCGGAGCGGACCAGGGCCAGGTCGAGCGCGGGCAGCGGGGTCACCGCGTCGGCGGTCACGACACACTCGCGGCCCGCGGCACCGCGCAGCACGAGCCGGGACAGGCCGTCCACGGCCTCATGGCTGGTGATCACCGTGCCGTGCCGGTCGGCTACGAAGCCGAGCCCAAGGGGACGGCCGGCGAGGTCGTGGAGCCGCACCAGGGTTTCGCCGTAGGCGTCCGGGGACTCCCGGGTCTGCGGCGCGCTGTCCTGTGTCTCCTGGGACCGGTTCCGCGACGCCATCGTCGAACCTCCCCGCCGTACATCCGTCCCCTCGTGTCCGACGGTACGGGCGCGAAGATCAGCGGGACAGATCACTTCGGGAAAGCGCCCCCTTCCGCTCCCCTGGTTCACTCCGAGCGCCCGCACGCACGGGTGAACGGACGGGGGCGGGTGGATACACCCTAGGGGTGGGGGAACCGAGGGGGGACCGTGGAGCGGCGGACAGTGGGCACCCCGTGCCGCCGCTCCACGGGCGGACCTGCGACGGCCGCCGGGCCTGACGGGCCGGTCAGCTGAAGACGGCCACGCTCTTGGCCTTGCCCCGGTGGTGCTCCACCAGGGCGAGGAAGCGGCCCTCGGGGTCGAAGACGGCCACGGGGCCGGAGCCCGCGTACTCGTCGGGCATCTCCAGCCGTACGCCGTTGGTGAGCAGCCGGGCCCGTCGGGTGTCGACGTCCCAGCGCGGGAACGCCGCCGCGGCCGCCTCGGCGATCGGCATGACGGTCAGCTCCTGCTGGAGCTGGTCCAGCGTCCTGGCCGCGTCCAGCTTGTACGGACCGACGCGGGTGCGGCGCAGCGCGGTGAGGTGCCCGCCGACACCGAGGTCGGCGCCCAGGTCCCGGGCGAGGGCGCGGATGTACGTGCCGGACGAGCAGACCACGGAGACCACCAGGTCGAGCACGGCGGTGCCGTCCTCGGCGACGGCCTCCCGCACGTCGTACACGCCGAAGGAGGAGACGGTGACGGGCCTGGCGGGGATGTCGAACTCCTCGCCCTCCCGGGCCCGCTTGTAGGAGCGCACCCCGTTGATCTTGATGGCGCTGACCTTGGACGGCACCTGCATGATGTCGCCGGTCAGCTTGGCGATGCCGGCGTCGATGGCCTCGCGGGCTACCTGGGAGGCGTCGGTGGAGGAGGTGATCTCCCCCTCGGCGTCGTCCGTGAGCGTGGTCTGCCCGAGCCGGATGGTGCCCAGGTATTCCTTCTCGGTCAGCGCGAGGTGGCCGAGGAGTTTGGTCGCCTTCTCGACGCCGAGGACCAGGACACCGGTCGCCATCGGGTCCAGCGTCCCGGCGTGCCCGACGCGCCGCGTCCTGGCGATACCGCGCATCTTGGCGACGACGTCGTGCGAAGTGAAGCCCGACGGCTTGTCGACGATGACAAGGCCGTCGGGCGTGGTGTGCTTCTGGGTCATTCCGCGGTGTCGTCCGTCTCGTCGTCTTCGCCGGGCTTCTTGTACGGGTCGGCGTCACCGGCGTACGTGGCGCCCGCGGAGGCCTCGCGCACCTTCGCGTCGGACTGGCGCGCCTTGTCGAGGAGGTCCTCGATGGTGCGCGCGGTGTCCGGCAGGGCGTCCATGACGAACGTCAGGGTCGGCGTGAACTTCACGCCCGCCGCACGGCCGACCTCGGAGCGCAGGATGCCCTTGGCGCTCTCCAGGCCGGCGGCAGCGGCCTGCCGCTCCTCGTCGTCCCCGTAGACGGTGTAGAAGACGGTCGCCTCCCGCAGATCGCCCGTCACCCGGGTGTCCGTGATGGTGACGTGCGAGCCGAGCCGCGGGTCCTTGATCCCGCGCTGCAGCTTCTGGGCCACCACCTCTCGGATGAGGTCCGCCAGCCTCTTAGCCCGCGCGTTGTCGGCCACTGGTCCGTCTCCCGTTCTTTCCTGTCTGCGTTCTTGGGCTCTGGTCGTCAGTCGTCTTCGCCGTGGAAGCGGCGTCGCACGGACAGCAGTTCCACCTCGGGGCGGCCGGCGACCAGCCGTTCACACCGGTCCAGTACGTCGGTCAGGTGCCCCGCGTCGGCGGACACCACGGCGAGTCCGATGCCGGCCCGCCGGTGGAGATCCAGGTGGTCCACCTCGGCCGCGCTCACCGCGTACTTGCGCTGGAGCTCGGCGACGATCGGGCGGACGACGGAGCGCTTCTCCTTCAGCGACCGCACGTCGCCGAGGAGGAGGTCGAAGGACAGCGTCCCCACATACATGTGTGCAACCGGTTCACCCGCCGGTACGGGATCGATGGCCCTGCCATCTGGAGGGGCAGGGACATCAAGAACGGTACCGCGCCCCTGCCTGGGGCTCGACCGGGTTTTGTCCCCGGGGCACCGCCCCGGGCGCCCGCGCCCCCGCGGGTCGGCGGACGGCCCGCCGGCCGACGGGACCACGTCCCGTCGGCCGGCGGCCACCGTCGGCTGTTACGCCCGCGGCTTCTCGCGCATCTCGTACGTCGCGATGACGTCGTCGACCTTGATGTCGTTGAAGTTTCCGAGGTTGATACCGCCCTCGAAGCCTTCGCGGATCTCGGTGACGTCGTCCTTGAAGCGACGCAGACCCTCGATGGTGAGGTTCTCCGCGACCACCTTGCCGTCGCGGATGAGGCGCGCCTTGGTGTTGCGCCTGACCTCGCCGGAGCGGATGAGAACACCCGCGATGTTGCCCAGCTTGGACGACTTGAAGACCTCGCGGATCTCCGCCGTACCGAGCTCGACCTCCTCGAACTCCGGCTTGAGCATGCCCTTGAGGGCCGCCTCGATCTCCTCGATCGCCTGGTAGATGACCGAGTAGTACCGGACGTCCACGCCCTCGCGCTCGGCCATCTGCTGCGCACGGCCGGCCGCGCGCACGTTGAAGCCGATCACGATGGCGTCGGAGCCCATCGCCAGGTCGATGTCCGACTCGGTGACGGCACCCACGCCGCGGTGCAGGACGCGGATGTCGACCTCCTCGCCGACGTCCAGCTGGAGCAGGGAGGACTCGAGGGCCTCGACGGAACCAGAGGCGTCACCCTTGATGATCAGGTTCAGCTGCTGGACCTCACCGGCCTTGAGCACCTTGTCCAGGTCCTCCAGCGACACGCGGCGCGTGCGCTTGGCGAAGGCCGCGTTGCGCTCGCGAGCGGCACGCTTCTCCGCGATCTGGCGGGCCGTACGGTCCTCCTCGACCACGAGGAAGTTGTCGCCCGCACCCGGGACGTTGGTCAGGCCCAGGACCTGGACCGGCGTCGACGGGCCGGCCTCGGTGACGTTGTTGCCGTTGTCGTCGAGCATGGCGCGCACGCGACCGTAGGCGTCGCCCACGACCATCGTGTCGCCGACCCGCAGCGTGCCTCGCTGGACGAGGACCGTCGCCACGGCACCGCGGCCGCGGTCGAGGCGGGACTCGATCGAGATGCCCTGCGCGTCCTGGTTCGGGTTGGCCCGCAGGTCGAGCGAGGCGTCGGCGGTGAGGATCACGGCCTCCAGCAGGGAGTCGATGTTCAGACCCTGCTTGGCGGAGATGTCGACGAACATCGTGTCGCCGCCGTACTCCTCGGCCACCAGCCCGTACTCGGTGAGCTGACCGCGCACCTTGGTCGGGTCGGCGCCCTCGACGTCGATCTTGTTGACCGCGACCACGATCGGGACGTCGGCCGCCTTGGCGTGGTTGAGCGCCTCGACCGTCTGCGGCATCACGCCGTCGTTGGCCGCGACGACCAGGATCGCGATGTCGGTCGACTTCGCACCACGGGCACGCATGGCGGTGAACGCCTCGTGACCCGGGGTGTCGATGAAGGTGATCTTGCGCTCTTCGTCGTTGACCTCGGTCGCGACCTGGTAGGCACCGATGTGCTGGGTGATGCCGCCGGCCTCGCCCGCGATGACGTTCGTCTTGCGGATGGCGTCGAGGAGTCGGGTCTTACCGTGGTCGACGTGACCCATGACGGTGACGACCGGCGGACGGACCACCAGGTCCTCCTCGTCGCCCTCGTCCTCGCCGAACTCGATGTCGAAGGACTCGAGCAGCTCGCGGTCCTCCTCCTCCGGGCTGACGATCTGAACCGTGTAGTTCATCTCGCTGGCCAGGAGCTCCAGCGTCTCGTCGGAGACGGACTGGGTCGCGGTGACCATCTCGCCGAGGTTCATCATGACCGCGACGAGCGACGCCGGGTTGGCGTTGATCTTCTCCGCGAAGTCGGTGAGCGACGCACCGCGCGACAGGCGAATGCTCTCGCCGTTGCCGCGAGGCAGCATCACGCCGCCGACCGACGGGGCCTGCATGGCCTCGTACTCCTGACGCCTCTGCCGCTTCGACTTGCGGCCACGGCGCGCGGGACCACCGGGACGGCCGAAGGCGCCCTGCGTGCCACCGCGACCGCCCGGACCACCGGGACGACCGCCGAAGCCGGGACGGCCACCGCCGCCACCGAAGCCGCCGCCACCGCCGGCGCCACCGGGACGGCCGGCGAAACCGCCGCCACCGCCCGGACGACCGCCGCCGCCGCCGGGACGGCCGGCGAAACCGCCGCCACCGCCCGGACGACCGCCGCCGCCGCCGGGACGGCCGGCTCCGGCCGGGCCACGGCCGCCACCGGGGCCGGGACGCGGGCCGGCAGCGGGACGCTGCGGCATCATGCCGGGGTTCGGACGCGGACCCGCGGGACCGCCGCCCGGACGCGGACCGCCCTGCGGACGGGGCATCGAGCCCGGGCTCGGGCGGGAACCGCCCGGAGCCTGCGGACGCGGACCGCCGCCCTGGGCGCCGGGCGCCTGCGGACGGGGACCGGCGCCGGGGGCACCGGGGCCGCCGGGCCGCGGGCCCTGCGGACGGGGCGCCTGCGGGCGCGCCATGCCGGTGGAGCCACCGGAGGTGAAGGGGTTGTTGCCCGGGCGCGGACCGGCCGGACGGGCACCGGGACGCGGCGCCGAGCCGCCGGGACGCGGACCGCCCCGCTCAGCGGGACGCTGGCCCTGCTGACCCTGGCCGGGAGCGCCGGGGCGGGCGCCGCCGGGCTTGGGAGCGCCGGGACGGGCGCCACCGGGCTTCGGGCCGGCCGGAGCCGGGGCCGACGGAGGCGCGGTGAACTCGGGCGCGGCCGGGGCCGGACGCGGCGCGGGGCGCGGGCCCGGCGTCGGGGGCGGGCCCGGCGTGGGAGCCGCCGGAGCCGACGGCTGCTGGGCCGCCGGGGGCTTGGGCGCGGTCGGCGGCTTCGGGGCAGCCGGACGCTCCCCCGCTGCCGGAACGGCGCGGGAGGTACCGCCGGCCTGCGCCGGGGAGGCCGGCGAGGGCGCTGCGGGACGGGGGGCGGCCTTCTTGGGGGCCGCGGGCTTGGCAGCGGACTTGCCGTTGCCACTGCCGCCCTGGAAGGCGTCAGTCAGCTTGCGTACTACGGGCGCTTCGATCGTCGAAGACGCCGAACGGACGAATTCACCGAGCTCCTGGAGCTTGGCCATGACGACCTTGCTCTCGACACCGAACTCCTTGGCGAGTTCGTAGACCCGGACCTTAGCCACTTCGCTCCTTTGAGGTCCGGGTTGCGTCCGGACCGTCGCTAGTTCATGGGCGTACTCATCGCGTACTCATCGAGTGCTCATCGCAATCTCGACCTGCTTTCGACTCGCGAGGTACCTACACCGCACGGGGTTCCGTGCGGCACGTCTTTCCTTACCGTGTTGCCTGCTCGGCAACTGTTGTCCGCTCGACGTACTGGCGCAACGCCTTTGTGTCGAGCGTTCCCGGGGCGCGCAGTGCCCTCGTGAACGCCCGGCGGCGTACCGCCTGGTCGAGACAGACCAGTGCGGGGTGTACGTACGCACCCCGGCCGGGCAGCGTACCGCGAGGATCAGGGACGCATGCGTCCCTGATCGCCACGATCCGCAGCAGATCAGTCTTGGCCGCTCGCTCCCTGCACCCCACACAGGTGCGTTCAGGGCATGCTCGGGCGCGTGTCCGGCCAGACACTGTTAAGTCTACCTCCCCGTACGCTCCTCACCCCTTTGGGGCAGGATTCGAACAGTTGCCGCGCACAAACCTGTCGTGATCTGAGCGACCTGCGGCCTGGATCTATTCCCCGGTCTGCTCGGTGTCCGGCCGGATGTCGATCCGCCAACCGGTCAGACGGGCGGCAAGCCGGGCATTCTGCCCTTCCTTGCCGATCGCCAGCGACAGCTGGTAGTCCGGCACGGTCACGCGGGCGGAGCGTGTGGCCATGTCCACGACCTCCACCTTGGACACCCGCGCGGGTGACAGGGCGTTCGCGACCATTTCCGCCGGGTCGTCCGACCAGTCGACGATGTCGATCTTCTCGCCGTTCAGCTCGGCCATCACGTTGCGCACCCGGCCGCCCATGGGGCCGATGCAGGCGCCCTTGGCGTTCAGGCCCGAGCGGGTGGACCGGACGGCGATCTTCGTGCGGTGACCGGCCTCACGGGCGATCGCGGCGATCTCCACGGACCCGTCGGCGATCTCCGGCACCTCGAGCGCGAAGAGCTTCTTCACCAGATTGGGGTGCGTACGGGACAGCGTCACGGACGGGCCGCGCACCCCCTTGGCCACCCGCACGACGTACGAGCGCAGACGCATGCCGTGCGGGTACTGCTCGCCGGGCACCTGCTCCTGCACCGGCAGGATGGCCTCCAGCTTGCCGATGTCGACGAGCACGTTCTTCGGGTCGCGCCCCTGCTGCACCACGCCGGTGACGATGTCGCCCTCGCGGCCGGCGTACTCGCCGAGCGTCGCGTCGTCCTCGGCGTCGCGCAGGCGCTGCAGGATGACCTGCTTGGCCGTGGTGGCGGCGATACGGCCGAAGCCGGACGGGGTGTCGTCGAACTCCCGGGGCTCCTGACCCTCCTCGAGGTCCTCGGGGTCCTCCTTCGCCCACACGGTCACATGTCCGGTCTCCCGGTTGAGCTCCACGCGCGCGTGCCGGCGGCTTCCCTCGGTGCGGTGGTAGGCGATGAGGAGGGCCGATTCGATCGCCTCGACCAGCAGGTCGAAGGAGATCTCTTTCTCCCGTACCAAGCCCCGCAGGGCACTCATGTCGATGTCCACGGCTACGCCTCCTCTTCGTTCCTGACGGCCTCTACGGCCTTATTCGGCGGCCTTCTCGTTGTCCTTGCGGCTGAACTCGACCTGGACGCGCGCCCGGGTGATGTCCTCGAAGGCGAGTGTGCGCGCCGTGGCCTTGCGGCCCTTGACCCCGGGGACTTCCAGGTCGACGCCGTCGTCGTCGGCCTTGAGGATCCTGGCGACCAACTCGCCGCCCTCGGCCAGCTGGAATTTCACCAGCCGGCCGGTGGCGCGCACGTAGTGCCGGTGCTCCGTGAGGAGGCGCTCCGCGCCCGGGGTGCCGACCTCGAGGGTGTACTCCCCCTCGCCCATCGCGTCCGTCTCGTCGAGCTTCGCCGAGAGCGCGCGGCTCACATCGGCGATCTGATCCAGGTCCGCGCCCGTGTCCGAGTCGACGACGACACGCAGCACACGCTTGCGTCCGACGGAGTCCACCGCGATCTCTTCGAGATCCAGGCCCTGGGAGCTGACGAGCGGTTCCAGGAGCTCTCGCAGCCTCTCGCTCTGGGTGGTGCTCATCCGGGTGACTCCTCGGCCGCGTGTGCTGTTGTGGGATGGTCGCGTGTCTGGTCAAAGGGTATCCGGTCGCGGGGGGTGTTGCCGTCCACCCGGTCCCACCCGGTGACGGACGGTGCCGCTGAGTGGCCACGGGCAGGTCCCCGGGTACCGTGATCACGGGCGTGCAGCCCTGCCTGTCGCTCCCGTTCGCCTCCTTTTCGTTCGAGCCCCCGAGGACGTCTGCCGTGCCGTTCCCCTCACCGTCGCGCACCCGCCCGGGGCCGCGCAGAAGGAGCCTGCTCGCCGTCGCCTCGACGGCGGTCGTCCTGGCGGGCTGTTCCGCCGGTTCCGAGGACTCCGACGCCACCGGCGGCAGCCGTCCTTCGGCCGCTAAGCGGGCACGCGCGCGTGCCGCGCGGGACAGCGCGGGGCTGGTCGAGCAGTACGACGCGGTGATCGCCGCGCATCCGGGGCTGACGGCACGGTTGCGGCCGCTGCGGGAGGAGGTCGTCCGGCATGTGGAGGCGTTCGGCGGGGCCGGCCGGGCGTCCTCGCCGACCGCCTCCGATGCGTCCCCGCCGTCTGCCGCGTCTGCCGCGTCTCCTTCGCCTTCGCCTTCCGTTTCCCCCTCGATCGACGTGCCGGGGAACGAGAAGGACGCCCTGGCCGCGCTGGCCTCCGCCGAGCGGGACCTCGCCGACCGGCGGACGAGGGAGCTGCTGGAGCTGCCGGGCGAGGAGGCGCGGCTGCTGGCCTCGGTGGCGGCGGCCGGGGCGGCGCACGTCTACCTGCTGACGGAGGGAAACAGGTGAGCAAGGCGACGAACCAGGAGAAGAACCGGGAGCTGAAGGCCCTCCAGGCGGCCCTGGCGGCCGAGCATGCGGCGGTGTACGGGTACGGCGTCGTCGGGGGTCGGATCGGCACCGAGCGGCGCACGGAGGCACGGGCGGCGTACGACGCGCACCGGGCGCGCCGGGACGCGCTGGGGCGCGAGGTGGAGGACCTGGGCGCGGAGCCCGTCGCCGCGTCCGCCGGGTACGCCCTGCCCTTCCCGGTGGCGGATCCGGCGGCGGCCGTCCGGCTGGCCGTCGTGCTGGAGGACCGGGTGGCCGCGGTCTACTCCGACCTGGTGCGGGCGTCCGGCGGCGGGCGGCGGGCGCTGGCGGCCGAGGCGCTGCGGGAGGCCGCGGTGCGGGCGGTGCGCTGGCGCGGGGGGAGCGTAGCCTTCCCTGGGCTCACCGAGCGGGCGCCCGGTGCCCCATCGGGCGCGGCGGCGCCGACGCCGTAGGACGGACGGTCCGACGGCCCAGGGCGTACGGCACGGACCGCGCACGTCGCTCGGAGGTACGCGGTCAGCAGGAAGGGAACGACTCGCGCATGGCTATCGAAGCGCCGCAGCGCCTGGTCAGGGCGCTGGGTGAGACGGCACCGGAGGGTGACGCCTGGCTGGGCGAGCTGCCCGAGCTGACGCGGCGGGCCGTCGCACTGCGCGAGTTGACCGTCGAGCGGGTGCAGGTGCCCGGCGGGCGCAGCAGCCTGGTCGTGCTCGTGCGCCAGGCCGACGGGACACCGGCCGTGCTGAAGCTGGCCCCGCGCCGGGCCCGCCCGGAGAGCGAGCGGGCGGCGCTGGCGCACTGGGCGGGCCGGGGTGCCGTACAGCTGCTGGAGCCCTTCACCTCCGAGGGCGTGTTGCTGCTGGAGAGGCTGCATCCGGATCTGTCGGTGCGGTCGCTGCCGGAGGCCAAGGCGCTGCTGGAGGCGGCGGGGACGCTGCGCCGGCTGTGGGTCGAGCCGCCCGGGGACCAGCCCTTCGAGACCGTGGCCGAGCGGACCGGGCGGCAGGCGGAGGCGATGCGGGCGTCCGCCGACACCGCTGCGGAGGTGGCACCGCTGGTCGACGCCGCGCTCGCGGCCCGCGAGGAGCTGCTGGCGGCGCCGCCCGAACACCGGCTGCTGCACGGCACCTTCCGGCAGAGCAAGGTGCTCGCCGGGGAGCGGATGCCGTGGCTGGCCGTGGGCCCCGACCCGGTGGTCGGCGAGTGCGCCTTCGATCTGGCCCGGCTGGTGCGCGACCGGGTGGAGGACCTGATCGCCCAGCCGTCGGGCGCGGCGACGACCCGGCGGCGGATCAAGCGGCTCGCGGAGTCGCTGGACGTGGACCAGGAGCGGCTGCGCGGCTGGACGCTGTTCCGGGCCGTGGAGTCGGGCGTGCGGGCCCGGCGGGTCGGGCGGGAGCGGGACGCCGAGCTGTTGCTGGAGTTCGCCGGCTGGCTCTAGAGCGCCGCGTTCCGCACCCGACCCGGCCGCCTCAGGCGGTGAGGCGCGCGAGGGCCTCCTCGACCGTCACTTCCTCGCGCTCGCCGGTGCGGCGGTCCTTCAGCTCCACGACGCCCTCACCGGCCCGCCGGCCTGCCACCAGGATCCGCGGTACGCCGATCAGCTCGGCGTCCGTGAACTTCACGCCCGGGGAGACGCCGGCCCGGTCGTCCACCAGGACGCGGACGCCGGCGGCGGACAGCTTCTCGGAGACGTCGAGGGCGAGTTCGGTCTGCAGGGCCTTGCCGGCGGCGACCACGTGGACGTCGGCCGGGGCGACCTCCTGGGGCCAGCACAGGCCCTTGTCGTCGGCGGTCTGCTCGGCGAGGGCCGCGACCGCGCGGGAGACGCCGACGCCGTAGGAGCCCATGGTGACGCGGACGGGCTTGCCGTTCTGGCCCAGCACGTCGAGCTTGAGGGCGTCGGCGTACTTGCGGCCGAGCTGGAAGATGTGGCCGATCTCGATGGCGCGGTCGAGCCTGAGCCCGGTGCCGCACTGCGGGCAGGGGTCGCCCTCCTGGACGACCACGACGTCGACGTACTCGTCGACCTCGAAGTCGCGGCCGGCCACGACGTTCCTGGCGTGCGTGTCCTGCTTGTTGGCGCCGGTGATCCACGCCGTGCCCGGGGCCACGCGCGGGTCGGCGATGTACCGGACCTTGTCCAGGCCCTGCGGGCCGACGTAGCCGCGCACGAGGTCGGGGCGGCCGACGAAGTCCTCCGCCGTGACCAGCTCCACCTCCGCCGGGGCGAAGTGCGCCTCGACCTTGTCCAGGTCGACCTCGCGGTCCCCGGGCACGCCGACGGCGACGATCTCGCCGTCCACCTTGACGAGGAGGTTCTTCAGCGTGGCGGAGGCCGGGACGCCGAGGGAGGCGGCCAGGGTCTCGATGGTCGGGGTGTCGGGCGTGGGGATGTCCTCGGCGGCCGGGACACCGGCGGCGTCGACCGGCTTGAGCTCGTACGTGATCGCCTCGGTGTTGGCGGCGTAGTCGCAGTTCGGGCAGTCGGCGAAGGTGTCCTCGCCGGCCTCGGCCGGGGCGAGGAACTCCTCCGACTTGGAGCCGCCCATCGCGCCGGCGGTCGCGGCGCAGATGCGGTAGTCGAGGCCGAGGCGCGCGAAGATGCGCTGGTAGGCCTGCCGGTGCAGGGCGTAGGACTGGGCGAGGCCCTCGTCCGTCAGGTCGAAGGAGTAGGAGTCCTTCATCTGGAACTCACGGCCGCGCAGGATGCCCGCGCGGGGGCGGGCCTCGTCCCGGTACTTGGTCTGGATCTGGTAGAGGATGACCGGCAGGTCCTTGTAGGAGGAGGCCTGGTCCTTCACCAGCAGGGTGAAGATCTCCTCGTGGGTGGGGCCGAGGAGGTAGTCGCCGCCCTTGCGGTCCTTGAGGCGGAACAGTTCGGCGCCGTACTCGTCCCAGCGGCCGGTCGCCTCGTACGGCTCACGCGGCAGCAGGGCGGGGAGCAGCACCTCCTGGGCGCCGATGGCGTCCATCTCCTCGCGCACGATGCGCTCCACGTTGGCGAGGACCTTCCGGCCGAGCGGCAGCCAGGTCCAGATGCCGGCGGCGGTGCGGCGGACGTAGCCGGCGCGGACGAGCAGCTTGTGGCTGAGGACCTCGGCGTCCGCCGGGTCGTCGCGCAACGTCTTCGCCATCAACTGGGACATGCGCTGGACCGGTGCGTTCGCCATGGTTCTTCTGCTCCTGCTGCGTAAGGGTGAATGGCAGGAGGTTAGCCGGGCGGTACGGGACGGTGGAAATCGGTTAACGGCGGCGGAGCGGGAGCGGGGCGCCCATCACGGCGTACGGCTTGGGCGCGCTGGGGAAGAGGACCTGGCGGGCGAGGTCCAGGTAGCCGAGCGAGCGGTACAGGGCGCGGGCCGGGCTCTCGGTGTCGATGGCCGAGAGGATCGAACGGGGTTCGGCGGCGCTGTCGGTGATCGTGGTGATCAGGGAGCGGCCGATCCCGCGGTTCTGGTGGCGGGGGTGGACGTGCAGTTCGGTGATGACGAAGGAGTCGTCCAGCCAGTCCTCGTGCCCCTGGGCGCGGAGGTAGGGCTCCACGACCGTGGACCACCAGTGGGTGCGGTCGTTGGGCATGCCGTACACGAACCCGGCCAGTCTCCCGTCGTCGGTGGTGGCGCCGAGGGCGCGGGCGCCGGGGTAGGTCATGTGGCGAAGGACGATCTGGCGGCGTACGGCTACCTCGTCGGGGCCGAGACCGAAGGCGACGGCCTGGACTGCCAGTGCCTCGTCGACGTGGGCGGAGAGGTCCAGTGGGCCGATCACGACGTCCATGGCGGGGAGCCTACAGGGGGTGTTCGGTTCACGGCCGGGCACGGGCCATATGTGGCTGGTCGCGCAGTTCCCCGCGTCCTCGGGCCAGTTCCCCCCACCCTCCTGAAGAAGCGCACGCTTCAGAAGAGCACGCTCATGAAGGCTCCCACTTCCTGGAAACCCACGCGCCGGTACGTCCGCCTCGCCGCGGTGTTGAAGTCGTTGACGTACAGGCTCACCACGGGGGCCACGTCGGCCAGGGCGTAGCGCAGCACCGCCGCCATGCCGGGGGCCGCGAGCCCCCTCCCCCGGTGCTCCGGCGCCACCCAGACGCCCTGGATCTGGCAGGCGCGGTCCGTCGCGGCGCCGATCTCGGCCTTGAAGACGACCTTGCCGTCGGGGTCGAAGCGGGCGAAGGAGCGGCCGGAGCCGACGAGTTCGGCGACGCGGGCCTGGTACAGCAGCCCACCGTCACCGGCCAGCGGGGAGACGCCGACCTCCTCGGTGAACATCGCCACGCACGCCGGCATGATCGTCTCCATCTCGTCCTTGCGGACGCGGCGGACGTAGGGGTCCGGGGCGATGTCGTCGGGCATGCGGTCGGTGACCATGAGCGGCTGCCGGCGGCGGACCTCGCGGGCCGGGCCCCAGTGCGGTTCGAGGAGCCGCCACAGCTGGGCGGTGGTCTCGGCGGGGCCGACGATGGAGGAGCAGCGGCGTCCCGCGCGGCGGGCGCGGTCGGCGAAGGCGCGCACCGCGCGGGGGGTGGCGCAGATGGGCACCAGGTTGGCGCCGGCGTAGCACAGGGACGTCAGCATGCCGTCCTCGTACCAGCCCCACATCTCACCGCCGAGCCGCCACGGGTCGAGACCGGCGACCTGCACCCGCGAGGTCACGAAGGCGTTCGCGACCGGCTCGCGGTCGAGGACGGCGAGCGCGGCGTCCAGGTCGCTCGGTTCGAGGACCCGGGAGGTGGTCTGCGTCAACACGTGCGGGGCCTCACACACTGGGGTCTGCTGATCTCCGCACTGTACCTGCCGCACATGTGCCGCGCCGCCCCTCGGGGCGGCGCGGGAGGACGGCTGCGGCGGCCGTGGCCGGCGGGGGCGGTCAGCCGGAGACCGACACCTCGGGCTCGCCGGAGGCCACGCCGTCCCTCTCCATCTGCTCGGCCAGCTTCATGGCCTCCTCGATGAGGGTTTCGACGATCTTGGACTCCGGGACGGTCTTGATGACCTCGCCCTTGACGAAGATCTGGCCCTTGCCGTTGCCGGAGGCGACGCCGAGGTCGGCCTCACGGGCCTCGCCGGGGCCGTTGACGACGCAGCCCATGACGGCGACGCGCAGCGGGACGTCCATGCCGGTCAGGCCGGCGGTGACCTCCTCGGCCAGCTTGTAGACGTCGACCTGGGCGCGTCCGCAGGAGGGGCAGGAGACGATCTCCAGGCCGCGCTGGCGGAGGTTGAGCGACTCCAGGATCTGGATGCCGACCTTGACCTCCTCGGCGGGCG
>NZ_JBHSNY010000019.1:0-61948 GCF_042657145.1 Streptomyces bullii
GTGCACCCACTGCGTCCCGGTCCGGAACTTGTAGGCGATCGCGTCGATCACCTCACGGTGGTCCCGCCAGCGGCCACCACGCTTCGGCGTCCGGTCCGGGAGCAACGGCTCGATCCGCGCCCACTGCACATCAGTCAACGGCACACCCGGACCAACGACCGACTGATCCAAACGAAACTGCCTAGGGCTTCGCAGCAGGACTTAACTGGGGTCAGTCGTGGCTCCCCGACAGCTCAACCGCTTCGGCAGCGCGCCGGACCAAGGCAGGCGTGGTAGGTGTGGTAGTGATCCGCACCACGGACGTGCCGACCCGAACGTATACGGCGTATATCTGGCCGCTAGGAGGTTCCTCCGTGACAGCAATACGCCGTGATCCGATCCATTCGGCGGTCTGAAAACTGAGACGGGCCAAGGCCAATCGGGAACGCATCAGGCGTTCGGCTTCTCGTGCGGAAGGTGCAGTGTACTCGACAGAAAGACGGATCAACGGTGCTGTGCCCTTATCTGGCACATAGGTACAGGCCGAAGGCTGCGGCAGACGCGTGCCAAAAATAGAGCGCCGCTGCGGAATGGGAGTGTACTGGACGGAGGTTGACAGTTTACCGAAATGAAGGAGGCGGCATGCATCTGGCCATCTTGCTGGCGGCAAGCCAGCGAGGGCAGGGTGAGGATTCCCCGGGTCGGCGACAAGACGGTATACGGTGAGTCGGCCAAACAGACCATCCGGAGGCGTAACCGTATTACCCTTCTCTTCCCAGATAGCCAGTAGGTCCCCGTGAGATCCGATGAGCTCCGTGTGCCACACACTGCTAAGCACTGGCACCTGTACGGAGTGTCCGGAGTCAAGCGCCAAATACTCAACATACGTAGCCATCGGCCATTCATGACGAATCTGACCGATCATTGCGTTACCTTCTAGCTCCAGAGACGCGTAGACGGGGCGGTCCCAGAGCGTCTCACCTCGATTGACATCGAGGGCGCGCAGGCGGAAGGGCTTATATTCCTTCTCCTGTGGATCCCTTTCTTGTACGTAAAGCACCGACCCTTTCCGGGTTAGGCTCCATACGTAATCACTTCCACGCGATAATAGGCGCCCAGAATCAGAATACATACGAAGCTCTTCCCCTACTTTCACCGCGATGTCACCAGCGTCAGACGGGGTGAGTCGCAGCTGATAGGGGTACCCGATAGCGTCATATGCACTGGGTTCGACGGGCATGCGTATAGCCTGCTGCCAGAGTCTCCTGCCGGTGAGGGAATCCAGAGCGGTCAACTTGGCCAGGGATCCCGGAGAACGGTGCCACATGAAGACGTACCAAATTTTTCCCGCGTCGGCGTATACGGCGCTGTACTCCAGCGATTGAAAGCGTAGGCCCGCGATCGTGGGTTCGGCACTCCATCGCTGAGCCCCGGTGTAGACATCGAATGCTTTAACCTTTACGGGAAAACCACTGAAGACTGCGGCGATTCTTCCCGTGAGGGCCACCCGTGGCCCCAGCCCGGAAGGTTGGGCGACATCCCTGTGCCAGACTTGCCGACCAGTTGCCACGTCGTAGCCACGGAGCAAGACGGGATCAGATCCAACAGCCGTCCAAGCAATCACTAGCGTCGAGCCGTTGATGCGCAACTGCTCCGCCCCGTATTCCTGCGGAATACCGTGAGGAAGTACCTCGGAGATGCGACTTCCGGTCGCCATCCTGCTAATGATCAGCCCACGGCCGTCGCGTACCGATGACACAATGTATCCATGGTCGGCATACAGGCCGTTTAGCTCGCCGAGGTTGAGGTCTGCGTTCCATACTTCACGCAGCCCCACCGCAGGAGGCCATGCACGGGTAGGGCCACCCGTCCCCACAATCCAGGGCCAGAGCGCCAGGCATACAGCCACTAACACGGGACGGACCCACCGCTTCATGGTCAGCATTTTTGGTTGGTGGCCGACGGTACACACCAACTGCCTGGGGGAGCCTGCACCCATGCCCCCTCGGACTCGTTGAAGACCTGGGTGTAACCCCGAGGGCGGTCCTGGGGCCCTGTGATGCGGAACGGTTTACCGCCCGAGGAGCGGATGACCACTTCTTTGGATTTCCCGTCCGCGATGACGTTAACCAGCACATCGAACTCGTACGCTGCTGTGCGTGCGGTGAATGACATTGCCAGCGTGGTCTGCTCGCCCCGCACTAGATCAATTTGATGCGAGCGGAAGTAGGCCCGACTTTCCTCCTTCGCCTTCCCCTTGTCCATAACGAAAACAGGGTTGCGTCGGTCCAAGTTGGCAGCGAGAGGGATCGTACTGACCTCGCCAGCAGTCGCCGGCAAGAAATACGCCCCACTCAACCGGGGCTGCTTCCGCAGGATGCGAGGACGCATATCGATCACTCTCGCCTTGCTCCGCCACCCCTCAAGTACGGCGACAACGTTCATCTGGCCGACCGGCTCCGCCCGTCGGCGTTGCAGAAAATCCTGCCATTGCTCGCTAGCGGCGGGCTCCGCCAGCATGGCCCGGTCCCGCTGAGTGCTTACCGCGTTTCGTAGCGCAAATGGCCCCTCATCCACAGAAATTGTGACGTTTGCTACCTTAATTGGCGGCTTGCCAGTGGCCCTGTCGACCACGTCGGGCACATCGTTCTGAAACCAGCCGGTGAAGAGAGCCGTAGCCACGCCTCCAATAACCACTGCGGCCACCCCTCCTCCCCAAGCCTTCAACGCAGTTCGCTTGGACGCTTGGGTCTCGCCCTCACCGGAAGCATCCGCATCTCGCGCCGGCGCGCTCGCCGGGCCGGGCACCTCAGGCGTGCGGGCCGCGGCCACATCACCATCCGCCCCCGAAACTGCATCACCGCGGTCACGCGCCGCAGGATCCTGCGTCATCCCGCCCCCTCGACATGTCTTGCACAGCGCTCGTTCAAGAGCTTGCGGGACGCAGTTTGGTTCTACTTGACGCCTTAGACAACAGGTAGACCGAAATTGTTAAAATAGAACGAAATGAGTCTGTGTTGTGGCAAGAGCTGAACGGTCTGGCAGACGAACCCGCGTGCTCAACCGCCGCGTCGGCGGTTGAGCACGCGGGTTCCCGCTCGTGCCCCTCCAAGAATCTGCGAACCTGCGCGCTTCCGACCGGGCAGCGCAGAAGATCCGCCGCGCCGAGCAGGGCCACGAATACGCCGCTGCTCAACTCCTTGCGCTCGGAGCTCCGCGGCCGCGGCCCGGCTGCGACCCGGCTCTGTGGCTGCGTGAGGCCCTGGTCGCGGTTGGCGCCCGCAACGTCCGGCACCGCGGTGTGCACCGCTACGTGTTCCGGCTTGGCCGGACCCGCCGTGAGCGGGAGGAGATCGAGCTCGGTCTCCCCGTGCTGCGGCCCTACCCGAAACGTCCAGACGCCGAGCCTGCAGCGGCGTGAGGTGCTCGGGCACCGCCGTCCGCGATCGGCCGCCAGTCCTGGCGCCCCCCGTTCTCGTCTCCTTGGAGCTGCCATGCCTTCGCGTACCGTCCACCGCCCGCCTCGCCTGCCCGACTTGACCTCCTACGACCTGCTCGCGCCCCAGCTGTCCGGCGGCAAGGACAGCGCGGTCATGATGTTTGTGTTCATGGAAGCCACCCGGGCCGCCGGCGTGGACGACCGGGTGATCTCCTACCACTCCAGCCTCGGAGTGCTGGAGTGGCCGCCGGTGGTCTTTGGCGGCATCCGTTATCCCGGGGTGTCCGAGCTCGCCGCGCTGCAGAGCGCTGCCTTCGGGGTGCCGGCCGAGCGGCACCTGGAGGTCACCCGCACGATGCCGGGCCCGGACGGCACCCGGATGCCGCGCAGCCTGCTGACCGAGATCGCGGCGTACGGGCGCTTCCCGCGCATGGGCAGCCCGTACTGTCGCAAGAGCGCCAAGGAGAGCGTGGTCTCCAGCGCCTGGACGCCGATCGTCAACCGTCTGAAGCGCGAGCTCGGCCGCCCGGTGCGGATCCTCAAGGTCATGGGTCTGCGCAGCGACGAGGGGCCCGACCGCAAGAAGCGGGCGGCGTTCCGTACGGTGCAGGCCAACAGTGCGCGCGTCGTCGACGAGTGGCTGCCCGTCAAGGACTGGTCGACCGACGCGGTCAAGGAGTGGCACGCCGACGCGCCGGTGCCGTACTGCTGGACGTACGATTCGGCGCCCGGTGCGGGCGACTGGGGCGGAACCTCCCGCTGCTCGTGCTCGCTGTGCGTCTTCGCCTCCCGCCACGACGTGCTGCTCTCCATCGGCCGGCGGCCGCGGCTGGCCGACCTGTACGCCGAGGTCGAACAGGTCCGAGGCGACAGCTTCCGCGCTGACTGGCGCATCACCGATCTGATCCGGCACGCCGCGGCCTGCGGAGCGCCCGACCCCGGCGTGGTCTGCTCCGACGACGGCCCGGAGTTCACCGCCCTCGAGGAGCAGGTCCGCGCGGCTATGGAGGAGGAGCCCCGCAAGGAGCCCGACCTGGCCCGGCGGGCACGACGATCGCCGTGCGATGGCTGTGCCGCTCCGCTCTGAAGATTTCCCACAAGCCTCTGATCTTTCTTGAAGGGCATACTGCTGATGATGACGACGACCACCCAGCGCCTCCTCGACCTCGCCGCGGCCGCACCGGCCAGCCACGACGAGGACCTGGTGCTGCTCCTGCGCGAAGCGAGTGAGCTGTACCAGCAGGGTTTTGCAGACCTGCGCGACACGGTGGCGGCCCGCTTCGCCGGGCTGTCCGGCGGGGATCTGGTGGCGGCCGCGACCGCGGCCGGCATGCCGTGCGATGCGTCCCAGGACCGCGACGAGCTGGTCCTGCTGCTCGCCTTGGCCGAGTGGGAGATGACTCCGGCGGCCCTGGCCTACTCGGAGATGGCCCAGGACGCGGCTCGCCGCGGTGTGTGCCTGATCCCGGAGGAATGACTTCTTCCTCGCGCCGGCCGGGAAAACCTGGGCAGCGTACTGGACCCCCGCCCCAAACTCCTGCCATTATGTGAGTTGTGAGCCGGGCAGGCCGGCTCACCTCCGACAGGACGGACGGTTCTGCCATGACCTCGCGCCGTGAGCCTCGCCTGGCCGACGCTGCCGAGATCGCGGCTGAACAGGGCCTGACGCCCGCGCGGATCAGCGGCCTCTACAACGACCGCGCCGAGAACGGCTTCCCCGAAATCGCCGACATGCGCGGCCGCGCCCGCCTGTGGGACCACGCGAAGGTCACCGAGTGGTTCGCGAACCGCCCGCCGGCACGCCTGCGCGAGCACACACCGCCCGCCCGTGACCCGCAGGACCTGCTGAACGCCGCCGAGGCCTCGAGGTTCCTGGGCTACAAGAACCCCAACCAGGTCACCACCTTCGTCCGCGACCACCCCGGGTACTTCCCCGACCCGGACGTCGTCGAAGAGCTGGGCACCGCCGAAAACCCCTACCGCCGACAGCTGTGGCGCGTGCAGACCCTGCTGGACTGGATGGCCACCCGGCCGGGCCGCGGCAAGCACGCCGGCGCGAAGCGCACTGCCCCCGCACTGCCCGACGTCCCTGTCGACGGCGACCCCGACGAGCTCCTCGGAGCGACTCAGGCCGCGGCACTGCTGGGGTTCAAAAGCGTCAACTCCTTCTCCAGCAGCCTGTCCCAGGGCAATCTGCCCCTGCTGGAAACCCCCGACGCTCTCACGGAGAAGGGCGGGCGCCGACGGTGGACGCGTCGGCGCATCCTCGAGCAGGCCGCCCAACCCCGGGGCAGAAACCGGCGGTGAGCGCCCTTTCGCCCACCGCCCCATAGACGCGGCATCCGGTTACGGGTCGTTGGTCCCTTGCGGGCCGGGTGTCGCACGATGGCCGGCATGGCGTGGCTCGCCACCACGCCCCGCAGCAGCCCTCGGCTGCTGCGGACCGGCCATCGCCGAACTTCTCATGGGGCCGCCCTCTTCCTGGTTCACCCCCAGCCCCTTGCCGTAAAGCTGGCGAACTCCCCGGCAGGAGCAAGCTGCTCTGGCGCGCGGGCCCGCCCAGTGGTCGGGGCCATGGACGTCAGCAAAGACGCAGAGCGCGAGGCTGTTTCGACTTCGTGACCATGGTCGGGGCTTCCTGGTCGGGGGTCTGGTCGGGGCCTGCGGGTTTCCTCAGCAGCAACCGACGGTCTCCGCCGGAGACCACCACGGCCGCGGAAGGAAACGTCTCATGAGCAGCGCCGCACGGAGCACTCCGGCGACGAAACCGGCCCCCAGCCCCGCTGAGCCCTTGGCCCACCAAGTGCTGGCGGGGCTCGCCCAGCACCGCATCGCCACCACCAGCCAGTTGCGCCGGATGCTGCGCCCGGACGGCACGCGACAGCTGATGTCCCGTGTTCTGAACAGGCTGCGCTCCGACGGCTTCGTCGACTGCACGGTGCTGCCGGACGCGAACCGGACCCGTACCAACGCCTGGTACCTCACGCAGGAAGGCGCCCGGCTGACCCGGGACCTGCCCGTCCTGCGGGGGCGGCCGCCCTACCCCATCACCTCGACCACAGCAGCGTCGCTGAAGACCCCGCACACGCTCGCCGTCGTTCGCGCTCACCTTGCTTTCGCCGCAGACGCCCGCCGGCTCGGGCACGAGCACGGCCCCTGGGACTGGACCCCTGAGGTGTCCCACTCCATCGGCGAGGGCGAGCGGATCGTGGCCGACGCGGTGATGTACTACACGGTCGTCGAGAGCGAACACCGGCGAAAGCTGCGTGCGTTCGTGGAAGTCGATCGCAGCACCATGAGCAGTGAGCGGCTGGCCGTGAAGCTGATCGAATACGCCCGCCTGTTCCAGTACGAGGCCCAGCCCGTCGGCCGGCGGAGGCAGGCCACCGCCGGTCCCGCCTGGCTGCGCTGGTATCCGGTTTTTCCCCGGGTGCTCTTCGTACTCACCGGTGCCTCCCGGGCCAGGCTGGAGAATCGGATGAGCGATCTGCAGGCAATGGTCGCTCAGCACCCGCTCGTGGCGGGTCTCGCTCGGGAGGTCCGGCTGGGAGCCGCCGTGCTGGAAGACCTGGAGCAGCTCGGTCCCTCCCAGGACGTGTGGATGCCTCTGGTCGGCGGTAATCCTCGCCCGTGGACGGACCTGTGAGGTGAACGGCCGGCGGCCGCTCAGCGGGGAGGCCGCCAGCGGGTGAACACGCATTGGTCGGGGCCGGCGTGGATGCCGAAGGGGAGGTCGATCCGGTCGAGAAGGAATCCCTCGCCGGGGGCGTGCACGGTGTATCCGCAGCCCTTATAGAAGGCGCCCAGGTCCCGCTCGGTCTCGAAGGACCCGTACAGCAGGAAGTAGTCGAGCTGGTCGTAGACCTGCCAGGCCCGCTTCAGCAGGAAGCTGGCGAGGCCCTGGCCGCGGGCCTGCTCGGCTACCGCAAGGCCGTGTACTTTGGCGATGGCCACGCTCAGGGTCACAGCCTGCACGTTGCTGTACCCGTGCTCCAGAGCCCGCTCGATGATGGTTCCGGGGGCGGTGACGGACAGAGCGCCGATCGGCCGGTCCTGCTCGTCGACCGCCACGAGAGTTAGGCTGACACTGGCCATCGAGTCGGCCATCGAGTGCCCGATGGTCCGGCGCGCGAAGTCCTCGAAGAACGTCTTGGTGGTGCCGTCCAGACCGTCCAGGAGGGCGGCACCTGCCGTGCCCTGCTCGATGGAGGACCGCAGAGCCGGAATGAGCCGGGCTCCAGCCGTGTCGAGCAGCGCGTCGACGGTGTCCGTGTCCGCTGCCGTGGCGAGCCGTACGCGGGTGCCGGCGGGGCCGGGCCAGCCCTTCCGTAGCCGGTCGGCGGACAGCCGTACTGGTCTGCTGCTGCCCTTCTTCGCGGTGCGCTTGGCCATGGACAGCCCCCTGGGGTCGGCATGAACTGGGACGACGCTGAGCGCCATGAGGGATGCTGTCCACCGCGAAGGCCGTTCAAGGACCGTTTCCCGGCCGAATGCTCATGCTCTGTGGGCCAGTTGGAGCCTGCCTGGGTGGGTGATGATGACGCGGTGAGTCTGGATCTGAGCAACTACGAGCTCCGCTGGCCGACGTCGCTGTTCGTGTCCGAAGGCGAGCGCGTCCTTCGGTCGTCGAACACCTCGTGGGAGGAGCAGGCGGTATGGCTGCTGACGGAGGCCCTGGTCGGCACCACAGCGGCGGCCGACTTCGAGGACCTGCCCGAGCGCCCCGCACCCTCGGACGATCCGTGGGCCAGCACCACCCCCGGCTGGGGGCAGCGGGGCGGGATGGACAAGCGGGAGTGGCTGAAGGAGCTGGTCAGCCGCGCAGCCGAACTGCGGCATGCGGCCGAGCCGCGACCGTACTGGCCACAGCGGCAGGGCCGCGGCCTGTCGCACGACGGCAGCACAGCACGCGACACCCGCCGTGACTTCACCCGGATCATTAGCGACTTCGCCGACAACGGCTACCTGGCGGAGGTCTTCGGCGAGGAATGCGTCGACGACCCCACCGAGCTGCCGGACGCCTCACGAGTGATCGAGCGGCGACTGGGCATCCCGGACCTGTGGCCTCTGACCCCGGAAACATGGGACGAGGACACCTTCTTCGGTCTGATCGAGGTCTTCCACGACCTAGTCAGCCGGCCCCGCACCCGCCGCTTCCACTCCTGGAACAACTGCGGGTGGCACCACTCGGAGTTCCACAACGGGCCCGCCCGCATCCTGTACCGGGGCAAGGTCAACGAGCTACTGCGCGAGGCCGGCATCGAGTACGAGCTGGCTGCCGAAGGCGAGGACCTCGGGCGCCTGGTCGCCGTCACCGACGACGCCCGCAGCGCGCTGGTACACCAGGCGCTCAACGACAGCGCCCCGGACATCACGACCCGGGTCCGCCACGCGATCGCCCTGTTCCGCGGCCGGGACACGACGGTGGAGAGCAAGCGGTCGGCGATCGTCACCCTCGCGGGCATCCTCGAGGAACGCCGCGCCCTGCTCAAGGACAAGCTCGGCAAGGACGAGGGGGCACTGTTCGAGATCGCCAACCGATACGACCTGCGCCACCGCAAGGCAGACCAGCGCGGCGACTACGACGAAGCGTTCCTGGACTGGATCTTCTGGTGGTACCTCGGAACGGTGGAGCTCACCAACCGGCTCATTGCGTCCCGGATCGCTGGCTGACCCTCGCGCACCATTACCCGAACCCATGGTCGAAGCCCTTCAGGACCGGGTCAAGCTCGGCGGCGGCGCCGCACAGCGAGCACAGTCGCCGGCGCGAGCGTTAAGTGTGGATCAGCCTGCCGCCCCAGGACGCCGGTCCTGGGACGGCAGGCGTTCGTCTGAACCGTCGTGGTCGCTTGATCAGCGTTCTGCTCCCACGTTGCTGTCAGACGCTCTGGCACAGCGGCGGCAGGAGTCCGTCGCCCGGCCAGAAGGGTTGCTCGGCCGCCAGGCCGGTGAGGAACATGCCGACCTCGGTCAGGACCTTGGTGCGGTCGTCCGGTCCGTAGACGGTGAACTCCCCTGCTGCAGCGTCGAAGGCGCGCACCTGGCTCTCGGGGCCGGTGCAGATCAGGGCCCGGGCGACTTCGGGGAGCCCGAGGCTGAGGGCATCGCACATCTGTGTCTGTACCAGGTGCACCAGGTCGACGGTGACGCTCTCCCAGTCGCCGACCGCCGGCCAGTCGGCGCCGCCGTTCAGTTCGTGGGTAAGGGTGGCCAGCGGGATGATCTCGCCCGGCCGCCGTCCTTGGGTGAGGAGGGCGTGGATCCGAGTGCCGTCGGGCTGGAGTACCTGCGGATGGAGCAGGGTGTCGGCGGCAACGAGGGTGGTGTTGATCTCCTGGGTACCGGGGCCGGGGTAGTAGGGCTCGTGCGCGAAGAGCAGGTAGACCGCTGAGGTGCGGGCAGCGGTGTTGGGTCCGGGCATGACGAGTGCTCCCTCCGGTGGTGAGGTGCCGGGCGTGTGCTGAGGTGCTGGCAATGTCGTCGACCGGGCGCCAGGCGGCCGCCCCGGTTTGCGGGCCTGGTCCGCGTGGTCCGGCCGGGCCTGGGCGGGTGCGTGCTTGAGGATCCGGGCGACCTGGTCGGCGAGCTGGAGCATCAGCCGTTCGCAGGTGATGAGTGCGCATGATGCCGAGCGTGTGTCTTGCGTCTGCACCATGTCGGCGGCGTCCCACAGCAGGTGCTGGCCGATCTCGGCCGACCGGCGCAGTTCGTAGCGGTCGCTGCCGGCGGCGGCCTTGATGAGGCAGGTGTGCAGGGCGGCGAGGCGCTGGAGGTAGCGGCAGGCGCTGGCACCTTCGACGCTGCGGACGTGTTCGCGGGCCCGGGCGTCCAGCGTGGCCGGCAGGTGTTCGGCGAGCAGCGGAGCGAGCAAGATCGCTGGCAGGGCGACGTCGGCGGGGATGCCATCGGCCATGGCGAACAGGCCGGCGACCAGGCTGAAGAACGCCACCGCGACGGTGCCGAAGCGCAGCGAGGCGCGGATGCCGGGGGCCAGGCCGATGCGCCGGGCGGAGCGCCTGGTCAGCCAGCGCAGGGCCATGCGCTGCGTGGGTGTGGCCGATGGGGTGAGGACTCCGATCTGGTGGGGGAGTTCAGGCCGTGAACCGTCGCCTGGGACCGTCCAGGCGAGCCAGCCCCACCGGGTGCGCTCGTAGACGAGCACGGGTTCGCACTCGGCTGTGCAGGTGTGGTCGCGGACGTGGCCGGTTCGCAGGGCGCGTGCGTGTTCCGCCTCCCACCGGCCCGGGGCAGCCGCGAAGGGGTGCAGGTGCTGCGCGAACCCGGGTGGCGATGGTGTGCGGCGGGTGTCGGTCACGGGCTGCTTCCTTCCGGTTGGTCGGTCAGGCGGAGGCGCACGTCGTGCAGCGGCCGTCGCCGTCGGGGTGGGCTCGCTTGCGAGTCGGGCCGGGGCAGGTGCGGCACAGCGGCCAGCCGAGGCAGGTGGGGCAGAGGTCTTCGCCGGGGGCGGTGGCGGGCACGCCGCAGCCAGCGCACTCGACGAGGGCCCGGTAGGTGAGGGCTTGGGTCACGGAGCGGGCAGCGGCCGCTGTCGATGACCTGGTCGCCTCCACGAACGGTTCGTCCAGCGGGGCCGCGGCGGGGCGGGCGGCGCTGGCGGGCGGCGGGTAGGCCTGGGCGGCGCGGAGCCGGGCGGCGATGATCGCGCCGATGGAGGTGCGCACCGGGTTCGGCAGCGGCCGGTCGGTGATGACGTGGCGCAGCTGCTCGGGACTCCAGCCGGCCTCCAGCATCACGGTCGCCACGCGGCCTTGATCAGTCAGTGCCGGCCCGGTCAGCAGCAGTTCGGGACGGCTCGCCCCGATGTCCAGCAGCAGCCGGATCCCCGCGTGCATCTCGTCCGCCGGAGGCGGTGGCTTCGGCGACGTTGTCGCGTGCGAGGGGGCCGTCCGTGCGTTCGTGCGCGCCGCGTCGCCGCGATCGCACGGACGGAGGGGGTTGGTCTTCTGCTTGTTGGTCTTCTTAACGATGGTGTTCTTAGTGCCGGGATCAGCCAACACTGGCTCAGCCAATCCTGGATAACCCGACTCTGGTTGTGAGCTGGGGTTTTGCAGGGCGGGCAGGTCGGTGATGAAGTACAGGGCCTGCCCAAGCGTGCCGTCGGGGTTGCGGTCCCGGTCGCGCAGCAGGAATCCGTGGTGCTCCAGTTCCTCCAGGCCGGTGGTCACCGCGTCGACGCGTTCGCGGCCGTGTCGCGCCAGGTTGGCGACGGTGATCTGCCAGCCGTCCCGGTGGGTGCTGATGTAGCCGAACAGTCCCTTCGCCTTGAAGGAGATCCGGCTGTCCCTAAACAGCGCGTTGGCGATCTGCGTGAACTGGTCTCCGGCCATCACCCCGCGGCGGATGCCCGCGCCGAAGTCGGTGTCGCTGCTGGCTTCCCGGAAGGTGGATGCTGGGTCGATCGGGGGAACGTCCGGAGCGGCGGGACGGTCGGTGATGCTGTAGACGATCTCTCCGAGGGTGCCGTTGGGGCGGCGCACGCGATCGCGGACCAGGTAACCGAACTTCTCCAGCTCGTTCAGTCCTGCCCGCACCGCGTCTCGCCCGTCGGGGCCCAGGGCGACGAGGGCGGCGATGGTCACCAGCCATCCGTTGCGGTGGGTGCTGATGTAGCCGAAGAGGCCCTTCGCTCGGTACGAGATGCGGCTGTCGCGGAACAACCCGTTGGCGATCTGCGTGAACTGATCGGCCGCCATCACGCCGCGGCGGACCCCGGATCCGAAGCCGCTCATCGCGCCGTCCGGTATGCAGGCCGCGTGCGGTGGCCACGGCAGCGCACCGTGCCCGCCGGGGTGGGGCGGCCGGTGGGCGCGAGGGCGGAGGCGTACGTGCGTTCCATGCCGTCAGCTCATCCGCCGGCCCCGACCAGGCTGACGGCCATGAGCCCCGACCATCGGTCACGATCCGGCAACGCAGCCTTCTAGCTGCCGTGGTCGGGGTCGTGGTCGGGCCGACCACGCCGTGCCAGCACGGTGCGCAGTCGTTGCGCAGCCCCGATTGCGCAGCCTTCGTGGGCGTTGCGCAATCGGCCTGCGCAACCGATCGAGGGTCGTGCGCAGTCGGGTTGTGTGCCGCGGGTGCGCAGTACGGCCCGCGGATCCCGATGTCCTGTTGCGCAGGGTCGGGTGTGCCGATGCGCAGGCTGCCCCCGCGGGTCTGGTGGTGTCCTTCTGCGCGCTCGCGTACGGCGCCGGCCGGGGTGCGGCAGACGGGCGCCAGCGCATCCGTCGGCGGGGTGCCGGCGGATGACGCGGTGAGCGCCCACAGACCCAGGTTGGCTCCATGGTCGGGTCTGTGGTCGGGCCGACCATGACCCCGACCACGGGCTTCGTGTCCCCATCGTGACCGTGGTCGGGGTCTCGTGGTTGGTGGTCGGGTCGGGGTCGGCGGGTTTTCTCAAGGTCAGCAATCACACGTTCTGACCTGGGAGTTTGACCATGTCTCCTGGCAAGCAGGCCTCACAGAGCGAGGCTGCTGCTCCGATGGCGGGTGGCGCCCGGCTGGAGGCGATGCGGCGCCGCGTCCGGCTCTCGCGCTTGGCGGTCTGGACGGTCATCGCGGCCGGCCCCGTCGCCCTGGCCGTCGCCGTCGCCTCCACCCCGACCACGGTCGAGGCGGCTACTCCGGCCAAGCCCACCGCCGTGCGCACCGCGGCGGCCGCCGCCAACCCGGCCGGCTATGCGCAGTTGTTCGTCAGCGCGTGGCTGCGCAGCAGCGCCGATGACGCGACGACTGCGCAGGCGCGGCTTGCGCAGTCGATGGCGCCGGACGTCGAGCTGCCCAACCCGGCAGCGGGTGCGCAGTCGTCGCCTGCGTCCGTGACCGCGGTGCGCAGTGCGCAACGCGCGGACGGCGCGTGGTCGGTGACGGTGGCTGCGCAGTACGCCAACGGAACGGTGCGCTACTACACGGTGCCGGTGGCCGCCGAGGCCTCGGGCGCCTCGTTCACGGTGACCGGCGCGCCCGGCGTGGTGGCCGGCCCGGGCCGGGCCGAGGTGCCGAGGTCGCCGTACGGCGTGAGTGTCCCGGAGGGTGAGCTGTCCTCAGCCGTAGGGGAGTTCCTCGCCGCCTACCTGACCGGCGCCGGCGAGGTCGACCGCTACCTCGCGCCCGGTGTGCAGATGTCGGCCGTCTCCCCCGCTCCGTACACGGCGGTGTCCGTCGAGCAGGTGTCCGCGGTCGAGGAAGACGCGGCCGGCGAGAAGGTGCCGGCCGACGGCACGGCGGTGCGGGTCCTCGTCCGGGTGGAAGGCCGGGACGCCGGTGGTCGGTGGCCGCTGGCGTACGAGCTCACGCTCAAGGCCCGCTCCGGCCGGTGGGAAGTCGCCGCGCTTGAGTCCGGGACCGCTCAGGGCGGGGGTGTCCGGTGAACACGATGCACAGCCTGGTGCTCGCCGGGCAGCTCAACGACCTCGGCGACTCGTGGATCAACATGTTCAAGGAGTGGGCGACCAAGGGTCTGCAGGCCGGTCTCGTCTGCCTCGTCGTCGTCATCATGATCCAGAAGTTCAGTCTCAAGGCGGGGATCGGCGCCCTGCTGCTGATGATCATCGCGCTTGGGCTGTACAACTCCCGCGAGAGTCTCGCGAACATGTTCGAGGACGAGGTGAAGAACCCGGCCAAGGGCGCACCCGTCGTCCCCGGCGTCGTTCAGTCCGAACTCCCGTCCTCTCGTGACCACTCGCGGGGCGTCGGGGGCTGGCTGTGACCGCGGCAGCGGCGCGGGTGGGCCGCTTCTACACCGCCGCCCGACGCCACCCATGGGTGCTGGGCAAGGTCGCCGACTGGAAGATCCCGCTCGGCCCCTACACGCCCGCGCAGATCGCGGTCGCCGTCGGCGGCGGTTTCCTCCTGATCAAGACCATCAGCTGGTGGTCGTGGATGGGCCCGGTCCCCATCGTCGCGTGGCTGCTGGCGATCTGGACGGTACGCCGGCCGAAGATCCGGGGCCGTGCGCCGCTGCAGGCCGCGTTGGGCTGGGTGCTGCTCGGCTGGCAGCCGAAGGGCGGGCGGATCGGTGGGCGGGCGGCCCGTGACCGCGCTGCCCGCCCGCTGCTCGGCGGCTTCTCGATCGAGGGCGCGCCCGCGCTGGACCCGGCGGTGAAGGCCAGACCATCCTCTGCGACTCGGCAGAGTGCTGCCTCTCGGGCGCCGCTTGCGCGGCCGGCCGCCGGTCGCTCGTCCGCGCGCCGCCCCACGGAGCCGGTTGCTCCTGTCATGCCCGCGGGGCCGGTCTCTGGTGTGCAGCAGCTGCTCGCGCTCGCCCAGCAGGGGGGTGCGCGGTGAGGGTTCCAATCCGTCACATCGCCGGGCACCTCGTGTGGTCGACGCACGGCAGCGTGTGGGCTGTCTACCGCCTGAACCCTGGCCCGGACGCGCAGGGCCAGCGCGAGGAGACCGTTCAGGGCACGTACCTGCCCGCCGCAGTCCGCGACGAACAGCTCGCCAAAATCACGCACTTGGTGCGGTCGCTGTCCGGGGCACCGCGGCTGTTCGGTCTGTGCGCGCAGGTCGATCCGGGTGAGATCGCCCTCAAGATGATCGAGGGCATTGAGCCGGCCGAGCAGGCACCCGGTGCGGGCCGGCACCCGTGGGTGGAGAACGTCGAGGCCACCCTGGAGCTGCTGGACGACCAGGAGATGCACCACCGCACCCTGTGGCTGGCCGTGCCCCTGCAGACCGAGACCGGCGGCCTGCAGGTCTCCGCGCAACTCGGCGCGGCGTGGGCAGAGATAGCGCCGATGCTGGGCATGCGCCCGGCACCGGTGGCACGCCGCGAGGTGACCGCCTACCGCGAGCAGGCCTCCCGGGTGGAGGCCGCGCTCGCCGGCGGCATCGCCTTCCGCCCCGCCCGCCCGGCGGAGATCGTGTGGATGATCCAGCACGCGCTCCACCGCGGTCTTGCCGAGCCCCTGCTTGCCGAGGCCGAGACCAGCGAGTTGTACGGCGGGCAGATCCGGGACGGCGTGCTGCGCTCCCCCAGCTACGCCGACCTGGGCCAGGTCCGCCTGCAGGAGGGAGGCATCGACCCCGAGCTCGACGACGTCGACGAGCTGAAGACCGCGGGCCGGATCACCCGGTCGGGACGCAAGGCCTGGTGGCGGGTGAACACCGGCTCGCCGCTGGGGCGGCGCTGGCTGCAGGTCGAGTCCGACACCGGGGTGGGCTATCAGGCGCAGTTGGCGCTGGCCGAGTGCCCGCCCGCGGTCAGCCAGGACGCCGCGGACCTGTTCGCCCAGCTGGAGCTGCTCGACTTTCCCGTCGACTACACGGTCGACCTCACGCTGGTGCCCGCGGAGAAGGCCCGCGATCAGGTGCGGCGCAAGAAGAACGAACTGATCGACCAGGCCGACCAGTACGACGCCCGCCCGACCGGCATGCCGGCCTCGCTGACCGAGGCCGCCCGCGACTTGGGCGAGCTGGATGCCCGCCTGTCGCGCACGTCGGTCGAGGTTGAGGTGCAGTCGGTGACCGTGCTGACGGTGTGGGGGCCGACGGCGGCCGTCTGCGACGCCCGGGCCCGCGCCCTGGCCGCACTGCTCGGCGGAGCCGACTACCGCGCCGTGCGCCCGGCCGGCCTGCAGGAAGCCCTGTTCACCCTCGGCCTGCCCGGCACCGTACGGCCTGGCGTGGTGCGGGAGTTCACCCAGCACCAGATCAGTGAGGACTGGGCGCTTTCCGGGGCCTTCACCACCGCTCAGGTCGGCGACCCCAACGGGATGTTCCTCGGCATCGACCTGGACTGCGGTACCACCCGCCCCGTCATGATCAACGTGGCGGACGCGCCCAAGGTCGACGCGTCCGCGTCGATGGGGATCGTCGGGGATCTCGGCGCGGGCAAGAGCGTGCTGCAGAAGCTGATCGCAGAGGCGGTGTGGGCGCGCGGCGGCTGCGCAATCTGCATCGACCGCACTCCGGTCCGTGAGTGGGCCACCTTCGCCCGCACCGCGGCCAAGGGCCGCGCCCAGATCATCGACGCCGCCCAGGCCGAGGTCTCCATCGACCCGCTGCGCATGTTCAACGGGCCCGAAGGACGGCACTACGCCCTGTCCTACCTCACCCTGCAGCTCGGCATCGGACCGATGAGCACCAACGGCGAGGTCCTCCACCACGCCGTCGAGCAGGCAGCCGCCGGCCCGGAGCCGTCCATGCACCGCGTCCTTGAGGTCCTCGAGGAGATGGCCACGCACGAGGTGGGCAAGCGGAAGGACTCGGCCTCCACCCTCGCCGGACTCATCCGCGTCGTCGCCAGCAACTCCCTGGCCCGGATGGTCTTCGACCCGACGCTGCCGCCGGTACGGCTGGACGCCTCCAGCACCACCGACATGATCGTGATCACCACGACCGGGCTGAAACTGCCGCCCAAGGCAGCGTTCGACAAGCCGGAGGTCCTGCACCAGCAGCCGCTGGAGGCGCTGATCGGCCGCGCGGTGCTCTACCTGATCGCCGCGATCGCCCGCCAGACGGCGTTCGAGGACCCCGAGCGGTTCACCCAGGTGGTCCTGGACGAGTTGTACTGGCTGACCTCCTCCGCCGAGGGCACCGCCCTGGTCCACGAGATCCTCCACGACGGCCGCAAGCACGGCGCCGGGCTCCTGGCGGGCTCGCACGACGCCGAGGAACTCGGCCCGGACCGGGGCCTCATGGCCTACCGCGCGCTCGCCCGCACCACCGACCGCGAACGCGCCCGCCGCGGCCTGGAGTTCGTCGGGCTCGATCCCAACGACGACGCACTGGTGCGGCTGGTGACCACCGGCCTTTCCCCCGTCGGCCAGAAGGGGCGAGAGGGCGAGTTCCTGCTGACCTGCCCGCGCCAGAACACCGGCCGCATCAAGGTCTCCATCCCCCGCATCCCGCGTATCACCACCTCCATCACCACCACGCCCGGACGCCGCACGAGCGCTGCCCCGCCTTCCGTAACCGGTGCTGGTGAGGCCGTGGATGCCCGTCCGAAGGAGTACGTCCGATGACCACGTCTTCCTGGAACCGCGCCCGGCGCGTCGCCGCGGCCGCGAGCGTCCTCACCGTTCTCGCCGTCGTCGCGGGCGCGGTCATCCTCGCCCTTGGGGTGGGCGTGCCGGACACATGGTGGCCGAACACCGGACAGGCCTTCGCCACCAGCACCCGCACCGCGCACCACGATCCCTGCGCCTTGATCGTCGGCCCGGCCAAGGCCTACTGCGAACGGGGCGCCACCACCACCGCGTCCGCTGAGAGGCGGGACGTGGCTGGTGCAGCGTGGAGACTGGGCACCGCCGGTGCCGGTATAGCTGCCCTGGCGGTGTGGCGGCTGCGGTCCGTCGCTGGGCAAAGGCGGCACTGACGTGCTCCGTCCAGACCGCGCGACCCTGCGTTCCGCCGGCTTCGTCGTGCTGCTCACCGGCGTGTTCCTCATGGTGAACAGCCAGGTGGTGTACGCGGCGAGCGGCACCAGCGAGACGGGAGACCTCCTCGCACCGCTCAACATCACATCTTCCGAGGGCGTGCCGGTGGGTGGGTATGAGCTGAACGCCGAGGGGGGTTCCATCGTCAGCTTCAAGACGCAGTCCCTCGCCTTCGCCCTGTCTGGCCTGTTCACCCTGATCCGGCTGCTGGTGGGCTTGGCCGGGTGGGCGATCGAGGTGGCCTTCCGGTTCCCGCTGCTGCAGATCCTCACCCGCCCGGCGCAGAAGGTTGCCGACGCCTACAACAACGTGGTCGTCGACACCCTCGGGTTGAAGGGGTTGTTGCTGGCCTGGGCGTTCGTCTTCGCCGGATTCCTGATCGTGCGCGGTCGGGTCGGCCGGGGTCTCGGCGAAATCTTCCTGACCCTTATGATCGCGGCCTTCGCGGCATCCACGTTCGTACGCCCCGACTATCTGCTCGCCCAGGACGGCCCACTGGGGCAGACCCAGCAGGTGGCCGCCGAGGTCGCCCAGGAAAGCGTCAACTCCTATGACTGGGGAGGCAAGCTCGCCAGCCGGGGACCGTGCGACGGCATGGCCGGCAATGCCGAGATCAAGTGCCTGGAGCACGAAGCGGAACGGCCGGTCTCCTCCACGGACATTGCCCGCCCTCTGCAGGACTCGCTCACCAACGCATTGATCGTGAAGCCGTTCATGCTCCTGCAGTACGGGCGCGTCCTGGACCCCGGCAAGGAGTCCGACCGCAAGGCCTACGCCGTACATCTGAAGTGGGTCGCCGGCGGATACAAAGCCTCCGACAGCGCAGACCGTGACGCCAATTGTGATCAGCTCGCCAAACCGGCCCGGCGGCACTGCGAAGAGCAGAACAAGAAGAAGGATGCCTGCAGCCTGGTCGAAGGCCCGGCCAAGCAGTACTGCCAGCGGGACATTGGCGGCATGCCCAGCAGCGGAGGTCTGCCGGAGCTGACGCCCGGCGGCGAGCTGCTGGACGCCTCCCACGCGATCGTCACCGACGAGGACCGCGAGTTCTCCGCCTTCCTGCAGGACATGAAGAAGGCCGGCGACGTCGGCACGGCGTGCGCCAACTACGCCGAGAAGCCCACCTGGTGGCGGGTCGGCGGCGCCTTACTGCTGCTGATCGCCGCGCTGTTCATCTGCGGCATGCTGCTGTCCAGTGCGATCGTCCTGCTGGGCACCCAGGGCGTCTGCGCTGCGGCGGCGGCCGCTGGCGGCATCGCCTTCGTCGCGGGCATGCTGCCTGGGCCCGCGCGCCAGTCAGTGTGGAAGTGGCTGTCGCTGTGGGGCATCGCGGCCCTGGCGGTGGTCGGGATCTGCGCGTTCGTGCCGTTCTTCGGGATCGCCGTGGACGCCACGATCACCGACGGGCCTGACCTGATGGTAGAGCGGATCCTGCTAATCGACGTGCTGGCCATTGCCGGTACGGCCGGGCACCGCCGTCTGCTGGTCGGCATCACGTCCTTCGGCCGGCGCATGGCGATGCGGATGCGCTATGCCAAGGTCGGCGGCACGCACATGCCCGGTGACACCTCCGAGCTCGGCGCCGCGCTCGCTATGAACTCCCCCGCAGCGATGGGCGGATACGGCGGCGGGCTGCGCGCCTTCACCGGCGGGGGCGGCAGGTTGGGGATGCCCGGCACCCAGCAGCGGCTGATGGGCGCGCTCACCTCCCTGTTCGACGGCGCGGGCATGCCGGTGGACACTGGCGGGCTCCTCGCCGATGCCACCGCCGAAGCCGGGCGCGGCCTGGCACCGCTCACTGCTGCCGCAGCCGTGGGCGGGCTGGGCGCACGGCTCGGTGCCAAGGGCGCGCACTGGTTGCTGATCGGCCGCCGTCCGGACAAGGAGCAGTTGGCCAAGTGGCGCAAGCCCGCAGCAGATGGCGATACGGGCGGGGGCGGGCCGTCGGGCGGCGGGGACGGTGGTTCAGGCGGCGGCGCAGGTCCGCGGCGGCCCTCAGGCCCGCCCGACCGGTACCGCAACGAGCAGGGCCAGGTCGTCGACCGCAACACCGGCCAGGTACTGCACGACCAGAACAGCGACCGCACGCTGCTGTCGACCCGGGCCCACAACCGGCTGGTCCGTTTCCGCGGGTACCGCATCCTCAACCGGGGCGGCCGGGCCGCGTACGGGGCGACTGTCGGTCTGCCGGCGAACGTCCGCCGGGCGCGGTCGGGGGGCTCGCGCTACTCCCAGGACGCCCTCCAGCAAGTGCGGGTATGGGGCAACACCGTCCGCGAGGACGGCCGGGCCTGGGGCGATACGGGGCGTCACGTGGCCCGTGTCCTGCGGGAGAACAGCGGCAGCGGCGCACCTGGTCCATTCGCCAGCCGCCGCCTGCCGACTGCAGCCACGCCGGCGCCGTCCCCTCGCCCGGCAACGCCTGCGCGTCCCGCACCGTCCGGCCGTCCCTCGGGTGTCCGTCCGGCACCTGCCCCCGCGCGGCCCGCTCCGTCGGCGGGCGGTCCCGCGGCGACTGCGCCTCCGGCACCGCTCCCGCGCCGGGAAGGCCCTACGCCGCAGCCTCGGTCCGATCTCGGCGGGCCCGTTCTCCCCGGAGGCGGGAGCGCCCGCAACCGGACGCGTGACGAGGCGCGGGCCCGGATGCAGGAGCTGATGCGGCGAACCGCGCCCGAGGCCGAACGTCTGCGCCGGGAGCGGGCCCGGCGGCGCAACGAGGACGGTGACGACGAGTGAAGCCGCCGGGACGCCGCGTCCGGCGGTGGGGATGCATGGTGGCGCTGCTGATGTTCGCTGCCGTGTGCTGTGCCGCGCCGGTGGGGAACGCGATCAGCGCGTACGTCGCGCTGAAGACGGGTGCACAGGACGACGGCGGGATCGCCGAAGGGGGCAGCGCCGCCGACATCCCTCCCCGGATGCTGACCGCCTACAAGAACGCCGTCCAGCAAGTCGGGAAGTACTCGCCGAAGTGCCAGGGCATGCGCTGGCCGATCCTCGCGGGGATCGCCAAAGTCGAGTCCAATCACGCCATCGGACGGAACATCGCCGACAACGGCGACATCCGCCCGAAGATCTACGGGGTGCTCCTCAACGGCTCCGGCCAGGGCGGCAACACCACCGTCTTCCCCGACACCGACGGCGGCAAGTGGGACGGCACCGCGAACGGGGAGCGCGCCGTCGGCCCCTTTCAGTTCCTGCCCTCCACCTGGGAGGGAATCGGCAAGGACGTCAACGGCGACAAGATCGCCGACCCGCACAACGCTGACGACGCCGCCCTCGGCGCCGCGATCTACCTGTGCGGCAACGGCCGTGACCTGACGAAGCGGTCGCAGTTGAAGGCCGCGATCATGCAGTACAACCACTCGAGCGAGTACGTCGCCAACGTACTGGGGTGGATCGATAAGTACACGGCGGCCGCCAAGGACCCGGACCTGAAGAACGTCACGGGGAAGGTCCGCACCGTCATCGAGGCCGCACTGTCCCAGCGGGGTGTCCCGTACTCGTGGGGCGGCGGCAACGCGAGCGGCAAGTCGTACGGGTTCTGCTGCTCGCCCAGTGGCAAGAGCGGCGCGAGTATCAAGGGCTTCGACTGCTCCGGGCTGACCACCTACGCGTACGCCAAGGTCGGCATCCGCCTGCCGCGCACCGCGGCTGCCCAGGCCGGTGTCGGCAAGCGGATCCCGGCCAGCCTCGGCACGGGCGCGCTCAAGCCCGGTGACCTCGTCTTCTATGCCACCGCTCCTGGACGCGATTCCACGATCTACCACGTCGGCATCTACGTGGGCAGCGGACAGATGGTCAACGCCCCGCGCCCGGGCACCGTGGTGCGCCTGGACGCCGTCAACGCGATGTCCGGCTACGCGGGGGGTGCACGGCTGCTGTGACCACCACCTCGCGCTCACCACGCCTTCTGCTGCTGAGTACCGTCCTGCTCGCCGTCGCAGGCGTCGCTCTGCTGAGTGTGCCGCACGGTAAGGAGCCGTCGGCTCCGGGGACGGCATCGACCGCGCATGCGACTACGGATGCATCATCGGCGGTTGCTCCGCCTCCCGCCGACAAACCGAACTCCGGCACGGCTGCCTCCCCGACGCCCGCCGCGTCGACGCCGTCGGCTGTCCCCTCCGCTCCGCCGCCGCACGGCGAGGGAGTGGCCGGCGACCGGGTCATTCAGCGGAACCTGGAGGCAGCCTGGCCTGCTGACCTCCTGCCGATGACGAGCGCGAGTTGCTCACCGCCGGTCGCGCGCTGCTGCGTGCGGACGCCACCGGAGTCGGCCGCGCGAAGTGGCCTTCCGTCTTCGGCGACGCAGGCCAGGCGGTGGTCCCGGCGTTCACCACCGCTCACTTCCGCATCCAGGCCGCGATCGCCCGCCGCGACGGCAGCCCGAACAGGGCGGTGGTCCATCTGGTGTGGGCTGGCATGGACCGCGGCGGCACCTTCACCGACCTGCGCATCACCGACTGGTTCTTCACTCGCACTATCAAGAAGGGAGCAGCGACGTGGACTCCGCAGCCTCGTACCTGAGAGACCGGGCCGATGACACGGCCGCTGGTCAGGTACTCGGCCTGGTCACAGGCCTGGTCGACGCCGTCGACTGGCTCTACGACCACTGGTACCTGCTGGCCCTGGTCGTTGCCTTGGCCTGGGGGGTCGGCGAGATCGTGGTGCGTCGGCTGGCGGCACGCGCCTCGGCCGAGCGGATGGCCCTGGAGCTGGTGTCCAGCCGGCACTTCGCCCCCAGCCTGGAGGAGATCTTCCGCCGCGGCGTCCAGCTCGCCCGCGCTTCCACGGCCATGCCCTGGTGGGCGCCCCGCCGGGCGAAGGCCGTACAGATCCGGCTGCGTGCGGACGGCTCCAGCCCGCTGCGCTACCGCATCGAGGGCCCGGCCGGCGGTCAGCGGCTTTTGTCCATCACCCCGTTCGGGCCGGACGTCACTGTCAACCGGGCCCGGCCGATCGCCGATGAGCCGAGGACGCACACCGTGCGCGCGGAGTTCATCCTGCGCGGCAAGCCCACGGCACCCTTGCGCGAGGTGCCCCTCACCCCGGACCCGCTGCAGCCGCTCATCGACGCCGTGTCCGACCTGCGCGCCGAGCTCGGCGACCTCGCCGAGATCCGGCTCGACATCCAGCGCGCCCCCAAATGGGCACTGCGGGCGCGCCGGATTCAGTTGATGGGCGCCGCCCGCCGCGCGGAGCGCCGGGAGGCACAGCGGGCCGCACGCTGGCTGCGGCAGGATGCCGGCGGCATCGAGGACTCCCTCACCTGGCAGCTGCAGCAGTTGCTCAGCGACAAGCCCGCTGCGGGCGCCGGCCGGCGGTTGGTCATGCCGCCGGTGCCCCGCCGGGTCGAGCCGGCCGAGGCGCTGGGCAAGCTCGCCGACGACGACCACCTCGTCCGGGTTCAGCTGCTGGTGATGTGCGCCTCGAACACCGAGGGCCGAGCCCAGGCCCGGCTCGCCCAACTCCAGGCCGCGCTGGATGTGTTCGGCGGCCGCTCGAGGTGGGCCATGCGCGGATGGCGGCTGGGACCGTGGCGGATCGGCGCCGACCACTGGCCCACCAAGCGTGCTTTCGAGCGCCGCTGGAATCTGGGGCACTGCCAGCCGCCCCGCGCCAACTGGGTGAGGTTGGAAGAGCTGACGGGCCTGCTCAAGCCGCCCACCATGCACTGCCGTCTGCCGGTACTCGCCGGTGACCTGCCGACGTTCGAGTTCGGCGATCCGGAGCTGCTGCTCCAGGGCATCTACCGGGGCCCGGACGGCCGCGAGCGCCTGGTCGCCACCTACGCCGAGGAAACCCTGTTCGAGGTGGGGGTGGGTAAGGCTGGCGGCGGTAAGACCGAGCGGGCTTTGGCGCAGGCGATCGGCTGGGCGCATGCCGGGGGCGGGTTGCTGTTCGTCGACCCTCACCGTGACTCCTGGCCCCGGGCCACCACGTTCCTCGCGCACGAGGCCCTCATGCGGCGGATCGCGCTCGTCGACCTCAACGGCCTGGGCGCCAACCCGTTGGTGAGTTCGTGGAATCCGCTCGGCATGCACCACGGGCAGGCGGCGCACGAGGTCGTCGAGGCCATCACCGACGCCTACGCCTCCGCACTGGCCTGGGACGATGCGACCGCACCCCGGGCGATCACCATCCTCACCGCCGCGTTGGCCGTCCTGGTCGCCGTCAACGAGGCCGCCTGTCAGGCCGGCCGCCCCGAGGACCAGGCCACGATCTTCCACGTGCGGGCACTGCTGACCGATGCTGCGTTCCGCAAGGCAGCGCTCGCGACGGTCACCGATCGTCTGGACGAGGAGACCCGGTCCTGGTGGCAGGTGGTCTTCCCGACCTTGCCGCCGGACGCGTTCGCCGTGGTCCTCAACCCGATCGCCCGGCTGGCCGCCAACCCCATCACGCGTGCCTTCCTCGGCCAGCCGGTCGGCGTCTACAACATCCGCGCCGCGATGGACTCGCGGATGGTCGTGTGGGTGTGCCCGGGCGGCAACGGGCCCACCGACCGGTTGGTGACCGCGCTGCTGGCCCGTGATTTGCTGCGGGCCGTGCGCTCCCGGCGCGACACCCCGGAAGCCAGGCGGGTGCCGTTCCGCCCGTACTTCGACGAGCTGATCACGTTGACTGGCGCGGCGCCGGAGACCATCGCTGCCATGTTCGAGGACTTCCGGAAGTACAGGTGCCAAGTCCACGGCATGACCCAGCTGCTGGCACGACTGCCCTCGCCCGTGCGGCTGTCTCTGGTGCAGAACGCGTCCACGCTGGCCACCACGGCCGGGTCGAAGTCCGCGATCGCACCGATCACCGCCGAGTGGGGCGATGACCCCAGCCCGGACCGGGTGGCCACCATGGAGCGGTTCGAGCACTACGTGTCCATGAACGTGCACGGGCGCCGGGTGGGGCCGGTGCAACTGCGTGGGCCCCATCTTGACGCGGTCTTCGCCGCTCAGGCCCGCCCGCGGCAGGTTCCCGTGCTGGAGCAGGCCGCCCTCGCGAACGCCGGGGCGCTCCCCCTGGATCGGCTCATCGGCCGCGCAGCCGAGCAGATCGGCCGCGTCGCTGCCTTCCTCGCGGAGCACTCCCCCGCCACCGCCACCCCCGTACCTCTGACGAAGGAGGAGTACGAGTGATCGTCGCCCAGCCGCACGGCCGCAGATCCCGTCCCTCGGAGGGCGCGGACAATGTCGCAGCCTTGCAACTGCGCCCGAAACCCCTTGAGATTTGCTCACGCGAACATCTAGTTTACTTCGCACAAGGGAGTTTCACCCGTGGAACCCCTTTGCTGTGGACGGACGTTTAGGGGACGTCACATGTCTCAAGCTCTTGGTGAAGTTCGCACAGTCGAAACGGACGGCGAGGGAGAGTGGCCCATCCGGACGCGGGCCGTCACGTATGTCGGGAGTGCCTGCGTGGTCCAAGGGGGCAGCGACTTCGACGTTGCCGATCTGGGCATGGTGCGCAGCCGCTTCCCCGACCGGCACGTCACCCTCGACGGCGACGTGATCACGGTGTGGCCGCCGGCCCGGCAGCAGGGATGAGGCGTCGCGGGTTCGGCGAGAGGCATCCGGTGGCCTCCAACGCCACCGAGGTCGGCCGCGAGAAGAACCGGCGTGTCGAGATCCGGTTCTTGCGCACAGCGGACCCACAAGGTTCGTTCGACCCGGCGGACGCGTCCTGACGGTGTGCGGGAGTGACGAGTGAAGACACAGACCTACAAATCGACATCCGGTTCCGAATGTGACCGGATACGTCCCGAGTTGTACGAGTGAACTCAAATATCAAGCTGGGAAGTTGACTGGCATATGCGTAACCTTGCGATCACGCAAACGCATTACCGCAGCTGGACCAGGCCGCGGTTCTGGGCCGCCGCATGTCGGAGGCCGGGGGCGGCGGTCTACCGCACCGCGTCGTACGGGGAGACAACGTGACAGTTACACAACGACGCTCATCGGGGCTGGATATCGCCACGGTTCGCACCCGGAAGCACGCAACCGCGCTGATCCTCGCCGGCAGTCTGCTGGCGCTGGCCGGATGTAGCGACAGCGATTCGGAGACGTCGTCCAAGCCCAGCCCCACCCCGACGGCTGTCTCTCCGTCCCCCAGTTCCACCGCCGGCGCCGAGGACGCCGCTGTCATCGCGGCGTACACCAGCTCCTGGGACGCTCAGACCGCGGCCTACGCCAAGGCCTCCTCCGCGGGTACTGACCTGAAGAAGAACACCACCTTCAAAGCCCTGGCCGACATCGAGAAGGACCTCTCGGCAATGCGGAAGGCAGGCCAGGTGACCACCGGCAAGCCGGTGATCCATCCCAAGGTCGTAAAGGTGACCGACGCCAAAATCCCCACGGCCACGGTCGCGGACTGCGTCGACACCACGAACTGGACGTTGATCGACAAGGCCTCGAAGAAAGAGGTCCCGCTGCCCACGACGCGGCTCACCAAATACGTCAGCACCGCAACGCTTGAAAAGTGGGGGAAGACGTGGATGGTCACGAAGTTGACCGCTCAAGATCAGTCCTGCTGACCCGACGACTCGCCGCACTCACTGGCGCCCTCGTCCTGGCCTCGGCAGGTGTCGCGCACGCCGACGATGATCCCGTCGATGCCGGCAAGTGCCAGGTCATCAAGTTCTGTGTCGGCGTCGGCGTCGGTGACGAGACCGGCGGAAGCGGCGGGCAGGCGGGCGGCTCCACAGGCGGCAGCAGCGACAGCGACAGCAAACTCAAGTGCGGCTACACCAAGATTGAGCCGAAGCCGCCGGCCGAACACCCAGCATGGAAGGGCAAGGACCCCGCGAAGTACGACATGTATTTCATGTCCTGTTCGGATGGCGGCCTGAACAACCCGGACGGATTCATTGTCGTGCCGGAGGGGCAGCCTCCGGTGCCGCAGGTGGACCCACAGGAGTTGGCTCAGCGCGCGGTGGACTCCATGACCCTGCTCGGTCCCGACATCGCCAGTCCCCGCGCGGCCGGGAAGTACACCGTGGGTGTTCCGATGTGGATGTGGGTCAACCAGAGCGCCACGACCTACGGTCCGAACACCGCGTCGGCTTCGGCGGGCGGGATCACCGTCACCGCGACCGCGAAGGTGTCGAAGATCGTGTGGACGATGGGCGATGGCGCCTCCGTGACGTGCAACGGCCCCGGCACGCCCTACACCTCGTCCCAGGGCATGGCCCAGTCTCCGGACTGCGGGCACGTGTACTCCAAGACCTCGGCCGGTGCCCAGAACGGCAAGTTCCCGGTGACTGCGACCTCGACGTGGACGATCAACTGGCAGGGCGGCGGACAGGCCGGCCAGCTCACCGAGGTTCGGCAGACCAACGTGCAGGTGGCAGTCGGCGAAGTACAAGTCGTCAGGTAGAGCCGCCGGAAGGACTGAACGGTGAGCAAGACCCAAGTAGAGACATCCCCGAACGGACTTCCCCAGCAGGGACGCGTGGCCGGACCGGTGAGGCCGCCCCGGGTTTCGGCTCGCAGGCGGCGACCAGGTGTCATCGCCCTGTCGCTGGCGCTGATCGCCGCCGGGGGCGCCGGAGTTGCCGTCCTGCTGCTCCAAGTCGGCAACCGCACGGAAGTTGTGACCGTGGTCCGCGACGTCCAGGTCGGCCAGGTTCTCACCGAGGACGACCTGGGCAAGGCGTCCATTGCCCTGGACCCGGCCGTCAAGGCGGTGCGCGCCGACGACCTGAAGTCGGTGGTGGGCAAGCGGGCCGCCGTTGAGCTCATGCCCGGATCCCTGCTCGCCCCCTCACAGGTGACGAAGGACTCGCTGGTGAAGGCCGGCGAGCAGCTGGTGCCGATCGGCCTGGAGCCCAAGCGGATCCCGGCCACCGCGCTGGTGCCGGGCCAGAAGGTAAAACTGGTGCACGTCCCGGCTCAGGGAACCACAGACACCGGCAAGACGTCCGACGCCGCGCCTCAGACCATCGACGGCCGGGTCGTCAAGGCATCCAGCGCCGCCCCGGGTACAGGAATCGTGGTCGTCGACGTGGCCACCTCTGCCACTGACGGCCCCACGGCCGCCGCATGGGAGGCGGCCGGCACCCTGCGCCTGGTCCTCACTGCCCCGGACGGTAACTGATGGCTGTGATCGCACTCGCAGGCTGCAGCGGAGCGCCCGGCGTGACCACGAGCGCTCTCGCCCTGCTGCTGTCATGGCCGCTGGAGGCGGGCCGACGGATGATCCTGGCCGAGTGCGACCCGGACGGCGGTGCCGTGCTGCACGGCCTGCTACAGGGCACGCTCGGCGACCGGTACGGGCTGCGCAACCTCTCGGTCGCCGCCCGCAAAGGCGAGTTCAGCGACGCCTTCTGGCGGCAGCTGATCGACCTGAGCAGTGAGGACGGCAAACAGGACTCCCTGCGCGACCGGCTGCTGCTGCCCGGCATCACCGACCCCTCCCAGTCGGCAAGCCTCGGCCAGGTCTGGAAGATCCTCGCGCAGATGTTCCGCGGCATCGAGGCCGAGAGCGGCCACGACGTCCTCATCGACCTCGGCCGCCGCGGGGCATACGGGCCCTCCGGGATCCTGGCCGAGCAGGCCGACGCCACCTTCGTGGTCGTCCGCAACACCCTGCGCTGCCTGCAGGCAGCAGAGGGCCGCGTACGCGCACTCGAAGAGCGCGTCGGCGACGTCAGCGTGCTCATGATCAACGAAGGCCCGTACCCCGCTGGCGAGGTGCAGCGCGTGCTGCAGGTACCGGTGATCGCCACCCTGCCGTACGCGCCGAAGGACGCCCGGGTGCTGTCCGACGGTGCCGAACAGCCGCGCCACTTCACCAAGTCGCCGCTGATGAAGGCCGCCCGCACGAGCAGCACGCTCCTTGTTCAGCGGGCCGCCATGCGCCGGGCACGCCTCGATCCACGCGGCCTGCACGCGGCAGGCGGGGAGGTGACCCATGCGCGCTAAGCCCCTGCACCCCGACCCCACGGTGGCACCGCTGCCCCAGCAGTGGGTGCACGAGAGCAACGGTGCGCCAGCACCGGCTGGCGCTGCCTCGAGCACCCAGGCGCTCGGGACGGCGGCTCCTCAAGTCACTGTCGACTACCGGGTGGCCCGGGACATTGCGTCCCAGGTCGCCAAGCAGCGCGAGGAACTGCTCAAGACCAAGCCCGACATGGACCGGGCCAGCGAAGAGCAGCGTTGCCTGAACTGGATCGCCGAGGCCGTCGCCCTGTGGTCCGATGCCCAGGCGATGACGCCGCAGGAAGACGAGGCGCTGCGCCGCGCCGTGTATGACCTGCTCTTTCGAGCCGGCCGGCTCCAGCCGTACCTGGACGATGACCGGGTCGAGGACATCATCATCCAGGGACCGCACGAGGTGTGGCTCGACTACGGAGACGGCGAACGCCGTCGGGTCGGACCGATCGCGGATTCCGAAGAGGAGCTGCTGGAGCTGCTGAGGGAGTTGGCCCGCGGATCCGGGCATAGCGAGCGGACCATCTCCACCGCGAACCCCACCCTCGCCCTGTCCCTGCAGGACGGCTCCCGCCTGCAGGCCATCACCGGGCTCGGGCCGATGACGTATGCGGTCATCCGCCGACACCGGGTCTCCCACGCCGACCTCGACGACCTGGTCCGGCTGGGCACCATCGACCCGATCCTGCGCGAGTTCCTCGGCGCCGCCGTACGCGCCGAGAAGAACATCATGATCGCGGGGAAGCAGAAGGCCGGTAAGACCACACTGATGCGGGCGATGCTCAAGGAGTTCGACCCGGAGTGCCGGTTCGCGACCATCCAGACTGAGGATGAGCTGTTCGCCCACGCCAACGGCTACCACAAACAGGTCGTGTCCCTGGTGGGCCGCGAGTCCAACGGGGAGAAGGACGTCACCGGGCGCGGCGCCGGTGAGGTTACGCTCTTGGACCTGATGCACCCCGCGCTGCGGATGTCGCTTGAGCGGATCGTGGTCGGCGAGGTCCGCGGCCCCGAAGTCGTCGCCATGATGCAGGCGCTGACGAACGGCTCCGGCGGCAACCTGTGCACTATTCACGCGCGGCGGCCGGACATCATCTTCGACCGGATCGCCGAGCTGTACGCGCTCGCCCAGGAGAACCTCTCCGAGCAGCTTGCCTACCGGCAGACCGCCAACGGCCTGGACTTCATCGTGTACGTCGACATGACGGACGAGACGCAGATCGGCGGTCGCCGTCACCGCTACGTCTCCCACGTCTTGGAACTGACCGGGATCGGCGAGAACGGCCGTCCCGCCACCAATGAAATCTTCGCCCCCGGCCGCGAGTGGGGAGAGCTGCGGGCGGTGCCGAAGATGGACCCGGGCTGCATCGACGACCTGCGCCGCGTCGGCTTCGACTCCTCGCTGCTGCAACAGCCCTACGGGGCCTGGCCGGCGCCGCTGCCGCTGAAGGTGGGGGTGAGCCGATGACCCTGTTGTTCGGGCTGCTGAGCGGCATGGCTGTCGTCGGCGGGCTGATCGGTGTCGTGGCCGGTGTCGTGGGCACCACGGCGCCGCGGCGGGCCCCGCTGCGTCAGCGTTGGCGGGTCCTGCGCGGCGGGAAGAACCAGAGCGAGGACGCCCGGATGCGGCAGCGGACCCTCATGGTCGCGGCCGTCGTGGTCTTCGTAGCTGTGTGGCTGGTATCCGGGAACTTCGTCGGCGGAGCTCTGCTGGGCGCGGCCGTCATTGGCGTGCCCTGGCTGATCACCCCGGCGCAGTTGGCGCAGGAGCGCATCGGCCAATTGGAGGCGCTGAGCGAGTGGACGCAGCGGCTGGCCGGGCTGCTGCGGCTGGGCATGGGCCTGGAACAGGCGATGATCACCAGCCGTCAAGGGGCGCCGGACGAACTCGCCCCGCAGATCATCAACCTCTCCGACCGGCTGCGCCTGGGGTGGCGGCCGGAGGGAGCGCTGCGCGCGTTCGCCGAGGAACTGGACGATGTCACCTCGGACAAGGTGGTCGCGGCGCTGATCCTGTCGGTCAACGACCGCGGGCCGGGCCTGGCTCAGGCCTTGGAGGACCTTTCGGGCACCGTCCGCGAGGAGGTCGCCCGCAAACGGGCCATCGAGGCGGACCGGGCAAAGCCGCGCACCACCGTGCGGTGGATGACCATCATCACCGTGGGTGTCGTGGTGGCCGGGTTCTTCGTGCCGAGCTATACGAAGCCGTACTCCACGCTGCTGGGACAGCTCGTGCTGGCCTTCCTGACGGCCGGGTTCCTCGGAGTGCTTGCCCTGATGCGGCAGTTGGGCTCCTTCCGCCGCATCCCCCGCTTCCTGGTCACCGACCCGACCAGCACCGTCCGGCTGCCTGCGCCCGCGCCGGAGCCGGATGTGCCGATCGCTGCCCGGGAGCCGGAAGGAGCCGCATCGTGAACCTGATCCCTGTCGTTCTGACCGGCGGCACAGTCGGCGCCGGCGTCGCATTGCTGATCCGGGAACTCCTGCAGCCCCAGCCCGCCTTGGGGTCGGCCCTCAAGCGCAGTGCCCCGGCCACGTTGACGATGCCCGAGCCGGAGCTGGACCGCGAGGAGGTGTGGGGAAGGTGGCTGCTGGCCCGCCTTGAGCGGCTTCCGGGCGTGAGGGTGCCCACGACGAACCTGGCCCTGCTCGGGCAGGGGCCGGGCCAGTTCATGCTCAAGAAGGTCGCGCTCGCCGCGCTGGGTCTGCTCTGCCCGGTGATTGCGACGATCCCGTGGATCATCGCGGGCGTGGACCTGCCGTTCTACGTGCCCGCCGGCGTCGGACTCATCGTCGCAGTCCTGCTGTTCATCACACCCGATCTCGCGGTGCGGGACCAGGCCAAGCGGGCACGGGAGGAGTTCGCACACGCCCTGTCCGCCTACCTCGACCTGGTCGCGCTCAAGCGGGCCGCCGACGCTGGCCCCGCCGAGGCCCTGGAGAAGGCCGCCGAGGTCGGCGAGGGCTGGCCCTTCCTGTATTTGCAGGGCGCACTGCGCCGGGCACGGCTGGAGAAGATCCCTCCGTATCAAGCGCTCACGGAACTCGCCCATGAGTACGACCTGCCCGTCCTGGACGACGTCGCCGACATCATGCGCGGCAGCGCCACCGACGGCGCCGCCGTCTATAAGGCGCTGCGGGCCCGCACCGCGGCCCTCAACGCGGAACTGCTGGCTGATCAGGCCGCCGAGGCGAACGCCGCCAGCGAGAAGATGACCGCGCCGGGAGCTCTCTTGGCCGTCTTGGTGATGCTGCTGATGGCCTTCCCCGCGGTCATCCGCATGCTGACCGTCTAAAGACCACACCGAATCGTTCAACGCTCCGGAGAGGTAAGGAACATGAAGCACACCGCAGCCCGCACCCGCCGTGCTGTGCTCCGCGCGACCACGCACCCGCACACCGGGTCCCGGGGGCCGGGGCGTGGCGGCCGGGGAGCGCGTGCCTGGGCGCGCGCCAACAGGGCGGTCCTCCACCTGACCACGCGCGTGCAGGAAGGCCTTCAGGAGGCCGCCCGCCGGCCGGACCGTGGCGACATTTCCACCACGACCGTCATCATCTGGGTGGCCGCTGTCACCGGTGCCGTCCTGATCGCCGGGACTATCGCCGTTGTGATCGCCAAGTACAACGACCAGCTCAGCGGGCTGTGATGTCTCCGCCCGAGCGGCTGAGCAACTGGTGGCAGGGGCGAAGATGGCGCGACGACCGCGGTGACACCAGCATCCAGATGGCGATCATCTTTCCCTTCGTGCTGCTCGCGACGGTCGCCGTCATCCAGGCCTCCATGTGGTACTACGCCCGGCAGATCGCCCTGACCGCTGCCCGCGAAGGCGCCACTGCGGCCCGTGCCTACCAGTCGAGTCCGGCCGACGGTGCGGCCCAGGCACGTAGCGTGCTTGGCCGCACTGCGGGTGACAGCCTGAGCGGCTACAGCGTGGCCGCCAGCAGCGACGGGCAGCGTGTGCGGGTCGAGGTATCTGGCACGGCCCTGTCGATGATCCCGGGTCTGTCGGGCCTGCGGGTCGCGCAGTCGGCGTCCGGCCCTGTGGAGCGCTGGACGGTCCCGGGGGAGTGAATCACGTGCGAGACATGGCCCGCCTGGCTCACAGGCTTCGCAGCGATGAGGGCAGTGCCGCGATCGAGGCGGCCATCATCCTGCCGTCGCTGATCATGTTCCTGTGTCTGGCGATCGCCGGGGGCCGGATCGTCACCTCCGGCTCGAAGATCGACTCTGCGGCTGAGGATGCGGCCCGGGAGGCATCCATTCACCGCACGGCGGCGGCCGCCCACAGTGCCGCACAGTCGGCGGCGGCCGAGTCTCTGGACGATCAAGGCATCAAGTGCGTGTCGACATCAGTGAATATCAACACTGGCGGTCTCAGCGTGCCGGTGGGGCAAGTCGGCACGGTCACCGTGACCGTGACCTGCACGGTCAATCTGTCCGACCTCCTGCTCCCGGGTGTGCCAGGAGCGAAGACGCTCACGTCGACGGCGACCTCGGTCGTGGACCAGTACAGGGAGCGGGGGGATGGATGATCTTCCGTCAGGTGTGCCTGGACCGAACGCGGCTGGACGACCGGGGAGGCATCACCGTGTTCGTCGCCGTGTGCGTGTTCGCGCTGATCGGAATCATCGGCGTCGCCGTGGACGGCGGCAGCAAGATGCGCGCGACCGAGCGCGCCGACTACATCGCCGGCGAGGCCGCCCGGGCCGGCGGGCAAGCCATCGACCCCGCCGACGCCATCAACGGCACCGCGATCACCGTCGATCCCCAAGCGGCGGCCGCCGCGGCGCAGGCCTACCTGAGCTCCGCCGGTGCCACCGGCACGGTCAGCGTGTCCGGCGACGGCGGGACCCTCAACGTCACTGTCACCGGCTCGTACGACACGAAGTTCCTGTCGGTGGTCGGGATCGGCTCTCTGTCGGTGACCGGCCATGGCAAGGCCAGACTTCTGCATGGCGTCACCGCTCCCGAAGGAAACTGATGCGCACCACCACCCGCTCCCCCGCCGCTTCGGTGGGCCGCACCCTGGCCCGGGTCTTCAAGGCCGTGATGAGCCTGCTCGTCCTGGCCGCCGCAGTGGCCGGGCTGCCGCTGCTGCTGGCCTGGGCCACCCCGGTCATCTGGGCTGCCACGCACGACGACCTCGCCCACCTGCTGGACCGGCAGGACACCGGCAGCGTGTTTCTGCTGCTGCTCGTCGCGGTGGGCTGGATCGGGTGGGCGCAGTTCAGCTTCTGCGCGGTACGCGAGCTGATTGCACAGCTGAGGGGCCGGACCTGGCAGGCCCCGCGAGGGATGGGTGCCGCGCAGCGCGCCGCGGCCCTGCTGATCGGCAGCATCCTGGTGCTGCTGCCCACGAGCTCGGCGCTGGCCTCCGATGCCCAGGCCGCGCCAGCCCCCACGGCGGGACAGGTGGCGGGTCGGGCGGTCCAAGCCCCGCAGTCAGCCGCCCAAGCCGACCAGGCCTCACCCGCATCCTCTGCGAGCACGCCAGCGTCCCGTACGTACACGGTGCGCGAGACGCGGCCGGCGGAGAGCTTGTGGGGCATCGCCGAGCAGGAGTTGGGGGACGGCGAGCGGTGGCGGGAGATCGCCGATCTGAACGAAGGGCGGACCATGGCCGACGGCACGGTCTTCCGCGCGAACAGCTTTCTGCAGCCCGGCTGGCAGCTTCAGATGCCCGAGCCCGCCACGGCTGCGGGAGGTGTCCGTACCCAGCTGGGTGACCGCGCCCCGGCTGCCGACGAGAAGGGCGGGCACGTCGTCACCGTCCACTCCGGCGACTACCTGTCGAAGATCGCAGAAAAGGAGCTCGGCGACGGCGACGACTGGCCGCAGCTGTTCGAGGCCAGCCGGGGCAAGCCGCAGCCGCACGGCCTGCCCGAGATCACCGACCCCGACGTCATCTACGCGGGGCAGCAGGTCACCGTGCCCGGTACCCAGACCGATCAGCCACCCCAAGGCCAGGGCCACGGTGAGGAGTCCGGCAGTCCGGAGACCACTCCCCCGACCACTCAGAACCCCGCCGACACGCAGACGCCGAGCGACAGCACGGGGTATGCACCAGCGCCCGCACGCAGCCAGACCCAGGCGCCTGCACCGCAGTCGTCGGCGCCCACCGCGCCGTCCAGTCGCCCGGCCGAGCAGGCCGGACAGGATCAGTCCTCACCGTCCGCTGCGGCGTCCGCGACACCCGAGGGTAGCGACAGCGCCTCGGCTTCTGTCGCCACGCCGTCGGCGTCGGCCGAGCCGCCCGGCTCCGCTGCCTCCTCCTCCGCGCCCGAGGCCCCAGCGACGGCTCCGGCCAGCAGCCCGCTGAACCTGCGGATCGTGCTCGGCGCTGGCGCGCTGCTCGCCGCCGCCGTCACCGGTGCGCTCGCCCTGCGCCGGACGCTGCAGCGCCGACGCCGCAAGCCGGGCGAGAAGATCGCCATCGCAGCGGAGACCTCCTCAGCGGAGGCGCAGTTGGCGGCGGCCGCCGAGCCCGGCGGTGCTGCCCGCCTGGACGTGGCGCTGCGGACCCTGGCTCACCACGTGGCCCAGCAGGAGGAGGACGACGCGGTGCTGCCGCCGCTGCGGGCCGCCCGGATCGGGAGCCGTGCGGTTCAGGTGATGCCCGAGGACCTCGCCCAGGAACCAGTGGCGCCGTTCACCGCCGGGCGGGGCGGCTGGTGGGTCCTTCCCGCTGAGGCCGCCCTCCTGGAAGAGGAGGCCGCCCGCGAGGTGCCGGCACCGTATCCGGGGCTGGTCACGATCGGCAGCACCGAGGCGGGCGACCTGCTGCTGCTCAACCTCGCGCAGTTGCCCGCGCTGCTGCTGGACGGCAACCCGGTGCACATCACCGAGGTGTGCACCTCACTCGCTCTGGAACTGGGGATGAGTCCGTGGGCGGCTGACGTCGAAGTCGTCACCGTGGGGTTCGGCGAGGACCTGCCGCAGCTGCTGCCCACCGCGCGGATCGCCCACATGCGCCAGGCCGCGCATGCGCTGCGCGATCTGAGCGAACGCCTGCTGGAAGCGCATCAGATGCCCGAAACCCAGCATCAGCCGTATGTGCTGCTGTGCGCGTCCCCCCTGGAGGCGGACCTGGCCTGGCAGTTCGCGGCCATAGTCGACAAGGCCGGCACCATCCCCGTCACGCTGATCGCCCCCGCCAGCAGAGCAGACGCGCACTTCCCCGACGCGGAGCTCCTCAACGCCTCCGTCAGCCAGCCGCAGCACGTCGACTGCGTCGGCACCGACATCACGCTGCAGCGCCTGGAGCACGCCGCCTACCAGCAGATCACCACCGCGTTGAAGGTATCCGGGCAGGCACCCCACCCGGCCGAGGGACCCTGGCAGGACGTCCCGGATGAGCTAGACAGCTTGCGCGAGCCCGAACACGCATCGCAGGAGGAGTCCCCCGTGCCCGCAAGCGCTGCCGCCTCGGTCCCGGCGCCGGTGGCGGCATCTGATGTGAGCGGTGAGGTCTTCCCGGCCCTGCTCGCCGCCAGCACCGATCCGTCTGGGCTCCGTCTCCTCTCCCCCTCCGCTTCGTCGGCCGGACGGGACGACGAAGCCGGCCCGGGCATCGAAGCAGCGGTGCCGTCGGCCCCGGCTTCCTCCGTTGCTGCGGACTTCACCGAAACATTGCAGGCTCAGACTGCGGAGAACGACGACTCGGCCGCCGTCGAGGAGCCCGCGGTGCCGGAGGCGGGAGACTGCGAGGCGCAAGACCTGAACGCCCCGGAGATCCGGGTCCTGGGACCGGTGGAGGTGACGGGCGTGGACAGCACCGGCCACGGCCCCAGAATGGCGCAGCTGGCCGCCTTGTTGTACTTCCGGCCCGGGCGGAGTGCGGATGTGCTGTGTTCCGACATGGATCCCGTCAGCCCCTGGTCGACGAGCACCCTCAACGCGCGGATGCAGGGCCTGCGCAGCTCCCTGGGCACCGACTCGGCCGGCAACCTCTACGTCCCGCGCCGCCGCAGCGGCGACGACCCCTACCGGCTCGCCCCCACCGTGCGCTGCGACTGGACCCGTTTCCTCCAACTCGTCGAACGCGCCCTGCCGCTGGGCCCGTCCGGCCTGACCGACCTGGAAAAGGCGCTGTCCCTGGTACGGGGCAAGCCGTTCGGCGGCAAGCCCCTGCCCTGGGCCGAACCCTACCGACAAGAGATGATCACGCGGATCATCGACGTCGCCCACACCGTCGCCACCTACCGCACCCCCACGAGCCCCCACCAAGACCTCAGCGCCGCACGCCAGGCCGTCGCCACCGGTCTCGACGCCGACCCCACCGCCGAGCTCCTCTACCGGGACTGGATGCGGCTTGAGGCCGTGCGCGGGAACCGGTCCGGCCTCCATACCGCGGTCACCCGCGTGCAGCAGGTCAACCGGGATTTGGACTGCTCGCTGGAGATAGAGACTACTCAGCTCATCAACGAGCTCCTCAACGGCTCCGGCACGGCAGTGCGTAAGGCCTTGTGAAACCTTGGTGCGCAGGTCGCGCGGTGCGCTACTGGGTGGGGTTGACGTCCCGGGTCGGGTAGGCGAGCAGTTCGATCAGGGCCGCCTCGTTGGACGTGTGCGGCCGTGTGCTCCACTCCCCCAGTGTTCCCGTACGGTCTGGGCAAGCGGGTGCCGTGCTGGGCCAGTTCGTCGTCCAGGCCGGCCACTCCCCCGTCCCGAGCACGTCCGGTGACGCTGACCGGCCCGTGGATCGGGAGCAGGGCGATGCCTCGCCGCGCTCGCCACGGGCCCATGCGGTGATGTGCTGCGCGAGCCCGTATCGCGCGTCTGTCTCCCTGAATGTGCAGGAGGGCCCGTCGGTGGTACACGCCTTGATCAACCGCGTCGGTCGTTCTGGTGTGGTCTTGGATCGCGGAGTGCGCATCGGCCTCGGGCAGGCCGAGTTCCCTGACGGTGATGTCGGAGGCAATCCGCAGGGCGCGCATGGGTCCTCCTGTCTCGGTGGCGGGTGCGCAGTGCGCAGACCGCTGTGCGCCGTGGCTGCGCAAGGGGCATCCCGGCTGCGCAATGCTGGGCGGACCTGCGGTTTCTCTTGATGGTGCAGCAGTTAGTGGGCTCGATTCCGAAGGCGGCCAGCCAGTCCTGGTAGGCGTTGGCGAGGTGTTGGGGGTTCCCTTCGTCCGCCGGGTCGTGCGACGGCTCCGGGTGTGCGGGTCGCGGCTGGTTCACCGGCTGGGGCTGCACGCCGCGCACCGGCGCCAGTTCTTTCTCCTGGTCGACGGCGGCCTGGAGTTCGGGGCTCTGCCGCTGTGCCGGAACCGGTGCCTGCTCGAGGGTGAACTGGATCGGCGGCTCGTCGATGCCTGCGGCGGCCAGTCCGGCCGGGGCTGTCTCCGCTAAGGGGATGCCGTAGCGGGCCAGGCGGAGCGGCATCAGTGACTCCACTGGGGCCTTGCGTCGCCAGGCGCGGCCGAAGCGGGAGCGGAGGCTTGCCTGGTAGACGAGGCGTTCCTGTTCGAGCTTGATGACCTGGTCGTAGGAGCGCAGCTCCCACAGCTTCATGCGGCGCCAGAGCAGGAACGTGGGGATCGGTGAGAGGATCCAGCGGGTGAGGCGGACGCCTTCCATGTGCTTGTCTGCGGTGATGTCGGCGATCCGGCCGATCGCGTGCCGAGCCGCCTCGACCGAGACCACGAACAAGACTGGCATCACCGCGTGCATGCCCACGCCCAGCGGGTCGGGCCAGGCCGCCGCTCCGTTGAAAGCGATGGTGGCGGCCGTCAGGAGCCAGGCCGTCTGCCGCAGCAGGGGGAACGGGATGCGGATCCAGGTCAGCAGCAGGTCCAGGGCCAACAGGACACAGATGCCAGCGTCGATGCCGATCGGGAAGACGTAGGCGAAGGCCCCGAACCCCTTCTTGGCCGCCAGTTCACGGACCGCCGCATACGAACCGGCGAAACCGATACCGGCGATGATCAAGGCGCCTGCCACGACCACACCGATGAGGACCCGATGCGCTCGGGTCAGCTGGGGTATCGCACCGTTCCGCGCGGCAGTCACTGCTGTTGCCACTCCCCGTTATTCAGACCTCTGCTTGCACACATCTCACACTTCCACGAATGTCGGGGGTTTGGTGCCCGCAGCGGAGGTTCACCGCTGATCGCAAGGGAACTGACCATTGCCGCATCGCCGATCTCGGTGACGTCCCCCTCGACAGCTATCCTGACGAACTCCTCGGGTCAACGCAGGCGGCCGCCTTGCACGGATACACGAGCTTCAACTCCACCTCAGGTGGAGGGCTTGTGGCAGAGAGAAGGGCGGCTCGTCGGGCAGAACGCGCGGCGAGAGTCGAGGCGGCGGTCGGGAAGGACACGGCTCCCGCGGCGCTCGACTTGCTCGATTTGGTCGAGTTCGCGTGGCACGACTGCTACGGCGACATCACGCCGAGCGCACGTGGGGTGGAGGACATCCTGACGGGCTCCCATGGTGACCTCGCGTGGATGATCCGATTCGCCCGGCTGGCGGTCGAGGAGTGGCAGGATCTGCGGAGGACCGCCGACGAGGTCAGGTGCCGCCGAGAATGGCCCCGGCACCGGTGAGCTCGCCAGCTGAGGTGTCAAGTATTCATGGGTACGGTCGGTCCTGGTGTCACCGCGCTTGGTCGCCGGGCGCGTACCGGCTCCAGGTTTAGACGGATTCCGTGACAAGGCGGGTGGCCGGTGCTCAGCTGCGGCCGTCGCCCGATACAAGGGTTGCAGGTCCTCATCCGACGACTCGATCGGCAGGCCGTAAGCCTCCAGCGCCTTGGCGGCGGGTCTGAACCAGGTCGCCGACGCAGTACGCCAGCAACTCGTCACCGTCGAAGTCGACCACGGCGAGCCGGCCGTTGTCGAAACGCGGACCGCCGGCCGCCGCAGGCAGGCTTCTTCGCCGCCTTGACCGAACCCGCGGATGCGACCACGTCGACGGCCTAACTCCGGGGCCGCTGCCCGGGCGGGCTCAGTGTCTGGTGCGGGGAAGCCCTCGGCCGGCTTCTCCAGCAAGCGGCGTATGCGGCGCGCTGCGCCGACCACGGTTACTTCTTACCGGACCCCTGCAGCTCGCGCCCTTTCCCGACACGTGTTCAACGCTATGTCCACCGAGCCCCGGCGAGGCAGCGGGTGTGCTTGGCGGGGCTGTGGCGGTGGCACTGTCGTTGTCCGCTTGTCGACGCGTTCCTTCGGGCGAAGATCGCTGCTCCCTGCCTGGTTACCCGAGCTCGGCTCCGACCGGGGTGTTGGTGTGGTCTCGTGGTGGCCGGGTGCGGTCGCCGGAGCGGGTAGCGGGCACTAGGGCGCGTATCGAGTCGTGATCATTGGGTGGTCCGCGTCAGGTCTTTGATCCAGATCATTGACGCACGCAGGTGCAGGCCGGCGAGGTAGCTGTCTGGAGTCATGTCGTATCGGGTGGCGATGCCTCGCCAGGCCTTGAGCTTGTTGATCAGGCGCTCGACGGTGTTCCTCTCCTTGTAGAGGTCGGCGTCGTGGATGACGGGCCGACCGCCTCCGGAGCCCTTCTTCCTCCGGTTGGCCGCCTGGTCCCGCTTCTCCGGGATCACTGCCTTGATGCCGCGTCTCCGCAAGTGGGCCCGGTTGCTCCGGGACGAGTAGGCCTTGTCCCCGGCGACTGTGTCAGGCCGGGTGCGGGGGCGGCCGACGGGCCCGCGGACCCGTACTTTCTTCAGGACAGGGATGAACTGCGGGCTGTCCGCTGCCTGGCCCGCGGTCAGGATGAACGCCAGCGGGCGGCATTTGCGGTCGGCGGCGAGGTGGACTTTGCTGGTCTGCCCACCTCTGGAGCGTCCGAGGAGAGCGGCCTTCAGCCGGAGTTTTCGCCGCATCCGGATGCGTCTTCGTTCTTCCCGTGCGGGATCGCTTTCGGCCTCCTGCCCGCTTTGTTCGACGCAGCTGCCCCCTTTGACCTGGCCTTCTCCGCCTCGGCGGCGGCTTTCTCCAGGGCGGTGAGGACGTCCTCGTCCAGGTGCATCCCGGCGGCGTCGTGGTGAGCCCGCGCGGTGGTGGAGTCGATACTGACCAGGGAGAGGTCCACCTCACCGCGCTTCGCGGCTTCCGCGATCAGGCCCTCCAGCAGGGCCTCGAAGACCCCGGCGTCACGCCACTGCCGGAAGCGGTTGTGGACGGTCGACCAGGCGCCGAAATCCGTCGGCATCTCCCGCCACTGCCCGCCCGTCTTGAACCGCCAGATCACGCCCTCGAACTGCTGCCGCAGCCGCTCGGGGTACGGGCCGTATTCGCCGATCGGCAGGTACGACCCGATGAACTCCCACTCCTCGTCCGTCAGTTGCACTCGCGTCACGCAAGAAGATCTACCGGTCCAGGCCTCACCGAGAGGGCGAATCCCGCAGATTGATCAGACTCGCTATGCGCCCTAGCGGCCCAGGGCGTCGGCCGCCACGGTGGCGGCCTTGGCGATAAGGGCGTCGCGGCGGTCGGCGCCCTGCTTGCCGCGGGTGGACATGACCGCCATGACGATGGGGTTGCCGCCGTCCTCCGGCCACACCACGGCGATGTTTTGCGGCCCCCGTATCCGGCGGAGCCGCTCTTGTCGGCCACGTCCCAGCCGTCGGGAACACCCGCCCTGATGAGCGTCCGACCGGTCATGTTCGTCGTCATCCACTGCCGGAGAAGCTCGCGTTCGTCCCGTTTCAGGGCGTCGCCGAGCAGGAACGCCCGCAGGCTCTCTGCCATCGCACGCGGTGTGCTCGTGTCGCGGATGTCGCCCGGTGTGCCGTCGCTCATCTCCGGCTCGTACCGGTCCATCTCGGTGACGTCGTCGCCGAACTCCTCCAGCACCTTCTCCAGGCCGTCGGGGCCGCCGAGCTCGTCGAGGAGCAGGTTGACCGCCGTGTTGTCGCTGTACCAGAGAGTGGCGGCGCACAGCCCCCGCAGACTCATGCCGGTCTCGACGAAGTTCTCGGACACTGGCGAGTCCGCGACCACGTCGTCCCGCGAGTACGTGACCACCTTGTCGATGCCGTCCGTCCCGTACTTCTGGAGGATGGCGCCCGCCGCCAGCGCCTTGAACGTGGAGGCGTACGCGAACCGGTCGTCCGCCTGGTAGCCGACCGACCGGCCCGTGCCGGTGTCCAGAGCGTAGACGCCGAGCCGCGCGTCGAACTCCCGCTCCAGTGCGCGGAACTTGGGAGCGGTCTGTTTAGTGGCCGCAGCCGGCGATGTCGACCGCTTCGAGGCGGCCGGTGAGCCGGGTTCGGACTCGGTCTGCTGACCGCACGCCGGAAGGGCGGCGAGCGCGAGTAAGCCGGCCGCCGCCCAGGCGGCGCCCCGGCGGATGCGAAGCGGGTACGTCATGGAATGGACCTCCAAGCCGTCGAATGACAAGTGGACCGTGCGAGCCCGGGGAAAGCCCTGGGCGGCGACCACTCTCCGGCCAGTGGGTCGCCGAGGTCCAAGACGCGGACGTTCAACTCCATGCTGTTTTGGCATAGTAGGGCGCGTGGATCTTGTTGCGGCATGCCGCGCGTTCGTCAGTGTGAGCGAGCACGGCAGTTTCACGGTGGGCGCGGCAGCGGCCCGGACGGCCCAGTCCGTCGTGAGTCGCCGCGTCGCCGCGTTGGAGCAGCGCCTGGGCGAGCGGCTGCTGGACCGGTCGTCGCGGGCGGTGACGCTGACGCCGTTCGGCCGGGACATGCTGCCGTCGGCGAGGCAACTCGTGCAGTCGGCCGATCGGTTCGAGAACGAGGCGGAGGCCGCGCTGCGCCGGCCACTGCGGCTCGCCGTTCCCGCCATCTGTCCCACCGGAGCCCTCGCCCGCCTCATCGCGGAGGCGCACGGCTACGGAGTTCTCCTCGAACCGTGTCCCGCAGGGCCCGCGGAGCGGTCCGACCTCGTCACGTCCCGGCATGTGCGTGCGGCGCTGCTCGCGGTGGCTCCCACCGAGGCGGCCTGGACAGTGCCGCTGGGACTGGCGGTCGCGGACGACCCGCAAGGGCCGATCTACCTGGACACCCTGCGCCCCGGCCGGGCCGACCGCGACCTGCGGCCGCGGCGCGTGTTGCTTCAGCCGGAGGACGACGTGCCGCACGTCCGGGACCGTCTCGTCCGCCTGCGCGACGCTGTCGGTCTGCTCCCGTCCCAACTGGCCGTCGCACCCGCCGTGGCCGCCGCCGCGGCGGACGTGCTGAGCAGGGGCGACGCGCTGCTGTGCTCGGCCGCACAGGCCCACGAACTCCGCCTCCACTGGCGGCCCGTCGGCGAACTCGGCCCCGGCTTCGCACGAGGCTTCTCCCTGGCCGTGGCGGACGAGTCGGACGCCGATGCGATCCGCCTACGCCAGGCCTGCGCGTACGGCATCGCCCGGTGCCTCGGCGCCACGGAACACTCGGAGGCAGCCGCATGACCACGGGTACCGAGAGACTGCTCGGGGAGCTGCGCCGGACGCTGCGCGACGGCGGGCTGTACGGCTCGTTCCTCGTCCGGGACCTGGAGACGGGCGACGAGATCGGTATCGACTCCGACATCGAGTTACCCGTCGCATCCCTCGTGAAGATCCCGCTCGCCCTGGTGACACTGGAACGCATCCGGCGCGGGGAGCTCGACGGCGCCGCGGTGATCGTGGTGCCGCCCGGGCGGATCACGACCCCCGGTCCGACCGGCCTCAGCCGGTTCCAGCACGCCGCCCACATCGCCGTGGAGGACCTGCTCTACCTCAGCACCTGCATCAGCGACAACAGCGCCGCCGACGCCCTCTTCGCACTCACCCCGCCCGACCGGGTCGGGGCGGTCCTGCACGAGTTCGGGCTGCGCGGCATCGCCGTCCGGCACACCATGCGCGAGTTGATGGAAACCCCGGTGGAGCGTTTCGACCCGGCGGACGTACACCTCGCGCACGCCCTCGCGATCGACGCCGGCACCCCCGGGCGCGGCCACCGGGTGCCGCAACTTGACATCTCACGTGCCAACACCGGGACGGCGCGGGCTTTCGTCGACCTCCTGCAGGCACTCTGGCAGTCGCGGCCCGGAACCGAGGGCGCCGAGCCCCCGGCGATCCACCCCGACGTCGCGGCACGGGTGCGCGGCTTCATGGCCAACAACCTCGTGCGCAACCGCCTCGCCCCGGACTTCGACTCCGACGCCTCCACATGGTCGTCCAAGACAGGCATGCTGCTCAACCTGCGCCACGAGGTCGGCGTCGTCGAACACGCCGACGGCCAAACCTATGCCGTGGCCGTCCTGACCGAGTCACGGGTGGCCGCCGGCAGGCAGCCGGGCGCCGACGCCCTCATGGGCCAGGTGGCTCGGCGCCTGCGTGACGAGCTCCGTTCGAGATGGGTCTAGGGTGCGTATCCAGTTCGTGACCACGGCGGGCCAGGCGACGGGCAGCCCGCAGTTCATCCCCGTCCTGAAGTAGGTGCGGGTTCTACAGGGAACGGAACACCGTCGAGCGCGCAGTCAACAGGATGAAGGCCTGGCGAGGCATCGCCACCCCCTGACACAAGACCCCGGCCGGCTACCTCGCAGGCCTCCACCTTCGTGCCTCGATGATCTGGATCAAGGGATCTCGATCAAGGGCCTCACACGAGCCACCCCTTGATCACAACCAAATACGCTCCCTAGACCGAGGTGGCGGTGGCACGGAGGAAACGCATGAGTACTTCCCGCTGGCCCGGCTTTTGCGGCTGCTCCGGGGGGACTTGTCTCCAGGCTGGGGCGACGGCCGCGTGGAAGGCGGAGGCGCACTCGGCGTCGGGGGCCGCGAACTGGACCAGGACATGGTCTGGTTCTGGTGTCTGTGGGCGGCGGATGGTCAGATCGTCATTTTCGATCGGTCGGGCGGGCAGTGGGCCTGGGGGTGGGCCGGAGCGGTCGTCGTGCGGGTCGGTGACAGCAGCGAGGATGATCTGAAGCATTTCGGCGAAGTACGGGCCGGGGGCGGGGATTTCGACGTCGGGGTGGAGGCGGTATCCGGCGGTGACGGCTGCGGCGGCGTAGGACATGACGGCGAGGGTGGTTTCGCTGTAGGAGCGGTCGCTGTCGGCGGTCATCTGCGCGACGATGCGCAAGATGGTGGCGGTGCTTGCCCCGCATCCTTCGTCTGCATCGCGGCTGTCGCTGGCCTGGTCGAGCCAGAACTTGGCAGCGTGATCGTCGCCTCGCGCCCGGTGGTACAGGGAAAGGCAGTAGATGGCGCCGCGGTCACCGGCTCCAGCGGCGTACTGCCACCAGTAGCGCGCTCCGTCCTCGGCACCGGCGAGGTGCAGCAAGCAGCCGAGGATCCAGGCCCCTGCGGGGCCGGGAAGCTGCTCGGTGATGAAGTCGGTGATCTCAGGGGCGGTGGCACGGGTCACCGCAGCTTCACACAGCGAGCGCAGGTGACCTGCGGCAGCGTTGTCGGCGAGGACATCGCCGCCGAGTACCGGGGCCCCGGGAGGCGGCAGAGGGAGGTCGGGATAGGTGTCCACGTAGGGAACCCTGTCTGCAGGGATACGGGGGTTCTTCAGCAGGGCCGCGCGGGCGAGGAGGTTGTCGATGGTGGTCATGTCGGGGTGATCACTCCCGGGCTGTGGGACGCTGGCGGAGCAGTTCCAGGGCTCCTCGTGCGTGGTGGTCGAGGGTGTGGACGTGGGCTGGGGACAGACCGGTGGCCTCCTGGACCTCTTCGGCGGTGAGTTCGCACAGGTAGCGCAGGACGACGACGTCGAACTGGTCCTGGGGAAGGCGGCTGATGGCATCGAAGAACTCAGCGACTTCACTGATCTCGACGAACCGGGCCACAGGGTCTTCGATACGGCTCTGCGCAATCGTCATGAACGCGGCAGGCCGCAGGTCGGGCCGCCCGTCTGGATGCCGCCGGACACGCAGCAGCACCCGCGAGCGCACAAGCCGCCACGCGTACCGGGGAAGGTTCGGGCCAGCGGCCGCCTCCGCCTCGTCCCAGCCGACCCAGAGGATGTCGAACGCCTCGTCGACGATCCGCTCCGGCCGCTCGATGTGGAGCAGCGCCTGGGCGTAGGAGACGTAGTAGCGCTCCATCTTCTCGATGAAGCCGCGGTGTTCCACGGGCCGTTCCTCGGGCCCCAGGGGCTGGACAGCCTGGATGCGTTGCGTGATCCACGCGGTGGACTTGGCGGCTTCGTAGGCGCCGGCAGTCCACAGGCGTCGCAAAGGCCAGGGCGGAAGGCCCAGGGCGTGGACCACGCTGTAGGTGATCTCCCAGCTCGGGTAGTACTCGATGCCACGAAGAAGAGCGGAGATGCGGGTCTTGGAGAAGCCGGTGCGCCGAGCCAGCTCGTCAAGGGTGACTCCACAGGCGGATATCTGGTGGCGCAGGCGCTCCAGCATCGCCTGATGACTAGGGCCGATCTTGTCGGACATCGGCTCCGCTCGGCGGCCCCGCCGGACCTGCCCAAACGATGACGTGGGCACCAAGGACAATGGTGCGTCGGGGGCGTTACCGGTAGCGGACGGGTCGTCCTGGGGGTTCGAAGAGGGCGAGGAAGTCATCGCTGTGGCTCCTCCTGCCCGGTCGGCGCCGGGGCGCGGGCCGGTGCGGTGCTGGAGCCGTGCACGGCGGCGGCGAGCTGCTGCACAAGCAGTCCGAGCGACGGCAGCAGCGCCAAGACCGCGGCGAGGTGTCCCAGCGCGGTCATCACCGTGCTCCACGCGAGGACCACCGCCAGCACGGCGATGGCCCACCACTTTCTACTGGGCATTTCACCTTCCCTGAGTCAGGTTCAAAGGGTCTGGAAGGCTCCTTCCTCGGCGGTGCTCAAGCGCCGAGGAAGGAAGTGCTGCACAGCATGGTCGGCGCCACCGCCGACACTCAACGTGATCATGGAGTCACGGAACAAATACGTTCGATGGACCTGTCGTCCGAAGGTCAACGCGCCAACTTCAGCCGCAACTAGGCCAGATATGGATGGGAACGGTCGCTTCCGATCGCCATTCCTGCAATTGCACAGTCACTGTCCTGACAGAGGCACCATGGAGGGGACGCCTTGGCGTCACCTTCCCGTCTGGAAGGCCGCACGGGCTCCCTCGTGCTCAAGGAACCCTGGAGGGCCCCGTGCCGCTCCCGTCCGGCAAATCGGCGATGCCGGACGGGAGCCCCACCCCGCCAGCCCCATACGGCTCGATGGGACGCCCTTACCCTCAGAACAGGGACATGCCGGGGGACCGGCAGCCGGTGATGGTGTGATCAACCAGTTGGCTCAGGAGGTCGTTGATCCAGATCATCGAAGCGCGGAGGTGGAGGTCGGCGAGGTAGCTTTCGGGCGTCTTGTCGTATCGAGTCGCGATGCCCCGCCAGGCCTTCAGCTTGTTCATCAGGCGCTCGACGGTGTTCCCTTGCCTGTAGAGATCGGCGTCAAGGCGTGTGGGCCGGCCACCCCGGCTGCCTTTCTACTCCCGGTTGGCGGCCTGGTCCTTCTACTCCGGGATGACTGCCTTGACGTTGCGTTCCGCAGGTAACAGCAGCTGGCGCGGCGTGCGCAGGCCTTGTCCGCGGCTACAACCTCAGCCACACTCCGAGTCCGGCCCGACACGCAGACAGACCCGCACCTTCTGCAGCACGGGCACGAACCGCGGACTGTCAGCGGCCTGGGCCCGCCGTCAGCAGGAGACACAACGGACGACACTGCCAATCCGCGGGCCATATGAAACTTGCTCGTCAGCCCATCACGGAACCCACCGAACACAGCTTCTCAAGCGGAGCCTGCCCGCCGCCTGATGCGCCGCCGCTCTTCCCGCTCTGCGTCGTCACGACCGTCCTGCCCGTTCCGTTCCGGCAGACGGCACGCCCCTACACCCCTGCCCCAACCGCACCCCCGAGCACCTCTCACACTCCCATGAGCGAGCGGGTTTGTGACATGTGTCATGTATTGCGGATCGTCAGCGAGCCCTCTCCGGCGCTCTTCCGCGCCTGCGGTCACCCTGGTTGCCACCATGAGCACCCCGCCCACCCGCCTGCACCGGTCTCTGACCTGGGACCAGGGCGCGGAGATAGGCCGCGCCCCGACGAGTTCTCCGTGGCCACCGCCATGCCGGGAACGTCAACGGCCGTGTCCTGTTACACCCCCACGGCTTAGCGCCCCCGAGCCGGAGGTGACTCGGGGCCGCAGCGGAGGGCGGGTCAGGTATCAGGGCGACGGAACACCTCGGTCGGCCGCCAGGGTTGCGGCGCTGGGGGGAGCTTGTTGAACGATGGGAGAGGGACCCGGCCGGCCCGAGCCGCTGCATCCTCGCCGGTCTCCTGGGCAGCGGTCGGAAAGTCCGCGGCGACGCCGACCGGCACCCACTGGTGCCCGTCCCACTCCTGGATGCCGCGCGGCGAGTCAGGGTCGACGTGAGCTCCCTGCTCCGCCTGGTCGCCGAGCGGGGCGAGCCTGCGCTCCCCCTGCACGGGGCGGCGCTGCTCACGGCGTTCCGCCCACTCCCCAAGGGGCTCGTCATCCATGCGGTGCTCCCTCCTGGTTGACCCGTCCAGTCTGCCGCGTCGACCGTGGCAGGGTACCTGCGGCTGGGCTCACAGCGTTGCGCTCCATCCCCCACGCGACAGCGTGGTTGTGCCGTCAGGACTGATAGTGACCCGGGCGCCATAGACGGGGAGTTCCCCGTACTGCAGCCACCACCATCGGATGTCGTCGAGTTCGTCGTACAGGCGGCGCGAGCCAAACTGGTGCACGGTCGCGGTCTGCTCTCCTGGCCTGGTGCACGCCCGCGCCCAGGATCCGTCCGTGTGCAACATCCACGTCATGCGGCTGCCGTCGTCACCGGTGCCGGTGCGGTGCTCGATGCCGGGGACCTTGAGGGACAGCATCGACCACACCTCCCAGGCCTGCATGACGTCGAGCACAGGGAAGGGCGACCTGGTGACTTCCTCGCCTTCCTGGTCGACTGCCTGGGCGAACACCTCGTTCAACGAGGGCGGATAGTCGTCGCCGGAGCGGGTCGTCATGAACGAGCCACGCTCCCATTCGACGCGGCCCTCGGCGCCGCCGTCTTCGGTCTTGTCCGCGGTGACGATCAGGCCCGTGCCCGCGATCGTGGTGACCAGGCGTCCGCCGGGTGCGAGCGCGGACAGCCACGCGGCGGGGATGCGGGGCATCGAGACCATCGACACGATCCGGTCGAAGGTGCCGGGCAGGTCGTCCGCGCCAGCGTCCGCGGTGACGACTTCCGGGTGCCAGCCGATCCGGTCGAGCCGCTCGGCGGCGGCCTCGGTCAGGTAGGGATCGACGTCCAGCGTCGTGACCAGGTCGTCGCCGAGTCGCTGGCAGGCCAGGGCGGCGCTGTACCCGGAGCCGGTGGCCAGGTCCAGCAGTCGTACGCCCGGGGTGAGACGGCCCTGCTGGAGCATCGTCACGACCAGGCTCGGCAGTGTGGAGGATGACGTGGGGTGCCCGGTGACGGGCTTGCCAACGGTGGCGTGGTCGGCGTGCGCGGGGCCGATGCGGGTCACGAGCGTGGTGTCTGAGTAGGCGGCCGTCGCCCACGCCTCCTCGTCGACCGGGCCGTCGACGGCGGTCCATCCGTGCTCGCCGGGGGTGAACCAGCGCTTGACCAGCAGATGCCGGGGCGTCTCTCTGACGGGGGCCCACCAGTCCGATCCCGGGTGCGCGATGGTGGCCGCCAGGGCGGCCGCGTGCGGCCTCCAGTCCATCAGGTGACTCCTTGAAGATCATCGGCGATTGCTTCGGCGATCGGCAGGCCGGTCGCGCCTTGGATCCAGTCCCATTGGCCACACGGGTTGACCTCGAGGAACGTCCACTGCCCGTCGGGACCGACGATGAAGTCTGCCGCGCCGTAGCGCAGTTGCATCCGCTCCATCAGGCGCCTCATCCCGGCGGCCACCGCCTCTGGGACCTCGGTGCTGGTGTAGGACAGGGACCGGTAGTCGCTGCGCCAGTCCTCGTGAGCGGCTTCGCTGCCGGCGTGGATGGCGACGGCGAACATACGCTCGCCCACTACCGTGAGACGGACCTCATACTCCTTGCTGACCCAGGTCTGGAAGAGGTGCGCGGTGGCGTCGATTCCCCGCAGGTCCTCGAGGTCCTCCGGGCGCAGGCGCTGCGTGTATACGGACTTGAGCTGGTCGTCCTCGATGAGCACAGGAGAGGCAACCGGCTTGCAGATGATCGACCAGCCGGTCTCAGCGGCGAAGGCCCGTACGTCCTTGGCCCGGTTCGTGATCAGCGTGGGCGGGATGTGCAGTCCGCAGGCGCGTGCGGCGGCGAGCTGCACGGGCTTGTACTCGGCGCGCGCCATCCCGGTCGGGTGGTTCACCCAGCGGCAGTCCAGCGCAGACAGGACACCGCCGAGGCCGGCGCGGGCCTGGGCGGCGGCGAACCTCTCCTCCGGGCCGGACATCCCCTTGGGGAACCGGAACGCCCCGGGGGCGCGGTAGTAGACCGCGCCGACCCGGGACAGCTCCACCGTCCGGTGCTCGGTGGTGAGGACGCCCGTCCACGCCTGCCCCTGGTCGATCCTTCCGGCCAGGGCGAGACGCTGCGGGAAGTCGGCGGTGTCCATGCGGAATACCTCGACCCCACGGCTGTCCAGCTCGACGACGACTCGGTCCGTGGGCCAGTCGTCGCAGGCGGCGATGATCAGGACGGGCGCCGACATCAGTCCTTCGGCCCCTCGTCAAGCGGCGGCGGGTTGGTCGTCGAGCCGTCCGGCACGGTCGGCGTGTGCGTGTTCGCCATGCACGTCAGCAGGCCGCCGTCGTCGGAGATGTTGACCTGGCGATCGTGGTCGTAGGCGTGCGCCGGGATGCGGGCGGCCCCGGTGGAGTCGGGGACGCGGGCGAATCGCAGTGCCCAGGGCCTGGTCTGCGGGGACGACGGGGGCTCCGTGCTGTGCGGGGTACGGCTTCCGGACGGGGTGAGGGGGAACGCTTCGCGGTCCAGAGCTGTTGTCACAGTCTTCTCCAGTCGGTTGTGGAACGGGATGGCGCTGGGTAGGGCAGGCCCGCTACAGAGATGGAGCCGAGGGCGGCTCCGCGGGCCCGCCCCGTCACCGGCCACCTGTCCTTTGAGTGGGCGGGCCGGCGAGCCTTGGCCCGGCGCGGGGCGACCTGACCGTGGGGGAACACGAGTCGGGCAGTCGACCCCGCGCCGGGACCTTGCCCTGTCCGATGGCCCGGCCCGGTCGGCACCTGGGCCACCGGACAGGCGTCAGGGGATGGCCGCGGCGAAGGCGGCTGCGGTGGTGCGGCGCAGCACGGCCTGGCGGGCGACGAACGGCATGTCGGGCCAGCCGTAGAGGACCAGGGCCCTCTTGGGCGCGCTGTTCCCGCCGGGGCGGGGGTGGTGCGTCCTTCGGTCACCGATCGGCTCGGCCTCTTGCACGCGGAGCTTCACATGCCTGCTCGCAGCACAGGGCATGGACGCGGCGCCGTCATTGCGCAGGCTTCGCACCTCGGCGGGATCGCTGAGTGCACGCCTCCCAGCGCGTGCCCACGGCGTCGTCGAGGAGGGAAAGGACCCGCAGCACGCCGCGCTCGTCGCGGGCAGCAGGCTTGGTGCAGCCCGCACAGGGGAAGTGTTCCATCGCGATCCGGCTGCGTGACCAGGAAGGCGACCGCCTGGTCCGCGATCGGCTCGGCCCGCTCGAGCGACTGCCCGTTGTGGACGATCATGAAAGCCGTGAAGCTTTCGAACAGCTCCTCACCAGCCACCGCGCGCCCGGTCCTCCGATTGTTCACCGTTGCCGTCATGCGACTACTCCGTCGTGTGTGCGGTACATGGCGCTTGCCGCCCGCATCGGTCGCCGAGCCTTGCCTCGACAATGACCAGGAGGCGGGCTTGGAAGGCGACCCCGGACGGGGAAGGAGAAAGCCGGGGAGTTGGCACCCGTCCGGGGCGGCCGGTCTACTGGCCGATGGCGAGAGCCATGCCGATCACCAGGCCACACGACCCGCTGATCATGATGATGAAGAGGACTCCCGCGTATCGGCCGATGGTGCGCATCACAGCCTGGCCCGCCTGTTGCCATTCCTGATGGCCAGACGTGTACTTAGTTCCTCCCTCGCACTCGGTGGCACAACGTTGCCTGGCATGGCGTCCCACTCCTTGCCGCCACCGATCGGCCTTATCTGCACACGGCCGCCAACCTCACCCATGACGACGCCGATACGCCCACTAACGGTGTCCTTCGCCAGTTCACCGATGCCTGGTCTGGTCTGCTGCTTGCTCGCCATGCACAGGAGCATCGCGATCTGGGGACCGCTGCCAAAAGGTCAGGCTGATTACCCAACTTGGATAACATCGCAACAAGTAGAGACCCAGCGACGTTGCGTAGCCCTCGAAGTGGGGAGCCACCCAATGCCCGACGCCGACCGGCCGCAGGAACTGCCTGCCAGGCTGCTCACCGATCCCGAAATGATCGATGCGTGCCGGGTAAGGGACTTCGCCAGAGTCTTCCGACTGGTGAAGTCCATGGCCGGCATCTACCCCTCGATGATCGCCCGGCGCTGCGATCTGACTCCGAGCCGCGTCGGCGAAGTGATAGCAGGGCGACGACAGTTGCAGCACATGGACGTAATCGAGCGGATCTCGGACGGCTTACGCATCCCAGGGCACATGCTCGGGCTTGCCCGCAGACCGTGGGAGACACCTCAGGCCCTCGCCGTCTCCGAGCGAGAGGCGCCGCAACTGTCGGAGCCCGAGCAGCGACCCCCAGCATCACTGCCTGGTCCCGATGTCGACAGCATCCTGGCTCTGGCCACGCGAACGAAGCTCAGCGCAGCAACTCTTGAAGCGTTCCGCTCCTCCATCGAGGACTACTGGCGACGAGACGACCAGCACGGCGGCGAGGCGCTGAGGCCGGCCATCGTCGGCCAGCTCCGGCATGTCGCCGGTCTCTTGAAGGAGAACCGGCCACCCTCCATCCAGAACGGCCTTTACGGCATCGCGGCCGAGTTGGCACGCCTCACCGGCTGGACGTACTTCGACGCCCGCCAGTACCACCAGGCCCGCGCGTACTTCAACGAGGCCCTGCAACTGGCCAAGGAGATCGACGACCGGCAATTCATGGCCAACGTCCTCGCAAGCATGAGCTTGCAGGCCACCTACCAGAACAAGCCCGCGGACTCCCTGGCACTGGTGACAGCCGCCCAAGACCAGGCCCGCTCGGCACTCGGCACCACCCCGCGCGTCCTTTCGATGCTCTCCACGCGGGAAGCGTTCGCCCATGCCACCCTCGGGAACCGCGACGATACTCATCGGGCGATCGGGGAAGCGCACCGATATTTCGAGCAGATTCGGTCGAGCGACCCGGATCCGTCATGGGTGACATACTTCGATGAGCCGAAGCTCCTCGTGGACACGGGCATCGCCCACAGCCAACTGGGTGAAGCAGCGACCGCCGAACCCTTGATCGCGGATGCCCTGCGGCGGGAGGACCGCACCAACCGGCGAGGCCGCGCCTTTCACTCCTTCTGGCTGGCCCGTACACAGCTTTACCAGGGCAAGCTCGACCAGGCATGCCACACCGCCACGCAAGCGCTGAAACCAGCGTCCGCCGTCGCCTCTGAGCGTGTGTCAGGCCATCTCCGAGAGTTCTACGGGCAGCTGGCCCCGCACAGGCAGGAGCCCGTAGCCCTGGCCTTCGAAGCGCGGCTACGGGAACTTCTACCCCCAGTCAGCGGGTCGCCTCGTCCATGAGCAGGTACAGCAGCCCCACGAGCGATCCACTGCTCACGATCTCCCGGCGGTCGATCATGCCCCGGATCTCAGCGAGGGGAATCCACTCGATGCGATCCGACTCGTTCTTCTCCGTGGGCGGCCCGGCGTAGGTCGCCCCGTCCACACGGAAGACGTGGTGCTGCGAGTCGGTGATGCCGTTGGCCGGCTCAGCGTAGATCAAAGGCTTGATGGGGCCAGGGCGCCAGCCCGTCTCTTCCAGGACTTCGCGAGCCGCCGCCTCCTCCGGGGTCTCCCCCTTCTCCACCAGGCCCATGGGCAGCTCCCACGCCCACGAGTCCGTGATGAAGCGGTGCCGCCACATCATCAGCACCTCTTGGCGGTCATTGACCACGGCGGCCACGGCCAGATGCCGGAGGCGAACGACGTGGTACTCCCACCTGCGCCCGTCAGGCTGCTGCACGTCTACCAGACACAGACTCACCCACCTGTTGGTGTAGATCTGTCGCTCACCGTGGGTCTTCCACTCCATACCTGCGGCCCCTCTCGATCGGTCTTCAGGATCTCAGACCGACGCGGCACGCCAGGTGGCATTCATGTCAAAGTGACGAAATCGTCAGCGGGTCAACCGAGTGGGTTACTTGATCTTACGTCCAGGCGCCCAGGCTCGCTGACGAGGCGGGCGACCACATCACCTACTGCCGCACGCTGCGCGGCATGTGGCTCCAGGCGTCGAACCTCCGGCACGGGCGGATGACCCCGGAACTGACTGACTCCGCGGACGAGACCGCACCGTCGGCCGGTCCGCGCCTGGTGGTCTTCCTACGCGCTCAGCAGCCGTGCGCCAGGACGCGCGCGATGCGCGAGTTGTCCGGCCGGGTTGCGAGGTCTCGGCAGCCAAGGCCTCAAACTGGGGGCGCCTCCAAGGAGCTGCCGGCAACCCCAGAGACAGTTCCTCGCCGAGCGGAACTTGCTGACCGTCTACCAGCTGCCGCCGTATTCGCCGACCTCAGCCCGGTTGTAGGTATCTGGTCCATCCTCCAGCGCACCACCCTGGTCAACCGCGCCTGCGCAGATCCTGATGACCTAATCAGCGCCGTCCGGCAGGGCCTACGCCGGCTCCAGTACCGCAGCGACGTGCTCGATGGCTGCCTTGCCGGGATCGGACTCGTCCGCGCCAGACCATAACGACATCACGCATTCAAGGTCAGTAGGTGCCGGTTCGTGCTGTCTGATGGTAGTCCCCCGCGCCCGGCCAGAGGGAGAAGGCTGATCGGAATGGCAGCAAAGGAACCCCGCCCCCACCAGCGAGCAGCTGTGGACGCGGTACTCCGCGCGCTTGAATTGCCTGCAAGATCGACTGTGCCCGAGCGTGGGCTTCGGACTCAGGTGATCATGGCGACAGGATCGGGCAAGAGCCTCGTCGCCATCCGGAGCGCGGAGGAGCTCCAGGCGGGCCGTGTGCTGGTGCTGGTGCCGTCGCTGGACCTGCTTGCCCAGACTGAGACCGCGTGGCGCGAGGGCGGCCGCAGCGGGCCGATGATCGGGGTCTCCTCCCTGCGCGGGGATCAGGTGTCCTTCCCCAACACCACGAACGTGGACGAGCTGGTTGCCTGGGTGCGGCCGTTCGACAAGGTGACCGTGTTCGCCACGTACGCGTCGCTGGGGCTGGGCACGCTGGAACGCGCGCACGCCGCCGGCCTACCGGGCTGGGACCTGATCGTGGTCGATGAGGCGCACCGGACGTCCGGCCGGATCGGCAAGCCCTGGGCGGTCCTCCACGACAACACCCGCATCCCCTCCCTGCGCCGCCTCTACATGACCGCCACGCCCCGGCTGTGGCAGCTGGAGGAGGACACCGAGCAGGGCGCGCCGGGCGAGCTGGTGGCCTCGATGGAAGACAACCCGGACGGGCCGTTCGGTGCCCGCTGCTACACCCTCACCCTGTCGGAGGCCATCGACAGGGGAATCTGCGCGCCCTACCAGGTGGTGTGCGTGGACGTCACCGACACCCAGCTCCAGGCCGCCGTCCTGCTCGGCGCGGACGGACGGTCAGAGCAGGTACGCGGGGCGCGGCTCGCGGCGCTGCAGACGGCGTTGGTGAAGGCGTCCGCGGAGGAAGGCTTCGGCCGTACCCTGACCTTCCATCACGTCGTCAAGGAAGCCGAAGCCTTCGCGGCCGGCCTTCCCGACGTCGCGGCGCAGCTGCATGACGCGGACTCGGAGCTGTACCCGGCGACGATCTGGGCGGACTGGCTGTGCGGTGACCACAAGCCCAACCACCGGCGCCGTGTCCTGGGTGAGTTCGCTGATGGGATCGCTACGGACGGCACGGTCGTGGAGAAGGGCTTCCTGAGCTCGGTGAAGGTGCTCGGGGAGGGTGTGGACACCCGAAACTGCGACTCCGTGTACTTTGCGGACGTGCGCGGTTCGATGCCGGACCTGGTGCAGGCCGTGGGCCGGGCGCTGCGGATGCAGCCCGGCGAGGGCAAGATCGCCTCCCTCGTCGTTCCGGTCCTGCTGGGGCCCGGGGAAACACCGGACAACATGCTCACCAGCCGGGCGTATGGCGGCCTCGCGAAGCTTTTGGAAGCTCTCAGGGCGCATGACGCCAGGGTCGTGGAGGCTCTGGCGCAGCAGCAGGCGCCAAGCCGTGTACGGGGCGTACAAACCCGCTCGGGCAGTGAGGAGGGCGAGGGAGCCGACAGCGACCGAAGCGACCGAGTGTCGGTGCCGGCCAGAGAGCTGCTGAAGTTCTCCAGCCCGCGTGACCCCGCGCAGCTGGCCGCGTTCATCAACCTGCGGGTCCTCGACCCCGAACACGCCCACTGGCGACGCGGCATCGAAGCCGCCACGCTGTACCAACGGCTCCATGGGGACCTGAAGGTGCCGTTTACGTACCGCGTCCCCGCCAGTGGAAGCCAGCAGGCCCAAGCCGAGGGATGGCCAGCCTCCCTCGCCGCGTTCCCACTGGGGCAATGGATCGCCGACGCTCGAAGGTTTTACGCCCGCGGGGACATGGACGCCGACCGCATCGAGCAGTTGGTGAAGCTGGGCATGGTGTGGTCGCACCACGACGTCGCCTGGGAAGAGGCGCTCACCGCGGCCCGTGGGTGGGCAGCCGAACACGGCCACCTTCTGGCCCCGCTCGACGCCACGCACAAGGGTTTCAAGATCGGCACATTTTTGAAGAACGCCAGGGCCGCCGCCCGCCGGGGCATGCAGGCCGAGCAGCGACAGGCCGAAGGACTGCCCGTAAAACCGACGACGGCGTGGGTGCTGTCAGCCGAGCGACGCGAACAACTGGACGAGATCGATCCATCCTGGTGCCCCGCCTGGCCCGGGGAATGGCAACGCGCTTTCCACCTGACACGGCTGCACCTCGAAGCTGGCGGCGCACTGCCGATGGAGCCGGGCATCGTCGTACGCCAAGGCGAGGACCTTGGCCGGTGGGTCAGGGCGCAGCGACTTGGGTGGGACAAGCTCACCACGGTGCAGCAATGGATGTGCGAACACATCCTCGGCATCCAACCCGCTGGCGAGGAGGAGAAGCCGCGCCCGCGCCGTACGCAGGCCGACAAGTGGACCATGAACTACGCCGCCGCCAGACAGTTCTACGATCGCGAGGGGCACCTTCGCGTACCCAGGAAACACGTCGAGACCATCATCATCAGGCGCACCGGGGACGGGAACGACGATCGCGACGGCGAAGGCCAGGAAGAACACCAGGTCAAGTTGGGTGCCTGGACCAGCAACCAGCGGAGCAGGGCAGCGACACTTTCCCCCGAACGCATCGAGCAGCTCTCCGCCATCGGCATGCGCTGGACGTAGGCGGCGCGGCGGCAGGTCGGGCGTGGAAGCACTCCTCGCGCCACAAGGGCTGTGCCCCGTTACCCGATGAGCCGACAAGCCGTGGTTGGGTGAGGTTAATGAGTTCGGGAGGCACCGGGTCTCTTGCCGGGGCAGTATCGGGATGTTCCTGGTGAAAGGTGCTGGTCATGCCACGGATGTCGAAAGTCGAGCTGTACGCGGCGATCCGACGTGACCATCGGGGCGGCATGTCGATGCGGGAGCTTGCGCTGGGTAGCCGGAGCACGTCACCGTGCTCCGGCTACCCGACACTCCGGGGGCCCAGCCGTCAGGCCGGGGTACGGGGCTGCTCCCCGGTGGTGGCCAATGCGATGCCGAACCAGCCCTGGCCCGAGGTGGTGACGCCGACGTCGCGGGCGCTAACGCTGAGTACGCCGCTGGTGCTGATGCCCGAGGAGTTGCCGCGCAGCAGCCAGACGGCGCCGTAGGAGTTCTCGTTCGGTGAGCCGATGGCGAGCTCGGCCCGGCCGTCTCCGGTGACGTCGGCAAGGCGGACGGCGGAGCTGAAGTCGTCGCCCGTCTCGGCGGCACCGGGCACGCCCGAGGTGTTGTAGGAGATGAGCCGGGAGCCCGTGGTTGTCAGGCCGCTCGCCGAGCCGTAGAACAACGGTCACCGATCCGGCGTCCCGCTGGCCGCTGAGGTCCTCCCCCGCGGCGCCCACGGCCACGTCCGCGTAGCCGTCGCCGTTGGCGTCACCCACCGAGAGCGCGCCGCCGAAGCGGTCCTCGGCCTCGCCCCCGCCCCCTTCCGCCCGCGCAAGACCGACGCGGACCACCGTGCCGCCGCGCAGCCAGTGTGCTGGTGGGCGTAGCCCCGGTCATGCGTCAGGGTGCGGGCTTGGCGTTTCGATCTCCAGATTGCTCAGACAAGGCGATCGGGTGGTTGAGCTGCGTGGCGTCGTACGGTGCTGGGAAGCTGTGGGGTGCTATGTGCCTGTGAAGAGCAACACTGGCACCGGACGGTTGAGGCGAATCGCACACCTGCGGTCAGCCAAGGGAAAAGGAAAGCGTCGCGGAGGCAGTCCGCACAGCGTTGGCGGGGCCAACCGACTGCAATTGCTCACCCTGCTCATTGCCGGCATGCCCGGTCTTGCTGCGTTGGCGGCGCTGCTGTTCACCTGGCAGGACGTGCGAATCGCCGAACAGGGCCACATTACCAGCCGCTTCAACGACGCGGTCAGCAACCTGGGGTCTACCTCGCTGGACGTGCGCTTCGGAGGGATCTATGCCTTGGAGCGCCTCATGCAGGACTCCGCCCGTGATCAGCCAAGGACTATCTCGGTCCTTTCCGCTTATGTGCGTCAGCATGCGCGCGTCCCCAAGAGTGGCTTCGCCAAAGAGGACGAGTCGCTCGAGGAGCAGGACAAAATTGAGCTGGCCACCGATATCACGGCAGTGATGAACGTGCTGGCGGACCGCTCACCAGACCGCGACGGGAGAGCGCAGCTGGATTGGACCCGTGCTGATCTCCGTGGCCTGCAACTATCGGCGTGGACCTTCAAAGAAGCCGCGAAGATCAGGCGCTCTGGGGATGTGCCTGATACCCGCGTGCCCTTCTCATGGGCAACCTTGGGGGGCGCCGACCTACGCCACGCAGTTCTCGGCGGCGTTGACCTGCACAACGCGTGGCTCGTTGATGCGAACCTGCACGACACGACTCTTGAGCACTCGGATCTGAGCCGTGCTGTCTTGCAAGACGCAAACCTGAACTTCGCGCATCTTGCCGAGACGGACCTGACAGGTGCGGATCTCAACTGGGCAAACTTGCGTGAGGTGGACGCGTCCTCGGGAGGGAACAACTTCACTGACGCGACGCTCATTGGCGCCGACATGACGCGTGCAGGACTCGACGGAGCAAATTTGACCAATGCGAAATTGGTAGAGGCGAACCTTACCGGTGCGCAGCTCATCGGGGCGAACCTGCACGGAGCGAAGTTGAGCACCGCAGATAAGGCGCTGGAGGATGAGTTTGGCCCGTTCGAGAAGGACGCCAATCTCGCTGACGCGGACCTCGAAGGTGCCGACCTGACCAATGCTGACCTACGCGGCGTGGACTTCTCACGCGCGAACCTGATGTATGCGGACCTCACAGGAGCCAAACTGACCGGTGTGAAGCTCACCGGTGCGAAGCTCCATGGCGCACGCGGGCTACCTCCATCCCTGCGCTAACGCACCCTTCAGCAGGTGCTCGGCCAGTTGCCCCGTAATCTTCGGTGGCGAGCTTCCAGGCCGGTGTGGGGCAGACCGTACGGTATCCGAGCCCCCGAGCCCACCTGGAAAGGCTGGAGGCGGCACCGAGGTCAAGGTCGAGTGTCCTCATAGAAGACCCGGTCCAAGCGCGGGAAGCTCACCGCGGACAACCTCCAGCAGATGGCCGACCTCGGGCTGGAGTGGGCGACGGCGGAGCCGCGCATGGGAGGCTACGCCAGGGTCCGTGCCGAACGCAGACGGCAGGACACGTTCACAGTCCCGATGCGCCTCATTCCCCACCAACCGACCCAACAGGCTAGCCCGGCGCCGCATGGTGCCGGGCTGACCCTTGCTGATGCTTTGAGCGCATAGGTTCGCCGGGTTGGTGGTCGTGGCGGTTGGATGTGCGGTGACGTCAGATCCGACCGCTGCAGGCGCGGTGGCTGAGCCCGTCCGTGGGCGCAGACTTACCGACCAGGAGGGGCAGAAGCTGCAGCAGATCGTGCGCTGCGGCAGCACCAACTCGGTGCGCTACCGGCGCGCAATGATGCTGCTGGCCTCGGCTGGCGGGAATGGTGTGCCGGTGATCGCCCAGCTGGTGCAGGCCGACGAGGACACCGTTCGCGACGTGATCCACCGTTTCAACGAGATCGGCCTGGCCTGCCTGGACCCTCGATGGGCGGGAGGCCGTCCCCGCCTGCTCAGTCGTGACGACGAGGACTTCGTCGTGGTGACGGCCACCAGCCGCCCGACCAAGCTCGGCCGGCCTTTCACCCGCTGGTCGCTGCGTAAGCTCGCTGCCTACCTGCGGAAAGTCCACGGCCGGGTGATTCGCATCGGCCGTGAGGCGTTACGCGGCCTGCTCGCCCGCCGCGGTGTCACCTTCCAGGGCATCAAGACGTGGAAGGAATCCCCCGACCCCAACCGCGAGGTGAAGCTGGACCGGATCGAGGAGGTCCTTGACCGCTTCCCGGGCCGGGTGTTCGCCTTCGACGAGTTCGGCCCACTGGGGATCCGACCCACCCCGGGCTCGCGTTGCGCGGGACGAAAACATCCCGACCGGGTGCCGGCCACCTACCACCGCACCCACGGGGTGCGCTACTTCCATGGCTGCTACTCGGTCGGTGATGACCGCCTGTGGGGCGTCAACCGGCGCAAGAAGGGTGCCGCGAACACGCTGGCCGCGCTCAGGTCGATCCGCGCCGCCCGGCCTGATGGCACACCGATCTACGTGATCATGGACAACCTGTCCGCCCACAAGGGCGCCGACATCCGCCGCTGGGTTAGGAAGCACATGGTCGAATTGTGCCTCACCCCGACCTACGCCTCCTGGGCGAACCAGATCGAGGCACACTTCGGACCGCTGAGGCAGTTCACCATCGCCAACTCCAACCACCCCGACCACACCGCGCAGACCCAGGCCCTGCACGCCTACCTGCGCTGGCGCAACGCCAACGCCCACCGGGAGGTCCTGGCGGCCGAACGCAAAGAACGCACCCGCATCCGATGCGAGAAAGGCGTCCGCTGGGGCGGGCGCCCCCTCAAAACCGCAGCGTGACCGCACCTCCCGCCCAGCACAGCTCCTCGTGAAAGGCTGGGATGCATGATGGGCGGATGGTCTGAAAACCCAGAACTGTGTACGTTCCTGGAGTCACTGCGCTGCGGTGAGCTCCTTTCCGGCACCGTCACAGCGATCGAACGGTTCGGCGTATTCGTAGCGCTGGACGACGGCCCCGACCACCCGGTCTTCCCCGGCGTCGGGTTCATCACGATTCCCGAACTGTCCTGGCGGCGTTTTGAAGCGGCCTCCGACGTCGTGCAGGTCGGACAGCGAATCTCCTGCGAGTTCCTCCAGTTCGACACGTGGAACCTGGAGGCCAGACTGTCCTTGCGAGCGACGCAGCCGGACCCCTCCCAAGCATTCGCCAGCGGCATCTCGGTAGGGCAGAAACTGCACAGGCAGGTCACGAAGCTGGTCCCATTCGGCGTCTTCGTCCAGGTCGCCGACGGAATCGAGGGGCTGGTCCACCTGCGAGAGCTCACCTGGACGCCCGTGCAAACTCCATCGAATGTCGTCCACGTCGGCGACGAGGTCACGGTCGTCATCACCGAGATCGACCGAGAGCGACGCAGGCCGGCCCTCTCCCGCCGACAAGCCTCATCCGAGCACCAGTGACCCTTCCGTGCTCCCGCAGCTTCCCTTGCACGAGCGTTCCCAAGCGCCTGCTCGGTGAAAGGGAAGCACACGCCCCAACCCGGTGAACCTATGCGGCCACAGCACTAGCGGCGCGCAGCGACGGCGCGCTCGATCTTGCCACCGGGACGCTGTACCCGGCACTGCGGCGACTGGAGGCCGCTGGGCTGCTCGTCAGCACGTGGAGCATGGTCAGTGGGCGCAAGCGCCGCACTTAGAGGTCCTAACAGAAGCTGTTGATCATGTGACTGTCGTCCTGGTTGCTCGTTGGTTTGTCGTGGGGAAGAGGGAGTCACGGCCGTGGATCGTCTCGGACGAACTGTGGTCGCTCATCGAGCCGT
>NZ_JBHSNY010000020.1:0-59079 GCF_042657145.1 Streptomyces bullii
CGCCTTCCTGGCAGCCGCCAGACGGTGGACCACCGCTTGCTCGCCCTCGTCACGGCCCGGCCGTGCCCGTAACACCATCGTCCAGCACCCGCCCCCGAGCACCCGCAACCACCCCGCTACCAACAGCCATACCCACCGAAAGCGGAATCGAGCACTAGAGGGCCGCGAGCTCGTTGTCCACCTGTGGCGTGGCCGGGGCCGGGACGGAGGTCAGCCCGGCCCCGACGTCCGGGCAGCTGATGGTGGTGGCTCCGGCCGCCAGGGCTTGATTCGTCTGTTCTTGGGGAGCGCGTTTCGTCGAGTTCGCGTTTCCGCTCTCGTGGGCGGAGGCGTACACGTTGACCGCTATCAGCCCTCCTGCTCCCAGAGCCAGCCCTGCCGCTGCGGCGATGGCCCGATGCGTTGTCTTCGTTCGCTTGCGCGTGTTGCGTCGCATGGGGTTCCTCGTGGTCCCGAATCGAGTGGGGTTCGTCCGGCTTCGGGTCACACTGCGGTGTTGCGTGGGTGTCAGTGGGACGACGGCCGGCGGTGATCAGGGTTGCTGACGGGACGAGCGCGAGGGCGGGACCTGGGCCTGGTGTCATGTCTCCGTATGAACTGGGAATCGGGGCTTGTTGGCGTCTCCGGCTCAGGGGCACTGGGCATCACTCAGCACCCTTGCCACCGGTGCGTGCCTCTACAGACCCGGCTGACCGCCGCGCGAGCGATTTTCACCAACTGGCCGGACTGCCATCCTCCGCCCCATACGGCATCGCCGTGGTCTGGGGAACGTGGCCGCCGCAGGCCCCTGTCGACCGAATGTCCCTGTTCCGTAAGGGTTCGATTGTTCCTCCAGGGCCGAGCGCCGAGTGGGATGGAAGGCATGAAACTGCGTGTCTCCCGGCCGGTGTTCAGGGGCGGATTGCATGATGCCCGTACGGCTACCTCGATCGGGCGCTGGTTGGGGCCGGCGTTCGCCGTGTGCTTCGCCACCGGGTTGGTCAGTCACGTCATGCAGCATCCGCCGGGCTGGCTGGCCAACAGCATTCCGAGCCGCCCTGCCTGGGGGTATCGGCTCACCCAGGGACTTCATGTCGCCTCCGGCATCGCGGCGGTGCCGTTGCTGCTGGCGAAGCTGTGGACGGTGTATCCGCGGCTGTTCGTGTGGCCGCCTGCGCGGTCGGTCAAGCATGCCTTGGAACGGCTGTCGGTCGCGGTGCTGGTGGCAGGCGCCGTCTTCGAGTTGGCGACCGGGCTGCTGAACATCGCCCAGTGGTATCCGTGGCCGTTCTCGTTCGTGCCGGTGCATCATGCGGTGGCCTGGCTGGTCGTCGGGGCATTGGTGCTGCACGTCGCGGTCAAGGCACCGGTGATCAGGGCGCACTGGACCCGTCGGTCGCCTGGGACGCTGGCCCTGTCCGCGCAGGACGGCCCCGACCGGCGGTCGCTGCTGGCCGCGGTGGGTGCGGCGGTGGGGGCCGTCACCCTGACCACTGTGGGGCAGTCGTTCACCCCGCTGAAGAACTTCCTCCTGTTCGCGCCCCGTCACCCGGACCACGGCCCGCAGTCCCTGCCGGTCAACCGGACTGCCGCGGCGGCTGGAGTCGGCCGGATCCGCGTCGAGGACTACCGCCTGGTGGTGAGTGGCCCGCGGGGGTACACCCTGACGCTGGATGAGCTGCGGGCTCTGCCGCAGCACGAGGTGGAGCTGCCGATCGCGTGTGTGGAGGGCTGGAGCAAGTCGGCGCGCTGGACCGGCGTGCGCGTCATGGACCTGCTGGAGCGTGCGGGCGCGCCGACGCATGCGCGTGTGCGCGTGGTGTCGTTGCAGCTCAGGGGTGGATACCGGGTGTCGGAGATGGGGCGCCGCCACGCTCGGGACCCGTTGACGCTGCTCGCCCTGCGGTTGAACGGCGAGGAACTCGACCCCGATCACGGTTATCCGGCGCGGCTCATATCCCCCAATCGGCCGGGTGTTCTGCAGACCAAGTGGGTCGGTCGGCTGGAGGTGTTGGCATGAGGGCTCTACGCATGGCGGCGGGGGCGGCAGGTGTGGCGATCATGGGCGTGGGAGCGTTCCTGCTGATGGATGTCCGCGACGGGTTGATCGTGCTGGTGTGGCTGGGCGGGGCGGTCGTTGTGCACGACGCGGTGATCGCCCCGGTGGTGCTGCTGGCCGGGTTGCTGTTGGTGCGGGGCGGTGCGCGCGGGCCGGTCCGTGGGGCTCTGCTGGTCGTGGGCGCGCTGACGGCGGTGGCACTGCCCGTGCTCCTACGGCCGGGCAAGACGGCCAACGCATCGGTGCTGCCGCTGGACTATTGGCGCAACTGGCTGCTCGTACTGGTGGCGGCGCTCACGGTGACGGCGATCTGGTGGGCCGTGCGGGGTGTCGGACGCGGTCGCCGACGGCCTGACGCGTGACGTCCTCCGGTCGGCGGACGAGCCCGTCTTGCGGGTGTCTTACGCGCTTCGGAGGGGGCTCGGACCAGTCGGTGACTGCCTGGCGTGACTGGATGCGATCCTTCGGTACCTTGCGCCATGACGGCGTTGTGACTGCCGTTCCCCTGTGTACTGCTCCGGCCCGGACGCGGTGGCCGGCATCTCCGCGGGAACCTGGTGGACCACGGTGTCCGCGGGTGGTCGGGCGACTGTTCGTCACCAAAGACGAGTTGGGCCCGACCGGGGCGTAAGGGCTGGCCGTGGCCTCGCTCACCGCCTGTCTGGTGTTGTGGCGGCGGCATGGCTCACGCGTACTGCCGGGTTGCCGCCCTCCTGTCCGCTGCTCGCTGGGCGTTCGTCGACAGCCGTCTCCCCTGGCGGACCAGGGGCGTGTTCGCGATGCTCGGCCTCGCTGCGGTCTTCGCCTTGCTGACGGTGGTGGCGTCCCGCCTCGTCGAGGACGTCCAGAAGCAGGGGAAGCTTACGAACCCCTGACGTTCTCGGGTCGAGCGGCCCGCGACCGGATGTGCGGCCCTACGGTCGGCGGCATGTTGATCCTGGTCACTGGAGGCGCGGGCTTCGTCGGCTCGCACATCGTCACCGCCCTCATGGGCGCCGGGCATGGGGTTCGCGTCCTCGACGCGCTGCTGCCCGCGGCGCACCGCACGGCCCCGGCCGTCCCCGACGGGGTGGACTGGCGGCATGCCGACGTCCGCGACAGGGAGGCGGTGGCCGATGCCCTGCGGGGAGTTGACGCGGTCTGCCACCAGGCGGCCATGGTCGGTCTCGGTAAGGACGTCGCCGACGCCCCGGACTACGTGGGCTGCAACGACCTCGGCACCGCCGTGCTCCTGGCTGGTATGGCCGAAGCCGGCGTGCGCCGCCTCGTGCTGGCGAGTTCGATGGTGATCTACGGCGAGGGACGCTACGAGTGCTCACGGCACGGCGTCGTACGGCCCGGGCCGCGCCGGGTCGCGGACCTGGAGGCAGGGGGCTTCGAGCCGCCGTGCCCGCACTGTGGTGAGTCGTTGGCCGCCGGCTTGGTGGGGGAGGACTGCCCGGCTGATCCGCGCAACGTGTACGCCGCCACCAAGCTGGCCCAGGAGCACCTGGCGGCCGCGTGGGCTCGGGCGACGGGCGGGCGGGTCGCCGCGCTTCGCTACCACAACGTCTACGGGCCGGGGATGCCGCGGGACACTCCGTACGCGGGCGTTGCCTCCCTGTTCCGGTCCGCGCTCGCTCGCGGCGAGGCACCGCGCGTCTTCGAGGACGGCGGTCAGCGCCGGGACTTCGTCCACGTCCGCGACGTCGCCGGCGCCAACCTCGCGGCTCTGCGCGGCATGGACGGCCTCCCAGAGGGCGGCTTGCGCGCGTACAACGTCGGCAGCGGAGAGCCGCACACGGTGGGGGAGATGGCCGCCGCGCTGGCCGAGGCGTACGGCGGGCCGACGTCTGTCGTCACGGGCGAGTACCGGCTCGGCGACGTCCGCCACATCACCGCCTCCTCGCAGCGGCTGCGCGACGAACTGGGCTGGAGACCGCAGGTCGCCTTCGCGGAAGGTATGACCGCGTTCGCCGCTGCGCCCCTGCGGGTCGGGTGAGCTCATCCGGCTTCTCGCGTGACAGCGGCAGGACCGGCCCGGCTCCTCCTGCCGGGCCGGTCCTGCTCCCGTCGCGTACGTCGTGCTCGGACGGCTGCGGGCGGGTGCCGGCGAGTGCGCCTCGAACCGGCAGCCGCCAGGTATGTCACGCACCGCCGCGCGTCCCTGGTGGGCCTCCACGATGCCGCGCACGATGGCCAGCCGAGCCGGCACCGGCCGGAGAGATACGGGCGTCCCTGCCGCGCCAGCCGGTGCCCGAAGACGCGCGGCACGCCTCCCGTCGGTCACCGACAGCACGGCCCGGTCGGCCTCACGGTGAACCGAGACGGCACCGTGCCGCCGACGGGTGTGCGTCCCGTCGCCCTGATCAGCGGGTCGGCGAAGGTCGGCGAGGACACGGGACATCTCGCGGCCGTCGATCCCACCGGCACGGGGGCGACTCCGTCGTCCCATGAGAAGTCCAGCAAGGCGAACTCCCGAACATCGAGAGCCAGTTCAGTGCCATAGCGGGGGTGCCCCGGGCGGTGGTGCCCGAAGCGAGCGGACCCGGCCGCAGCCACAGCTGAGTCGTTGCGACCGCGCGGCCGTTTCCGCACTGTCCCGGCGGAACACGGACTCCACCCCCGCAACACCCGTACGCGTTTCGCCCGACCGGGTCTTACATCAGGTATTCGCCGCGGACGAAAGCTGCTGGTGACGTCAGCGATCCGTAAGGACACGGAATCCCTTACGTCCTTTTTGCGTCCGTAGGGTGAGTGAGGTGATCGAGACATCCCCCTCTTCCGTGGACGTCGTACTGCCCTGCCTCGATGAAGCCGAGGCCCTGCCGTGGGTGCTGGAACGGATCCCGCCTGGGTGGCGGGCGATCGTCGTGGACAACGGTTCCACCGACGGTTCACCGGACATCGCCCGCGAGATGGGCGCGCACGTGGTCCACCAGCCGCGGCGCGGCTTCGGCGCAGCCTGCCATGCGGGCCTGGCCGCCGCCACGGCCGACGTGGTCTGCTTCTGCGACTGCGACGCCTCCCTCGATCCAGGACTGCTGCCCACCGTCGCCGGCCCCGTCCTCGCCGGAACCGCGGATCTGGTCCTGGGCCGCCGCCGGCCCACCGCCCGCAATGCTTGGCCCGTACACGCCCGGCTGGCCAACCTGGAGCTCGCCCGTCTCGTCCGCCGCCGCACCGGCGTGCGTCTGTACGACCTGGGCCCGATGCGCGCCGCCCGCCGCGAAGCGCTGCTGGCCCTGGACCTGACCGACCGCCGCTCCGGTTACCCGCTGCAGATGGTGGTCCGCGCCGCCGACGCCGGCTGGCGGGTGACAGAAACCGACGTCCCCTACCACCCGCGTACGGGCCACTCCAAAGTCACCGGCACCTGGCGCGGCACCTGGCAGGCCGTGCGCGACATGCGAGCCGTCCTCGCCGAGCGACCGGCAACCGCTGCCGTCGTCGGCGCCGGCGTCGACGGAGGCGCCCGATGAACGCCCCTCCGTCTACCGCGACTTCGGCCACCCTCCTGGTCATCGCCAAGGAGCCCGTGCCCGGGCGGGTCAAGACCCGCCTCACCCCGCCCTACACCCCGCAGGAGGCGGCCGCCCTGGCCGAGGCCGCTCTGACCGACACGCTTCACACGATGCTCCGGGTTCCCGCCGGCCGCCGGGTGCTCGTCCTCGACGGAACCCCGGGTCCCTGGCTGCCGCCCGGCTTCGAGGTCGTGCCCCAGGTATCCGGTGACCTCGACGAGCGGATCGCCGCCGCCTTCGCGCTCTGCGACAGTGGCCCGGCACTGCTGGTCGGCATGGACACTCCGCAACTCACCCCGGATCTGCTGGCCGGTGTCGGCCGCGACGGACACGACGCCTGGTTCGGCCCGGCCGCCGACGGCGGATTCTGGGGCCTGGGCTTCGCCGACCCGACCAGCGCCGGGGCGTACGTGCGGGGCGTCCCGATGTCCACCGACCACACCGGAACCGTTCAGCGGCGCAGGCTTGCGGAGGCGGGGCTGACGATCGGTGACCTGCCGCTGCTGCGGGACGTGGACAGCGCGGCTGACGCGGCCGCGGTGGTCGCCTGCTGCCCGCCCGGCTCCCGCTTCGCCACCACCGTGGCCTCCCTCGCGGAGACCGCCCGATGAGCGGCACGGCGCCCAGGGTCGTCACGTCCGCGTTGATCCGGCCGTCCGGCTGCGACGTGCACGGGGCGCGCACAGCCTTCGCCGGGCGAACCGCGCCGGTCGAGCGCGCCGGGCCGGAAGACGACGCCCCGCACGGCACGCTGCCTTCCCAGCTCCGAGCACCCGTACGCCGCCCCGCTCGCCTCACCCCCGTCGAGCCGGGGGAGCCCTGGACGGACGACCCCTACGGCCGTGCCCTGCGCACCGGACGCGGTCCGCTGTACCTGCGCCGTATGACACCGCTTACCGACGGGGCGGCCGAACTGCTGCCGCTGAACGTCGAACGTTTCTGCGCCGCGCCCGACGCCGCAGACACCGGCGTACTGCGCCGCTGCACCGGACCCGTCCTGGACGTCGGCTGCGGCCCTGGCCGCCTGGTGGCCACCCTGGCCGCCTGGGGCATGTCGGCGCTCGGAGTGGACGTCAGCCCGGCGGCCGTCGCCCGGACCCGCCGCCAAGGCGGAGCCGCCCTGCGGCGGTCCGTCTTCGACCGTCTGCCCAGAGAGGGCCGCTGGAGCACGGTCCTGCTGATGGACGGCAACGTCGGTATCGGGGGCGATCCGGTGGCGCTGCTCGCCCGCCTGCGTGACCTGCTCCGCCCCGGCGGGTGTCTGCTGGCCGAGGCGGCCCCGCAGGACGTGGACGAACACCTCACCGTCCGCGTCGAGGACGCCCACGGCCGCCACGGACGCCCCTTTCCCTGGGCCCGCGTCGGCACCACCGCCCTGCTGCGCGCCGCAGACGCCACCGGATGGATACTCACCGGCCGGTGGACGACCGACGACCGCCCCTTCCTGGAACTCCGTCGTCCCCGGGACGAGGGCGGGCCGCGGCCGGAACCCCGAGCCCCGCGGGGTTCGACGCCATGAGTCCCGTGCGCGACGGAGGGCCGGACCGCCCATGACCGACACCGCCACCCGGCACCAGCAGGACCCCGGACACTCCGCCGTACCTCCCTCTCCGCGTCCCGGCGCACTGAGTGCTCGCCTGGGCATCGCCGTGACCGCGGTCCTTCTCACAGCCCTGACGGCCGTTGTCGTCGGCACCCTGCGGGCAGGCGACAACCTCAGCGCCCCCGGCCGACTGCTGGCCGGCTATGCCGTCGCCTGGGCCCTGTTCGCCGCCGCATTGTGGACCGTCCGCAAGGTTCCGGCCCGCGCCGCGACGGTCCTCGTCCTCATCGGTTCGGCCGCGGTCGCCGTGGCCGGGCTGACCGCGCAGCCGCGCACCAGCAACGACATGTACCGCTACGCGTGGGACGGCCGCGTCCAGGCCGCCGGGATCTCCCCCTACGCCCACCCGCCCGCCGCACCCGAACTCGCCCCTCTGCGCGACCCCTGGCTCTTCCCCACACGACAAGCCTGCGAAGGGTGGGGGCTCACCCATACCGGCAGCGGCCTCTGCGTCCGCATCAACCGGCCCACCGTCCCCACCATCTACCCTCCGGTCGCCGAGGGCTGGTACCTCGCCGTCCACACCCTGTCGCCACCGGACAGCCGCCACAAGCCGCTCCAGGCCGGCGGTGCCGTCCTGGCCTTCGGCACGACCCTCGCCCTGCTGCGCGTCCTGCGCCGCCGCGGTGACCCGCAGCGGGCCGCGGCCCGGGCCGCGCTGTGGGCGTGGTGTCCGGCGGTCTCCCTGGAAGCGGTCAACAACGCCCACATCGACACCCTCGGCGTCCTCTTCGTCGTACTCGCGCTCGGCACCGCCTCCGCAGGGGCCCGCCGTGGCGCCCTGCTCGGCGCCGCGATCGCCGTCAAGCTCCTGCCCGTGCTCGCGCTGCCCGGCGCACTGTCCGGGCAGCGCGGTCCGGCCCGCTTCCTGCGTGTCGTCACGGCCGCCGTCGCCGCTGTCGCGCTCGCCTACCTGCCCTACGTCGCGGCCTCAGGCACGCGTGTCCTGGGCTACCTGCCCGGCTATCTCCACGAGGAGGGCTACGAACCCGGCCACGTCCGCCGCTTCGCCCTGCTCAGGCTCCTGCTGCCGGACGCAGCCGCGGGCGTGACCGCGGTCGCGCTCCTGGCGTTGATCGGCCTGTCCGTGTGGTGGCGCGGGGACCCGGCCCGCCCGTGGCGCGGCGCCCTGCTGCTGACCGGCACCGCCCTGCTGCTCTTCTCCCCGAGCTACCCCTGGTACTCCCTGCTCGTGGTCGCCCTCGTGGCCATGGACGGCCGCTGGGAATGGCTCACCGTCACCCTCGCCGGCACCGCCCTCTACCTCGGCGGCCGCCTCCTGCCCGGCTTCCCCCTCCAGGCTTGGGCCTACGGCACTGCGGCGATCGTGATCACTGCCGGCGCATGTCTGCGCTCCGGCGGAGTACGCCGAATCCTTCAGTGCCACGGCGTCAACCGGTCGTCCGGCGACCCCCGGATCTGACGCTGGAGCACCCTTGTCCTCCCGGACTGCGGAAGCCGGTCAGAACTGTCGCCCCTCGGACAGGGCTACGAGGCCGCGCGGGCGTGGACCACCTTCGTGTGGTCGGTCTGGGTCAGCAACGGGTCGAAGGTCGCCCCCGCGCCGGTCAGGTTCAGCGGGTCCGGCCGTGGCCGGAAGCGGTGATCCCGATGCTCTCGGCGTCGACCTCGCGCCGGGCCGGCACGATGCAGTTGCCACACAGACTCACTGCGGCCGCTCTGCTCGTCGCGGCAGCCGGGGTGCTCAGCGCCCTCGCGGCCTATGCGGTCTCCGGCAGATCAGCCAGGCACTGCCCGTTCTGCTCGACTTCCTCACCGGAGCCGGGCTGATCCGCCTGGCAGCGGACATCTCCTGGAGCGACATCCTGGTGGCCGCCGTGGTCATCGCCGTGCGAAAGATCGCCGCCATCGGGGTTACCCTCGGCCCTCGCGGCTGCCGCCGTGATCCGCACCACCTGCCCTCAGCGCTCCAGCAGCGGTTCGGGTCCTGAGGTGGGTTCGGTTACATACCGCTTCAACTTCTCCGCTTGGCGTGACCGGGGCGGCTACGAGGCTGCGGGCGTCCTCGACGTCCACATGGGTACTTTGCGGGCGCAGAACCGCGCGTTGTGACCAGGGCACGCTTCCCAGCTGGGACACCCATCGGCCCGGTGCGGTGGGTTCAGGTGACCCGCGTCTCTTCCTGCTCCGGCTCCTCTTCGTCCGGGAGGTGGACATCGTGCACGGCGATATTCACCTCCACGACCTCCAGGCCGGTCATGCGTTCGACAGCGTTGATGACATTGGTGCGCACGTCCCTGGCTGTGTCCGTGATGGAAACGCCGTACTCGACGACCACATCAAGGTCGACAGCTGCCTGACGCTCACCGACCTCCACACTCACTCCCCGAGTGACGCCACTTCCCCCGCCGGGCACCCGCTCGCGCACTGCCCCCAGCGCCCGGGCCATCCCGCCCCCCAGGTTGTGGATCTCGGGAATCTCGCGGGCAGCCATGCCCGCGATCTTCGCTACGACACTGTCTGCGATCGTGGTGTTCCCGCGCTTTCCCGCGGGGATGTCGCTGCCTCTGCGGCCCCGCAGGGTCTCCCTCGTCGTGGTGTCATTACGGTGTGTGGTCTCGGTCATGGCGATCACCTTGCGCCATTGGCGGAGCTGAGTGAATGCTCTTCCCTTTCAACCCTAGCTCTAGGTGACATATGAGGATGAACCGGATGAAGGAGATGGCGTGGGCGTGAACCGCGGGCGGCCTGGACTACTGCCAGTCCGCTTGTTCGTTGTCAGCAGTTCCACTCCTCCGATTGCGGTGTGACCGGTCCGCTCGGTCACAGCCGCCCTGCCGCGACGGGTGTCAAGGCGTGCCGTATCGCCTCGCACCACGTTCCACGCCGCATGAGAGTGCGTTGACTACCGACGGGGGATGGCGAGTTCCCGGCCGCGGTAGAAACCTTCCTGTTCCTCGACCACGTAGGGGGCCATGTTCGCGCGCCGCTGGGCTTCTGGCTCGGAGGCCCGCCAAGAGTCGCATGCCTCTTCGGAGTCCCAGAAGGACACTCCGGTGATCTCCTGGCCGTCCTCGGACCAGTACGCGAAGGCGCGGCGTAGACCCCGGGGGGAGGGGTTCGGGCGCCATGCCGTCTCGAACTCCGCCAAGGTGCCTGGCCGAATGCGGCGTGTCGTCACCCACACGAAATCCACCTCCATCGCGGCCTCCTTCTTCATGCGGTTCAGTTGCCGGCCCTCTTCGGCCACGGTAGGTCCCCCTCCGTGATTCCGCCCGCGAGGCGATCGCGGAGATACCTGTCGCAGGGGAGGATCCCGCCCACGTCAGGGGACGCAGCGACGCAATCGCCTGGTAGGCAGCGCTGCTGTCCGGTGGCGTGCGGCAGCCCGCCGAGCGGGTGAATGCTGGGCCGCGGCGAGGCGTGGCAGGCGTACGAGCACTCAGGATCGGGGAACGAGGGCGGGCGGTCCTCGGGTCCTGTCCCTCGCGGGCCCCTGGGCGGTCTTCCGGCACCGCCGTCCGGACCGCGTAGGCGTGTCGGAGCGGTGCCCGTCGGGCGACTCTTTGCCACGCCCTCGCCTGGTTACCGGAGTGCTGTGGCTACTCGGGACCATCCGCGGAGCCCTGGTAGGTGCGGGCAGACGAGGGAGGCCGGGGGCGAGTCGGCGGACGGCGCGGCGTCTTCGGAGGCCGGGGAGCAGACACCGCCCGCGACTGCACTGGCGTACTGGGAGGGCAGGGCGCCGGTTGGGGTCTGAACGCGGGATCGCCGGCCGCGTGGCCAAACCCCGGCTGGAGACGAATCCCGGCAGGGCAGAGCCCCTCAAGTGGCTGTCGTTGCGGTCGCCGCGCACCGGCAGGGTGCTTTCCTCGACCGTGCGGTCCTCGCGCTCGGCCGGGCGGATCCTGGGCGGCCGGGCAGCGTGGCTGTCGGTGGTGACGCTGATCGTCATCGTGGCCGCCAGTGGTCGTTGTCGCCGCCCTGGCGGGTACCTTCGGTGCCTATTTCATCGACAGACGTGCCCAGCCCGAAAGGCGCAGCGGCGCAGCGGCGCCGGTGCCGGGGACCCGCCGCCCGACATCGGCTGACGAGCGGCCGGCCCCAAGGCGGCGGCCAGCCGGGAGTGCGGCGCGGGTCGCCCAGGGGTAGTCGGCGCGGATGCGCCCATCGCGGCCGTGGACGATGACCTGCGCGAATTCCTGTGCCCACGGCCGTCCGGCGCCGGGACACAAGCACGCTTCTGATCAGCGCGCCGCCCCGTGCAAGGCTTCCCGCAGCCGGACGGTGACGGCGCTTGACGCGTGTGGCTACGGGTACTCATCCCGCGCCGGAATGGCAGTGGGTGCGTCCGCATTCCGTCCCCACAGCAGTCCCACAAGCAGCGCCCCGTGGTTCGGGCTCCGTCACTCACTGGATACCGAGGTGGCCGACATGGCTTCCAGGATGGACGACGAACACGCGTTCGCTCGCCTCGAGCAGCGTCTGGCCAGCGAGGATCCGGCGTTGGCACAGCGCATGCAGATCCTGAACGGGCAGTTCACCGACGGGGCGGGCGGCGGCCCGTTCCGGGGACACGGCGAGCCAGATCCGATTGCGACCACCAGCCACGCCGATGAGGAGGCGGCCGTCTATCACGTCCCGGTCGGCTGGACCGAGCGCTCACGGACCTGGAAGGTGACCGTGGCACTCGCGGTCCTGGCCGCCATCGGGCTGTTGCTCACGGCGATTCTCTCAGCTCCCGGCGGCGAACGGCGAGCGCCCCAGCCGTACGGGATGGTTCCTGCCGCGTCGCAGCACGCGGAGGACCGATTTCAACCGGTCCTGGGCTGAGCCAGCTCACGGGAGATGACATGGCCGATCGCAAGCCCGTCATCGTAGGCGTCGACGACGCGGGCGCCTGCCCCTCGGCTCGGTAAGCCTTCGGGTAGCGACTCACGCCCGGTGCCCGGTGCTGGTGATGCGCCCGGGAGACCTGGACCGGTGCATGGCGGCCGCGTCGTCGTCGGGGGCCGATCTCGCGCACTACTCACCGAAGGCCGTGGTTCGCCTTCGCGCAAGCCGACCGACGCGCCGCCGACCTTCATGGGAGGCTGAGGACGGATGACCGGCAGCCGGGTGAGGCCGAACCGCGCACGGCCTCGCTTGCGGGGGCTGCTCGCCTGGTCCAAAGAGGGACGCCCGGTGGCGGTCAGCGGACATGTAGTTCCGGCGGCGCGCTCGCTGCCGGGAGCGCTCGCGTTCGCGGTGTTCTGCCAGGCCGGGACGGAAACCCTGAACATCCGGCGATGGGCAGGTGCAGCGTGTCGCGGTCGAAGGTGTTGTCGTTCGTGGATCGGTTCGGTCATCCTCGAAAAGCGGCTGGTGTTTCGCCGCAGTACCCGATCATGATGCCCGTTACGATCACCAGGCAAGCAAGGCGCCTCGCGGCATGGCAGCGAGGCCTTCCTGTCGTAGGAACGAGGTGTCGTCGTGGCCGTTCGGGACAAGACCGCACGCATTGGCCGCAATCGGTTGGAGCAGCTGCACCTGGCGGTGGCGAAGCAGGCCACCGTGGAGATCCTCGAACCCCGCGACACCCTTACACTCAGCCGACGCCTCAACGGCATCAATCTCGACCTCGTCACCGAGGACCGCAACTTCACCGCCCTCAAGACCGGTCAGACGATCCCGTGGGGAACCATTCGTGCCTCAGGACCTTCAGGCACACAAATCCGCTACCGCGTGCGCACCGGACGCGACGTCATCGGAATCCCCGAATTCTCCGAGGGATAGCCACGCTCCCTCTGTCGGACACGAGCTCGGGCGGACCGCGCCGCACGCACCACGGCACAGGTGCTCGGCCGGGACGAGGAGTCGCTGCGGGTCCGTACCGACGACGGCCGGCGTCTCACCGTCGACGCGGCCTCGGAGTACTACGGCGTCGGCGGTACGGTGACCGTGCTGGAGGACGGGGCGTGGCGGCGCCTGGCGGCCGAGCCGTACGACCCCTTCGGCTGGCAGCTACTGGCCCTGGCCGCCGGCCTGCCCGGCCTGTCCATGCTCACGATGGGCGTCCTGGCCCGCCGCCGTGCCGCAGCGCTGCGCCGAGGACTCGTTTCCGTGCTGCGCGTGTGGCTCACAGGAGCCTTCACGGTGCGGCACGTCCCCTGGGAGCAGCTGCGCACGGCCCGCTACACCAAAGAGGGCAGCGCGCAGATACTCCAGTCCGACGGCACGATCTGGCGTGTGCCGGGCCTGGGCATGCCATGGTTGGAACGACGGATCAGACACCGTCCGTCCTACGCGCGCATGGTCGAGGAAGTCGCCGCTCTGCACACCCACCCGGCAACGCGCCCCACCCAGTCCAGCACCCCTCGTGACCACGGCCTGCCCATGGGTCCAGTGGCCATCCTGCTCATGGTCCTCGTCGCCGCGGTCGCGTTCATGCGGTGAGCGGCCGAAACCAGACGAGCCCACCAGGACGGGTCCTGCCCTCCAGGATGCGCGGCTTTGAAGCGGATCGGTTCGTGGACGCTGTCAGAGCCCAGCCATTTCTGCGCGGTTACAGGCGGGCCGCACTCGGGTCGGCGGGTATCGCTGTTGTGCGCGTGAACAGGGCTGGCCGGCAGGCGTGTCGGACCTTAGGGGTAGCCAGTCGAGGCCGGCGCCGAGCAGACCCTTCGGCTTCTCCCGAGAGGGCGTACGACAACGACCCCAGGGCCTCCCGGCATGCTCGGTTCGCCGACCCGAGCTACCGAGAGGCCCCGCCTGCATGCGCGCACACCGGGAAGATTGCCCTGGGGCACCTCTCCTCCGTCGGCTGATGCGGAGACCTGCAGTCCCGGGCTCAGCCACGACGATCACGGTTGATGCTTCCAAGGCTGGTGAAACTGGTGTTGAGCGGCAACGGCCTGAGGCTGTCCCGGACAGGACAGGGCACAGGGGTCCGGCCTGGTCAGAGTCCTGTCCGAGATGTGTTCGGGACGAGCCGCCGCAGTAATTTCGGGCCCGGTGGCTGCTGCCCTCGCCCTGCCGGTGACAGTAGCCCTGGCGTCGGGCGCAGCACCCGAGCTCCTCGATCGCGCAGTCCAGCAGTACGGCCGCCACGTACGGTATGTCGGAGGCAGCACGCGAGCCGCAGGTTGTCGAGCGGCTCCCCGGGGGCCGCTCGACCGTCGAGGAGGTGGACGCCGCCCCGGCGTCGACCGTGGCGGCCACGCTCGCCACCGGGCGGGAACGCGACGTCGAGTACGCGGCCCAGGCGGGTCCCGGCGTACAGTCGCGGCCGCCCCTCGCGAGGGGGCGGCCTGCGGTCAGGGTGCCGGTCTTGTCGAGGAGCGGGGTCCTGGCCCGGCCGAGGCTCTCCGGCGCCCCACCGTCACCGATTACCACCTCTAGGCGCGAGGCCTGCGACAGCTCGGAGACCACGGCCACCGGTGCCGTCGGCAACAAGGGGCCCGGCGTGGCGACCACCAGGACCGCCGCCTGCACCGCGGAACCGCTGACCAGCCAGGCCAGCCCCGTGGCCGCCAGGGACAGTGGCAGCAACCAGGCCGCGTACCGGTCGGCCGGACAACGGGCGCCGACTCCGCTCCGGCCTGCCGGGCCAGCCGTACGATCTCGGCGTGCGTGCTGTCCTGGTCGGTCGCCGTGGCACGCAGTTCGAAGGCGCCGCCCGCGTGGACCACGTGCGCTGGAGCGGACTGCCGCCGACGGTGGCCGTGTTGTGCAGCTGCCTGGAGGCGCCCCTTCAGCACCGTTTGTGCAAGGCCGGGGAGCGGCGGCCGACTCGGGATGGCCCGGCGCACCTTCCTCCACCCGGTAAGCTACTCATCGGTAATCGGGGGGTTGCCGGTTCCTGCGGGCGTCCCCCGGGGGAACTCAGGGCCTGGCCGCAGCGGACCGACCATCCGTGAGCGCCGCGCCCTCCGGCACGGGACGTGTATGTACCACCGTTTCAGACTGAAAGCAGTCACTCTCCTCACCCTCCTCGGCGTCTTCATGACGCTTGGCATGGGCGAGGACAGCGCGCTCGCCGCGCAGAGCGTCAAGCTCGTCAGCGCCGAGAGGCAGCTCAGCGAGGCCGAGGCCAAGCTTGAAAGCGACCGGCTCGCCGCCATCATCAAGGGCACCGCGGCCGTCTCCGGCTGCGACAAACTGCCGCTGCTGGAGAAACCCGCCTGCTACAGGGAGTTCGCGAGTAAGGCCCTGAAGGTCAGCGCGGGCATCGGCTTGTTCGCGTACGGCATCCACTACCTCCACAAGGACACCGTCGAGCACTTCGGCACGGTGAAAAAGGAGGTCGCCGGGCTGCAGAAGCTCAAGGACGCCTTCAAGGAGGACCCGAGCACGATCGCGGACCCCGAGTACCGCAAGAAGGTCGAGAACCAGATCCGTGCGACCGCCGCAGGCGCCCAGACCGACCTTGACAAGCTGATCAAGGACGTCCTGGAGACGATCGAGACCATCCTCGTCATGATCGAGGTGACGCTGCTGCTGATCCGCCTGGTGATCGGGCTCGCCCAGATCGTCGGCGACCCGGACTTCCAGAAGGCGGTCAACAGCATCAAGGGCAGCCTCGACGGCATCAACAAGGCACTCGACGACATCAATGCCGGCTTCGCCGAGATGAACCGTGGGCTGAACACCATGAACGACGCGGTGGACGACATCAACCGCTCGCTCGACAGCATGAACAAGTCCATCGCCAAGGCCAACAAGGGGATGGACCAGCTCAACGAGGGCATCGGTGAGGCCAACAAGGCCGTTGACGACATGAACAAGGCCGTTCCCGGTATCAAGAAGGCCGCCGAGAAGCTCCGCGAAGTGCCGGCATTCGAGTTCGACTTCTCCCACGTCGGCAAGAGCTGGAGCGACGGTTCCTCCGGCCTGGACAGCGAGGAACAGCAGCGCCGGATGTCGATCCTCCTCGGCCTGCTGCCGGGCATCGGCGACGCCAAGGGCATCGTCGAGGCGGTCACCGGCAAGGACCTGACGACCGGTGAGCACGTGGACGGCTTCGACCGCGGCCTGGGCTCCCTGGCCGTGCTCCGCTGGCTCAAGCTCGGCGGCAAGCTCCTCCCGGACGACATCCGGAACGCGCGCAAGGGCGACGCGATCTTCGAGTGCAACAGCTTCCCGGCCGGTACGCGGGTGCTGATGGCGAACGGCTCCCACAAACCGATCGAGGAGGTACGTGCCGGAGATCTGGTGCTGGCAACGGATCCTGGTGGCGATGGCGAGCTCAGCCTGCCCCGGCCCGTCCAGTCAGTACCGTTCACGTCCGCGTACACGGACAAGGTATTCGTCCGTCTGTCCGTGGTGGGCGGGGACGCAGACCGCCGGCAGGAGGACTCCATCACCTCCACCGAGAACCACCGGTACTGGCTGCCCGAGCGCCAGGCCTGGGTCCCGGCCGGCGAGCTGCGCACGGGCGACCGCCTGCGAACCGCAGAGGGCGGGCTGATGACGGTGACCGCCACCAGCCGTTCCGCCGACCGGCGGGACACATACGACCTCGACGTCAGCGGCATCGACAGCTACTACGTCCGCGTCGGGACCGAGGACGTCCTCGTCCACAACTGCACCGATCTGGCGCGCGCCGAACGGATGTTCCCGGGTGTCGCGCACACGCTGGACGAGCACGTCAACGTGAACCGGCAGCAGATGAAGGACCTGGCCATCAAGAAGACCCGGAAGATGGGCCGACCCACGCCGAACTCCCGTTGGTCGAGCGCCGACCTCGCCCAGAAGGCGGTCAACCAACTCGTCGAGCAGAACAAGGCCCGCATCCAGAAGTTCGTCCAGGATGCCGGCAAGCCCGGAAAACCACAGCAGCTCACGCTCACCGGCACGTACGGGACCGGGTCGCTGGGTGACAGCATGGACCACCTCGGCACCTACAGTGCGACGACGAGCAACCGCTTCACCGTGACCCTGGCCGTCAAGAAGGGCCACAAGCCCGGCGGCTTCTACGTCCTGACCGCCTACCCGCTCTAAGGAGCGCTCCGCATGCACGACCCCGCAGCCCAACAGGACGAGACGGTCTTCGACTTCGGCGTGACCGCGCTCGGCGCGTCCTTCCACGGGGATTGGTGCCTCGACGCCGAAGACGAGCTGGATCACGTCCTCACGTACCTGGGCCCGGAAGGCGACCCCGCAGGTCTCGCCCTGCTCATCGAGGACATCCTGCGTCTGCGGGACTCCGGCCTCGACGGCGACGAGCTGTGCGTGCTCTGGCACGCCACGGATCCGCCCCTTGGCGGCGCGCCGGAGATCCGGGGAGCCGAGCGCCTGTGGCTGGACCGGCTGCTGACCGTGATCGTCCCGCTCGCGCGGGCACGCGGTGCGTCGGAGGCGTCTTGTGCGACCTACCCCCGGTGCGTACCGGACGGCACGAGCGCGGCGGCGGTCGAGCACCGGCGGCTGACGGCGGAAGTCGTGGAGCTGATCGGTCTGCTCGATCCGCGGGCCGAGGGCCACATGCCACTGCCCGCGACCCGCGAGGCGATGGTGCGCTGCGCCCAGACGGTCTGCTCGGAACTGGCGTTCCGCTTCCTGCTGCACGCAGCGAACCACTTCTGGTCGCGCCTGTCCCTCGAGACGTACGGCCGCCTCGAACGCCTCAGCGCGGCGTTCGGGCACGGCCCGCACATGGTCGAGGCGGTCCGTTACCTCATGGACTGACCCGGCTGCGGCCGCACGCACTGCAGCGGAAGGCTCCGGCCGGCTTGGTCCCGGTCGGGGCCTTCGTACGTCGCGGCTGCTGTCAGAGAGCCAACCACCGCAACGGCTACCGCTCGCGCGCGGGCAGCAGCCGACCCGCGCCGGTGAAGCAGTGGGCGTGGACTTGCGGCCCCGCAGGGCGGTCACGGGGGACCAGTGCGACGACACAACCGTCCGGGACACCGAGCGGACAGACCTTTGCGGTGACACGATCAGCAACTACGAACTCAGGGTGTGTCGCCCTGGACGTTCAGCAACTCCCAGCGGGTGGCGCCATCAGAGCCGACGAAGCATTCCACTGTGGATGTGCGCTGTGACAACGCACTGCCCGGTGCTCCCCGCCAGGTCGGCTGCGTCAACCTCGCCGCTGTGCCGTGGAGTCGACCGACACCAGCCACTCGATGTCCCCGGCCGCGTCGGCCTTGGCCTGGGCCCTCCGCAGCATCCGCTCGAACGTGCCGTCCTTGGCCCAGCGGCGGAAGCGGGTGTGCAGCGTGGCCCAGCATCCGTACCGCTCGGGCACGTCCCGCCAGGCCGTGCCGGTCCGGAACGTCCACACGATCCCATTGAGGACCGTCCGGTCGTCCAGCCGCCTGCGGCCCCGCTCGGACCGGGGCAGCAGCGGCTGCACGAAGCCTGCCGAGATGGGGATACCGCTCGAGGGTGGTTCCGGTAATCGCCGACGCCCCGGCTCATACTCGCTCGTCCGCTCCCGCTGCCACTCCAGTCAGGTCACGCCGCGCCCCGCTCCGCGCCGTGCCCTGGGGCTCTGCTGCTGTCTCTCATTCCGCGCCATGATCCCATCGACGGGTCCGTGTTCGTCGAGTCGCCGCGGATGCTGGAAGGCCGACCGGCCGTGGGAGAGACCTCAGGGCCAGACGCCTGCGAAGTCGATCTCGCTTGCCCACTCGGGATGGTCTATCAGCGGATTCCGGTTGCCCTGGATCCCCGCGATGGCGGCATTGCGGTGCAGCTCGTACTCGGTGACCGCCTCACGCTCGTGCCACTGCAGCAGGACCGGCAGCCGTGCCTGGGGGAACTCGCGTGCCGCGTCGCCGACCTGGCCCGGATAGCGGAGGAGGAAGTACAGGGTTGCGCGGGCGACCGCGCCCTTGCCCTCCTGCGGTTCGAACCCTTCGCGCTCGCGCATTCCGCAGGCGTCCCGGACCGCTTCGTCGAAGTCCGGGAAATCGAAGTACGGGAAGTTGCCCCGGTAACTATTGCGGCCCACCTCGCAGGCGAACAGATGATGCAGGTCGCCCCGCATCGGCTCCTTCTTGGCGAACCACGACTGCGGCACCACGTGCTCGCAGTTGAACGGCATGGACGCCTCCAGCGCGTCGAACTCCGCCTCGAACTCGGCCGGCCCCGCAGTGCTTTCCTGCAACAGGAGTTCCTGCACCCGGGCCAGCCGAGCCTCCGCCACGGCCGCGTCCGCCCGTATGAGCTCTTCGGCGGAGAAGTCCCTGCCGCAGTAGATGCTGCGCAGTCGGCCGTCCTTGTGCAGGTCGACCCACGGGTACACCAGTCTCATCGGCTTGTACCGCGGCTGGGGCTCGTGCGTTTCCGTCAGCAGCGTGGTCAGCGCACGGCGCAGCGTGTCACCGTCGCCGGTGCCGACGTCCGCGTAGTACGCGTCGCGTGCGGCGGTGTCCGCGGTCCGGTCGTAGTAGGAACGTTCCCGTGCGAGCCGGTTGTTGGTCAGGGCCGCGTCGACGTCCTCTTCGACCGCTGACACGACGTCCGCTCGTCCGGCCGGGGGTGGCTGCGGTGCTGACTTCGGCGTCGGTGCGGGCACGGGCAGATGTGCGGGGAGAGCGGCCTGCGAGGACAAGCGGTCCCAGCGTGCTGGCCGCGCGGGCCGCCGGACGGGTTGAGCCGCAGGAGATCCTCGCCGAGCACGTACGGCACACCGTCGACCTGCTGCTGGAGCGCTCCCGGGTTCTTGCCGAGAAGGTTGCCGCTGGCCAGGCCGCCGTGGTGGGCCTGTGCTACCGCTTGGCCGACGGCAGTGCGGAGCTCGTGGCGGCCCGCGGCCTTGATGCGGCGATCCCGGCCGCGTCCTGACCGCCCCGGCGGTGGCTGCTCAGCGTAATGTGCCGCAGCCAGAGGACACCCTCCATGGAGGAGCTTCCCGCCGATGGCTCACGGAGCCGACCGCGCGCAGCCCGTGGCCCGCGCCGACCTGGCGCGGGCCACGGGCTGCGAGGTGTGCCGGGGATCGGTCATCAGCGATGAATGGCTGCACGAGCTGTGCCCGGTCTGCCAGACCGGTGAGCGCCCAACCCAGTCCGTTACGAATCCGCCCGGCACCCCAGCCGGGAGCAGGTGTGGGCACGCTACTCATCCCTGCGGGCGACGGTTCCATCAGGAGCGGCGCGGCCCTTGCGTAATGTGCGTCAAAACGGGCATCCGGTGGGCGCTCCGGCAGGACCATTGAACGGCGTGCGTGCTGGTCACTTAAGAGGGCCGGGGCCCTGCAGCTCTGCGGAGCCGGTTGGCGATCGCGAGTCCCAACCCCTCCTCCACGGGCAGGGACGCGACGATGAGGTCGCACCCCTGCTGGTCGAGGTCGCGCAGGAACCCGTACAGCCCACGCGCGTAGGCGGCCATCGAAGAGGGGACCGATACCACAGCGTGCGCCTTCACCGGGGCGTCGGCGAGGGAGGGGGGAAGGAAGACGCCCACCTGGTGGCCCAGCTCCTGCGCGAGCTCCGCTTCAGCGACCACCTTCTCCGGCTCGACGAGGACCACCCGCGCACGCGGCGCGTAGTGGGACGGGTGCTGGCCCGGCACCCGAACACGGCTCGTCGAGTGGACCGCGACCGGGCAGCTCAGGACCGCTTCGAGGTCCTCGCGCGTCACCCCGCCGGGCCGGAGGACGCTCGGGATCTCGCCCGTGGCGTCGACGATGGTCGACTCGACGCCGACCTCGCAGGGGCCGCCGTCCAGCACGAAGCCAACGGCATCACCAAGCTCCCCACGAACATGGTCCGCCGTCGTGGGGCTGACCGAGCCGAAGCGGTTGGCGGACGGGGCCGCCACACCGCCGCCAAAGGCCGAGAGCAGCGCGAGTGCAACAGGGTGGGCGGGCACGCGCACGGCCACCGTCTCCAGGCCACCAGTCGCTTCGAGAGACACCCTGCGTCCGCGCCGCAGAACCAGCGTCAGTGGCCCCGGCCAGAAGCATTCGGCCAACAGGCGCGCAGTCGCTGGCACATCCCCTACCCAATCGCCCAGCTGCTGCGCGCCGCCGATGTGGACGATCAGCGGATGGGAGGGCGGGCGCCCCTTGACCTGGAAGACGCGCGCGACCGCGGCGGCATCCTCGGCGTTGGCGCCCAGACCATAGACGGTCTCGGTCGGGAAGGCCACCAGGCCCCCAGCGCGCAGCACACCGGCCGCCTTCTCGATGTCACTGGTTGTTGCCATCACCCTCGCAATCCTCTCACTGTCCCGCTCTGCCACGTCCCCCGGTACCGCGTGAGCCCGGAGGCACCGGGCCCAGGCCCTCGTCGCGTCAGCGATCGCCTGCCTGGACGCCGCCACCGACGCCTGGACAACCGGGAACGCGAAGACTTCGCGGCCCGTGCTCCTGGACCAGGCGATGGGCGTACTCAGCGAACTGAACGACTGAGTCGGCGGGTCATCAGGGTGATCGCTGTCCCGATGATCAGCGCCTCGCAGGGATGGACGAGCCCTGGCCGTCGTAGCCACCGTATTTTTGGAACAACGGTCGGCCGATTATGACGAGGCAGATGGGGACGGGCGACGGCCGAGCCGGCTTCGGCCGGGACCGAGGGAAAGGTCGCTGTGACAGCCGGTCCATACCCCCGCTACGGACGTAGGATCCAGGTTCCCCGCGGGTGCCTCGCTGTCCCCGAAATCAGCGGGTGCCTGCCGCACGGGCAGGCAGATGCGTCCCGCCGTCTGCCTGCCCTGCGTGCGTCCCGCGTCGGCCGGTCGGCTACGCGGATGGCGTACGCGAGCCGCAACGTGACGTTCTGGTCGTCTGTGGCGCTGAGGAGAGTGATCCCCTCTGGGGTCTGGGTGCCTGCGCTCCGTGGAGGGGGCAAGTGGGCACCGATGTGCAGGGGCGGGCTCGTTCATCCCCCGTGGCGGGCCTGCCCCTGCTCGTGCCCGGTGGCCGGCTGCCAGAGAGAGGCACGACCGGGACTGTTCTCTCCGGTATGCGAGGGAACGCGGGCGGGGTGAGGCTGGGGGCATGGCCGAACGTCGCGTGATCGTGTCCCCGCCCGACGAGACAGGCGGTCGGCGTGTCCAGGTCGATGCCGAGACGCTGGGTACGGCGTACGGCCTGCACGATCTGAGCGTGTTCTTGAAGCGGTCCGGTCTGGAGTGCTTGGACGAGGTCGATGTGGCCGACTCACCCTTGATCGAGTGGCACGGCGGAGGGCCCGAGGTATGGCGGACGATGCCATGAGACCGGCCCGGGGCACGCGGGGCGCATTGGGCCGACCCGGAGCCCGCGGGCTTGGGAGTGGCTGGCGGTTGGCGCTACGCGGACAGCGTCCCCGCCGTCACGCGGGAGTCGGCGCTGCAAAGCCCTGAGCGCATGGCCAGGTCCGGAGCGGGTGAGTAGGCAGTCTCTCAGGGAGGTCCGCCAGGCATCTCCTGAGGAGACGGTCGGGAGAGCGTTTTGGCAGGTGATCCCTCGGTCGGGACGACCATCGTGGGCCGCCGTGTGGTGGCCAAGGTCAGCGGCGAGATGCACCACTTGACCAGTCCCGACTTGGGGGAGCGGATCAAGGGCTTGCCCGCCGGCGGCAAGTTCCTCGTGCTGGACGTTTCAGGGGTGTCATTCTGCGACTCTGCTGGGTCGAAGGCCTCCTCAGCGCTGGTCGACAGGCCCGCGTGAGCGGTGCCGAGCTGGTGCTGGCGTGTGTGCCGCAGCCGCGGCGGCAGATCCTGGATATGACGGGCGCCGACCAGGTTCTGCGTGTCTATGACACCGCCACGGAAGCCGAAGTGGATCTTGACGGCCAAGGAGATGCGGGGCTTGTCCCCCAGTAAGCGCCTCCTACCGTGACGAAGCTGCCGAGCTCCGGCCCTCACCAGGGGGCTGTGCCGGGGTGCGGCCGGACGCTCCTCCGAGGCGGCCGTTGCCGGCGCCGGGCGGCTGACTCCGCCCGGCGCCGGACCGGGGCACGGTCCGCGTCCGCTCTCAGGCGTCGAGCGACCGCTTCAAGGCGGCCAGGCCCTCGGTGTAGATGCCGTGGAACAGCTTGATCACCTCCTCCTCGCTCGCTCCCGCCGGTGTGAAGGTGCCGGACCACTCGACTCGGGAGTGGGAGCCGGACACCTCGCGCACGGTGAGGGTGGAGCGGTAACCGGTGACGGGGAAGGGCGCTTCGAGGATGGAGTAGGTGTAGGTACGGGCGTCGTCGTCGAACTTCTCGAGGCGTTCGACGATCACACCGCCCTCCTCGTTGGTGAGGCTGCGGATACGGCCGCCTTCGCCGAGCTCGCTGCCGGGGATGTAGGGCAGCCAGTCCGGCAGGGAGCCGAAGCCGCCGATGAGCTGCCAGATCCGGTCGGCCGGTACGGGCATGTCGATGGTCGCGGTCGTGGTGGCCATGGTCGTCTCCAGGGAGGGTCGTGGAGGTCAGTGGGTGGGTACGGGGGCGTTGTCGGCGATCAGCCCCTCCGTGCGCAGAGCCGTCCAGAAGGCCGCCGGGACAATCTCCCCGAGCGCGGCGGCGTCCTCGGCGATGCGGCTGGGCCGGGTGGCTCCGGGGATGGCGGCGGCGACGGCCGGGTGGGCGAGCGCGAACTGCAGCGCGGCGGCCTTGATGCTCACGCCGTGCTGCCCGGCGAGCGCCTTGATGCGCTCCACCTTGCTGACGACCGAGGCGGGGGCCTTCTGATACTCGAAGTGCTGCCCGCCGGCCAGGACGCCGGAGCTGTACGGTCCGCCGACGACGATGTCGACGTGCTGGGCCTTCGCGGCCGGCAGCAGCCGCTGCAGGGCGCGCTCGTGGTCGAGGAGGGTGTAGCGGCCGGCGAGCAGGAACGCGTCCGGCTTCGGCTCCTCCAGGTCCAGCGTCAGCTCCAGCGGCTCGACCCGGTTGACGCCGAGGCCCCACGCCTTGATGACGCCTTCGTCGCGCAGCCGCTGCAGGACGCGGAAGGCGCCGGTGCGGGCCGACTCGTACGCCGCCAGCCAGGCGTCGCCGTAGAAGTCCTGCGCGACGTCGTGCACCCACACGATGTCGAGCCGGTCGGTCTTCAGCCGCTGGAGGCTGTCCTCGATGGAGCGCAGCGTGGCGTCCGCCGAGTAGTCGTTGACGATCTTGTTGGGGCGGCCGTGCTCGAACAGTCCGCCCTTCTCGCCCAGATCGCGGCTGGAGGGGTCCTCGATCTCGTCGAGGATGACGCGGCCGACCTTCGTGCTCAGGACGAACTCGTCGCGCGGGCGGCCGGACAAGACCTCACCGAGCCGGATCTCGGACAGGCCCGCGCCGTAGAAGGGCGCGGTGTCGAAGTAACGGATGCCCTGGTCCCAGGCGGCCTCGACGGTCGCCGCGGCCTCTTCGTCGGGGATGGCCCGGAACATGTTGCCCAGCGGTGCGGTGCCGAAGCCCAGGCGGCCGGGCAGGAAGGAGGTGATGGACACGATTGCGGACCTCTTCTTGCTACGGGGATGGAGGGCCGGGCGACCGATCGCCGATCTGTCACGATCTGTCGGTCGCCGACGGCCTGACGTGTTCGAGGCTAGGATTCCGACTTGAGACTGTCCAAGACTTGCTTGGACAGAGTTGAGTCCTCCGAGGTCTTACATGCTTGACCTGCGACAACTCCGTTACTTCGTGGCCGTCGCCGAGACCGAACACGTCGGCCGGGCCGCCGAGCGGCTGCACATCTCCCAGTCGCCGCTGAGCCGGCAGATCGCTCAGCTGGAGAAGAACCTGGGCCTGACCTTGTTCGAACGCGGCCAGCAGAGGATCCGCCTCACCCGGGACGGGCAGGTCTTCCTGTCCGAAGCCCGTGCGCTGCTGCGGCACGCCGACCGCCTGGAGAACCTGGGGCGTCGGCTGGGCCGCGGAGAGGAGGGCGGTCTGTGCATCGGTTACGTCGCCGACGCCATGCACACCGGCGTTCTGCCGCAGGCGTTGCGCTCACTGCACGACGAGCGCCCCGGCATCCACGTCGCCCTCTACAGCCTGCCTCCCGCCGACCAGTTCGAGGGACTGCGCCAGCGCAGCCTCGACATCGCGCTCGTCCAGGAGCCACCGCCCGCGGACGATCCGGACCTGCTGGCCGCACCCCTGCTGGAGGATCCCCTGCTGCTCGCTCTGCCGGCACGGCATCCGCTCGCCGACCGGGAGGAGCTGACGCCGAAGGACCTCGACGGGCAGCCTTGGATCGCCGTCGAGAATCCCCAGGACCCGGCCTGGCGCGATACCTTCGTCGCCGCCTGCGTCGCCTCCGGGTTCACCCCGGACATCCGCATGGAAGCCGCGGAGCCGCTGACCGCGCTCGGCCTGGTCGCATCCGGGCTCGGACTCGCGGTCGTGCAGCGGAGCATGGTCCGCGGCCTGGCGGAAACGGTCGCGGTGCGCGAACTGTCCTGGCACCACAGGTCGATCGGGCTGTGGGCCACCTGGCACCGAGTCGATCTGCGGCCTGTGGTGGCGTCGTTCCGCGCCCTCGTCCTCCGGTCCGGCCACCTGGAGTAGCGAGGCACTTCGGCTGCTGGCTGCAACTCGAGCCCCGCAGGACTGCGGCGCCGTCAACACCGGGTCCCCGGCGCCCGCTGGAGAGCTCGGGGCCGGTGGGTCGTCGCCCGGCCCGGTCGCTGACACGATTGTGAGTGCGTGGTGGGGTGGGCAGCGGGTGGGCGTCAGCGAAACTGTGGTGTGGATGTCCTGGTGGTGGGCGTGGCGCGGGGCTGGCGTGCTGTCATGGGGTGACCAAGTGGCTGTTGTGGTGTGGCTAGTGCTGTGACCGGGAAGGTCCACCTGGTTGCTGGTTGGTCGGCCTTGCAACCGTATGCTGCGGTCCCTGCGGTCCCCTCCAGACGGGAAAGGTTCTTGCCATGAAACTGCCGATCGGCAGAGTCCTGCTTATCGGGATGCTGCTCTGCGGCGGTCTGTTCGTTTGGGCGGCGGCGACCAACCTCAAGGCAAAGCAGTGCCTGGAGGGACAGCTGCATCCGGACTTCAACGGCGCCACGATCACCGGGCGGGGTTGTGAGGTGACAACGACCTCCGGTGAGACCCTCGTCGTGCCGATCTCCGGCCCGCCGTTCGAAGCCGGGGTGGCCGGGGTACTCGGGTTCCTGGTCCTGGGCATGGCGACCGTAGTCATGCTCGTCCGGCGCGCACGTCGACGGTCGGGCCAGCGGTAGACGAGGCGCTTGGCGCCCTGCTGTTCCCTGCACTGCCTTGGCAATCCCCGTTGACATTGCCGAGGTCGCCGACTCCCACCGGGTTGTTCAGCTGCAGTTGCGAGAGGCCGTCCGCGCCAGCGGATGCCTTTTCGCTGCGGATGCGGGCGCGTTCCTTGAGTTCGGCGGCCAGGACGTCGCGGTGGCGGGCGTTACCTCTCTCACATGCTGCTGCCACGCCAGTGTCTTCTCGCGTGCCGCGGCGGGGGCGGTCTCGAACAGCCCCCACTGAGGGGCCGCTTGGGCACGTCGGCCCCGACGATGGCGAAGTCGGGGTCGGCGAACAGGTGGCCGACGGGCACGGCCTCACCGCCGCCGTCCCGCCCGATGAGGTGGATGTCCTGCCCGGCCAGGGCGGCCACCTGCTACTTCACGCCGCGGAAGCGGACGTGAGCCCCGACCTTCACCCGCCGGCCGGGCATTGCGCCGCGCGCTCACCCGGCACTTCCCACCTTGCCGGGGCCGCTCGAGTCCCGGGCGGTGACCAGGACGCGTTCGTGCGGCGGCGCCACCAGCGGTGTCGTCAGCTGTCCGTGCCACAGGGCGTGGAAGACGGCAGGCAAGACTTCGATCGGGTCTCCGGCCGCTTGGGCGCCTTCGCTCAGTGGCCGTGGTCGCGCGAACGCCTCCAGCACAGCTGGCATCAGGCCCAGCGGCCGGTGTTGCGGGGATGGCGGTAGCCGGCGACGTCGTCCGGGTCGACGATGTCCAGGCATCCAGGTCCCAACGGCCTGCTCGATCGGCATCGTCGGCCCGAACCCCAGGCGCCGCAGGCTGGGCACTTCCACTTCCAGGCGCTGCCGTAAAGCTGCCGCTCGAAGCCGGCGGCCCCGGGGTAGTCGGAGACGATTTTGACGTCGCTGGCGCGTAGCTGCGCCGGGGCCAGCCGCCCTGCTGGGGCGCCGCGACCACCAGGTCCCGCTACCCGTCCCTGTTGAAGTCGTCCGCGTGTCGTGCCGGTGCGGCGGAGGCCGGGGTGGGGAGGGTCAGCGGGGCCAGCGCGTCAGTAACGCGGTGGTCAGGGCTGTCGCCGTCGTGTGCTTGGGCATGCAGGGGTCCTCGGGAGGTCGTGGGGTCGCTTGTGGGTCAGCCGCGCAGGGTCGCGCCGAAGGCCGGGGTGCCGGTGGTGGAGATGCCGAACTTCGCGGGGCCGTAGGTCCTTGCGGTCGACGTGGTCGCCGACTTCAGCCACCAGAGGGCGCCGTCGCCGGAGTTCTCGCCGGGGGCGGCCGCCGTCAGGTCGGCCTTGCCGTCCTTCGTGGTGTCGGAGAGCACGACGCGGGCGCCGAAGCGGTCGCCTGACTCGGCCGTGTCGGGGACGCCTGAGGTGGACTGGGAGAGGGTGACCCCGCCGGTCGGCGACCAGCCGACGCTCATGCCGCGGAGCAGGGTCACCGTGCCGGTGTCCTCGGCGCCGCCGAAGGACTCGTACGGCGCGCCGACGGCCAGGTCGCCGTAGCCGTCACCGGTGAAGTCGCCGATGGCGACGCCGCCGCCGAAGCCGTCGCCGGGCTCCGCGGTGCCGGGGACACCGGAGGCGTCCTGGGCGATCGTCGCGGTGGAGCGGGCGTTGACCCACTGGGACTCCGGGGCGCCCAGCACGAGCGTCGCCTTGCCGCCGAGCGCCCCGGAGGGGTCGGCGGAGGGCTCGCGGTGGTTGCCGATCAGGAGGTCGGCGCGGCCGTCCTTGGTGACGTCGCCGACGGCGGAGACATAGCCGCCCGGCACGTACTCCATCCAGCCGAGGAAGTCGAGGACGCGGGTGTCGGCGACCGCCGTGAGCGCGTCGTCGGTGCCCTTCTTGCGGCCGTGGACGACGAGGCTGTCGAAGCCCTCGCCGTTGATGTCGCCCGCCGACAGGTACTCCACGCCGTACGCCGGGTCGTAGGGCTTCGGCGCGTTCGCCATTGACGCGGCCCGCAGGCCTCCGTCGGCGCCGCCCGCCCTGGTGTACGGGCCCTGGAGGATGACGAGGTCGACGGCGCCCCTGCCGCCCATCGCCACGTCGATCTTGTCGTTGTCGTCGAAGTCGCCGATGGCGAGGGCCTGGCCGAGGCGGTCGGTGTCGGCACCGCCGCCGGTGAGGGTGAGGGAGCCCGACAGGCCCGACGTGCCGCCCCAGACGACCTGGACCATGCCGTCGTCGGTGTCGCCGTTCCGGTCCTCGCCGGGTGTGCCGACGACCAGGTCCGCGTAGCCGTCCTTGTTCAGGTCGGCCGAGGCCACCGCCGTACCGAAGCCGTCGCCGGACTCGGCGCTGTCCGGCACACCGGTCGTGTTCTGGGTGAGGAGCTTGTACTTGGCCGTACTCGGGCCCGTCGAGCCGCCGTAGACGACCGTGACCGCGCCGGCCTTGGTCTTGCCGCCGACCGTCGCGCCGGGGGCGCCGATCGCCAGGTCGCGGTAGCCGTCGCCGTTGAAGTCGTACGGGGCGGCCGGACCAGCCGCGTGGGCGGTGGGCGCGGTCAGCGCAAGCGTGCTCGTGAGCAGGCCGGCGGCCAGGAGGAACGGACGAGTGCGCAAGGGAACTCCAGAAGGGAGCCAGGAGCCGGGGTCGCGCCGCCTGGGCGTCGGCCCAACTGCCATGTGACGTAGGTACGTGAGAGATCTGCCAGTAGAAGACCAGCGATGGTACCGGAGGGTTGTACGGGAGTTCGGTGAACTTCTGGGGCAAGGGCAGGGGGCCTTCGTCAGCCGCCCAGTGCCGTTCCGAACCCGGTGCTCGTGGGGTCGACACTCCCAGCCGACGGGCCGAAGGACTTCGCGCCCGACGCGGTCGCCGACTTCAGCCACCACACCGCGCCGTCGCCTCGGCCTTGCCCGCCTGCACAACCTCACTCTCGCCGGGTGACAGAGAAACGAGCAGGCCATCCAGCACATCAAAGATCATTACGGGACAGCTCTTGGAAGCACACCCCGCAAGCGCTTGTCCCCAGCATTCCAGAGACACTGTTGGCGAATTCGGGGCAGGCACTTGACGTTGGCCTTCACGACCCCGTTGTGGTCGTGAAGGCCAACGTTGTGGTTGGGGAGGGTGTCAGTGTCGTTCGGCATGCAGGCCGGGCAGTGGAAGGACGGTGATCTGGACTTCATCGTGGTGTACGCCAGCCCACCGTCAGGGCCTGGGATCGGCTCGACCCCAGGTTGCCCCCACTCCTCGTGCATCTCCCAGCTGGGCACTTTGCCGGTGATCGAGGGCACCGTGATCCGATAGTTCTGCGGAAGGGCGTCAGGGAACCTCAAGGGCATCATTCCCGCCGTCTCAGCGAGACCCCGAAAACCGTGAGTGGTAATCGGTGATGCTTTCTGCCGCATGGCTGCTATCTGATCACCCCGCAAAGGGCTCAGGGTATGGGCAGAGTTGCCCGAATTCGAATGCGGCAGGTTCCAGCGTGGTGATGTCTACAGCTGGAGCCTGCCGCCTTCGATCTTTATCCTCGTGCCCCGAGCGCCTATGGCAAGCCTGCTACTTTGGGCACGGAACGTAGCGGCCGTCGGTATTTGCGGACACGACAAACCCCACGCCCTCGTTCGGCTTGATTATCTTGACGGGAACGCCATCGATGTCATATTCGATACATTCCTTAGTGGCGTTCCACGCGGATCCGCCGTAGGGGAACCACGGCACCTCAGGCGGTGTAATGTGCTTGAACAACCCGTTATAACCCGGCCTCGAATAAATGCAGAAGTCCCCTTGAGGGCAATCCGCCGGAGGCGAGACAGCAGGCGCGGCGTGGGCTACTGGTGTGAGCCCAAAGCTCGCGGTCAGGGCTACTATTGCCCCAGCGACGCTGAGTTTAACGCTCATTTGGCTACTCTTCCCTTCCTCTGGCAGAGGCCCGCCTGTAATGGCGCGAGCCGCAGATCGGATCGCCGCCCTCGCAGGCGGGAAGCTGGCAGCCGGTCCTCGTCCACCTGATTGGCCGAGATAGCGTGCCGACATTTCGAGAGTAGGGCGACACGTTGTGGCTCGCAATCTAACTGACTAAGTTCTCTGCGCGTTTGCGCGATTAAGCCAGCAAGGTTAAATTCAGCGGCACATCTCGTCGATACTCCCGATAGTCCCAGCCGCGCGCCGCCCGCCCTGGGACTCCCCGTCCGGCTGACCCCCCGTGCCACTGGCAATCCCTCGGTGCTCAGCGGTGTCGTCGGACTGCGAAACCCCCGCCGCCTGCTGCCGGTCACACCCGTCCGGCCACCATGTTCCTTCTCATCTGCTGCGCTTGTCTCTGGCCCGCCATCTGTCATCTTGTCGTGCAGCGCTCGGCCGGCCAGGTCCGAATGTCGATCGGCAGTGCGGCTGGGTGCGCCGGGGAGGAGACCCTGACTTCATCTTTGGTCCGGGGCCTCGAACTGCTCGTCGCACTTGATCACACGCGTCGGTAACTGTCGCTCGTGCAAGCGACCTTCGGCGGAACATGTGCTCCGGCCACGGAACGCACCCACCGAGCAGGAAGGCCGGGGATGAGTCTGTTGCACCCTGCTGTCCGGCAGGAGCCGCTCGCGGAACTGTCCTGCTGCGGGACGAGTTCTCCTCGTGCATGACCAAGCGTTCGGGATGCGCTGTTCGAACGGGCCGCGGTTTGCTCGCTGGTGGAGGTGTCACTGGTGGGCGAGCGTCGCCGTGGACACGGCGGGGCTGCATGACGCCCTGCCGCAGGGCGGCTGGACAGCGCCCGGCTGCGAGGGGCCTGGGCGGCGCCGGGCCCTGACTGGTCCGCGGTGGTCGCCAAGCCGCGCGCGATGTCAGTGGGCCTCTACGGTGGTGCCCACGGCATGACGCGTACGCCGTTCGCTGCCGCCCTTGCCCACGCCGCCCGGGTACAGTCGGTCGCGGTCGTTCCACCGGGACGGGACGGCGCCCTCTCCGGGCGGGACGGTGGCGGCTGCGCGCAGCGCGGCGGCCCGCTGTGGTGCGCTGGCGGCGTCTCATCCGACCAGATAACCCGCACCTGTCCGACATCGTCGCCGGCCACGGTGCCGGACAGGGCCGCCACCATGACGGGAGCGCTGGGGGGTGGCGGACACCAGCCGCCGACGGCTATCTGATCGAGGTGATGTAAACGAGCCGGGCGGGCTGGTCGGCGGCGATCCGGGGCGGGCTGTGCCCTGCGGAGTCCTCGCGCTTCTCGCTGGCATCCGGGGTGCCTGCTTGGTCGGCGCCTACGGGGGCCTGCGTCACCAGGCTGCTCCCTGCGGGCGCCTCCCTGGAAGAGGGGGCAGCGCCGGTATCCGTTGCAGCGAGCGTTCCTGGAGTCCGGCGTTTCCGGTGCCGGTCCCGGGGGCTGTCTAATCGGGCCATGATCTACCACGTTGTACCGCTCGGTGAGTGGAACGCCCGTCCCGGCCAGCCGTACGCGCCCGTCTCCCTTGAGGAGGACGGGTTCGTGCACTGTTCTCCCGATGCGGAGACCACGCTGGCCGTCGTCAACGCCTTCTACCGCGGCGCGCCGAGGCCGCTGCTGGTACTGCTCCTCGACGAGGACCGGCTCACCGCACGGTGCGCGTGGGAGGCGGCGGCTCCCGCTCCGCCGCCCGGCGTCGCCGAGGGAACCCTCTTCCCCCATGTCCTCGGCCCTCTCGACCGTAGCGCCGTCGTGCGGATCCAGGAGGTCGAGTGGGACGAGGAGGGCCGGGCGAGGGGACTGAGGGACCAGAGCTGACGCCAGGACGCCGGGCTCAGTGTGCGGGCAGCGCCAGGTCAGGGCGATCAGCGCCGGGATTGTCTGGACGAACAGAACCTTCCGCTCGGCGGTGTCGGCGCCGTACCGGCCTGCGACGGCCATGACACCAGGAAGAACGCGGACACCCGGAACCTCACCGGGGCTGCCGCGGCACCTCACACCAGCCCGGCGGCGCGGGCTGTTTTGAGTGAAGGGATCCCGCTGCGCGGCGGGCGGTTGCCCGGAGTTACGACGCTGCCGGACCCATAATCGGAGCGGCAGGCGAATGTTTGAACAGGGCATATGAGTCTGGCAGATGGCCAGTGCTGAAGAGCCGTCCAGACCGCGGCCCCGAATGTCACGCAGGGCTGCACGTCACCTGCCGTAGCCATAGCTCCGCCCCCAGAGCGCCCGAGGTCAAAGCGCTCAAGGGACCGCGACGGCCTTGAGCCGCTGCACGGTCCGGGACAATCCGGCGGGCTGACGTGGCAGTGCCGCAGTGCGGATGAAGCTGAGTGTCTTCGCGAAGCGGAGGAAGAGCCGGTACTGGTCGTGGTCCTGCACCATTCACCTTCCGCACCGAACCACCAACAGCGGGTTTGGGGCCCGGGGGACGCTACTGCGGGCGAGTGAATGTCGCTGATCCGCGCACACCTTCCCGTGTCGTTCATCCGTGCACGTCGCAGCCCTTTCGTTGCCCCTCGCATATGCCAAAGGTATGCAAGGGGGCACGATTACTTTCACTCTCTTCGGTGTGATGAGGAGGGTATGGCAATCGATCTGAAACAAACGGCGATCGACCCCGATATCGAGATCCCGCCGACCCGCAACACGAAGGAGGCCGTGAGGGCCGTCCTGGGCGACCTCCAGGGCAACATCCTCAAGAGCCATGGGCGTGACCACAGCCGCCATCTGATCATCACCTTCAAGACCGACACCCCCGAGCAGCGGGGGAAGGCCCGGGCGTTCCTCACGGGCCTGGTCGAGTTGGGCCTGGTCACCTCGGCCCTGCAGCAGTGGCACGAGGCGCAGGCGTACCGGGACGTGAAGGAGACCATCCGCGGCAACGGCGCGATCGCGGACAAGGACGTCACGGCGCTGCTCAAGTCCGTCAGTGAGACCTTCGTCGGCGTAATGCTCTCGGCCGACGGCTACCGCGCCCTCAGGCTGGACGAGTGCATGCCCGACGACCCCTCCTTCCTCGCCGGCGCCAAGGCACGCGTGGACGTCCTGAAGGACGCGCCGGTGACGCAGTGGGAGGAGAACTTCCAGGGCACCTTCCACGCCCTCGTCATCGTCGCCGACGACGTCACGGAGCGTCTGGAGATCCGCGTGGCGGAGCTGAAGATCCTGCTCGGGGACCTCTGCGTGAGGGTGGGCGAGGAGACCGGCACCGCCATGCGGCTGAACGCGAACGGCGAGGAGGACCCCTCCGCCCCCGTTCGCGAGCACTTCGGCTTCGTCGACGGCGTCAGCCAGCCCCTGTTCTACGCACGCGACATCGACAAGGCCCGGACCCTGCAGGGGGGCATCGACCAGTACGACCCGAGCGCCCCGCTCGACCAGGTGCTGGTCGAGGACCCGGGGGCGAGGACACCGGCTACGGCTCGTACTTCGTGTACCGCAAGCTGGAACAGGACGTGCAGGGCTTCCGCGAGGACGAGAAGGTCCTCGCCAAGAGGATCGCCGAATACGCCCACCCGAAGACGCCCACCCCCACCGAGGAGGACGTCGCCCTGGCCGGCGCGTACATGGTCGGCCGGTTCCAGGACGGAACCCCCGTGGTGGACCGCGAGGTCGCGGGCCTGGGACCCATGCCGAACAACTTCACCTTCGACGCCGACCCGGACGGAGTCCGCTGTCCCTTCCAGGCGCACGTTCGCAAGACCAACCCGCGGGGCGACAAGCAGCGCCAATTCGGTCAGCCCCTCACCCAGGAGCGGACGGTGCGGATCGTCCGCCGGGCCGTCAGCTACGGCAAGGTGACCCTGCAGCCGGGCAAGGACGACAAAGTCGGCCTGCTGTTCCTGTGCGCGCAGAGCAGCATCGCGGACCAGTTCGAGTTCATCCAGAACCAGTGGGCGAACAACAAGGACTTCCTGCGCGACAAGAGCGGCCTCGACCCCGTGATCGGCACCCGCAAGCTCGACCAGCCGAATCCCGACCCGATCGTCAACGGCGACTGGCCCAAGCTGTACGGCTCCCGCAACGAGCTGGACTTCTCGAAGGTGCCGCCGGCGGTGGTGGGCCACACCTTCTCCGAGCACGTCGGTGAGCGGGTGACCATGAAGGGCGGCGAGTACTTCTTCGTCCCGAGCCTGAGCGCCCTCAGGACGTACGGCGGCATGGAAGAGGGAACATGACCGACCTCCGTGCCGCCGTCAACGACCTCTCCCGGCATCTGAGCGGCTACGTCTGCGAGCCCGGCAGCCCCGAGTACGACGGGGTCGTCGCGATCGACAACGGCCGCACCCGCACGCCCCCGGCCCTGGTCATCCGCGCCAACGCGACAGCCGACATCCGCCGCGCCCTCCTCTTCGCCCAGGAGACCAAGCTGCCCCTGACGGTTCGCGGCGGCGGGCACAGCGCCGCCGGGTACTGCCTCAACCGGGGCGGGATCGTCCTGGACCTCGGCCTGATGAAGGCCATCAGCCTGGACAAGGCCAAGAAGCGGCTGACCGTGCAGATGGGCGCCACCTGGAACGACGTCTACGGCTACGTCTACCGCAGTGCCGCTCCGCTGATCCCGGTCGGCGGCGGCTGTCTCACCGTGGGATTGCCCGGGTTCCTCCAGGGCGGCGGCTACAGCTTCGTCTCCCGTTCCTACGGGCTCGGCAGCGACAACGTCACCCAGATCAAGCTCGTCGATGCCGCCGGCACCCTGCGCACCCTGACCGCGGACGCCAAGGACCCACACGACAGGGACCTGTTCTGGGCGTGCCGGGGCGGGGGCGGCGGCAACTTCGGCGTCGCCGTGGAGATGACCCTGCAACTGCACACCCCGGCGGCGAAGACGGTGCTCGGCGGCCAGCTCTCCTTCCCGCTGGAGCGCGCCGAGGAGGTGATCGCGGCCTACGACGCGTGGGCGAAGAAGCTTCCCGACGCGATGGCGGCCTACGGGTACGCCGGCCTCCAGCCCGACCCCGCCGAGCCCACCCGGCGCATTCCGTCATTCCGGATCACGCCGGTGTTCAACGGCGCCTACGCCGACGGCATCGACCTGCTCCAGCCGATGCTCCGGCTCAACCCCTTCGAAGCGCAGCTGCACTCGGTGCCGCTGCCGGCGCTGGAGATGGCCATCGGCCGCTCCACCCTGGTCGGCGACCGGCTGGCCTACATCCGCTCGGGGATGATCGGCGACACGGGCTGGAACGCGGACATGATCAAGGCCGTTCAGGAGGCCATGGCCGCCGCGCCCTCGCCCGACAGCTTCGTGGTGTGGACCCACGGTCGAGGCAAGGTCCTCGAACCGGACTGCACCGACCTCGGTCCGTACCCGCACCGCGACAAGCGCTACATCTTCGAGCTCAAGTCCATCTGGAACGACCCGGCCGACACCCGGGCCAACGTCGAGTGGGCCTACGACTTCGGCGAGGCGCTCAGCTCCCAGTTCCACGGCGCCTACGTCAACTACATCGACCCGCTTCAGAAGGACTGGGCCAAGGCCTACTACGGCGACAGCCTGGACCGGCTCCGGAAGATCAAGAAGGAAGCCGATCCCACGGGCTTCTTCCGCTTCCAGCAGTCCGTCGACTCCACCTTCGAGCCGGACCTCTCCCGCCCGCTGGACCTCAGCCCCCTCAACCGCACCCTCGTCTGACCCACCCCTCACCCCCGCACGGGAGTACTCGTATGGGCAACAGCACATCACCCCCCACCCCGAAACAGATCTTCACCGACCTCTCCGTCGAGCTCACCGGCTTCGACCGGGCGGAGCTGGCGGGCACCGGCATGATCGACACGTACTACGACACGCTGCTGCGGATGATCGGCGAACGCGAAGCCGGACAGCTGCTGCGGTACGCGAACGACGCGCTCACCGCGGACCAGCAGACCAGGAACGGCGCGGCCCTGAAGAAGGACGTGATCGACAGCCCACGCTTCGGGCCCGTCGTGGTCAGCCTGATCAAGCTCTGGTACCTCGGCCACTGGTATCCGCTCAGCGGCGCCTACCGCGATCTCCACGGGTCGACCGCGGACGACGTCGAGCACGTCATCTCCAGCCAGGGCTACCGCGAGGGCCTTGTCTGGGTCGCCGCCGGAGCCCACCCGATGGGTGGCAAGCCCCCGGGCCACGGCTCCTGGGCCGAACCGCCGTCCCTGCAGACCCCCTGACCCCCGACGCCGAGGAAGAGCCATGAGCAATCCCGCTTCGTCCGAATACGACCTGGTCATCGTCGGCGGCGGCATCTGCGGGGCCGTCGTCGCCAAGACGGTCATCGAACAGGCCGCCAGGAAGAAGAAATTCCCCCGCATCCTGATCCTGGAGGCCGGCCGGGCCACCGCCCTGAGCGCCGACAAGTACGACACCTATGTGGGCGCGTACCACAAGGCGCTCGCCAAGGTCCCCAACTCGCCTTACCCCGCCAGCAGTTCGGCCCCGCAGCCGGACGTGCTGGACATCAGGAAGCTCAAGGACGCCGAGGGCAAGCCGAAGGTCAGCGACCAGGGCTACTTCGTCCAGAAGGGCCCGATGCCCTTCGGCAGCGACTACGCCCGCTCGCTCGGCGGCACCACGCTGCACTGGCTGGGCACCACTTTGCGGATGCTGCCCAACGACTTCAGGATGAACAGCCAGTACGGCAGGGGCGTCGACTGGCCGATCGACTACGACACCCTCAAGCCGTACTACGAGCGGGCCGAGTGGGACATCATCGGCGTCGCCGGCGACGTGGAGCACCAGTACTACCCCATCGACGACCTCGACGAGTACTTCCGGCCCAGCGACCCGAAGAAGACCCGGGACGGGAAGTACATCTTCCCGATGGAGGAGATCCCCTCCAGCTACCTCGACCAGTACATGGCGAAGTACGCCGACGACATGACGATCACGCTGTCCGGCATGGACCCGGGTGAACCGGGCCACGAGTTCGCCATCCGGATCAGCAACACGCCGGTCGCCCGCAACTCCACCCCGACCACGACGGACTACCGGATCGTCGGCGCCGCGGGGAACGCCGACCGGGGCCAGCGCTGCGAGGGCAACTCGAGCTGCATCCCGATCTGTCCGGTCCAGGCCAAGTACAACGCGCTCAAGACGCTGTACGAGCTGATCGTCAAGTATCCCTACGAACTGAAGGAGAACGAGCAACCCGGGACCCGGGCCAGGGTCGCCATCCAGAGCCAGTCCGTCGCCGTGGAGGTGATGCACGCCGAGGGAGCGGGCACGGAGCAGGCGAAGGTCACCGGCCTCAAGTACAACAGGTACTACGACGACGGCACCGACCCGACGGAGCACACGGTGACCGCCCGCACCTACGTCCTCGCCGCCAACGCCATCGAGAACGCCACCCTCCTGCTTGCCTCCGGCAACGCCGCCAACAGCAGCGACCAGGTCGGCAGGAACCTGATGGACCACCCGCTGCTGCTCACCTGGGGCCTGTTGCCGGACAACGTCGGCGCCTTCCGGGGCCCCGGGTCCACCTCCGGTATCCCCACCTTCCGCGACGGCATCTTCCGCGACCGACGCACCGCCTTCCGCGTGGAGATCGGCAACTGGGGCTGGAACTTCCCGGAGAACGCGCCGTACGACACCGTCCTCGACCTCGTCGGCGGCGGCCACGACGGCAGGGCGCAGCTCTACGGCAAGGCACTGCGCAAGCGGCTCGGCGAGATCCTGCCCCGCCAGTTCCGGATCGCCTGGGAACTGGAGCAGGACCCCGAGGCACGCAACCGGGTCACCATCGACGACCACTACAAGGACGCGCTCGGCACATACCGGCCGGTCATCGAGTACGACCTGTCGGACTACGTGAAGGCGTCGCTGCCCTGGGCGGCAGAGGCCAGCAGGCAGTTGTTCGCGCGGCTCGGCATGACGGAGAAACACCGGCGCCCCGACTACGAGACCGGTGACTACACGTACTACGAATCGGACGACGCGGCTCACGTGACCTACAAGGGCGTGGACTACTGGGTGCGCGGTGCGGGGCACGTCGTCGGTACCCACCGGATGGGCGACGACCCGAAGACCTCGGTCGTCGACAGCCACCAGCGCAGCCACGACCTGCCCAACCTGTTCATCGCCGGCTGCGGCAGCATGCCGACGCTGGGAACCTCCAACCCGACGCTGACCATGACCGCCCTGGCCCTCCGCACGGGTGACGAGATCGCCGAGGAGCTGAGCAAGTGACCACGCCCAAGAAACCGGAACCGATCAAGGACATCTCGGAGCTCAAGGCTCTCCTGCAACTGGCCGTCGGCCTGGAGCTCAGCACCATCCCCGTCTATCTCACCGCCCTCTACTCCATCAAGGACGGCACCAACACCGACGCGGCGCAGACGATCCGCAGCGTGGTCATGGAGGAGATGCTCCACATGGCGCTCGCCGCCAACGTCCTCAACGCCCTCGGGGAGGCGCCGAGCGTCAAGCCCGTCGACTTCCGCGGCCACAAGGGTCTGAAGCCGGTCCCCGAGTATCCGCTCGACAACCCCCTGATCTCCGGCATCGGCGAGCTCGCGCTGCGCCCCCTCACACGCCAGGCCGTGGACAGCTTCGTCAAGATCGAGCACCCGTTCCACGGTGCGGCCGCGGTGGGCGCCATCAGGTGCGCCGAGAACAGCTATCCCACCATCGGCGAGTTCTACGAAGCGATCATGACCGCGCTGGAAGAGAAGTGCACGGACCAGGACTTCAGCGCAACTCGCCAGGTGAGGGCCACGGAGTACTACGGCGGCGCGGGCCAGGCCATCGAGGTGAAGGACCGCAAGACCGCCGTGGCGGCCATCCACAAAATCATCGACGAGGGTGAGGGGCTGCCGGAGGGCAAGCTGGAAGAGCAGGCCAAGAAGGTCACCGACGAGGACAGGCTCAACTCCGGTTGGCAGATGTACTCCCACTACGCCCGCTTCCGGGAACTCCAGACCGGCCGCCGCTTCCGCACGGACCAGAAGGCCGGGGACGAGCCGAAGGGCTCCCTGCTCCTGGTCGACTACGGCGCGGTCCACCCCGCGATGTTCGTCCAGCGCAACGGCGCCACCACGGGCGGCCCCGAGGGCGCCGCGCTGAACGAGTTCGACCTGGCGTACTCGCAGCTCGTCGACGACCTCTATCTCGCCTTCGCGGGCGGGCGGAAGAAGGTCAAGGACAAGCTCGCCCCCAACGGTGAGAGGACCGGCGACCCGCTGCCGCTCGCCGTGCACGGCATGTACGCGCTGAAGAACAAGGCCGTCGCGCTGATGCGCACACCGAACCCCGTGAACCCGGCGCACACGCTGTGCCCCCGCTTCTTCTACGCGAACGCCGAGGACCGGACGAAGCTGCAGGACGAGATCAAGCACTGGAAGGGCCAGACCAGATGATCTGCATCGTCACGAAGTGGTGGCACGCCGAAGGCCGGGGGGAGGAGGCCGTCACGGCGCTGAAGGAACTGGTGCTGCAGGTGGAGAAGTACGAGCCCGACACCTACATGTACTGCCTGCACACCTCCATCGTGGACGGCTCCAAGCCCCCGCCCCCCGCGAACGAGGTGATCTTCCTCGGCGCCTGGAAGGACCGCAAGGCGTTCGACGACCACCGCACCGGCCCGGTCTTCACGAATTGGCTGGCGGACAACCTCGAGCTCTTCGTGCAGAACGACGGCAGGCTCTACGTCAGCGCGGAGTTCGCCGACCGCTTCGCCGGCTTCGTCCGCAGCGAGGCGATCGGCAGCTGAGCCGTCGGCTTCGATGAGGACGGCACGCTTCCTCGTTCGTCGTCAGGCCCGGTCGATGCCGAGTCCGGCGTGTGCGGTGCGCTGGTCGTGGGTGAGGCCGCGGCGGGTCTTGAAGTTGGAGATCCACACGCCGAGCTTGTGCTGGTGCTCCGGCCGTCGACGACGCATTCGACGTGTGCCCTCGGCACTGCCTTCTGGCCGCCCTCGCGCTGGATCCACTGTGCGAGGGCCGCCAGACCGCGCTGGAAGGCTGAGGTCTTCCCACCGTCCTCGGCGTGGGGTCCAGGGTGGGCCGCTCGGCGGCATCAAGCGGAGCTTGCGCCGTCGCCTATGTGCCGCCGCTCTTCCCGCTCGGGCTCGTCACAGCCGTCCTGGCCGTTCCGTCCCCTTCCAGGAAAGCCGTGAAGACACCGGCGTCCTTCATACCCGGAAACGGCCGTAGACCGTCGGCCACGGGCCGAACTCGCCGGGCATCTCCCGCCACTGGCTGCTCGTGCGGAACCGTTAGATCACCCCCTCGAACTGCTCCCGCAGCCGCTCGGGATACGGGCCGTACTCGCCAATCGGCAGGAACGGCTCGATCAACTCCCACTGCTCCTCGGTAAGTTGCCTGCGCGTCACACCCGTCTTCCTGCCGGATCCACCCCTTGCCACGGATCGGAATCGGCAAGATTGATCACGACATCACACAGGCCCTAGTAGCCCCGACGGTGTACCAAGCCCCCAGGGACGGCACGGCGCCCGCCGGGTCGGTCGGGAAGGCGGCGTAGATCATCAGCCCGGCGCAGCCGATCCCCAGCACCGCCCGTGCGGCGGCGCCGATCGACAGCCCGACCAGCCCGGCGAAGGGCCGCCGACCCCGCCGCGGAGCTGACGCACGCCGTGGGTGGCCGCGTGGCGCCCTAGTGCAACGCGTAGTCGCTGAGCGTTTGCGCGACGGGGGTCCACCTGCTCGGAGTACCGCTCGCCGGATGAAGCTCCGATGAAGGGGCCCTGCGACCCGCCCGGTGCCCACAAGGCCAGTCAGGATGCGTTCAGGCAGCCGATGGCACGGTCGGCCTCATGACCTACGAGACATCCGAGACCTCGGAGATTCCCATGGGCACCACCACCTCGGCCCCCGCGCGTCACCGTCTGCGCTGGAACAAGGTTCCCGAAGTCACCGTGTACTTCTGGGTGATCAAGGTGCTGTGCACGACGGTCGGTGAGACCGCGGCCGACCTGCTCAACTCGAAGCTGGGGCTGGGGCTGACCGGTGTGTCGCTGCTGATGAGCGTGCTGCTGGCGGTCGTGCTGGTTTGCCAGTTCCGTACGGCCGCCTACCGCGCCGGCGTGTATTGGCTGGCCGTGGCCCTGATCAGCGTCGTCGGCACCCTGATCAGCGACAACCTCACCGACAACCTCGGTGTGCCGCTGGAGTTGAGTACGACGGTGTTCGCGATCGTCCTCGCGGTCGTGTTCGCTATCTGGTACCGCCGGGAACGGACCCTGTCCATTCACAGTATCGACACCTTGAGCCGTGAGTCCTTCTACTGGCTCGCGGTGCTGTTCACCTTCGCTCTCGGTACCGCGGCCGGTGACCTGGTCGCCGAGCGCATGGCCCTCGGCTACTGGGTGTCCGCGCTTCTGTTCGCCCTCGCGATAGCCGCGGTCGGCGTGGTGCACTTCGCGCTGGGCTTCGACGCCGTGTGGAGCTTCTGGATCGCATACGTCCTCACCCGGCCGCTGGGCGCCTCGGTGGGCGACTACCTGTCCCAGTCGACCGCGGACGGCGGCCTCGGCCTGGGCACAGTGGTCACCAGTGTGCTGTTCCTGTCGGTCATCCTCGGGCTCGTGGTGTTCCTGACGATGACGCGGAAGGATGTCGCCGAGCACGACAGGATCATCCAGCAGGCAGGCTGACCACGAACCGCGCTCCGCCGGCGCGCTGTTCGTCGTAGCTGACCTCCCCGCCGGCGGAGCGGGCCAGGCGTCGCGCGAGTGACAGTCCCAGGCCCGCTCCGCCGTGCCCGTCGCCGGGCTCGGCACGCCGGCCAGGCTGGAAAAGCTGCCCGGCGAACGAACGCGGTACACCGGGGCCGTCGTCGTCGACATCGATGCGGATGCCGTCCGGCCGCCGGCTCGCCACGAGGGTGACGTGTGAACGCGCGTACCGCAAAGCGTTGTCGAGGAGGGGACTGATGATGCGTTCGAGGAGCGCGGGCAGGACGCCGGCTTCCATACCCGGGTGCGGGACGTCGACGACAACCTGCACGTGTCCGGGGATCTCAAGACGTTCGGTGAGGAGGCGCAGCACCGGCAGGACGTCGGCGGTGCCGGGCGCGGTGGACGCGCTGTCGCGAGCGTCGTCCATCAGCGTGTCGCAGATCGTGCGCATGGACTGGGCGGCGTCGGCGATGGCGGCGTGGGTGGCCCGGGTCTCGGCTTCTGAGCGGGGGCGGGCCTGCCACCAGTCGAGTTCGGCGATGATTCTGCTGAGCGGGGTGCGCAGTTCGTGGGACAGCTCTCTGGTGAGCTGCTGCTCGTGGCGCAGCACCGCGCGGATGCGGTCCAGGAGTGCATCCAAGGATGTACCGAGGCGGGCGAGTTCGGCGGGCTGTTCGGCGGTGCCGAAGCGCTCGGTGGAGGCGACGGCGCTCCACTGGGTGGCCTGGTCGGTCATGGTGCGGACGGGGCGCAGGGCGCGGCCGACCGCCAGCCGTGTCAGTACGTAGGTGCAGGCCAGCACGACGGCGTCGAGGGTGAGGGACGCGAGGAGCAGGGTGTCGGCCGAACTGCGATAGGGGGACAGATCGAGGGCGGTGACGACGGCTGCGGTGCCGTCTATGGCCTGGGAACACAGCCGAACGGGGCCGGCAGAGCGTGCAAGGGTGGTGCAGTGCTGCCCGCCGTGCGCGGCGAGCCGGGCGGCGGCGCGGGTGAGGAGACCGGTGACCGGGGCGGAGGGCGGCCGTTCGAGCAGGCGCGGGCCCGCGTAGATCCACACGTTCGTGTCGAGGAGTTCGTCGTTCGACGTCTCCAGGACACGTACTCCCGCTCGCCCGGTGTCGACCGTGGTGGCGACAGCGGCGGCCCGGGTGCGCAGTTCGTCGTCCGCCTGACGCTGGAGATGCTGGCGGACCACGGTGTTGAACACGACGGTGAGGATCACCATCAGGAAAGCGGCGGTGGTGAGGGCCACCAGGGACAGTCGGCCGCGCAGCGTGCGGGGCGCCGGACGCCGCACCAGGCGGGAGAGGTTTGCGGTCATGACAGGCGGTGGCCGATTCCGCGGGCCGTGGTGAGGGTCAACACGCTGCCGCTGTCGCGTAGTTTGCGGCGCAGCCGCGTCAGGTACTGGTCGAGTGTGTTGTCGCTGACGTGTGCACCTTCGGGCCAGCCCGCTCTGACCAGCTCGCGCCGGCGCACGATGTCTCCGGACGCGGCCATGAGTGCGGCCAGCAGGCGGAACTCCGTGGGCGTCAGATCCACCCGGGCGCCGCGCACGGTGAGACGGTGGCGGACGGCGTCCAGGACCAGGTCCCCTGTCGCGGCTGTCGGAGGAGGGCCGGCGCGTCTCAGGGCGGCCCGCAGCCGGGCGGCGAGTTCGGCCAGGTGGAAGGGTTTGGGCAGGTAGTCGTCGCCTCCGGCGGAGAATCCGCTGAGCCGGTCGGTGAGCCGGTGATGAGCGGTCAGGAAAACGACGGGGGACAGGAAGCCGTTCGCTCTCATCGCCTGGCAGACGTCCCGGCCGTCCGCGTCGGGCAGGCCGACGTCGAGTACGGCCGCGGTGATGTCGGTGGTGGCCAGGCGCAGGGCGGTCGCGCCGTCCGGCGCGGGCACGGTGTCGAAGTCCTCGTCGCGCAGTCCGCGCAGCAGGACGTCACGCAGGGCGTGATCGTCCTCGACGACCAGGATGTGGGGGCGCATGATCCTCTTCCTCCTTCGTTGTGTCTCCCGTATCGGCGATGAGCTGCTCGGGCGCCCCCCTGGCTGCGGCAGCGAGACACAGTCCCAGCCAGCCGACGCCGAACAGCCAGCCGCCGAGGACGTCGGTGAACCAGTGCACCCCGAGGTAGACGCGGGTCAGTCCGACCAGTGCGCCCCAGCAGCATGCGGCGAGAGCGAGCAGGGTTCTGCCGCTCGGGCCGCGTACGAGCACCGCGACGACGAGCAGCCCGGCGGTGAGGGTGGCCGTGGTGGCGTGGCCGGAGGGGAATGACCATCCCGAGGCGTGCGTCGCCCACTCCGACCGAGGCGGGCGAGGCCGCGCAACTACCTGCATCACCCCGTACCGGGCCGCCTGCCCGGTCCCGAGGCAGGCGACGCAGAACGCGACGCCGAACAGACGGCCGCGTATGGTGCGTCCGGCGACGAGACCTGCCAGCACGGCCAGCAGGTACGGGACCACGCCCGTGCCGGTGGCCGTGAGCCCCCGGGCCAGGGCCACCGCGACGACCGGGCGGTGCGTGAGAGGCCAGGAGTGGACGTTCTCGTCCGTGAACAGCATGGTGCCGTCGCCGCCGATCACGACCACGGCCAGGACACCGAACGCGGCCAAGGCGCCCAACCCGGTGCAGCCGGCCAGGTCGGCGCTGTCCCTGCGGTTCACGGCGCCACCAGCAGCGGACGCAGCCGCGTCGCCGTCAGCCGTCGCGCCAGCGCGTCGGGGCGGCGGCGCACCGCCGGCATCAGCAGCAGCGCGACGAGAGCGCCGACCGCGAGGCCGGCCACGACATCGTGGGGATAGTGGGCGCCGACCCAGACCCGAGAGGCGGCCATCACGCAGGCGGCTACCACGGCAGCCGTACCGAGCCGGCGGGAGACGAAGAGGAGCGCGACGGCGGCCGCGGCGGCGATGGCCGCGTGGTTGCTGGGGAACGACCAGTCACCCGGAGCCGGACACGCCTCCAACGTCACCACCCGCAGGCTCTGGCACGGCCGGTCCTCTCGCACGACCAGTTTCAGCGCGTCGTTCATCGCGTAGGCCACCACGACGGTCACCGGCGCGGCCAGTGCGATCAGAGCCGCACGGGCGTCGACGTGCCGCGCCCGCCACCAGCCCACGACCATGAGCACGGCGAACACCGCGAGTCCGTACGTCGACCAGGCCGACACGAGGCTGTCCAGCCAGGCGGGGGAGCGGCGGGCGAGGCTCACCACGTCCGAGTAGGCGGAGCCGTCGACCACGGCCCCGTCGAAGGCGAGCATCATCCGTGTGCCTCCTTCGTCTTCGCCCGGCGGGAGCGGTACACCTCGGCGGCGAGGGGGACCAGCGACAGGGCGACGATCACCGCGACCATCGGGAGCAGGTAGCGGTCCACGTTCGGGACGGATGAACCGAGGGCGTAGCCGGCGAGGATCAGGCCCAGGCTCCACAGGAGGCCGCCGGCCGCCTGCCACACGGTGAACGTGCGTATGGGCACCCGCAGGGCGCCCGCCAGGGGATTGAGAACCGTACGCACCACCGGTACGAACCGGGCCAGCACGATGGCGTTCGCGTGCCCGTACCGCTCCAGCAACTCCTCCGCCCGCCGGGCCCCTTCGTGCAGGCGGGCCGAGCGGCTCCGGGCGAGGAGTGCTCCGCCCGCCCTCCGCCCGATCAGGTAGCCGCACTGCGAGCCGGCCAGCGCACCCGCGGCGGCGACGAGCAGCAGCGGCACCAGGGACAGCCGCAGGCCACCGGGGGCTGTCCCGGTGCACAGCAGACCGGCCGTGAACAACAGGGAGTCACCGGGCAGGAAGAAGCCGATCAAAAGCCCTGTCTCGGCGAACAGCACCACGCCAACCCCCAGCACGCCGAAGGCGGACAGCAGCGACTGGGCGCTGAGGATGTTCACCGCCAACCGCGATGCCGCGGGTGCGGCCATGGTCACGAGCTCCGTCATACGCGAGCCCTCTCATACTGGACGGACGGGAGCACGCGGACGCGGCACCCGGTCGACTACAATCCTGTAGACGGTCTACTGCACTGTAGACGAGGACGGGGTGAGGATCGTTCCCATGACCGACCACGCGAAGGACGAACGCCGACCGGCGGGCGAGCTCGAGGCCAGCGTCATGGCCGCGTTGTGGGCCGCCGACGGCCCGCGCACATCGGGGCAGGTACAGGCCGACCTCGCCGTGGACCTGGCCCGCACCACCGTCACGACGATCCTGACCCGCCTGCACGACAAGGGCGTGGTCGGCCGCGAGCGGCAAGGGCGCGGGTATGCATACTTCCCCGTCGAGGACGCCCCCGGCCTCACCGCCCGCCGCATGCACACCGAACTCGCCCGGGACACCGACCGCGAGACGGTCCTGGCCCGCTTCGTCGCCCGGCTCAGCACCGACGACGAGCGGATCCTGCGCGAGCTTCTGGAATCGGGTGAGCAATGACCGCTCTGCTGTTGATCCCCCCGCTGCTCCTGCCCTTCGCCGTGCGACCGCTCGCCGGGCGCGTGCTCGACCGCCTCAACCCCGTCGTCGCGCTGTGGACGCTGACCCTGGCCGCGCTCGTGCTGGCCGGCGCCTCCGTGTCCGCGCTCGGCGCACTCGTCCTGACCGGCCTGCTCAAACTCCCCCTGTTCGCCGCGCTCGGCGAACTCGTCCACCCCCTGCCCACGCCGCCGACCACCCTCGTCCTGCCCGCGGCCGCCGCGGCCACCGGCGTCCTCACGGTCAGCGCCTGGACACTGCTGAGCTCGGCCCTGCGCCAGGTCCGCACCTTCCGCACCGCCTGGCGGCAGGCAGACCGCAGCTCCACCGCCGGCGACCTGTGCGTCATCGACTCACCCCATCCGGACGCGTACGCCTTGCCGGGCCGCCCGCACCGCATCGTCGTCACCACGGGGATGCTCCGCAGCCTCGCCCCGGCCGAACGTCAGGTCCTCTTCGCTCACGAGCGCGCCCACAACGCGGGCGGCCACTACCGCTTCCTGCTCGCCGCCGAGCTCGCCGCCCACTGCCATCCCAGCCTGCGCCGCGTCCGTGACACGGTCCAACTCGCCGCGGAACGGGCGGCCGACGAAGCCGCTGCCACCGCCGTGGGCGACCGGCACCTGACCGCGCGGGCCATAGCCCGAGCCGCACTCGCCGCCCACGCCTCACCCTCCACCCGCCCGGACTTCGCCTCTGCCGCCACCACCGGCCCCGTCCCCCAGCGGGTCGCGGCCCTCCTCGCGCCCCCCGCATGCCGCCCCCGTACGGCTTCCTGGATTGCTTTGCTTCTCGCCGCCTGCACGGCCGCATCGGCCTGCGCCGCGGCAACCGGCGTGATCACCTTCCACCACGAGGTGGAGATCGCTCAAGGTGAGGCGCGACGCTGACCGGCGTTGCCTTCAGAGCTTCGGGTGCATGACGGCAACATGTCCACTAGAAGCTCAAAGCCACGGAAACAGCGCCTGCACGTCCCTCAGCACGCTCTTGGAGCGTGTGCGATGCGGAACTTGCCACCGTCCTTGCCCGCCGGATCGTGCTTCCCACAGCCGAGATGATCGGTGGCCTCGCCCTCGATGGCGGACTCCAACAGCCGCTTGGCCAGCTGCTGCAGCCCGCCCTCGCCGGTCAACTGCAGGCCCTCGGCCCGGGGCCGGTTCACGAGCTTGTCGATCAGCTGGTCGTCCACGGCCTTCGCCGACGCAGCCGCTGCCGACTCGACCACCTCGTGCTCGGACAGTCTGTGAGGACGACTGGGGCTCCGACACCTGTGTCTGGTGGGCCGGTGAGAACGGTGTCACCAGCCGCTGACGGCGGTGCCCAGTCCTCTGGCTTGGAGGGTCGGAGCAGGCTGATGACCATCAGCGGCCTGGCCGCAGGGCCTCTGGTGCTGGGGGTGGCCCCGATGGCGTCGCCAGACCAAAGAGCCCATTCCATCCGCGGAAGGACGCACGTCGGCAGAGACGACTACAACTGCGCCAGCGACGCCGTCTGCAGCGCCGTCCGCGGTTCCGGGTGAGGCGACCAGCTCCTGCCTGCCGCCAAGGCGGGCAGCACACCATGCAGGGCGGATGAGCTGGGCCAGGGCTCGGGAGCGACAGAGCGGCCGGCGCACCGACCGGTGGGCGGCCTGCCCTGCGGGCGGTTCTCGTACCCCGCCGGCCGCGAGATGGACGGTGAGTCCCCGTGATTACCTGGACCCGCGTCCGTTTTCCTTGCCTGCCCGACTGTCGAGCCGCCGCTGTCCAGCCGTGGTGAGCGCCACACCTGAACTGAAGCAGTGGGCAGAGGGCTGAGCGGACGAGGGCTGGTGCCCGGGAAGATTCAATGTCCATGGTCGCTAGCACGGGCGCATTGAGGTGTTCGGCTGCGGCGCACGCGCCGGGCGCCGCTGAGTGGTGACCGGCTGGGCGCTCGGCGCGGCGAGTCTAAAACCGTTGGAACGGCGCAAGCGGCTCACCGCCGCGAGCAGGTCCTTGGTCCTGGCCTTGGCCATCGCACTCGACCTCGCCGATGATCTCTTGGCCCGTCATTACTGCACGGTACCGCCGTCCCCTGGCCGTGCTGCACCCCGGCAGGGGCCCGTCAGCCTCGCGCGAGTTCGGGCGAGTCGCGCCGTGCGTCGAGGAGTGGTCTGCTGGATGTATCCGCAGGAGGGCACGCCGATGCGTTTCACCCGGACCACCGTACCCGCCCCCGCGCGGTCGCCCGCGCCGACCGGAGCCGGTGGTGGGCTGCTGCCGAAGCGGGATCTCGCGGCCGCCTGGCTCCTGGTCGTTCTGATCGCGGTGCCTGCGTGGGCGCTCACGGTTGGGCAGGCCCGGGGCATGGGCGTTGGTCCCGGCACGATGGGGATGGCGCTGCCGCTGTTCCTGCTGCTGTGGGTGACGATGATGGCGGCCATGATGCTGCCGTCCATGGCGCCGGTGGCGCTTACGTGGGTGCGGGGGATCGGCCGGCAATCCTCGGGCTGGAGGCGGGCCGCGCGCACCGTCGAGTTCGTCGCCGGGTATCTGATGGTGTGGACTGTCTTCGGGGCGCTGGCCTACGTGGCCCTGGCCCTCACCGGCGACTTGGTCGCCGGCCGCCCGACCGCCGGGCGCTGGATCGGCTTCACCGCGTTCCTCCTCGCCGGCCTGTACCAGCTCGGCCCGCTGAAGTACGTGTGCCTGCGGCACTGCCGTGACCCCATGAGCCACCTGATGCACTACGCGGGTTTCCGGCCACCGGCGCGCGACCTGAGGGTGGGCGTCCACCACGGTGCCTACTGCGTCGGGTGCTGCGCCGGGCTGATGGTCGTCCTGATCCCGCTGGGCGTGATGAACGTGGCGGCGATGGCCGGACTGGCCGTGGTGATCTTCGTGGAGAAACTGTGGTCGCGGGGGCCGCTGCTCGCGAGGGTCGTGGGCGTTGCGTTCCTCGTCCTGGCCGTGCTCGCGCCGTTCCAGGACTGGCTGCTGCCGGGGCTTCGGGACTCGATGCCGTCCATGGACGGCATGTGACTCATCTGGTCATCGTCCGCCACGTCGCCGGTCGGCAGCTGAAGAAGCCCGCGCTCGACACACAGAACGGATAGTTGAACAGCACACGGCACTATCGCGACACGACACCATCGCGCCTTCTTGATCTGGTGCGGTTCTGCTCGGGCACTGCTCAGGCGCGTCCCTTGCTGACTCCCTCGGTCTCCTCGCTGCTGAAGACGTAGTCGGCCGTCTCGCCGTACGACGCCTCGTAACTCAGGCCGAACGCATCGGAACGTCCTGAGGCCGTGCCGACCTCGAATTCGGGCGCGAACCCGAACATGGCGTTCTTGATCTTCGTCGAACTGCCGTCGGGGCCGGTGAGCGGCGCATACGACAGCTCGGTCCTGCCCTCGACCGTCAAGCCGGGCCTCTCCCCGTCGGTGAGGGAGACCTTCGCCCGCTCCATTCCCAGGTATTCGCCGTAGAACTGCGAGAGTTGGCCGAACGCTCCGCCCTCGCGGCCGGACAGGATTCGCTCCAGCGCGTTCGCCTGTTCGTCACTCGCCGCGCTGTCCACAACGAGCCCGACCTTCCAGTTGCCCGATGTCAGGTTGGACGGAAAGTGGTTGTAGAAGGCGAAGTCCACACCGGACAGGTCCACCTCGTCCAGATTTCCGTCCGCGACGTGGAAGACGGCGGTGCCCAGGCATTCGGTCCCGCCTTTGGCGTCCCGGGGCTGGCCGTCGTATGGGCAGCTGCACAGCACGGCGCACGAGCAGCCGGCGACGTACGTGCCGGATATCGTCCACGACATGGCTGCTCCCTTCTCAGAGGGTGGGCGTTGATAACGCCTCCACCCTCACGCTAAACCTGTAAAAACTGCATGTAAACGTTGCTTTCCGATAAAATCGGACAGTTAAGGGCGGCGTCGGTGAGATCCGTACGTCGTCTTGATCGACCGTGTCACCGCCGAGATCGCCGCAGGAGACGCTGCGTGGGTGGCCTCTTATCCGACTCGGCGCCGGCCACTCCAGCCAGTCGAGCTTCTATCCGCGAGGGCTGCGCCGACGGTCCCCTGTGCTCAGGGCCTTCACACGAGATTCCCGCATCGGGCGTGCCAGGAACGCAGTTCTCTGCGTGGTCAGGTCGGGCCGGTCCAGTCGAAGGGGAAGTGTTTGCTGGATTTGCCCGAACGGTCCCAGATGAAGCCGAAGGCGTCGGCCCGATCCGTGGTGGCGCGGCCCCAGGTGGCGACCTGGCCGGGTCCCACCTCGGCGCCGGGGGCGTTGTGCACCTGGACCCGTGCGCCTTCCGGAGTGGTCGGGCCGGTCAGCGCTTCGGCGGTAGCCGTCACCTTTCCGGGGATTTCCGCGCGCCAGGCTGCCAGGTTCTCGTCGACCTCGATGCGGATGGGCGCGAAGTCCATGCCCCTGATCTCGGGGCCGAATATCTCGCCGAACTCTGCGGGCCATCCGCCCGCCTCACCGCCGAAGATCGTCTGGAGGGCAGTGCGCTGCTGTTCGTCGGCGCGCTCGTCGAAGTAGACCGCGGCGTAGGCGTCCGTGTGCTCGCGGGTCCAGGCGTTGCCCACGAAGGAGCCGAGCATCAGTACGTTGAGGCCGTCGAGCCGCACGTCGCCGAAATTGCCGTCCCTTATGTGCCACGCGAGCACACCCTCGCAGTCGCCGTAGGTGGGAGCCTGCGCGAACGTACAGGGGCACGGGACGGCGCACTTGCACACATCGAACCAGTCGCCTGCCAGATGCCAAGGTGGGGGACCGGTGGTGGGTTGCTCTGTCATCTCGCTTCCTCCGCCGGTTAGCCGGATGTCACTCCCTCTGTTCCAGCTTGCACCTCACCCGTCCTGCGGGCGAGGTGGTGCCATGCATGTGTGACTGGTGGGGCGGGTGAGGCAGTCGGCCAGCTCGGCGACGCCCGCCCCGGCCGGCCGCCGCTGCCGTGTGACGCCGCTGGCCGAACACCTTCTGTGCGGCGCGGGGCGGCAACGCGGCACCTCACCGCGAGTCCCATCGGAACATCCATGGCGCCGGCCCCGGCTCCCGGTCATCTTCAATCGCGGTCTGCAAGAGGGCCGCTGGCCTCCGGGCCCGGCATGACTGTTGCCCTGTCGCCCCCCACCGAGCTTGGCATCGCACTCAGACACGCGGGGGCGCAGTGATCGACATCCACGGGTGGGCGTCTTCTTCGGCCTGGACGTCGGTGAGGGCACGGATCACGGCTACGGGCTGATTTCGGCCGGCAAGAGGGTGTTCGACAAGCCGCTGCCAACAGCGAGCCGAAACCGCGCGCGGTGTTCGACAGGCTCCGGAACAAGTTCGGCACCGTCCTGGTGATCGTGGACCAGCCCGCCTCCATCGGCGCCCTGCCACTGACCGTCGCACGCAACACAGGCTGCCTGATCGCCTACCTGCCCGGCCTGGCAATGCGCCGGATCGCCGATCTCTACCCCGGCGAGGCCAAGCCAAGGACGCGGCAGTCGTTGCTCGACACCGGCGCCTCTATGCCTTATGTTCGCCCCCCGGGGTGCGGATGCAGCTGCGCGCGGCGGAGAAGGGGCGGCGCTCGCCGCTCTGCAGTCCTCCCCGTGGTCAGCTGCGAGAGGAGGGCGCCGGTCCATACCCGGGCGTCCCAGCGATCCCTTCGGGTATAGCGAGCAGCTGAACGCCATCCACGTGAAGACCCGTGGGGCAGCCGCCACCGGCCCATCTACCGCCCTGGCCGTCACTGCCAAAGGCCGCGCATTCCTCGGGCTGTGGATCGGAACAGCGGCGAAGCGCCAGGCATTGGCGACGCATACTCACGAGCCCTGCCAGGCGTTGCGGACCCCGACCACCCGCTGCCGTCACCCGCGAACCGCAGGATGCGAAGCGCTCAGGGGTGAGATATGGGCCTATCGCGTCGGCGATGCGTGGGTCGACCGGTGATGGCGTTGCAACCGAGCTAGACCGTACACGGCCGGCCCCGGGTGCAGCAGGAAGTCGCCGCCCGGGGGGTCACGTAAGGTCCGCGGCATCGACGGGCAGCGCCGACAGGCGCCACTCCAGCATGCCGTCGTTGAGCCGGACGGCCCGGCGTCCGCGGTCGGTCAGCAGCCGTACGGCGTCGTAGGCCAGCACGCAGTACTCGCCGCGGCAGTACACGACGATCTCGGTGTCCTCGGGAAGCTCGTTGATCCGGTTGGCGAGCTCCTCGACCGGGATGGAGATCGCGCCGGGGATGTGCCCGGCCCGGTACTCCTCCACCGGCCTCACGTCGAGCACGACGACGTCTCCGGCTTCCACCCGGGCCTGCAGTTCCTCGCGGGTGAGCTCCGCTCCGCCGTCTTCCCCGAGGTAGGCGTCGCGGGCGGGCGGGACCGTTGCCTGGTGCTTCTCGGCGACCTTGCGCAGGAGGGCGAACAGCTGGGCGACGTCGTCGCTGGCGAGCCGGTAATGGATGCGCACGCCCTCGCGGCGGGTGGCGACGAAGCCGGCCTGCTTGAGGGTCTGCAGGTGCGCCGAGGCGGTGGTCAGGTTCAGCCCGGCCGCCTTCGCCAGCGCGTCGACAGTGCGCTCACCCTGTGCCAGCAGATCCAGCAGCTCCAGGCGCTTTCCGCTGGCCAGCGCCTTGCCGCTGGCCGCGAACGCGTCGTACAGCCGCGCCTTCGTCCCGCTCTTCGAATTCGCCGACAACGCACCCTCCAGCAATCCATGGATTATTGTAGATGAGTCTAAGGGACGTGACCGCACACCCCGCTGTCGAGAATTTGGAGAACGCCGTGGGCTTCGCGGACGACCACCTCATTGCGCTCGTCGACGAAGGGCTGGGCAACAGCGCCTACCTGCTCGACCTCGGCGACGGCCGCGCCCTGGCCATGGACGCCAGCCGTGACCTGCGTGCCCTGCACTCGGCAGCCGAGCGGCGCGGCCTGCGCGTCACGTTCGCCGCGGACACGCACCTGCACGCCGACTTTCTCTCCGGCGCCGTCCAGCTCGGCCACGACACCGGCGCGACCGTGCTCGCCTCCGCGGCCGGCCGCCGCGCGTTCCCTCACCGGGGTCTGGTGGATGGCGACGAGGTCGATCTGGGCGGCCTGACCTTGCGGGCGCTGGCCACCCCCGGGCACACCGACGAGCACCTGTCCTTCCTGCTACTGGACGGCAGCCGGGAGCTGGGTGTGTTCACCGGTGGGTCGCTGATCGTGAACTCGGCCGCCCGTACCGATCTCCTCGGCGCCGACCGTACGGAGGAACTCGCCCGGGCCCAGTACCGGTCGCTGAAGGGGCTGGCCACGCTGCCGGACGAGACCACGGTATGGCCCACCCACGGTGCCGGGTCCTTCTGCTCCGCGCCGCCTGGCACCGAGCGCATCTCCACGATCGGCGCGCAGAAGCAGGCCAACCCGCTGCTCGCGGCACCTGACGAGGACGCCTTCGTCTCCCAGCTCATTGCGAGCCTGGGCACCTACCCTGCGTACTTCGACCGGCTGGCCGAAATCAACCGCCGCGGCCCCGCCGTTCTGACCGCGGACCCGCTGCTGCCCGCCTTGTCCGCGCAGCAGGTCCGCGCCCTGATAGCCCGGGGCGGGCTCGCCATCGACGTCCGCCCGGCCGCCGACTACGCCGCCGGTCACATCCCCGGCTCCCTGTCCATCCCGCTGCGCCGCCAGTTCGCCACCTGGCTCGGGTGGCTCGTGCCGGACACCGCCCCGCTGGCCTTCGTCACCGGCGAGGACCAGGACCCGAGCGAGATCGTCTGGCAGGCGTACAAGATCGGATATGAGCGGCTCGCCGGCCGCCTCGACGGCGGGATCCCCGCCTGGACAGCCGCTGGCCACCGCATGGCCACCACGGCCTTCGTCACCGCCGACCAGACGGATGACCGCCCTTATGTCGACGTGCGGCAGGAAGCGGAGGTCGCCGCCGGACACGTCCCCGGCGCCGTACACATCGAACTGGGTGGCCTGACCGCCGCTGCTGCCGCCGCCGCTCCGCAACGTCCGGTCATCGCCTGCGGACACGGCGAGCGTGCGATGACCGCCGCCAGCCTCCTGGAGCGCGCCGGTCACACCGATGTCGCAGTCCTCAACGGCGGACCGGCCGACTACGCCGACGCTGAAGGACTGCGGCTCGTTCAGGGCACGCAAGACACCCGCTGGTGAACGCCACCCCCACGACTGCGACTTGCGCTGCAGCGGAGCGATCAGTCCCCGCGTGTAGGCCAGCGCTCACACAGTCGGTTCCGACCTGTTGAACCGGTGCACGAACCGCTTATGCAGAACGTCGAGTTCCCTCGCCCACAGCCGGACATCAGCAAGGTCCCCACCCGCAACCACTCCAACGACGGATCCGGCCAGCAGTCACGGCAAGCACCGTTGCAGTACCAGCCGCCCCGACGCCGGTGGTCTGTGCGTCGTTGCGGGCCACAGTGCCCTCCTGTCGCAGGCGCCTCGCCGATGGCGGCGCCGCCCCGATCCGTTGGACCGGTGCCCCATCTGGCATCTGGTTGGGGGGAAGCGTCCGCGGCTGTCCGCCCCCCGAGCAGGGCCTGCCACCCCGTGTGCTTGTGCGTGAGAGCGCCATTGCCGGATGAACCATGCCAGTTGCCCGAGCCGTTCGTGCCAGACAGGCGACTCGCCCGCCGGTCGTGTAGTCGGCGGTAACCGGAGAGTGCTGGATTGTGTTCGTGGCCACGTGTGCTTCTCCGCCGAGCGTCGACTACGCGGCCGTCTACCAGACGTGAATCCTGAATGCGCCAGAGCCCCAGAGAGCGTATGGCGCCTGGTGGCTGGTCTCGAATTCAACCTCTTTGTTGCGGAGTTAAACGTCAATACCTCAGAAGCTGCTCGCGAGCGCGATGTGATAGCCCAGTTGCGTGGTGCGGGAGTCAGGGATCTACTGGATCATAGCCCTGATACCGGCCGGGCCCCGGCAACTCGACATCGCCGGAAACACATTTGCTACACCCTCATCCACCGCAGGAAGACGATCGACTTTTGGGCAGTTTTCTATCGAGGAGACCTCATGCCCCGAGTTCCGCAAGTACGCCGGTTGCTGTTCAATGACGAAGAGATAGGCATGGGGTTCAACAGCGAGTCCGGCCTGGCCGTCGGCACTGCGCTGCACAACTTCACAGTCGATGAGAACCCTGTAGCCACCGGCCAGGAAGTGTCCGCATCGATCGTGATCGTGACCTCCCACGAACAGTTGATGGACTCGATGGGGATGTCGTTTGAGGGGCACGGGAGATACGGCCTGGTATCCGGTTCCGCCAAGGCCAAGTTCGCCGAGTCGTCCAATTTCAATTCCACGTCCACTTTCGTGGTGGCCAGGTGCGTGGTCCAGAACCCGCTGCGCCGCGGAAAGAGTTTCCAGGTTACCGCGCCGGCGCAGGCACTGCTCGACTCCCAGCGCTTCGAAGAGTTCAAGGCGGCCTTCGGAGACAGCTTCGTGCGCGGCCTGCAGACAGGCGGGGAGTTCTATGCCGTCATCCGCATCACGTCCGTCTCCACGGCGAAGCAGTCGGAACTTTCGGCGACCTTGCAGGCCGAGGCGAACGGACTGATCGCCTCCGGCGGTTTCTCAGCAGCGTTCGCCCAGGCGAACTCCAGCCAGAGCACCCGTTCCGAGATGACCGCATCGATGTACCAAAAGGCAGGAGCAGGAGTACAGATCTCCCCGACCGTGGAGATCGGGGAAGTGATCAATCGGTTCAAGAGCTTTCCACAGATCGCGAGCACGAGTGCGGCGGCCTATGAGGCGGAAGTGGCGACCTACGACACCTTGCCGCTCCCTGTGCCAACACCCCAGGAGCAGGAGTCCTTTCTCGTGGCGCTGGCGGATGCCCGCGAGAAGAAGATGCGCTATCTCCAGACAAGGAACGACCTCGAGTTCGCCCTGCGGAATCCCGAGTTTTTCGATCCGCTGCCCGCGACCGAGACCCTGCAGAGTGCGATCGACATGTACACCCGGCTGATCAACGCGGTGATGAGCCATGCCATACGGCTCTCACGCGGCCAGATCACTCCTCCCCAGCTGTTCGATCCGAGCACACTCACACCCGCCCTGAGCGAACCACCGCCGATACCCCTGCGGCGTCTCTCCACGACCGCGACCACCAATGACCGCCTCGTCCAGTTCCAGACCCTCACCTGTCTTGTCCCGGCGGACGAGGGGAGCGACGAGCCGTATCTGGTTTGGAACGGGGAACGAATCTGGTCGGCCAACGCAGCCACAGCCTCCAGCCGGCACGACGTCAACGTAGTGCGGCTCATGGCGACACCCACGGGCACGCTCGAGCTGTTCGACGAGGAAGTCTTCGGTGCGGACGATCCGCTCGGAAGAGCGACGATCAGCCGATCCGACGGTCCGGGAACCGTCGAGTTCCGTGCGGACGGCTCCGCATACACGCTGTCCTACCGCATCATGCCGTTCACTGTTTAACAGCGCTAGAAGAAGTGATACGCCATGACGACAGTCACCACGCTCGTCGCCGCTCCAGTGACAGGGGAGAGCGAAGCGATCGGCCTGAACAACGCTGGTGCCGTCGTGGGACAGGAAGACACCGTGTTCCCGTTCCTGTGGGTCCCGCAACAGCCCGGCGGCACCACGGGGGCGGCCACCCACCTGCCCCTCCTCTTCACCGGCGGCGCCCCGGGCAGTGGGCGGGCGACGGCGATCAACGCGGCCGGGGAGGTCTGCGGCGAGTCTGAGGGCCTCGATGCGAACGGCAACCTCGTCACGCGCGCCGTCCGGTGGTCAGGCGGGGCTGTGCAGGATCTGGGAACGCTCATACCCGATCCGTTCACCCCCGGGAACTTCCTTGGCGACAGCCGCGCCATCGACATCAACGACTCCGGCCAGATCGTGGGCGCGTCGGACACGGCGACCGGTTCGAAGCACGCCTTCCTCTTCGATCCAGCTCTCGGCACCATGCGCGACCTCGGCTCCCTGGTCGCGGGCCCGCCGGACGAGAGTCGTGCCACCAGCATCAACAACAACGGCGACATCGTCGGCGTGTCCGCAGCGCTCGACTCGAGCGGCCAGCCGGTCGAGCGGGCCTTCCTACTGACCGCTGGCTCACTCATCATGACCGACCTGGGGACCTTGGTACCGGACCCTGCCAACCCGGGCGGATTCCTGGGAACCAGCGGCGCCTTCGGGATCAACGACAACGCGACGATCATCGGGACCTCGGACACGACCGGAACGACGGCGAGCGGCGCCACGTTGACCGGTGCGACCCGTTTCGCAGCCACGACGGCACCCGTGTCCCTGCTGCCTGTGCACAGCGACGGGTTCGACGTCAGTCCCAACGACGAAGTTGTGGGCGGCTTCGACATGCCGACACGAGGGTTCTCGTTCCACAGTTCCATGGGCATGGTGGACCTCACCACCCTCGTTGGCGCGTCCGGTGTGCAGATCACCTTTGGAACCGGCGTCAACGCGTCCGGACAGATCACCGCACTGGCGGACGTCTCCGGCTCCAACGTCGGCGTCCTGATCACCCCCTGAACGCCGGCCCCGTGTCCCGGCCGGGGCCCTGCTTCAATCATCGTGACAGCAGCCTGCAACCGTGGAGAGCCATCATGCCGATGCTGTTGATCAAAGGCGCGTACAAGATCGTCGGAGCGAGCCCCGACGGAGACTCCGTGCGCTTCTACCCCGACGACCCCGATGAGTGGGACCTGCTGCGCGGTCGGCGTGTGCGGCGCAACAAAACTGGTGGTGCCCAGCTCCGGCTGGACGGCATTGACACGTTGGAGACGCACTACCGCCCACCCAGCGGCCCCGAACTGCACCAGCCGGCGCCGTTCGCCGGTAAGGCCGCCGACGAATTGTTGACCTGGCTGGGCTTCGAGACCGTGCGGCGCGACGCGAACGGCATTGTCACGGAATGCACGCCCGAGGTTCGTCCCGGCTACATCCTGACGCGCAGTGCCGACGTGAACGGGCGCTGCGTGGCTCTCGCCGGCCGTGGCGCCGACGCGCCAGGCAACAGCGGCACCTCTGTCCACGTCGATGTCACCGAACTGCGGCGAACGGCGAACCACCACCACGTAGCTGAGGGTCTCGCCTACCCGACCTTCTACCGCAAGCTCTACGCCGACCTGCGAGAAGAGCTGACCATGGCGGCACAGCAGGCGCGCGCGGCGGACAAAGGGCTCTGGCCCGAGGACGAGACCCGGAGTGGAGCGAAGATCAACGGACTGAGCTCGCTGACCGACTCCTCCGTCCTGATGCCCAAGCTGTTCCGTCGCTTGGCCGACTACATGCTCCTCAATAACGGCGACCCCTCTTTGCTCGGCTTCCCGCCCTATCTGGAGCAACGCGACGATCGGCTGCTGATCCTTTCCGGCAGCCAGTGGACGGGATTTGACACCGTCGTGGAGGTCACCAACGGCAACACCGTGCGGATGAACCGCGCCCCGGAAGACCTCGTCTTCGACGAGAAGTAACCTTCAGTGCTGGCGCACCCGGCATCGGGTGCGCCAGCCGATCTCGCGTCGGGCGTGGTGTGTGACCTCCTCGTCGTCCCGGACGAGCAGGCGGCTTACGGGCCGCTCACGCACAATCCCGTCGAACGGCGTCACCGCAGGGGTGCGGCAGGCCATGGCGGCGGCCGCTCGCCGTCCTGCAAGTGCGGATGCGGGCCACGGAGACCAGCATCACCTGGCCGCCTCCACCCCCGCAGCCGTCAGCCACGACCGCACCCGCAGGCCGAGCGGTCCTGATGCCCACCGGGGGCCGCCGGCCGCGCCGCGTTCCGCGGAGGAGAACGCGGCGGGTCAGGTTGCCGGCGCTGCGGGCCACCATGCTCTGCGCCCCGTACGCCCTAAGGGGTCCTTTCAGAATGCTGGGATCTTGCGGGCGAGGGTCATGCAGTGGGCGAGCTGGAGGAACGCGTCGTGCATGTCGTCTCGGGTTTCCCAGCGGGTCCGTAAGCGGCGAGGGCCGTGGAGCCA
>NZ_JBHSNY010000021.1:0-48268 GCF_042657145.1 Streptomyces bullii
TGGCTCCACGGCCCTCGCCGCTTACGGACCCGCTGGGAAACCCGAGACGACATGCACGACGCGTTCCTCCAGCTCGCCCACTGCATGACCCTCGCCCGCAAGATCCCAGCATTCTGAAAGGACCCCTAACGGGAGGCCTCGCGGGCCAGGCTGACTTCAGGCGTTGCCCGACACCCACGTCACCGCCACGAAACCCACCGGGTGGACAGCGGCGCCAGTCTCAGAGCGGGCCTGGCTTTATCGGTGAGTCGTGACACCGGTTGTCGATCGGCGTCGACATCGCCCGGTGTTGGCGGAGAGGGATATCGCTGAGTTTTGACACCACTTGGGTGCTTGCTGTGGGAGGCTTGGAGTGCTCTGCGTGGTGAGGGAGCGCCGGTGCCACCGAAGTCCAAGGTCGATCTGTACGCGGCGATCCGCCGTGATGTCCGAGCGGGGATGTCGAACCGAGCCCTGCAGCGAAAGTACGGGGTTGGCTTCCGGACGGTGAAGGCGGCTGTGGAGTCCGTCTGGCCGGAGCCGCGCAAGCAGCTGCCGCCCCGCAAGAAGCGGCTGGATGCGTTCAAGCCGGTGATCGACCAGATGCTGCGGGCGGATCTGGACGCGCCGCGCAAGCAGCGGCACACCGTTAAGCGGATCTTCGACGGGCTGTTGGACGAGCACGGTGCGGTGTAGGTGACCTATCCGATGGTGCGGGCTTATGTCGCTGTGCGCCGACCGCAGATACGGATCGAGGCGGGACGCGGGCCGCTGAACACGTTCATCCCGCAGACCCACCTGCCGGGGGCGGAAGCCGAGGTCGACTTCGGGGACGTGACGATCCGTCTGGCCGATGAGCAGGTCAAGGTGTTCCTGTTCGCGATGCGCCTGTCGTATTCGGGCAAGTCGGTGCACCGCGTCTTCGCCTCCTGCGGCCAGGAGGCGTTCTTCGAAGGCCACGTCCACGCTCTCAGCGTGCTGGGCGGCGTCCCCTGGGGCAAGGTGCGCTATGGCAACCTGCGGGCCGCGGTCGCCCGGGTGCTGGTCCTGTCGAGAGCACGGTTGGAGAACGAGCGGTGGACCGCGTTCCGTTCGCACTACGGCATCGAAAGCATGTACTGCCGCCCGGGACTCTAAGGAGCCCATGAGAAGGGCGGGGTGGAAGGCCAGATCGGCTGGTTCCGGAGAAACCACCTGGTCCCCGTCCCGGAAGTCGACTCCCTTGCTGAACTCAACGCGATGTCTTGCATGGTGGGCGGCAGCCTGCAAGGCCCACGGCGACCGGGACGGCACCCGGGCGCTGATCGAGGTCCTGCTGCTGGGCCGACATTTTCACCACGAGTACCTGGTGACCGGGCTGGCCGCCGCCCTGCGGGCCGGCGCACTGACCGCAGACGCGGTCGCGCTGGAGGTCCGCAAGGCCGCCGAGGCCGACGAAGCCACGCCCGCTACGGCGGATCCGGAGCCGGACCGGGCGAGTGTGACGTTCCTGACCGAACGGCGGCTGGCCCACCTGCCGCCCGACAACCGGCCGCTGCCGTCGGTCGCGGCCTACGACCAGTTGCTGAGACCGAGGCAGCGGCCGGAGCGGTCCGCCGTCGAGGCAGACAGGCCATGACGACGTTCAAACGCCAGCGCGGACTGACCGAACAGGCCGCCGACGCGGCTGTCGACCAGGCATGCCGCATGCTGCGGCTGCCCACCATCCGGGCCCAGTTCCCCGAGCTGGCCGAGGCAGCCGCCCGTGACCAGATGTCGTATCGCGGCTTCCTCGCCGAACTGCTGATGGCCGAATGCGACGACCGGGCCCGCCGCCGTTCGGAACGGCGGATCAAGGCCGCCCAGTTCCCACGCGAGAAATCACTGCGAGCCTTCGACTTCGAGGCGAACCCCAGCGTGGACCCGGCGGTCATCCACACCCTGGCGACCTGCGAGTGGGGCAAGAAGGGCATGCCGCTCTGCCTGATCGGCGACTCGGGCACCGGCAAGTCGCATCTGCTGATCGCGCTGGGTACCGAAGCCGCGATGGCCGGCTACCGGGTCCGCTACACACTCGCCACGAAACTCGTCAACGAACTGGTCGAGGCCGCGGACGAGAAAGTACTGACCAAGACCATCGCCTGATACGGCCGAGTCGATCTTCTCTGCATTGATGAGCTGGGCTATATGGAGCTGGACCGCCGGGGTGCTGAGCTGCTGTTCCAGGTTCTGACGGAACGCGAGGAGAAGAACAGCGTCGCCTCGAACGAGAGTTTCAGCGGCTGGACCAAGACCTTCGCCGATCCCCGGCTTTGCGCGGCCATCGTCGACCGGCTCACCTTCGGCGGCAACCTGATCCAGACCGGCACCGACTCCTACCGCCTCGCCCTCACCCAAGCGAGGGCCGCCGCTCAGGGCACTACCGCGGGCTGACCCGTATGCCTCGCCCTACTGGTGGGGCTTCAGCAAGGGCTACCGGCGGTCGACGGAGAGGCTCTTGATCATCTCGCCGTTGACCAGGATGACGAGACAGCCGCAGCCGCCGACGCAGTATTCGACCTCACCTTCAGAAGTGCGGTGGTGGGACCTCAGCGTCCACAACTGCGTTTCCGCCGGAGTCGGCGCGTGGCAGACGGGGCAGCGGTCGTCCGACGGCGTGACCGCGGATGCGGGAGTCATGCCACCAACATGGCGTCACTGTCTAAGGCACTTCAACCATTACATTGGGCGGGGCTCACGCGGGACGAGCGCCGGTGCGATTGGGAGGTCCGACACGCTGAGCGGCGCGGCGCACCGACCAGGCGCCGGCTAGGACTACCAGCGTTATGGCACACAGTTGACGTGCTGTGAGCTGCTCGTGCAGCAAGACGAAACCGACCCCCGCCGCGACGGCGGGGCTCAGTGCGAGCAGCACTCCGAAGGCGCGCACATCAATGCGCCGCAGGACCGTCATATCCAGCGAGTACGGGATCAGGGAGGAGAAGAGGGCCACCATGAGCCCGGTGCCGAGGACGGCAGGGTGGGCCGCCACCGTGCCACCGTCTGTGACGGCGGTGATCGGAGTCAGCACGCAGGAGCCGCAGGCCGGCGCCAGGGTCAGGCCCGTCCAGTCGGGCAACAGGCGCCCGACTTGCTGACTCAGGACCACATACCTGGCCCGGCACAGCGCGGCGGCGCCCCCCAGCAGCAGCCCGGCGGCGGAGAGCGAGGCTCCCGGGGTGGCCAGCAGGAGTACACCCGCAAGCGCCAGCAACGCCACCGCGAGGTGCTCAAGCCGACGGGACAGAACGATCGACAAGGTGAGCGGCCCGAGCAGCTCCAAGGTTGCGGCCACCCCGATCGGCAGGCGGCTGATGGCCTGGAAGTACGCCAAGTTCATGGCCGCGAAAACCAGACCAAGTGAGATCGCCGCCCGCCACTGCACAGCCGTGACCTCCCGCAGTCGCGGCCGGACCAGTACCCACAGGATCGCGGCCGAGAAAAACAACCGCATACCGGCCAGCGCCGTGGGACCGACTGTCCCATAGGCATCCTTGGCCACGGCCGAACCCGCTTGAAGGCTGACGATCTGAGCCAGCATCAACGCCGGAGCCGTCGCGGCGCCCTGCCACGGTGCGCGGGGGATCTTCACCGTCGTGCTCCTCCGGGTCCTCTCCGGGGTCAGCGCTGCCAGGCTCTGCCTGACGGCCGTGCTGGCCACCCGGCCTGCCGCCGCGCACCACTACGGCTCGGACGCCATACGATGATGTAATCGCCTTATGCATTTCAACCATTACGGCGGGGAGACCGCCCGGCTGGCCGCGGACCTGGTCAACCTGACCGCGCCGCCACCGCCCGAGCACCTGGAACCACTACTCGCCACGCACGGCGTGGTGCACCGCGCACTCACCGCCGTGCAGGCCGAGACGATCTGGACATGGAGCCGGCGCCTGGCCGCGTGCTTCGGGCGGCAGGATCTCGAAGAGCGGTGCCAGGCAGTCAATGCACTTCTCGCCGACGCCTCCAGCAGCCCCCGGATCTCCCTGCACGACGGCCGGCCCCATCTGCACTACAGCGCCACTGGCGCCGACGCAGCCGCGCACGTCAGAGCCGTCACCGCAGCCGGACTCGCCTACGTCGTGTGTTCCGCCGGTGCCGAGCGGCTGGGGCGCTGCGCGCGCCACGACTGCGGTCTGGCATTCGTCGACACCTCCCGCAACGGCCGACGCGTCTACTGCTCCGTGCGCTGCGCCAACAACGATGCCGTGGCGCGTCACCGCGAGCGGCTCCACGGTGACACGCGGCCGTCAACTACACGAAAGACCCGGCGAACGTGACTGTCCGGGACGCCGCCATTTCACTTCCCACGGCAACGGCGCCGCTGGCCTCACCCACCGACAACACCTCCCTTCCCAGAGCGGCAACATTTCACGGTCCGGTGATCGACAAGCGCTGCCCGAAGTCGTCGACAACCGGTGTCGGCCCTCACCTCCAAGGCCACGGGCTCAAGGGCCGGAGAGGGCCAAGGCGTACCGCTGTCCGTCGCAAGCCGCTCGCTGCCCTCTTGCGGGCGCCGGTTCGAGCCGCTTACACCCTGGATTAGGGGAAACGCGGAACGTGGGGACGGCGGCGCGCACATCGACAAGGGGTGCGTGGTCGGGCCGACCATGGTGGACAAGGGGGCCGGGTTTGGCCCTTGCAGCCTGATTTGTGCATGCGCGCGATAGTTGGCGAGTCGGCCGCGTGTCACTGCTGGTCGGCGGAGCATGTTGCATCGTGGTTGGCGAGTTTGTTGCTTGGCAGTCGGCGAGTCGGGGTGTGAGTGTCCTCCCGGTGCCCTGGTCCTTGGTGGGAGCCAACACGTGACGGGTCGAGGATGCCGGTGTCCGGCGTTTCCCTGCCATCTGTGACTACCTGTCGGCGCGCCCGCTGCTTCCGGGGAGGGCGGCGTCAGCTGGCTGGATGATCTCGTCGGGTGTCGTCCAGTCGGCCTGTGCGGTACGGGCATAGCGCGGGGAGTGGGTGGTCCACTCGATCAGGCCGGTGTTGAAGTCGTTCAGGGCGTTCAGGTAGGCGCGGATGGGTGGCTGGCGGCCGAGCTCGGTGTGCAGCAGTTGGTGGTGGGCGTGGTCGTAAGCGTCCATGGCCTGCTCGTACAGGCGTAGCGCGTCGGGCAGGGCCTCGGCGAAGGTGCACTGCCGCTCGGCCGCCAGGACCGTGAGCAGGTTTTCCGTTTCGCCATCGGCGAGTTCCTTGGGAGCGGACAGCAGGTCTTGGACGAGGATGGTGCGCTCCACGTCCAGGGCGTGCAGGCGCTTTGTCAACGAGTGGGCCAGAGCGGCGGGGGACAGGTCCAGACCCAGGCTCATCTCGGTGAGCAGGTGGTCGACGCGCTGGGCGATGGTGGTGCGGCGGGTGGCCAGGTACGCATCGAGGCCGGCGGGTGGGCTGTCGTTGGCGGTGGTCTGGAGCCAGGTGAGGCATCCGGTGAGGTAGGTGGCGATGGCGTCGGCGAGACGGTCCATGAACCGGTCCGTTCGGTGAGTGGCGATGCGCTGCCACAGGTTGATGAAGACCGGTGCCCAGCGGGGGTCGGAGTCGGCGTGGGGGGTGAAGTGGTGGCGGGCGTCGTTCAGGAAGGAGCGGGCGGCGGCGAGGGCCCGCGGGTGGGGTGCAGAGTCGATCTCGTGGTCGCGGGCCATCACGGCGGCTGCCAGACGGGCGAGGTCGGCCAGGGTGCGCCGGTCGGCGGAAGGCCAGCAGACCGCGGCTAAGTAGGCGTGGTTGGTGCGGCGGTACGCCTGCTGCTGCGGGGTCGGGAGTCCGAAGGACAGGAACCAGGTGTCGACTTCGTCGGCGAGGGCGGCGTCGTAGTGGGCGCTGCGACGCAGCGGGTAACGCCGTCGCAGCGGGGGTATCGTCAGGGCCGGGACGGGAGCAGCGGTATGGCTCGTGGGGCTGCTGTCCATGTGCGGGCCTTTCTGCTCGGGTGTGCGGCGGGCCTGTCAGGGGCGGGCCTCGAGTCGAAGGTGCAGACGGCGGGGTACAAGCGTGGCGCGGAGGGCCGGGCGGACCCGCTGCCCGGGAACGGGGTGCAGGCGCCAGCGGGCCGCGATGGAGGCAAGGACCAGGGTGGACTGCAGGAGGGTGAAGGTCTCGCCGATGCACTTGCGCGGGCCCGCGCCGAAGGGCACGTAGGCGTATGGCGGGATGTCCGCGGCGCGTTCCGGTGTCCACCGGCCGGGGTCGAACCGCTCGGGCTCCGGGAACAGGTCGGGGCGGTGGTGCAGCAGGTAGGGGCTGAAGGCCAGGACGGAACCGGCTGGCAGGATGCGTCCGGCGAGGTGGGTGTGGGCCGTGACCTTGCGCGTGAAGATCCAACCGGGTGGGTAAAGGCGCATCGTCTCGGTGACGAACCGGCGGGTCAGGCCAAGGTGGGGCCAGTCCTGCCAGGTTGCGGTGCGGCCGCCGAGGACGTCGTCGGCCTCCTGATGCACCTGGTCGGCGAGGTCCGGGTGTTGGGTGAGCATGTGCAGGGCCCAGGCCAGTCCGCTGGTGATGCTGGTGACGCCGCTGACGAAGAAGGTGACCACCTGGTCGGTGATCTCTCGTGGGGACAGGCCGTCCGGGCCGTCACTGGCGGCCAGCAGGGTGGACAGCAGGTCGCCGTGATCGGTGCCGGGCCCGTCGCAGGCGCGGGTGACGATGTCGTCGACGGTGCGGTGCAGCCGGGCGCGGGCCTGGTCGTAGCGGCGGTTGGCGGGCAGGGGAAGCCGGTCCAGGCCGTTCGGGGTCAGCAGCCGGCGGTAGATGCCGCTCATCGCGATCTGTACGCTACGGCGGGTTGCGGCCACTTGGCGGGGATCGATCCGGGTGGAGAACATCGTCGTGGTTGCCACGCCGGCGGCGATCGCGTGCGTCTGCCCGGGCACGTCGATGACCTGCCCGTCCTGCCACCCGTCGATCACGTCGGCGATCTGCCGGGCCATCAAGTCCGCGTATCCGGGCAGCCGTGAGGGGTGGAAGGCCGGCTGGACCAGGCGGCGCAGCCGCCGGTGAACCTCGTGCGGGCAGGTGGCCAGACCGTCGCCGAGCACCTCACGCGCCTTGTCGAACAGCGGACCGCCCTTGTCGTAGCGGCGATCATCGACCAGGACCTGGTGCAGCAAGGCAGGGTCGCACAGCGTGTGCACCGCCTGAGGGCCGATCATCACCGTCACCAGATCGCCATGCGCGGGCAGCGTCCGGAGGAACGCCCAGGGATCGGCCACCATTCGCGGCAGGTGTCCCAGGCCCGGTAGCCCGCCAGGTGCTCGACCTGCACGAAAGGTCCGGACGGGCCCGGCACGCCCACCACGTGGCGGCCGCCTGTCCCCGTGCTGTGGGGTGGACGCCGGTGACACTGCCTTCGTCGGCCCTTGTGCCTGCTCCTGCGGAGCCTGGTCCGGCCGGTCGTTTGCCGTCATGCTCGCCCCCTCATCTCCCCCGCGCCCGCTGGCAACTGTCGGGTACGGCTCAGCACTGGCGGCGGATCATCCCCTCGGCCAGCTCGGCCAGTTCCGCCCTCGCCCGTGCAGGCAGCTGGATCTCATCCAGGCATCCAAGTCCTTGACGGATTTGCGCAGCGGCTTCCCGCTCGGCCGTGGCCCGGCCGTCCGCCTCCTCCACCGCCCGCGCCAGCTCAGCCACCCGCCCAGGCGACCAGGCGCCCGGGCACGCGTACAGCTCCCGGGTGCGGCGGGCCGCCGGGCCGTCACCGCCCAGGGCAGCTACCAAGGGATACGTCTTCTTTCCTCGGATCACGTCCCCGCCCGACGGTTTGCCCGTTCGCTGCGGGTCCCCCCACAGCCCCAGCACGTCATCGACACACTGGAAGGCGGTCCCGGCCCGCCGTCCGAACTGCTCCAGAGCCGCTACGGTCGCATCGGGTGCTCCGGCAAGCACGGCGCCCAAGGCGCAGGCAGCACCGATCAAAGACCCGGACTTGGCCTCCACCATGACCAGGTACTCCTCACGCGTCACCCGGTCGCGCTGTTCGAAGGCCATGTCCATGCTCTGACCCCGCATCAGGCCGTCCAAGGTCTCGGCGAGCACCGACACCGCCCGCTGAGAGCCGGTCTGCTCAAGCACCCGGACCGCCTGCGCCAGCAGGGCATCCCCGGTCAGCAAGGCCGCCGCCACGCCGAACCGCACCCAGGCCGCCGGACGATGACGACGCAGCCGGTCACCGTCCATGATGTCGTCATGCAGCAGTGAGAAGCCGTGCACCAGCTCCACCGCCACAGCCCCGGGCACCGCTGACCTCTCGCACCCGCCCACCGCCCGGGCACAGGCCAGCACCAGCGCACCCCTGGTGCCCTTACCGCCCTGCGCCTCCCCGGCCTGCCACGACGGACCGACCGCCAGGTGATACTCGGCCACCGGCCGGATCCCCTCCGGCAAGGCACCAATCAGATCCCCAAGGGCTTGTCGCACCAGGGTCGTCCCAGTCGGCGTCCCGGTCCCAGACTGTAAGCAAGCTGCGGTGCTCGACTCCGATGCCAACTCGCTGTGCCGCATACTCACCCGCCAGCAGTCACGTCCAACGCCTTTGCCGTGCACCTTCCCCCTGTACTGAGCGGTCTGCCGGCGCACGAGAAGCAGTGGGAGCGCATTGCGCGTGGGCCCAGCACTGGCGTACCTCACAGGAGTGACCCAGGTGCCTGAAGGGACCGCATCCCCGCATACCTGGCCACTGTCCGCCAGCTACTGAGCGAATCCGCCAGCTATCGAGCAACGTCACACGATTTATCCCGCCCGGACGGGGAGGGAGGGTTCTCCGTCCTCTGTCCACAGGCTCACGGGCGGACCCTGCTGGGACATCGCCGTGATCGGCACGGCGTCCGTACGTCAGGAGCTGCCCATGTCCCCCATCGTTCCCTCGCTTCCCCCGGCACCTGGTCCAGCTCGGCTTCGACTACATCCTGGCGGTTGAGGCCGGAGACGACGTCCAGGCCGCGCGGCTCGCACCCGAGGTGGAACAGCTTCCCGGGCTGCTGCCGGGCATCGCGGAACTGATCGTCTTCCCCGTGACCGCGTTGTCCGACGACACCGACCCTTGCGCTGACTCCTTCGTCCTGGACGAGGTCGGCGTCATCTCCCTGATGGCGATCAGGGAGTGGGCCACGCATGCCCCCGCGGCTGCCGCGCCGGGGATCGCCCGCACCATCGCGCACTTCGTCGGCCAGGTCCTCGCCGATGCACCGACGGACGTCGTCCGGGCTCTGCAGGCGCTGCGCGATGAACAGGTGGAGCGGGCCCGTGCGGTGGTGGAGACCGTGGTGGCTCTGCACCGAGCCTCCGCCAACCTGAAGACACAGGTCGAAGGGCTGGCGTGACCGCTCCTCTGGGTGCTAACGCTGGTCGCGGGCGGCAGTCCGCTGAGTAGATCGTCTGTCAGCGGTTGACTTCGAGGTTCGTCAGAATGAGCAGGGCTGGTAGAAGACCCGTTGCGCGAGCGGGATCGGTGCGGAGCTTGGTGAGTATTCGCCAGTTCTTGAGGTGGGCGAAGCCGTGTTCGACCGGCGCGCGTCCGACGGCGAGGACTCGGTTGGCGGTTTTTGCGGCGGAGGTGAGCTTGTGGGTGCGGCTGGCGTGAAAGCCGGTGACGATCACGGGGTTGCGTACGTCGTTGTCCAGGCCGCGGAATCCGAGGTCCGCGAGCGCCCCGAGGCCGGCGGCGCGTAGGTGGGCCAGGATGTGGTCGTGGCGGGCGGCGCTGTCGTCGTGGGTACGGCCGGGTCTGGCGGCTGATATCCAGATCAGGCGGCCTCTCTCGTCGGTCAGGGCGAGGAGTGTAGGCCGTGATGGGGGTGCTTTCCGGAGTAGTTGCGCCGGTCGGCCTTTCCGGTGCGGCGCTGGGTGGGGATGAGGGTGCCGTCGATCAGGACCACCTCCCCGCCCTGCTTGGCGACCTTCTTCAAGGCCCGGTCCAGGCGCGGGTCCTGGGCAGCGAGCAGGGTGATCAGCTCGTCGCGCCAGCGGCGGACGGTGGACTCGGAGACGTTGTTCCCGCCGGCCATGTCGGCCAGGCGCTGGTCGTGACGCAGCACGGCCAGCACGATCACCGCGATCTTCCCGGGCGGCAGGATCCGCCACCGGGACCGTATCGCCTTCAGGTGGCGACGCAGGAGATCTGCGAGGTGCTTGACGGTGCGCGTGACAGCGGCAGACGGCACTGGTAAACAAGCGGGCAGGTGTCCTCGGCGCGTTCCTTGGTTTTCATGACACAAATGCAACGGCGGCCGGAGGCACCGTGGTTACGCCTACGGCGCACCACTGGGGGCGATAGCGTCCCCGGTCAGAGGCGGGTGGTGAAGCGGCCGTCGGGCAGTTTGCGCAGCCAGCCGCGATCGACGAGTCTGACCAGTCTCCCGCGCAGCGGCTCCAGCTTGGCCCGCACGGTGACGTCGACTCCCAGCATCTCGCCGACCTGGCGGGCCATGACCGGTCCGGCGGCCTGTCGCACGGCAGCGAGGATGCGCTGGTAGTCCGGCGGGAGCACGGTCTCCTCCGCGTCCGGAGTGCGGTGCGGGATCAGCATCACCGCACGGCCGCCCACCTGCCCCGGCGCCGGGGCGGCCGAGGCGCGTTCGTCGGCGAGCTGCTCGCTCACCCGCTCAAGGACGCGTTCGGCGACGGCGAGTTCGTCCCGCTCGGCCCGCACCTCCTCCAACTGCTTGGCCAGCTGTTCTTCGAGTCGTCCAGTTCCGCACGGCGCGCGGTGATCCGTTCCAGCAGTTCGGGATCCAGCATGCGTCGGATCGTAGAAGGCCGTCCGACCCTCACGTGAAGGAACCAGCGAACCGACCGCGGCCGGGGTCGAACGTGGACAGCGAGCCGGCCGGCTGCCCACCAGATGACCACGACTGTGGAGGTTCCATGCCCCGCACGCCTCAGACGCGCCACGAGCGCCTGACCCTGACCGGCGCCGCTCTCAGTGGTGCTGTCTCCGGAACCGTCCGGGCCGTCATCACCTGGCTTCTGGAGCAGCTCTCCCCGTAACCCACCCGGGCCACGGAGGAAACACTGTGCCCGGGCTGTACGGCGCGCGGCCCCGGCACGACACGAAAAGCGTGCCTCATGTGCCTGACCCTGGTGTCGCAAGGTGACCTGGGCAAACGGAATCGTGGGTGCTGGCGAGGCCTACCGCCGTTGGTGCGGCGGTCCCCCGAACGGGGTACCGCGGAGGCATCTCGCGGCAGGGCGACGTACGGTCCAAGTGCCCGGCTCGGACAGGACGGCCGCGGCCTGCGGTCCCGCGCTTCCTTCGCACGTTGCGCGGGACCGCTCCTGGACGTGGAGCGACCTACACGCGACCCAGTGGGCTCCTTACAGGCGGCACGTGTTCGAACGGAGGGAAAGTTCAGTCAAGCGCCGCGTGCGCGCCCCAGGAAGAGGGAAGGATGGACTCCTCCGTAGTCCCGCGTAGTCCAGGGACGGGGTGACGGAATGACGCGCACACCGCACGCTCAGCACCTCGCGCACCTGATCCGCGCGGCCTGCCGGGAACGCGGCTGGGGCCCCAGCCAGCTGGCGCGCGCCGTGGGCCAGGCCGAGGGCAGCGGTCCTGGCCGATTACAGCGCCAATACGCGCGCAAATGGATGACCGGCGAGCGTACGCCCGACTACTGGTGGCCCTACGTCGCGCACGTTCTCCAACTCGATCCCGACGCCAAATCCATCCCTCAACCACCCGCGTGCGCACCGGCCCACGCCGATACCGTGGCCTCAGTCATCGAGCTGGGAAGGCCCGTCGGCGGCTCAGTCCAAGCGGGAGAAGTCGAGATCCACCAGGATTTCCTTGAGGTCTACCTTCTCGTCGCGGCAGAAGCCTCGAAGCTCGTCCCACATTTCGGGGACGCCCTCCAGAGCGCCACCGAGCAGGGACAGTTGTCCGCGGTCCTCGTCGTACTCCTCGGCGTGGAGGTAGACCATCTCCGCCTTCTGGAGTTCGCGTACGACGCTGAGCAGCGTCGTACGGTCCGTCGAGAAGCGCCTCAGCACCAGTTCGAAGTCCGTGGTCTCCTCGTGCACCACGAGGGCGAGGACCTGTCGGGCCATCCGCGTAAGACCGCCGACACGCCCCGCGAAGCGGTTGACCAGCTCAAGGACGTCCTGTTCGTCCTCCGGATCCTGGTTGGCATCCTCCCAGGCGAAGAAGCGGCGCATCGTGGTGGCGGGCCGGACCAGGGAGCCGTTGACCGTGTCCCGGAACTCGGCTTCGATGTCGTCGACCGTGTACCGGTACTTGGCCTCGTGCTTCTGTTTGACCGCCCGCAGGTACTCGACGGTGTAGTCGTGCCGGGTGACGCTGCTGTCGATCAGGTCGTGGTGCACCCCGCACAGCAGCATCAGGTTGTCGAAGTCACGCAGCTGATCGACGTCCTTGCCGTCCCACGCCTCGTGACGGGCACTGCCGGGCTCGGCGCCGATAATGTGGGCGATCTTGCCGACCCAGGCACCCTCCTCCGTGACCAGCCGCGTTGAGCAGTGCGGGTCGCCCCAGGCGCATTCGTTGCCGGAGAACGCCCACAGCCGGCGCGCAACGCCGGACAGCGGCTCCTTGCGGTTCTTCTCGGAGCCGTTCGTCCGCTTGGCCACAGCCCGCCCTTCCTTCTCCCCGACGACGACGCGCAGCGTAGTCCAGCTGGTTGAGGTGCGGCGGGCGTGCTGCGTGTCCGGCTGCTACCAGCGCAGGGTCGGCCGAGGGCGGGGGGCGAGTTCGGCCTGCTCGGCGACGGCGACGAGGCGCTCGGCGGTCTCGTGGCCGACCGCGTCGACGAGGCAGTCGATGTTCGAGGCAATCAGGAGCCAGGAGCGCCGCGGCAGCAGGCTCAGGCGGGCGACGGCATCCGCGAGTGCTCCGGTCTCCAGGGCCATCATGGCCTGGACGTCGGCGGGGGCCGGCTTCAGCGGCACCTTCGCCTCGCGCACCAGGTCGACGGAGGGGGTCAGGTCGTCGATGACCGTGACGGCGGTGGTGTTCTCGATCAAGCTGGGCTCGTAGCTGCGCCCGAGATCGTGGGCCTGGTGGACGGTGATGTTCTCCTCGCGGTAGCCGGCGGCGAGGAGACGGCGCAGCCCGGCGTAAGCGGCGTGGGACTCGCCGGACCAGTGCGGTCCCAGGAGGAGCAGGCGGGCAGTGTCGCCAGCCAGGATGGTGGAGCACCACTGGGCGATGGCGGGGTGGTCGGTCTCAGCATCGCTGAAGAGCGGGGGTACGACGGGCATCGGCACAGCGTATGCGGCCGTGTAGCTGGCGGTTGTGCTGGGTCTGTTGGCGGGCGTTGCTGGTTGGCGTGGGGTGCGTGGCAGGTCTGTTTTGGTGTGGGTGAACTTCGGGCGTTGCCACCCGCGTCCGTGTCGTGGGCGGGATGATGTGGCACGTGCGGGGCCGCGGCGGCTGCGGGAGTGGGGTCAAGGGTGAGCAGTTGGGGGAAGCAGCAGGACCGGCTGGTGGTGCGAGCCGTCGACGTGCTGTCGGGAGTGCTGAGCGGCGCGGCGCCGGAGCCGGCTCGCCGTGTCGTCGCCTCCCGGGCGCTGCTGGCCGTCGAGGAGTGGCTGTTCCCGCTGCACGAGGAACTGGTAGTGGCGGAGAACGCGGACGCGGCAGCTCAGGGGCCTACCGATGAGCAGTGGATGGACGACGCCGCGGTGCGCCGGTGGGTGACCGAGACGCTGGCCGAGCACGCCTCGTCCTACAACGAGCTCCATGAGGTGTGGGAAGACGATCCGGATCACTTCGAACCCCGTGGGGAGCACCCGGTGTGGGTGCTGCTGGAGATGTCCCCTTTCGCGCGGCGTCTGCGGCTGTTGCAGGAGGCGGCCGCGAGGACCGCGGTCGGCCTGGGGGGCGACGTCGGCGTCGGCGCGCACCAGATCGGGCACTGGACGGCGGGCCGCTCCCGGCCCGGAATCGTGAGCGGGAGGCGCTGGCGGGGGCGCTGGGTGTCCATCCGGCGTGGCTGCACGCTTCGCGCGACGAGCAGCCCGATGTGCAGCTCTACCGGTTCCCGTCCTGCCCGTGCGAGAAGTCGGCCGCCATGGCGCGCCTCGGGCTGGGCGAGGAGGAGCCGGACTGGTACGACAGCCCCGCCGAGCAGGATGCCGCCGTGCACTGGTGCGGCGGCTGCGGGCAGCCCTGGGTGAAGGACACGGCCGGGTGGCTGCTTCCGCTGCCTCCGGGGGAGGAGCCGATCCCCTCCGACGGGGACTCGGTCGACCTCGGCCATCCCCCCTCAGCCGCGGCCCCTCGGTGACGCTCGACGAGCCGTGGCCGCGGGCACTGTGGCAGCCTTCGGCCGGCAGGAAGGGCCGCGCCCGCACCGCCTACCGGGTCCCCGAACTGCTCACCCGGGAGCCGCGGGCCCTGCCCGTATGGCCGGATGTCGCGCCCGTCACCGTGCCGGAGCCGGTGTGGGGTGCCGGTTCGGCGGAGCGGCTTGCCGCGAACGCGACGTGGTGCCGCACCTGCCGGGCCCTGGTCGACGCGCCTGAGGGGGCGGCTGGCGGCCCGTGGGTTCTGCTGCACCGCAGCGAGCCGGAACGCGGGCTGAGCACCTGGACCTACCCCACCGAGAAAGACGCTCTGCACCACGGCGCCCATCTGGCCATGACGTACCTGCAGCTGGACGACGGTCCCCTCGACCGCGTGGCGCTGGACCTCTTTACCGGTCAGGCGCACGCCCAGGTCATCGCCCGCTTCCTCGAACTGCACCCGGAGACGACCCAGTTCGAGGTCGCCGAACTCGTCCCGCTGCGCGCCGACGAGTTCTGAGCGCCGACGTTCTCGCGCCGGGTCGGGCGGTCAGGCGTCAGCCGTCGTCAGCCAGGCGATCCACGCGCCGTCCTGGGCCCGGCCCAGGTGAAGGTCCGGCGTGTGATCGGCCATGCGGGCGCAGATCCGGCCGTAGGCGCCGTGGCGGGGGGGCACAGCAGGTCCAGTTCCGCGGGGGTGAGGACCGCGAGGTTGTCGGAAAGGCCCTGGCCAGTCGCGTGTTCCCGCCCGCGAGCACCCCTTCGCATCGGCCATCTCGCCAAACGACTGATCGGTGGCGCGGCCCCCTGGCAAGATGAAGAGTTCGGGGCTAGCTGCACAGGCAGCAGCGTTGAGCGAGGAGCAGTGGGTGGGGACGACGATCAACGGCCGGTTTCTGTTGCTCCCTCAGGAAGCCAGGCGCGGTGGTCTGTCAGAGGTCCGCAAGGCGGTCGATGTCACCAGCGAGGGTGGTGACTACGTGGCCGTCAAGCTGCTCAAGCAGCGGGATGACGCGGTCAGCCGGATCTTCCTGGAGCGGGAGACTGGGGCGCTCAAGGCCCTAGAGCACCCCCACATCGTGCGCATGCTCGACTCCGGCTGGGATGCCGAAAGCGAGCGGTATTTCATCGCGCTGGAGTGGATCGATCGCAGCCTCAAAGAGGACATGGCAGGCGGCCGCCCTCTGGACTGGCAGGCGTACTTCACCCGCATCGGCAGGCCACTGGCGTCCGCGCTCTCCTACGCGCATGAGCACCAGATCGAGCACCGGGACCTGAAACCGGGCAACGTGCTGCTGAGCGACGACGGCACGGTCAAGCTCGCCGACTTCGGGATCGCCAAGATTCTCTCCAAGGCCGCGACCGTCACGGACGAGACCGTGGCCGACTTCCGCTCCACTCTGTATGCGCCGCCGGAGCAGAGCGATGCGATCCCCTATGTCCGGGACGTCTACGCCTACGCGGTCCTCGCCATCCAGGTCCTCTCCCGCAACAAGGCCCGCGACTATCCCGACCTGGCGAACGTTCTCGATGAGCTGGATCTGGATGCGGAGATCCGGGACATCTTGAAGTCCTGCATCGACTACGACCCGCAGAAGCGGCCGGCCAACGCCAGCGTGCTGGAGCACCGGCTTCTGGAAGCCGAACGGGTGTGCGGCAACCGGGACGCCCGCCGCCGCAACGGGCTCTGGCTGAAGATGACGCGCCGCGCGGCCGAGAGTCTCAGCAGCGCCCCAGCCGGCGGGGAGATCGACTGGACCCGGGTGAAGGCCGATGTCCTCCAGGACATCTCCGGCACCGTGCACGTCGACTACGGCTACAACCCGCAGACCAGTGAGATCGACACCACCACAGTGCGAGTGTTCGGCCGGACGCTGTTTCTGCGCCTGGTCAACGACGAGGAGCACTCGGACCGGTGCGTGATCATCTCCGCGGAGGAGAAGCCGGATGAGTGGCTGGCCAAGCGCCGCGCGTCCGCGCTCAAGCTCGGGCCCATCCTGACCTGGACCTTCGACGATCCGGGTGAGGATCCGGCGTACCTCGGGCTCAACCTGCTGCTGGAGAGCCTCGACGAGCATCTGGACGCGCGCGAGCAGCAGGCCAAGGTCCGCAAGAGCCACCAGCTCGGTGACTTGTTCGATGGCTGGCGCCGGGTGCTGGATGCTCGCGAGGATGTCGCGGCCGAGGGCCGGCTGCCGATCGAGTACGAGCGGATGGAGGGCGGCGGTCAGACCCGCGTGTTCCACCTGGCCTCGCCGGACACCGTTGTGGAGATCGGCCAGGAGTGGTCGGTGGCGGAGTACCCCTACAGCAGAACCATCGACCGCGGCGAGATGACCAACCACACCGGCGACACCGTCGTGCTGCGGATGACGCGCCCCAAGGCGGTCCTTCCTTCCCGGGGCGTCCTGCTGCCTTTCCTCGGGCCGAGTCAGGTCGCCATCAGCCGTCAGCGCGATGCGTTGAGCGCCGTCGCCGCCGGTCAGACAGCCAACCCGCTCCTTCGGCAGATCATCGACAACCCGGCGGCCATCCCCTCGCGACCGCCCGCAGAGGTCACCAGCTGGTTCCGCGCCGACCTCGACAAGAGCAAGCGGGACGTCGTCGCCCACGCCCTGGGCAGCCAGGACCTCCTCCTCGTCGAGGGGCCACCCGGCACCGGCAAGACCACCGTGATCGCCGAGATCGTCGAGCAGACCCTCAAGCGCAACCCTCACGCCCGGATCCTCATCGTCTCCCAGACCCATATCGCCATCGACAACGCGCTCAAGCGCATCGAGGACGCCGGCATCAGCGGCCTGGTCCGCCTGGGCCACGTCGGCGATCCGCGGGTGGCCGAGAGCGCCCAGCCGCTGCTGCTGGACAAGCAGATCAAAAAGTGGACCCAGGGCGTTCGGGCGCGGGCGGAGAAGTACCTGGACGCGGTGGCGGCCGGCAACCAGATGGAGGCCCGCCATCTGAAGGCGGCCCTCGTGCTGGAGGAACTCGCCTCCGTGGCCGCCAGTCTGGCGCACGTGGCGGCCAAGCTGGAGGAACTGTCGAACCGGCCGGCACCCGACCGCACCAGCTCCGCCCGGGATCTCGCCGAGGAGCTCGTCACCACCCGCGCCCGCCACGAACAGCTCCTCCAGCAGCGCTCCGAGCTGTTCGCCCAGGTCCAGTCCATGCTCACCGGCGAACTCACCCTTCGCGAGGACCTCAGCGCCGCGGATGCCCGCGACGCGGTCGAAGCCCTCCTCGGCCCGTCCAGGCCGGGGCGGGAGCTGATGGATCTGCTGCGCCTGCAGGGTGAGTGGCTGCAGCGTATCGGCACCGACCAGAATCTCATCAGCGCGTTCCTGCGGACCCGGCAGGTCATCGGCGGTACCGCTCTGGGCTTCCTCGGCCACCGCGCGGTGAGGGACCTGGACTTCGACCTGTGCATCTTCGACGAGGCATCGAAGGCCACCGCGACCGAGGCCCTGGTGCCGCTGGCCCGGGCCAAGCGGTGGGTCCTGGTCGGCGACACCAACCAGCTGCCGCCCATCGACGAGGATCTGCTGCGCGACGAGAAGATCATGGCCGACCACCAGCTCATCCCCGAGCTGGTGATGACCACGCTGTTCCAGTACCTCGCCAACTGCACGGACACTCCCGTCAAGCACCTGCTGCGCGAGCAGTACCGGATGACGCCGACGATCGGCAACATGATCAGCACCTGCTTCTACAACGGGAAGCTGATCTCGCCCAACGACCACACGCTGCCCGGATACGACACGATCAACAAGCCGGTGCTCTGGCTGGACACCAGCGCCCTGCCCGGCAGGCGTGAATCCGACCGGACCACCGCCGAGACCAGCATCTCCAACCCCCTCGAAGCCAAGCTGGCGATGAGCCGCCTGGAGGTGATCGACCAGGCCATCGACAAAAAAGTGATCAAGGTTCCCGAAGGCAAGCGCCTCGACGTCCTGGTCATCGCCCCGTACGGCCGCCAGGTCCAAGAGCTCACGCGCCGCCTGGCCTCCCTGAAGCTCAAGCACATCACCCCGGAAGTCTTGTCGGTCGACGCCGTCCAGGGCCGCGAATGCGACCTCACCGTCTTCTCCGTGACCCGCAGCAACATGCACGGGCATTTCGGGTTCCTCGGCCAGCCCTACTGGCGCCGCATCAACGTCGCCCTCAGCCGGGCGCGCTTCGGTCTGATCATCGTCGGCGACGCCGGCTTCTGCCGGAGCAAGCCCGGGGCCCTGCGCGACGTCCTCGACTACATCAGCGGCCACCCGGAGGAGTGCGAGATCCGCAATGCCTAGCTTCAGCCCCGACAGCCTCCTGGCCGTCCGCTTCCGCAACGCCCGCCCCGGGCTCGAACTGGTCACCATCGTCGACGCCGCGCTGCCCGTCGCCCTGCTCACGGCCGAGGTCCTCGCCCAGGACAGCAAGGACCTTCCGCTGATGGAGGAGTTCGTGCTGCGGCTGGTCGACCAGGGCGTGAACAGCCAGCGCGGCATCTCCGGCATGCTCGGCCTCCCCGAGCGCATGGTGGACCAGACCGTCGCCGACCTGTTCCACTCGGACAGCCTCAAGTGGGCGCCTTCAGCGCAGGGAGCCGATTCCGGCAGCCGAGCGCTGCGACTGACCGACCGGGGCCGCGTCACCGTCCAGAAGGCTGCCGCCGTCGCACCCGTCCGTGTCAACCAGCCCCTGGTCTACGACCAGGTGCTGTGGAAGGTGGCCCCCTACTACCGGCACACCACCCTGCGGCGCGGCCAGGCCGAGGACGACGGCCTGATCATGCTGCCTTCCGCACGGTCCGGACCGGTCGATGACAGCGACATCACTGCGGCCGACATCACCGCCCTGCTCCGCGAGAACGGCACCACCGACCGCGAGGTACTCCAGGTCAAGACCATCACCCAGGCCCCGTCACGCCGCGTGCTCCCAGTCAAGATCCTCGTGTACGCCGACGAAGAGCGCAGCGAGATCCAGCTCGGCGTCGTCGTCGACGGGGAACTCAGCCACGCTCACGAACTCGCCCTGATCGGCCACGGCGGTGCCAAGGCCCTCGGCATCACAGTCGCCCCGCCGCCAGAGCGGCCCGTCCTGGAACCCGACCTGGAAAGGGCCCGGGTCCCCCTGCAGGAAGTCATCCAGCACCGCGCCGAGCAGGCTGCCTTCCAGCTCGGCGCCCAAAGCCCTACCCCAGCCCCGCCGGCGGCACCGCAGCCGCAAGCGGACGAGATCCGCGCCATCGGCGTCTTCGAGCACCCGGAAATCCTCGACGAAGCCCTCACCCACGCCCGGCGCCGCCTGCTCATCATCTCACCGTGGATCAAGAACGCGATCATCACCACCACGTTCCTCAGCAAGCTGGAAACCCGCCTGGCGCGCGGCGTGAAGGTCGACATCGCCTACGGCTACGAAGACAACGACACCAAGACCGACCCGGCGGCCGTCCGCAAGCTCAACAACCTCGCCGCCCGCCACCAGGACAAGTTCACCTTCACCCGCCTCAAGAGCACCCACGCCAAGGTCCTCGTCTACGACGACGTCTGGGTCACCACGTCCTTCAACTGGCTCTCCTTCAAGGGCGATCCCGACCGCACCTACCGCATGGAAGAAGGAAGCCTCGTCCGCAACCGCCAGATCACCGGCGCCCAGTACACCCGCTACCTCGAGCTCATTGACGAGCAACGCCGATAGCCGCGCTTCGCCGATGGCTGCTGGCTGTGTTGTCCGTTCCACGGCCTGCGGTCGGCACGGGCATGCCGCGGCGCAGGGCCTCGCGGGTGAGGGCATCAAGTTCGGCATCGGCCGCGTTGTAGGCGTCGGCAGCACGGGCAAGGCGCTACTCGGCGGCGGCCAGGGCTGCGGCGAATAGATGGCGCGCATCACGGCGACGACCTTGCCCAGGATGACCGCGTCGTCGGCCGCGAGCGGCTGGAACCTGGGGTTGTGCGCGACGAGCCAGACGTGGCCGGCCGCGTCGCGCTGGAACCTCTTCACGGTCGCTTCGCCGTCGAGAATGGCGGCGACGATGTCGCCCGGCTCGGCGACCTGCTGGCGCCGTACCCCGAGCCCGGCGAAGGGGTTCCGCCTACCTGGCGGTCACAGACCGGTCGGCATCATGAGCGTCATGTGGGCGCACAGGACGCGCTCGATCCACGCCGAGAGGTTCACCGGCCTGTCCTCGCGTACGGCCCAGCTGTCCGTCGTGGGTGAGGGTGGCGGCGGAGCAGGTGACGACATCGACCAGGTGCACCACCTCGCCGACGGTGGTCATCTGCGCTTCGGGCACCGACTCCGGGCGAGGAACCGCAGGTGGAACACGTCCTCGGCGGCGGTGATCCGCTCGGGGCTGTGCCGTGTGGTCCGGTACTTCTCCGGTCCAGTGTGCGGGGTTGCCGGACGCCGGCGCTGAAGGGTGGGCGGAGGAGATGCGCGTAAAAGCCGCCACTTCATGGCAGAGCGTGACGCTCGAATACGGTGAGTGTGGCTACGCTCCGTGATCTGGCCCTGGCCCCGCTCCCGGGATCGTCGCTGTTTATGGTGGCCGCTGTCAGTCGGTCGGGCGTGGGGCGGTTGGTGTGGCGTCGCTGGAGCGGACGGCGTATCCGAGGTTCAAGAGGCTGATCTCGGAAAGGGAGTTGCGGGAGTTCTTCACGCCGTCGGCGGAGGAGGTGGCGTGGGCACGTGAGCGTACGCGTGACCGCCCGGGCAGGGTCCTGGCACTGCTGGTGATGCTGAAGTTCGCATCACGGCTGGGCCGTCCCCAAGATTAGGGAGATACCCGAGGTGGTCGTGGCCCACGTGCGCGATCAGGTGGGGCTCTCTGCGGGGACGGTGCCAGAGGCCGATTCCGAAAGGAGCGAGGAACGCTACCGTTCCGCCGTACGTGACCGTCTGGAGCTGAAGCACAAGCCGGGCGAGGCCCGCGCGGTCGCGGAAGCCGCGATGCAGGCGGCGGCGCCGGTGAAGGCGCATACCGCGGACCTGGTGAACGTGGCGCTGGAGGAGCTGGTCCGGCAGAAGGAGCGGCTGGGCTGCCGGCGTTCTCCACCCTGGACCGGATGGCTGCCCGTATCCGCTCCGAGGTGGAAGCCTCACAGTGCGAGGCGATCGTCGCGCGCATGAGTGACGCGGCGCGGCAGCGGTCGCGGGCATGCTGGAGGTCGTCGAGGGCGAGTACCAGAGCCTGTTCGCGTGGATCAAGCAGCCCGCCCGGCGGGCGACGTGGTCACGGTTTAGGGCGCATGCGGAGCGGATGGAGAGGGTGGACGGTCTGGGGGATGCCGTCTTCTGGGTGGGGAAGACACCGCCGGCGAAGGTGGCCGCGCTGGCAGAGCAGGCGAGAGTGCTGTCGGTGGGCGAGATGAAGGACATCGCCGAGCCCCGCCGCACCGCGATGACCGTGTGCCTGCTGGCGCAGGTGCAGGCGGCGGTGCGGGACGAGACCGTGGTCATGCTCTCCAAGCGCATGTCCCGGCACCTCAAGCGGGCCCAGGAAGAGCTGCTGGAGATCGAGAAGCAGCAGAAGGAGACTACCGAGCGGCTCCTGGCCACTTTCCGGGACGTGCTGACCGCCCTGCGCGGCAGCGGCGAGGCCGCTCCCGGCGCGTGGGAGGGGGAGGCGTCGCTGGATGATCTGCTGGCGCTGAAGAACGCCCGGGCTGCGATCGAGACGGCGGGCGGGTTCGAGGCCCAGCTGGCGGAGCTGGAGGCCCTGGACGCCTACCGGGGCAGTAACTACACGGCGCTGGTAGAGCGCTTCTTCAAGCCGGACCGGCCGACCATGTTCAAGATCGCCCGCCGTCTGTCGTTCACCGCGACCTCGACCGACCGCAGCGTGCTGGACGCGCTGGAGCACGTCCTCGCTCACCAGCACCTCACCCGGCCCCTCGTGGCGGACACGCATTCCACCCGCAAGGACGAGAACGGGGAGCCGGTACGGCTGGACCTGTCGTTCGCGCCGAAGATGTGGCTGAAGACTGTCTACTCCCGTGAACAGCCGGGGATGCTGGTCCGCCGCCATTTCGAGGCAATGGTGTTCGCCTGTCTCGTGGAGGAGCTGCGCTGCGGTGATGTCGCCGTGATCGGCGCGGAGGACTACGGTGACTGGACCCGCATGCTCCTGCCTTGGGAGCAGTGCGAGCCCAAGCTCGCCGGCTTCTGCGAGCAGGCGGGCTTCGCGGCCACCGCGAGCGAGTTCACCGTTCGGCTGCGCGAGCGGCTCACCATGATCGCCGAAACCGTGGACGCCGGGTATCCGGACAACAAGGACCTCACCATCGACCCGGTCACCGGCGTCCCCTCCCTTGCCGTACGCAGAGCAGGCGAGCGCACCGCCTCCGCGGGGAAGCTGGAAGAAGCTCTCTCCGAGCGGCTTCCCGTCCGCAGTGTGCTGGAACATCTGGCGCGGGCGGCGCACTGGACGGACTGGTGGAAACGGCCCGGCCCGCGCTCGGGCAGCGAGCCGAAGCTGAAAGAGCCCTTGCCGCGCTACGTGACCACCGCGTTCGTCTACGGTTCCGGGCTCGGCCCTGCCCAGGCGGTGCGCCACATGCGGGGCAGCGTGGCCGCGCACGAGCTCGGCGCGATCGCGAAGCGCCACTTCACCATCCCGGTTCTCAACCGGTGCGGGGCCGACGTTGTCAACACCCACGCCGGCCTGGACCTGACGGCGGTGTGGGGTGATGGGTCGGTGGCGGCGGTGGACGGCACCATGATGGACACCGTCATTGACAACCTCCTCGCCGAGACCTCGATCCGCTACGGCGGCTACGGCGGGATCGCCCACCATCTCGTCTCCGACACCTACGTTGCGCTCTTCTCACGGTTCATCCCGTGCGGGGTGTGGGAGGCCGTCTACCTCATCGACTCGCTCCTTGCGAACGAGTCTGAGGTCAGGCCGGACACCGTACACGCCGACACCCAGGGCCAGTCCTTCCCGGTCTTCGGGCTCGCCCACCTGCTCGGCATCGACCTGCTGCCGCGGATCCGGAACTTCCAGGACCTCACCTTCCACCGCCCCGATCCCCAGGTGCGCTACTGGCATATCGACGCGCTGTTCTCCGCCGATCCGCGTACCTGCATCGACTGGCAGCTCATCGAAAGCGGTTTCAACGACCTCATGCAAGTCGGCCTGTCGGTACGCGAAGGCACCGTGTCCTCCGTCACCCTCCTGCGGCGCCTGAACAACCACTCCCGCAAAAACCAGATCTACCGGGTCTTCCGGGAGGTCGGCCGCGCTGTCCGGACAATCGTCCTGCTCCGCTACCTCTCGGACCCGCAACTGCGGGAGCAGATCACCAGGGCGACGAACAAGGCCGAGGCATACAACGGGTACACGAAATGGCTGCACTTCGGCGGGACGGCTACCTGCGCTCCCGTGACCCCGAACTCCAGGAGAAGGCCGTCAAGTTCCTCGACCTGATGGCCAACAGCATCATCTTCTCCACCACCGTCGACATGACCGACACACTGCGCCAGATGGCCGCCCAAGGCCGGGAGGTGAACCCTGACGACGTCGCCGCGCTCAGCCCGCACCGCAGGGACAACGTCCTCCGCTTCGGCGACTACGACACCGCCACCCTGCACATCCCGCCCGGCCCGTACGACAGCGCGCTACGCCTTCCTGCGAATGGTCTCTGAACCGTTCAGGCGAGATGGCGGCCAACCGGAATACAGCCGGAACGGAACTGCAGTAAATCCGGGCATCTTGGCCCTGGTGTCCTAGCTCAGACACCAGCCGCAAAGGTAGGTCGCGGGTAGTTGGACGGGCCCCGTTTCCCTGCCCTGGGCGCCGTCGTTGGTCTGATCGAGTGATCGAGGCCAAAGGGGCGGGCGTGCGGCAAGAGTGGTCGCCTTACGGGCGAAACCGCTGCGGCATTGGCGGGCCCATCAGCCGTACCGGTAGATGACCGGCGCGTCCTCGGCTTCCCCGGGGTCCTTGTACCAGTCCAGCCGCTCCCGCAGGACCGTCTCGTCCCCCTCATCCAGCGTCACCTTCACTGCGTCCATAGGGACATCAGCACCCCCGTCACGCACCGTCGGCTGATTCACGAAGGGCTTCCCCGAGTACGGGTCGTCCGGCGATGTCCCCGCGCCAGGCTCACGGTACTCCCACACGCCCGCGCGGTGCCGCACGGCGATTTCCCCGACGTACCAGATCGCTCCCTGTACGAAGGAGTCGTCCTCGCGTGTCTGGAGGTTCTCTCGCGTCTCATAGCGCTCGATCACCAGCCTTCCCAGCAGATCCAGCGACCCAGGTGTGAAGTCCCACACCGTCGTGCTGCTTCCGGTCTCGGCAGCCCAGGCATCGAAACCGGCTTTGCGGACGCCAAGCCACCGCACCAGCCACGGATGCGGCTCCTCCGGCTCCCACGGATCTAGTCCAGGTGTGGCCTCCTTCGTCGGCTTCCACACGGGATCCTTCTCGCGGCGGGCGGCGACCGCGGCCCGCAATCGACCGGCCGCTTCCTCGAACACCCCCACGTCGCTTCGCTCATGCGCGGCATTGATCAGGTTCAGCGGGTCCAGCGGGTCCATGCCCAGCTCCGTATCCGGCAGTACGACCGGATGTCCTGCCCTGCTCCATCCCCACCGGCCGCCGCCGATGTGCATCAGTGCTTCGCCCAGATAGGCCATCGCCCCCTGGAGCCAGTCTTGGGAATCGTCTGTCTCTTCCGGCGCGTAGGTGAAGACAATGGCCTCCTCCAGCAGCTGAAGGGAGTCCACGGACAGGTCCGTGCGGAAGTGCTCGGGGGTGTGCCAGGTGTCCAGGCGCATCACCAGGGCGGGCACGTCGCTGATCCACCGCACCAGATCCTCACCATCGACCGTTGCATCCATCGTGTTCTCAGGCATGGCGCGCACTCTAGACCGGACCCGCGAACCGAACGGGGCAACTCGCTTACCACGACGGCAAGTTGCGATCGCGCATCATCAGCGAGCCGCACCGTGACTTGTGGTACACCGCGATCCTACGGTTTGTCATGCACGAGGTCATCTCTACGGGGGCGATGACCCTTGCCCGCACCACCTGCTCCCGTGCCCCCCGACCAAAGGGACACAGCAGATATGAGCCACGCCCAACCACGGCGCTCAAACTGGTTCGGCCGCTCAGGCATCCTCGCGTTGAGCGTGGGCATCCTCACCGGCGGACTCCCCGTCCTGGACAACGTCCAGGACGCCGAAGCCGCCCCCAAGCGATGCACCGACATGTACGGCACACCCAACCGGGCACCGCGCCTCGGGAGCCTGCCCGGCTTCAGGGCGCCCGGCAAGTACCAGTGGCGTACCAGGGGCGACACCAAGCGCACTTACACCTACGACAACCCGCGCAAAGCCCTGTCCGGCCTCGAAATCCCTGAAAGCGGGGCGGCGAAGAGGGCCTTCGACCAGGTCAAGCCCAACCCCGACCTGTACGACAACGCCACGCCCGAGCACGCCTGGGCGTATTGGAAGCAGAACCAGCGCAAACCAGTCAAGGACCGCTACCCGGGCTCGTTCAACGAGTACGTGAACACGCTGTACGTCAACGGCGAAGGCAACAGCCGCCGCGGTGTCGCCTACGAGCGTGAGAACGCACAGTACTTCAAGCTCGGCGGCCGTGACTGGTACTGCCAGTACAGTCTTCGTGAGGAGTTACCTGAGATCTGGGCCGAGATCGTCGAAGAGATCACTCAGGAGATGATCGCCGAACATGGAGAGCAGAAGGGCCGGGAAGAGGCGAAGAAGGTCCTCAAGGAGGACCGCCGGTTCGACGCCTACCGCAACAGCCGCGGCCAAAAGATCATCTACGAGTTCAAGTCGGGCCGCGAAATCAGCAGGAACCAGGTCCTCATCGACAGGGCAATGGCCAAGCGCGGCTACCGCGTCGTTTACGTCTTCGGCCGCGAGCCCACCCAGCCCACGCAGAGGCTGCTGCGCCAGTACGGGATGAACTGGTACCAGCACCGTGCTGTGGAGAGCGGGCGCTTCACCCCCGGTGTCCACACACGGGAAGACAGCGCGTTTAACGGCCCCAGGAACAACTGCCCTGCAGTACAGCTCAATTCCGTGAAGGTAGCAGCACAGGCACAGCCTTGTCGGGGGCGGTCCTCCCGCGGTGCCGCCAACGACATGGCCCGCGGCTCCGGCAGGAGCAAGGAAGAAGCCCAGCGCCGCGCGCAGGCCCGCGCGAAAGCCCCGGGCGCGATCAACCGGGTGCGCGGACCCGGCGGGATCGACTTCTCCACGATGGAGCTGCGCTACATCACCGAGCCCGTCAAGGGCAAGGGCATGGACTACGGGTTCAAGGCCAAGCTGAACGAGGACGAGGACAACAACCCCTCGTGGGGCGGCGGCGAGAAGATCGACCTCTCGTCCGATGCCATGTTCACGTGGCTCGCGCTGCATCCCAACCGGTTCTGGGTCAATCTCAACCCCGACCAGCCCGACCAGGTCACCGACGACAAATTGGCCAAGACCGACGCCGGCAGAGTGCTGCTAGAAGCCGATCTCCAAATGAAGCACGACCTCGCCAAGATCATGGTTCCCGACAACCCCGTCGGTAACAGGCTGTGGGACTCTTTCCGGCACGTCAACGGCGCACCCTGCTGGGACACCTTCCGGTACTTCATCGAGCCCTACCCAGCCAAGGTCCGCGAAGAGGACGGGAGGCTCTACATCCTCGACGCTCCGATGGACGTCATGGCCGAGAAGCTGAAGACCAGCGATTCCGGGAAGTGCGAGCAGCCCAAGGAGGTCCAGGACCACAACTTCCGGAAGATCCAGGAGATCGCGATCCTGGAACTCGAGAAGACCGTCAACACGGCTCCCGCGTACGCCGACCTCCGCAGCGTCTACACCTCCCGCATCGCGGCCGAGTGGATCAAGCAGAAGGACGTGAAGCGGCCCGGCGACTTCCATTTGATCATTGGCTCCGACGACGCCACGGCGTGGCCCTCGCGCACCAAGTGGGACAGGAACAAGATCTACGCCGACTACCTGAAGTCGTACAAGGAGTATGACTTCCACTTCAAGCGAAAGTACGAGCAGGACGGCGCCGTCCTCGAGTTCGAGTTCGCCACCGGCGGCGTGGACTTCTCTAAGCAGCCGAAGCCGGACAACATCTCCAAGACCGAGTTCCAGGCCGATCACCCTGATCTGCCGGACACCGCGCGACAGTCGTCGAAGTCGGTCGTCCAGTACGACGGTGACCCGGGCACCGGCTACCTTGGCGGAAACAACTACGGCGCGACCGACGGCAAAGACGACGAGCCGAGGCCCACGCCGACACCGACGGATGCCCCGGCCCCGGCCCCCACCACATCCACGCCTGGCGGCACCGAGCCCAGCCACGACCCGCAGGAATCGGACGGCGACATTGCCGACACCGGCTCCGACCTCCCCGTCGGCCTGATCACCGGCATTGCCGCCGCGGTCATAGCCGCCGGTGCGGCCCTGGTGTGGTGGATACGCCGGCGCAAGGCAGCCGAGGGTTAGCCCCCGGCGCCGCACTCGGCGGGAAGCCCGCCCGGACTCCTCCCGAACGCTGGGGTCTGCGTGACGTCGGCCTGCCGATCACTCTTGATGGCCTGGTTGGCGCTGGCGCCGGAGCATGCGGAGCAGAGGACCAGCACGGTGACGTGAGAGCAGTAGGTCACGTCGGGCGGTTGCTTCCGTCGGGCGCTTCATACTGCTCGCAGGCCCGATCGAGGCACTCCCACGGACCGACGGGCACCTCGATGGGGACGTGCTGGCTGGAGTCGAAGTCGTCCTCGTACATCGAGGGGTCGTCGTGTTGGTTGTGCGGCACGGTCAGCGCCTGGACGCTACGTTGCACCGTGGGTCAGAGATAGGACACCGGGGCCGATTAGGCGGCAGCGGGCAAGGGAAGTGTCCTCTTCTCGTTCATCACTCTGCGTATTCACTAGCCGAGGGATGTGTCCCAACCACAGGCTCTTGGTCTTTGGAGGAGATACGCCCGAAGGGCGCCCCCGCGGGGGCGCCCTTCGGGCGTATCTCCTCCAAAGACCTGAAGGACACCGTGCCGGGCAGCAGCTGCCACTTGGAGGTGCCGTCCTCGGCCACCGTCAGCAGCACCCCCGCGTACCCGTAGAGCCTGCCCGACAGCGTGAGCAAGATCTTCCCGCCCGGCCGGGCCTGGGCGGCACCGCGCGGAACGTCGTTGCGGGACGGGCGGCGGCCGATGATCAGGCCGGACCGGCGGAGTATGCCCCCGGACGCAGCGCACGGGGGGACGCGGCGTCCAGGGGACTGCTGCTCAACATACCGCGCCAACTGGCCTTGCACATATCGGGGAATCGGATCGCGGGTCGGGGCGGGGCAAACCCGGTCTGGGCGCAGAGCGGGACGCTGCGAAGACGAGGATGCCAGGTCAGCTGGCCGCCGCCGTGTGCAGCGGGTGCGGATCCTGGCCGAGTCCGTCGGGCTGCGGGACATGTTCGGCCCACAGAATCCGTAGGCGCATGGGTGGATGGGTGCGCACGCTTCGGGCCGTCACCCAGATCCGGGGCAGGAGGGAGCGGGCGCGCTCTCGCTCGAGGTCCTCGCGCCACATGTCGGCCACCGCGGTCCGGCCGCAGGCGCGGACGGCCGCGAGGTCGCAGGCGAGTTCGCCCCACCAGAAGAACAGGGTGTTCAGCATCCAGGCGGCCGCTGCGGTCATGACGAAGGCGGGCTGATGGCGCTCCACGAAAATCCCCAACCCTGCTCGGGGGTGACCCATACCTGCTCGATGTGTCTCCCCACTCATACGGCATCTGACCTGGGACGGGACGTCACTCAACTACTACCGAAGGGACTGGCAGAGCCTTGGCGCCACCTCGACCAACCATCTAGCAAACTCTAAGAAATAACCCTAGAAGCCTAGGATGATTCTTAGATTCCTGTAGGGTTGCGTGTGTGAACCCACTCGAGGATGACCTGAAGCAGGTGAGGATTGAGCTGGCCGCGGCCGAGCTCGAATCTCAGCGGCTCGAAGCTCAAATCGCGGCCCTGCGGGCCAAGGAGGCGACGCTGGAGGGGCTGATCGTCAAGGCCCCGGAGCTGAACATCCAAGGGATGACGAAGGCGGAAGCCATCGTTGCTGCCCTCGCCCAGTCCTCAGAACCCATGACGCTGGGGCAGATCGCGGACGCCGTGACTGCGGCGGGTTCGATCCTCAAGCCAGACGGCGCCTCCGTGTATCTCGATGGGCTCCTGAAGATGGGGAAGGTTGTGCGAGTAAAACGCGGCCTCTATCGAGCCGCATAGTCGACGTTGCCCTTTCCCCGGCAGCCGAAGCCTTCGTCGCAGCGGGCGGCAACGTACGTCGGGCCCGGGCCGGACGCCACACTGGAGAGGCTGTCCGATGCCACCCGTCCAGGAGCGGGGCGAGCCGTCCAGGATGGGCGACCCCCTTCGCAGTGGGCGCCGCAGTCGTCCGTGACGGCTCGACCCGGCCCGCACCTCCATTAGCGGGCGCCGGCCGAGGACCAGGCACGACGCTCGCTGAAGCTCCCCACATCTTTGAATAGCGGAGCGAGTGAGGTGAGGAGCATCCTCGGCCGATTTCAAGAATCGCCATCAGGGCAAAGGCAGGAAGCCGGCGGCCAGGCCGGCTGTCGCCACGGCGGTGGACTCGGCGGCGATGCGCTTGCCGGTGTCGCGGCGCTGGAGGTGGGCGAGCTCGTGCTCCAGAACCGCGGGAAGGTGGGTGGTGTGACGGGGGTGGAGCCACCGCATGCCGAGCCAGACGTGTCCCCGGCGGCCGTGGCCGGTGGAGCGGGCGTCGGCCCAGCTGCCGGTCTCGTCGAAGGTGGCCAGGCTGACCTTCTCCAATCCGCGCTCGGTGGTGGTGCGCCGTACGTGTTCGGTGGTCTGCCGCATCCTGGCCGCGAGGTGGCGGTACGTGTCGCCCTCGGAGGGGCGGGGCCTACGGCCCGCGTGGGGCTGCCAGGTCAGTGCCTGGGCCGCTGCCCCCATGGAGACTGCCGACTTCTGCCGGGCGCGGCCCTGTGCCGCCCACAGTCCGCCGGCCGCCGCCGCGACGCCGACGGCGATCCCGGCCGCCGGTCCGCGCAGCTGCGTCATGACGGCCTCGGTGATGATCGCCGTTGCCACCACGGCCTGCCCGGCGTGACGTTGCAGCATGTCCCCCAGTGTCATGGTGATCACCGTAGTCGGCGGACGCGGCCGTCCCGGCAGGGCCCGGTTCCGCTCCCCTTTCACCGCGGCAGCGCACCTCTGCGTCTCATGGGGGCACCGACGAAATACGCCTGCGGGCGGTGACGAAATGACTGGCGCTGCAGCCTGTCGCCCAGAGTGGTGAGGGAAAGCGTCTATTGCCAAGGGGCGGTCGGTGTGCCGTCCGGATCCAGCCCATGGGGCCACATCCTCGCAAGCGTCTGTCCCAGCGGCCGGCGTGTAACGCAATCAAAGTCGGCGCCAACGTCACAAACTAGTCGCAATAGGGCCTCCGTACCCTGCCGGTCCTCAGCCTCCTCCAGCATCATTGCCAGCGAGCCCAACGTGGCGGAGTCGCCGGCCTCGGCGGCCTGTTGTGCAAGGGCCTCAACACCTTCTCGGTCCCCAGCCTTCACTCGCAACGCGACCGGCCAAAACCGGGTGCTGGTGGCACCGGCGTAGTCCGCGGCCAACCGGGCGAGGGTCTCGTCTGGCAACCACACCCGCCGGGCGTCACCGGCCTCGGCGGCTACCCGGGCAAGGGCCTTGGCGCCCTCCTGATCCCCAGCCTCCTCACGCCTCCCTATCAGCCGATTTAAGGCATCGATGTCACGGTCAAGGGGCAGCAGAACGTTGGCTCTCTCCCAGTCCCAGTCCGCATCCCGCATCACGGCCAGCACGCACAAGGCGGGGGATTCGCCGGCGTCGACAGCCCGCAGCAACAGTGCCTCGGCACCTCCCCGGTCTTCATCCGCAATCCGCCGCGCGATCAGCCGATATAGGGCAAAGATGACACCGGCGTCGGCGGCCCGCAGCAAAAGTGCCTCGGCACCTTCCTCGTCGCCAGTCTCCTCCCGGATCTCAGCCAGCCGGAACAAGATCCCGGGGCTCCCGGCGTCGGCGGCCCGTTGGGCAAGGGACTCGGCACCTTGCCGGTCCCCGGCCTTCTCTCGCATTGCGGCCAACTGGTAGAGAGCGTCGGGGTTCCCAGCATCGGCAGCCCGCTGATGGAGGTGGTGTGCCCATTGAAGACGGTGCCTATGACGGGCTGCTTCGGCGAGATTGCCTAGATCGTCGGGGCTAGTGAGGTGAGTGTGGGCGGCGTACCAGAAGGACGCGGGCGGGCACTGCCTACGGCGGAGGGCGCGGCCATGCTGTTCGAGGTAGTCGGCAAGCCGGAAGACCGGCCCCGCCAACGTCGATGCCAGCGCGTCGGTCGATGGCGGGTTACCGGGTGGGTGGCGCGGGGGACGCTGACGGACGCGGTGAAGGGGGGCCTGCTTGCCGTGGGCCGGGTGTGCGAGTTCGGCGTAGGCCGCCTCCGCCCAGTCCTCGCTGAGCTGCTGGTAGTCGGCCTCGGTCAGGTAGTCGAGTGCTGCGTCGGTCAGGAAAGCCTGAGGGAGGTACGGTCCGGCTCCCAGGCGCCGGGCATCCATCGCTGCTTCGAGAACCGCCTTGGCGCCGGGAGAACCGTCTTCGTACCGCCGAAGGAGTTCGGGTGCCCCGGCCAGGTCCTGAGCCACACGGCCGTGGCCGTAAGCACGGGACAGGGCATCGGCCAACAGAGCGTCGCCTGCCTTCGCCAGCGCTCTTGCGGCGACCAGGGCCGACTTGTCGAAGGTGTCCGGGACTGGGACGCGCCGTCCGCTGAGCAGTTCGCGGGCGCGGCTGTGGAGGTCCGCTTGGCTCGGCAAGGGAAGGGCCATGTAGCGGTCGGCGTGCCCCGGCCACAGCGTCCCCAGGACCAGGACGGGGGCCCGCTCCGGCGTGATGAGCAAGTCATGCAGGGCGGCCGCGATGCGCTCCCCGTACATGGAATCGCCGATGTAATGCTGGGCCTCATTCAGCCACACCACCGTTCGCGGTGTGACCCGGTGCAAATCCTCCAGCGCGGCTTCGGCCCGACCGGGCTGGAAGGGATGCCACAGCCTCCAACCCAGGGCGGCCAGCGGCTGGACGGCCTCCCAGCACGCCCGGGTCTTGCCCGTCGAGGACGTACCGACCAGCACCAGCATCCGACTGCGCCCCAAGGTCACACCCCGCACGGCATCGGCCAGCACCCGATCGTGCTGCCGCGGCACGTACCCCGGAAGCACCCGCTGCTCCCGCACCCCCGCGGCTGGCCCGGCGGGATGCACCTCCAGGTCGTGCGGATCCCAAGCGGACAACGGCCGGCCAGGGCCTCTCTCCCTTCCCGCCGCCGGACTCGCGGGTGTGGCAGCGCAGCGCCGGAGTGTCAGCAGTTCCTCCACCGGCAGCTTTAGCACCGTCGCCAGCGCCGACACCGTCTCCGACGACGGCACAGGGCCCTCCGCGCGCAACGCCTCGTAAACGATGGTGCGCGAAAGCTGCGCCTTCGTGGCCAGTTGCGTCTTGCTCAGCCGCGAGAGGGCCAAGCCGTCATCGAGTTGGCGCCGCAACTCCGCTAGCGCCTGCTCGGGCGTCGCCTGGTGGCCCCGCACCCTTACCCCCCGACGTGAGTGTCCGACGATGTTCATCTTCATCCGGTTCGGACCCCGGCGTACATCGAATCGACGACAACGATCAGGTCAACAACATGCCCGCCTACGGGAGTCTGCCGTGACTATCGCCGTCGTCCTCCTCTCCACAGGGCTCGTGGTGGCCCTGGCGGCGCTGGCCGCCATCGCGGCCGGGATCCTTGCCCGCATGGACGGAGCCACCCTCCCCGTCGCCACCCGGACCGCTGCCGCCGTGTTCGCCGCAGCCTTGACCCTCGCTTGCGCCATCACCGCGGCTCTCGCCTCCATACTCCGCTGATCCGACCACAGCCAGACACGAACAGACCGCACAGACTGATGCCGCGAGGTACATGTGCGACGGGAAACATCACACCACAACGCGGGAAGGCCCCTTCACCTAGAGAAAGTGTCCCCAGGACAGCGCAATCCGTCGGTGTCCCTCATGGCAGGCCGCGGCGACCGTCGGCTACGGCGTCATTCGGGCAAGTCCGTGGACGAACTGCACCGTCTCGGGCTTCAGGCCCTTGGCCTCCGCTTCACGGGAGATTTGGCGTGCAGCCGTCACCGCCGCTTGCCGGGGCAGGAGACAGGTGTTGAAGGGGCTGTAGGCCGACAGAAGGGCGGTGCCGAAGTCGTGTGCTGCGCGGGACAGCTGGGAGTGGTTGTCCGGCAGGGCGGCGGCGAAGTCGAGTTCGCGGGCCTTGTCTGCGATCGTCCGCTGCTCCGCGCGCACGGACTGCGCGGCCTGCCAGGCGAAGTAGGCCACGCGACGGCAGCCGACATCACCCCGGCTGCTCCCATGGTCAGTTCGTCAATGCCCATGTCGAGCCACCACAGAAGGCACGGTGTCAGGGCGAGAGCGAGCGGGCCAGGCGAGCGCCGACCACCACACCGCGACGGTCAGCCGGCGGCGCGCGGCACCCGCCGTCAGGGGCAGCGCAGGGGCCTCTTCGTCCGTCATGAGGATCATCATGTCCTCTGGGTTCGACACAGCCAGCCGTCAGGTGCTGGGGGCCTCGGCTGATCCGATGCCGGAGGCGAGAAGAGTGAAGATCCGCTCGTCGCCCCGGACCTCGTCCAGGATCGGCGCCCAGAGGCTCCTGCGCGCATCGCCGAGGTGGCTCGTGAGGGTGCAGAGCTCGACGAGGTAGCCGGGCATGGCACGGCCCCAGCACTGGTCGTTGTCGTTCCACTCCGTGAGGACTTGTTCCAGCTCCGGCAGGGACAGGAAGCCGGCGCAGGGGAGGACGGCCTTCTCCGCGACTTCCTGCCCGCGGTCGAAGGAGCCCACGTCCTTGAGGAGCGCCGGGAGAAACGGTGTGAAGTACGGGTCGGGGCGCTGCTCGATGATGTCGGCGCGGGGGATGTACCAGAGGTTGGAGAACGCTTCGGTGAGCGCGGGCAGCGTTGCGCGGAGCTCGGGGTGGGCGACCAGGGCCAGGGCCTTGGCCTCGGCGGTGGTGATGTCTTTGTACGGCGCCCGGTTCCCGATCGTCTCGATCTTCGTGTTCAGGAGGTTGCGCACGGGGGTGCCCAGGGAGGCCCAGAAGGCGGGGAGGTCGCCGAGCCTGCCGAGTGCCTGAAGTTGGACGGCGGGTTCGGCCGTCTCTAGGCGGGCCATCTGCTTGGCGACGGCCTTCTTAACGAGGTCGGCGTCACGTGCGGCGAAGCTGCGCAGGCACTTGGCCATCCGGTCCGCGAACTTCTCCGGCTTGATCTTGATCGCAGGGTCTTCGATCGCGAGGACGGCGAATGGCCGCGGCCTCGACGACCTTGGCTCTGGCACTGGGGCGGACGCGGTCGAAGAAGGTGTGGGTGAGGTACTCGGTGTCGTAGACGAAGCCGGGGTCCACGACGTGTTTGAGGAAGCTGTCGACGATCTTGCGGCCTTGGCTCGGAGGATGGATGAGCACGGCTTCCAGCGCGGCCGCGAGGTGGGCGCGGGCGTACTCCATCGTCGGCTCGTAGAGCTCGCCCAGGGGACGGATGGACGGGTGCGCACACAGGTGGCGGTCGTCGCGGATCCGCTCCAGTTGCTTGCGCTGGGTGAAGTCGATCAGTTCGAGCTTCTCCGCCGTGTCGAGCAGCGTCTTCTCCAGGGCGAGCATGATCGGAATCGCTTCGGACTCCGCACTGCCCTGCGCTCGCTCCACATCGGCGACAAGGTCCTTCGCGTGGCTCTCGCCCTCTTCGTGGAGGATCTGGGCCTTGGCGATGAGGTCGGCGCAGATAGCTGTCCACGTCAGGACGATCGCACCGCGGGCCGAGCCGGACACGTAACAGCGGTATGCCTCGCTGACGAGAGGACGCAGGTCCGGATTGAACACGCGGTTCACGCGCTCTTCAAGGTCGATCATGTTGCCCCTCCCGGCACGCCCGTCCCACTTGCCCCCGGAATGATCCCACCTTCCGCTCCGGAGCCGACCTCGCCATTTGCTATGTACTGGTACCAGCACATAGCTACAGCGCTGGTATGGGAAAGCAGACGAACATCCGCCTGGACGAAGACGTCAAAGCAGCCGCCGAGGACCGGGCCAAGCGCCGGGGCCTGAGCTTGCAGGGGTACGTGGCTGACCTGATCGAGGCCGACGTGAACCAGTCCCGCGCGGCCTTCATGGCCGGTGCCTCATCATTCCTGGCCGCGTACAAGGACGTGTTCGATGCGGAAGTCGGCGAGGATCGGTACCCCGGCCTCCCGGACGCCCCGGCGGACACGGCACCGAGGGACGCCGCGTGAACCTCCGCATCGACCTCGCGTGGATCCTGGCAGTGGCGCAGCAGATTCCGGGAGATCCCCAGGTCGTCGACTACGGCGTCCCGGTCGCGGCGGAAGCACGTCACCGGGCGGAGATCCTTGACCACGAGGTCTACCCCAAGCCCCATCACAAGGCCGCGGCGCTCCTGTGCGAGCTGGCGAGAAACCCGAGCCTGGAGATGCGAAACCTGCTGTTCGCGGCCACGGTGACCGCGGCCTACCTTTCGGCGTGCGGGATGCCGGTGAGCCCTGGCCTGGACACCGTTCTCCCCTTGGCCCGCGCGGCCCGGGACGGGCTCCCGGTGCGGGAGAGGCCGCTCAGATCAAGACCACGAGCTGATCGAGCAGGCTCTTCCCGCGCTCCGTGCTGGGTCAGCATTCCAGGTCGTCAACGAGCGTCGGCCGGCCATCCGTAGCGGTGAGGCGTGCTGTCAGACCCAGCAGGGCCATCACGGCGACGGAGCCCAGCAGGATGGCCAGCCACCCCGCTGTCCACCGAAGTGATGCGATGGCCGGATCACGAGGGGCCTGAGGAGCAGCATGACGACGACCGCCCCCGACATGAGAAACCAGAAGCACTTGACGGTCACCGCTCCGCTGTGGTGTCCGCTTCGTACTCAGCGCGGACGGCGCGGGTTGCGACGGGGAAGTCAGGGTGGCTCTTCCACTGGTCGGCCATGGTCATGAGCGCGTCGAGAAGACGGCGGGCCTCATCGGTGTTGCCCGCCTGGACCGCAGTGGCGTACCCCTGGCTGAGCTCGTGGGCGTCGCGCCAGGACTGGACGTACGCGTCGTGGCCCTCCGGGTGGTGTTCGTCCCGAAGACCGTCCTGTCGGTCGCGAGCGAACTGTTAGACGCCTACACCGGCCTGCAAATCCACCGTTCTTCTCCTCACCGAGCGCCGCGAGCGTTCCGTGCCTTGCCCATTCTCCTCTACGCCTCGCACCGCACCTTCCAACCGCCAGCCGACGTAACCGGTTTTCGCTGCCAGCAGTGGCTGGCAGCGGCCGCGTTGGCCGAACGGAGCCCGACGAGTCACTCCTGGCCGGCCGTGGTACGGGCCTGGTCGGCGATCGCCTCTGCGGCACCGAGGGCTTCCAGCGCGGAGGCGGCATTCTTCGGGTCTCCGATGCTTGCGGACGCTCGCGCAAGCAGGTGCACAACGCGTCGGTAGGGGTCAGCCTCGGATGGTTGCAGAACCGGTTGCAGGCGCTCTTGCGCGGTGCCGAGGAGGGTGTACCAGTCGTCGTCGTGGCCATCGGGCCAAACGCCGCACAGCGGGCCGATCCAGCGGTCGAAGTGGCCGGAGAGCTGGGAGTGGGTGGCGTCGCGGAGCATGGTCACCCTTCGGGGCATGGGGGCAGGAACTGTTCACCAGCGCCGTAGGTCTTTGCGCAGCTGTTCGTACCAGCCGCGGCGATACCTGTCGGCGTCCGATGGCTCGGGGCCGAGGGCGACGACCTGGTCGGTGATGTCGTAGGTCAGGCGGTACAGCAGCACGCGGGTGGCGGTCTCCAGCCACTGGTCCGTTGCTCGGGCGGGCGGTGCTGCTCCGAGGACGGTGACGAACCAGGCCGGCAGTAGTGAGCGGCTGCTGATGGCGTCGGTCAGGCGGCTGCGCAAAGCCATCGTGAGGCGCTTTTCAGCGCGGTCGCCGGCCGACATCGTCGGCTGTTTGTCTGCGCGGGTCGAGGCGTCGTCCGCCAGGGCGTTCGCGGCCTCCTCGGCGTGAGGGGCCTGCCGGGCAAGGTCCTGGCGCAGTCTTGCCTCGTCAGCGATTGCCGTGCGGAGCCGACCCGCGGCTTCGGAATGTTCGGTGGTGCCGTAGCGGCTGGAGGTGAAGGCGCCGACGGCGTCGACGACTGATGCGAGCGCTGTCCGGTGCCTGTCGGCTGTTTCCCGGTGGTGCCGGACACGCACCTGGTAGGTATGGCGGTCATGGTCGCCGAGGAGCAGGCTACGGGCGTTCCAGCCCTGTTCCATGGTGCGGGCGAGGGCGCGCTGGTCTGCAGTGAAGGTATCCAGGTCCGCAGCGGGCACTCCCCCGGACACCTTGAGCTGGCCGTCGAGCAGCCGCACGTGCTGCGTGAGGCGTTTGATGGCCTGCTCTGTGTCTGTGATGCGGGCGCCCAGTTCCTCGTCAACCTTGTCGATCTTGTCGTCGCACTCGGATATGTCGCTGCGGATGTCGCGCAGCTCGTAGTCGAGGTCCTCGGTGTAGCCGAACTTGCTCTTCAGGCTCTGGTGTTCGGTGTCGAGGTCGTCGACTCGATAGTCGAGATCGCGGAGGCGGCGTTCGGTATCCCGGAGGCGGCGGTCGAGATCCTCGGTCACTTCTTCGCCCCCTGTTGCGGAGAATCGGCAGAGGCCCCGCCGATCAAAGCCCAGCCGATGAGGACCGCGATGATCCACCAGGCGGACAGCACTCCCAGGGCCACAAGGATCACGAGGAGGCACAGGGCGTGCAGAGCGAGAGCGATGCCGCGTTGTTGCTTGTGCTGCTGGATGGTCACCTTGATCGTCCAGCCCAGCAGGGTGGCCAGCAGGTGGGGGATGAGCAGCAGAAGCCACCAGGCCGTACGGTCGAAGGCGAGGACGACGGTGATGAGCGCGAGGGCCACTGCGGTCTGCCCTCGCCACGACCAGCGCACGATCTTCGCGCTCCGCAGCCGCTGCGGCTCGGCCAGCCGGGTCGGCAGCGTCTGCTCGAACGCGAGGAGATCCTGTGCGCGTTTGCACCATTGCGGTGTACTGGCTGTCGAACTCCGCGTCGTCGGGGTTGAGTTCCTTGACGCGGGCGTGCTGAGCGGTCAGGTCTGTGTTCATGGTCCGGTGCTGCTCGTGTAGTTCGCGTTCCGTCGCGGCCACCGACTCCCCCTCATTCTCCAGCGCGGTATCCCCCCACTCATGCCGTGATCATGTGTGGTCACGCGGCAGACCGAGTATCGCGCTCGCTGGTTCATGGCGTTGGGTGTTGGGCCAGGCTGGCGTGATCTTTGTCCTGAAGGGCTGGTGACGTGCTGTTTGCGGCTGTCAGCGGTCGCTTGCTGGCCCAGCCGTCGGCAGACGGCTGCTGGTCACGGTGGACGGTGGAGCACCCGGGGCCGAGGCGGCCGCGACCGCCTCGGCCCCGGGTGGCAGAGCGGGGTAAACGCCTCGTCTTCCCCTTCTCAAGCACCGGCATGAGATCCGCGGGATCCGATATCGTCGCCCACGGTGCTGGACACGCACGCACCCAGACCGCCGCGGCCGCTCCCACGCAGCGCCGCCACATCAGGTCAAAGGTCCGCCGGACACGGATACCGGCATCCCGAAGGGGACGAGGGCCCGTGCAGCGAGCCGTTGGCAGACCTCGGCACGCTGCGTGGGCGTGTGCCGGAAAGCGACGATCTCATGAGCCGGAAAACCAACGGCGGCCTCAGCGGCCGCGCCAAACGACTGGCCAAGCAAGCCGGTATCCCCCACACCGCAGCTCTCACCTCTCTGCGCACTCCCCGCGCCGCCGATCGCACGCCGCGGCGCCGCGCGGCGGCCACTGGCCTGCCGGGACTCGACCAATTGCTCGGCCCGCTGAAGCCAGGCACGCTCACCCTGCTGGCCGGCCGGACCATGGCCGGGTCAACCGCCCTGCTGCTGACCATCGCCCGCCACAACGCGCGATCCGGGCTCTCCGTGATGTTGGCAGAGTTGCAAAGCACCCAAACGGAGACAGGACGGATGCTGCTCGCCGCCGAGGCCAGTCAGGATCTCGGACCCACCGCAGCCCACCCCGCCGACCCCGCGCGGCTCGCCGCCGTGGCAACCCGGCTCCGGCGCCTCCCCTTGCGGCTCACCGTCCCCGGCGCGGACGCCCTCGGACGACTGAGCGCCGAAGCGATCCGCAGTCGCGCGGGTCTGCTTCTCCTTGACGACCTGGGCCTTGCCTCCGACTTCCAACAGCCCGCCCCGCCAGGCGCCGTTGCCGGCGCTCTCGCGCGTCTCGCCCGCGACCTGGCCGTCCCCGTCATCGCCACCGCGCATCTGGGACCCCCGCGCGGCCTCACGCCTGATCCCGCAGACTTGCGCGACCCACATGCTCTGCAGCACGCCGACCGCGTCGTCCTCCTCGACCGCCCCGCCCGCCTGGACCCGCCCGTCGGCCAACCCGATCTGGTTGACCTCCACGTCACCGGTGCCGACGGTGCATCCCTCGGCCGCACGAGCGTCCGTTTCGAACCCGAGTCCCACCGGATGACCGCCGCCAGCTGATCCAGACGCTTCATCCGCAACAAACATCCGTCTCGCCGCGTGCCCACGCGCACCCTTCGGGGAGCGCGCGCCGACCGTAAGGGGTCACGCGGCGGGCAGCACGGGATGCCCGGCGACGTTCACGGCCCCGAACGTGCTCGCCGCTGTGGTCGAGCCGGAAGCACGGCGCGGAGACCGCGCGGTCAATCTGAAGGCACCGGCGGGAGGGTTCCCAGCTGCAGCAGAGGCAAGGCGGAGCGCCGCCATTTGAGGTGCTGGTACACGTTCGAGTGATCGTGCTTGTCCCAGCCCCAGCCTCACGGTAGACGTCAGTGCGTGCCGGACCCTGGGCGCCGCTGGGATCGGTTTCGTGTGCGAGAGGACGGTCTGCGGCCGAGAAAGGGCGCGGGCGACGGTGAATTCCGTTTCCGACGTCTGGTCTGCCGGGCCGTCCACCTGCCAGGATGACACCTGGTGACGGAGCGGACAGCTGGTGTGAAGGAGCACGATGGTCGCACCCTTAGCGGTACGCAAGGCAAGCCGCTGGCAGGACTCCGTCCGGCTGCTGCTGCTGATCGACGCGGCCGCCAAGTCGCCGGCCGAGGACGAGAATGTGCCCGCGTCAACGGTGGGCGCGGTCCACACGCAGGTTCGCCTGCAGAAGCTGGATTTCTGGGTGCGCTACCCGGACTATCTGGCCTTTGAGCTCATGAACGAGTACGAGGCGGCGCCGGAGGAGGCGGGACTGCTCAGCCTCGCCTCGGACATCCTGGACTCGGAAGAGCCGGACCTGAGGCGCTTTCCGATGCTGCGTCATAAATTCGGTGCCTTCGAGGAGCTGGATGACGCCCTGGCGCCGCTCGTCGAGCGCGGACTGATCCGCAAAACGCAGATCCTCGGGCGGACCGGCCAGAACCGCGTCGTCGAGCACGTCTACTTCCTCCTTGAACGCGGCCGTGAGGTGGCCCGGTCGCTGTTGCGGGACGCCCCGGCGCTGGAGTGGTACGTCAAGCGCACCCAGTTGGTCGTGGCATTGGTCGACGGGCTGGGTGGTACGCAGATCAAGGACCGGCAGTATCTGTTGAGCGAATACGCCGACACCCCGTGGAGGCAGTACTTCGCGCCCATCACCGAGCAGGCCCGCGCACGGTTGCGCCAGCTGAAGGCTGCCGCCCAGATGCCGGTGAGCGACGTCAACCAGGAGGCCTCGTGACCGCGTCGTCCGACACCACCATCGCGGAGGTCGCCGATGTCCCGGGGGCCGGCGACATTCTGCAGAGCGTCGCCGCGAAGCTGGGACTGACCGCGGAGCAGGTGGAACGGTCGCTCGCGGAGGCCAACATCACCCTGAAGAATCCGGCAGCAGCCGACCGCCGGCTGCGGATGCTGCGCCTTCGGGCCCAGGGAGTGAAGCACTCAGGCGAGCCCTTCAGCGTGAAGCGGGACTTCTCGGCCGGCGTGTGGGCGATCGTCCACCCCGACAACAGCGCTGGGAAGACGAGCCTGCTGGAGTTTTTGGTCTGGCCGCTTCGTGGAGAACCTCGCGACCTGCCTTTGGACGTCCGCTCCTGGGTACGGCATCTGAGCATGGATGTCGTGGTGGCCGGACGCCCCATCCGGATCGTCCTGGACATCGATCCCGGCGCCCATCCCTCGCTGACCGGGCGGATCCTCACCGCCGACACCATGGAACAACTGCTGGCCGCCGACGACGGCGGGGACGGGCTGCGGCTGGTGGAGCAGGCTTCCGGGACCGACGAGGTGGGGCGCAGCATCGGCGCTTTCTTCCTCGACGCGCTGCGGATGGGGCACACCAGCCTGTGGCAGGCCAGCGGCGGCGCCGACGGCGAAGGCGCACCCCAGGTCCACGGGTGGGCCTCGTACTTCGGAGCGTGCTACCTCAACCCGGGGGGCGACGAAATCCTCCTCGGCGACGTCAACGCCGTGGGCCTGTCCGCCCGGCTCATGGAGCTCTTCGTCGACATCCCCTACAGCACCGTCCTCACCCAGCTGTCGGTCGCCGACAAGCGCGAGCGCAAGACCCTCGCGCAAGGAAAGCGCCGTGCGGAAGGAGACGCCGACGCCCGCAAGGCCGAGCGAACCGCGTGGCAGGAGCAACTGGATCAGCTTTCCCAGCAGATCGCCGAACTTCGGGACGCGGCGAGCCGGGATGTGTCCCCCCTGCTCCAAGCCGCCGACCAGGCCGCAGCAAGGCTTCGGGACACGCAGAGTGTGCTCCACGAGGCCGAACAGAGCCTGACCGACATGAACACGGCGCGGGTGCGCGCCGACCAGGCGCTGCTGGACGCCCGTGAGACCTGGCAGGCGCGGCGGGTGCTGGGCCGACTCGATCCGGTGTGCTGTCCGCGATGCGAGGAGCCTCTCGATCGTGACCGCCGCCAGCAGGAGCGCGAGGACGCCTCCTGTGCCGTGTGCACCCGGCCGCTGCCCGAGGTCGACGAAGAAACCGCCGAAGTGCTGCTGCAGGACTTGGAGCAGCAGCCCGAGAGCGCGCGGGAGGCGGAAGTCGCGGCGAGTCGTCAGCGCGATGCTGCGGCGGCCGCGGTGAACGCCGCGCTCGCCGAGCAGCAGGCGTCCGCGGCCGCGCTGCACGAAGCGCTGGCGACGTCGCAAAACCATGAGCGGCTTCGCCAGCTGGAGCTTCAGGCAGCTGGCTTGGAAGGACGCCTCGCCGCCACCGGCTCCGGGCCCGACGAGCCGCCCGTTCCCGTGTCCGCCCAGGTCCTGGAGGCCGTGACCGAGGCCGTACGAGAGGCCGTCGACGCGGCCGCCAAGCGGCTCTTCCCGACGATGAATACCCAGATCGTTGAGCTGGCGACCCGGTTCGGGGTGCAGAACCTCGACAGCGTCCGCCTCGACCGCTCCGGCCGGGTCAACGCCGTCAAGGCCGGGGTGAAGACCCCGTTCAAACGCCTCAGCCGCGGTGACCGGCTGCGCATGCGGATCGCCACGGTCATCGCGCTGCTGCGTGTCGGCGCCGACCGCGGCGTGGCCGCCCACCCCGGTCTGCTGCTGATTGACTCCGTCGCCGCCGAAGAGGTCACCGAAGTACCGGCCCGAACCCTGATCGCCGAGCTGCAGGCCATCACCAAGGACCTCCCCGACCTGCAGGTCGTGCTGACCACCGCCCAGCCCGAACTCCTCGACGATCTGCCTGCCGACCACCTCATCACCCGCGATAGTGAACACCTGTTCTAAGCTGCTCGCTTCCGGCGCGGCCCAGCAGAGAGGAGAGGACAGTGGCTCCGAGCGTGGACCAGGCCCTCCAGGAGTGGGCCAGCCGGGCGAGCGATGACGAACTGGACGCCGGACCCCGCCTGAAGGACCTCGGCGGAGCAGACGCCGTCGCGGCTGAGGCGGACACGCTGGCCGCCGGTCCCCAACTGCCCTACCTTCTCACCGCGCTGTCCCACAGCCTCGACACCATCCCGGCCGACCAGGCTGCTCCCCTTCTCGCGGCCGCGGCTCGGGGCCTGCGCCGCCCTCACTCGGCGTGGGTCCTCGCCGACGCACTCGACGTCGTTTGCACCCAGCCGGAACTGGCCGCCCGCCTGGGCAACCGAACCGTACGAGATCTGGCCACGCTCGCAGAGGACGCGCTCGCCGGCGACTGCGACGCCGCCCTCGCCCAGCCGGCGATCGCCGGCCTGCTGCGCCTGGCGGTAGCCGGAGGCTCCCCACACCGTCTGCTCGCGCTGCTCACCGACATCACCGGCACCGAACCTGCCGACGCCCTGGAACGCCTGCCGATCTTGATCGGCATCGCCCGCGACCACTTCGCCGACACCGACCCCCTCCTCGACGTCCTCAGCGCGCTGGAGAATCAGCCCGACCTAACGCCGGCAACCAGAGCCGACGCGAGCTTCGAACTTGCCATAGCCGACGAGCGAACCGCTCTGGAAGCCGCCGACCGAACCACTGCCGACGAACAACTCCGGCGAGCCCTGATGCGGTTCACCGAGCTCGACCGCACACACGAGGCACGCCTGGACGCCCGCGCCCACGCCGCCGCTATCGAAGCCGTCCTCGCCTTCGCCGACCTCGAACAGAACCCGGCGGGTGACAACAGCGCCCGGCAACGCCTCACCGACGCAGCCGAGCAGCTGGACACCACGGCCGCGCACCTCGCCGCCTGGACCGGCCGCATGCACCAGCTCGACTGGCTCAGCGCCCGCAGCCTGACCCAAAGCGCCTGGTCAAGTTCGTCACCACCCTCAACGCAGCACAGACACACCTGTACCAGCCCAGCTGGTACAGCCCCGCCGACGCCCTGAACGACCTCCTGCAGATCTACCTCGCCAGCCGCAGCATCCACACCCCCGCCAAAGACGCCCCGGGCCTCACGTCACTGATCAGCCCGACCGTGGAAGCACCGTTCGTGCGCAGCCAAGGCCTGCTGCACCAGCTCGAGCAAGCCCTCGCCCACGACCCCCAGTTCACCGACCACCCCGACGCCCAGACGCTCTACGACGCTGTACGCCAGCGGCGCCAGCAGTCGGCTGGTGAAGCGGCACGCCAGGAGGCGGTGCCGGGAAAAGCCCTGGAGGGCCGTCCCGCGCTTGCCGCGCTCTTTCAATCTGACGCCACCGGCCTGCGCGACGACCTCGACCCTCACCAGCTCGACCGGCTCGAGCAGCTCGCGCACCAACTCGCCAGGGGCTACACCCCCACCGGCAACGCCCGCGTGGACACCCACCTGGAAACCCTGCTCGACATCCTGAAGACCAGCCCGGCCTGGAAGCCGAGCGACAGCCACTACTTCACCCCCCTGCTGGAGCACTTCCTGCGTTTCCTCTACGACCGGTTCGATGCCCAGGCCAACCTCTACGGTGAGCGCACCGCCTACCTCGGGCCGGCGCGCAAGGACACCGACGGCACCGTCGTCCCCTGGAATGAGAAGAACCTCCAGGACGACTTCCACCAGCACCTCAGCCCCCTCTTCCCACCGGGCACCGTGGAGCGGGAAAAGTGGGACGTCGCCGGCGGGCGCGCCGACGTCATCTACACGCCCGAGCCGGGCAGCCGCTTCGTCGCCGAGATCAAGTGGCGCACCAAGCCGTGGAAGACCCAGCAAGCCGTCGAGCGTGACTACCTCGCCCAGGCCGCGAACTACACCGCCACCGGACCGCCGTTCGCCCTGCTCCTCGTCGGCGACGCCAGCGACCACTCCGGCGGCTACCGCGACATCGAAGACAGCATCTGGATCATCAGGCACGCCCGTAGTGCCACGGAAATCCCCCGCCTGATCGTGGCCGGCGTCCTGCCGACCGCACGTCCGACCCCGCACTCCCTGCGCCTACGGCGCTCGGCTCGGCAAGCGGGGCCGTGAAGTCACGGGCGGTCAGTTCCGGGTGGTGTTGCCCTTCGCCGGGCATGGTTGACGCGGTGGACATTCCGCGTGGTGAAGGGCCCTAGGGTGGGGCCCATGGACCCTGCGGACGACCTCATCAAAGATCCCTACCGGGTATATCAGCGCCTGCGCAGCACATCACCAGTGCATCCGATCGCCGGCCCGGACGGGACCACGGCTTGGTTGGTCACGCGCTACGACGACGTGCGTCAGGCGCTCTTGGATCCCCGGGTCTCGCTGGACAAGAGGCACTCCACGGACGGATACACAGGCTTCGCCCTGCCGCCTGCACTCGATGCCAACCTCCTCAACATGGACCCGCCCGACCACACGCGTATCCGCCGTCTGGTCAGTCGTGCCTTCACCCCGAGCAGAATCCAGCAGCTTCGTGGGCCGATACGGAAGACCGCGGACCAACTCCTCGAGGCGTTGGGCGAACACGGTCACACCGACCTGATAGCTTCCTACGCTGCGCCGCTGTCGATCACTGTGATCTGCGATCTGCTCGGCGTCCCGGATCGCCACCGCGTTGACTTCCGCGGCTGGACCAACGCACTCATCGCTCCCGACCCTGCCCACCCGGCAGCGGCCCGTGATGCCATCGCCGCGATGCTCGGCTTCTTCACCGAGCTCCTGGCGGACAAGCGCCAGCAGCCAGCGGATGACCTGCTTTCTGACCTGATCAGTGTGCGCGAGGCGGGAGACGCTCTCAGCGAGGACGAGCTCATGTCGCTCACCTTTCTCATCCTCCTCGCCGGTTTCGAGAACACCGTGCATCTGATCGGCAACGCGGCTCTAACGCTCCTCCAGCACCCAGAGCAGATGGCGCTTCTGCGCGAAGACCCCACTCGCCTGCCAGGCGCCGTTGAGGAACTCGCGCGGTTCGAAGGACCTGCGCTTCTCGCTATCAGGCGCTTCGCAACCGAGGATCTGATGCTCGGCGTTACCGTGCCAGCAGGGCAGACAGTCTTGCTGTCCCTGGCCTCGGCAAATCATGATCCTGAGCACTTCGAGAATCCGGACCGGCTCGACATCGGGCGTGATCACACTGGGCATCTTGCTCTCGGTCTCGGCATCCACTACTGCCTGGGGGCCACACTGGCCAGGACGGAGGCGGAGATTGCCCTTCAGACTCTACTCGCACGCCTCCCTGGTCTTCAGCTGGCAGACGTCGAGCCCCAGTGGCGGCCTTCGCTGCGCTCTCGCAGCTTGACTGCCCTACCTGTCAGCTACTGACCAAATCCTCTCCAAGCCGGGCCATCGGTGGGCGCTGGCATCCTCACACGCGACGTAGGCCGCACCAAAGGTGATGCGGCCTACGCAGACGTGGGAAATCCAGCTCAGCCTCCCGTGCTTTCCTTCCGTTCACGCAGCCGCTGGAGCAGCCCACCGAGCATCGGCATGGTCAGGCCGGCGAAGAGGAACAGGACAGCGAGCCCACTCAGTGCTGGGCTCACAGCCTCCTCGACGTCGAGGGACCACGGGTTGCCGAGTGTGTAGAAGACGATGTACGACCCCTTGGACATCGTGTACCCGACGCCCAAGGCGGCCGCGACAGAACACACGGCGAAGCCAGCGCCAGTCCAGGGGCGAGTAGTCCAGCTGCGAAGGGCGGTCCTGCCGCACATGAAAGCGAGCTCACCGCAGGTGATCAGAACGTAGGAGAGGTAGATGAGCAGATAGGCGGCCACGGACGGGTGGTCGACGTACGCTGTGGTGAACTCAACGTCATCGCCGTTCGTTGCGAGGAAGAGCGGAACCATGATGGCCAACTCGACAGCAGCTGCGAATATCCGCTGAAGCATGGCAGTTCGCAGGTACTCCGGGCGATAGGCCAGGTCCACCATGGTGATCTGCAGTGATGCGCACCAGAGAATGGCGCAGATGTGCGCCATTAACTTGCCTGCGTTGTCCAGGCCAGTAACTTGCTCGGCTGCTTGAGCGACCGTGGGTACCGCGAAGAAGACTCCCAGGGTGCACACACCGAACGCCACGGCGATTGACCAGGTGAACACCCGTGGGTGATGAATGGCTCTCCGAGTACAAAGCGCGGTGAGGATCACCCCTACCACGGTGCAGGAGCCGAAGATTATGCCGTCCAATTAGAGCCCTTCCAGTGCATCCGCCGCATACTGGGCGGCTTCGGTTCCGGTACGTCGTCGCCTGGCCTTCTTCGGTTTCTCAACGCTCGAACTGTCCGGCACGGGTGGCAAGCCGAGATCTTCCCGTCGTCGCTTCAAATGGGCGATGACATCTCGCATCTCGCTCTCTGGCAGGTCACTCAGCAGGGCGAGCAGGTGACGGGCAAGGGGGTTCTCGAAAGCCTCGAGCGCCTCGAGGTCGTCGTAGCTCGCATGCGGCAGCAGATAGGCCGGCGGCACGTCGCCGAGAGCTTGGCACAGCGCGAGGACGGTCTTGATGGTCGGGTTGTCCTGCTGGCCGTTTGCGAGTTTCGCAATGAGCGCGAACGACGTCGATGTGGGCGGATCTGGCAAGTCGTCGACAGCCTGTGACAATGTGCGCGAAACGTACGCTTTGCCCCTGGCATCCTTTCGGCGAGCCATGAGTGACTTCAGCTTGTGCGCAAGAGAGTGCGAGCCCTGCGCTTCGGCGGCAGCGCCTCTCAGAGACTCTCCCTCGCCACTGCTCACACCCACGTAGTGATCTCTCTCGCCATCGTTGATCTTGCTCTTGTGTACTTTAGTTGACACGCCGTCGGGCACAAGGGCAGGATCACGATATCGGCAGGCTCTCGTTTCCACCTGGTCAGAGACGCCTGCTGGACGTCCTCATGCCTGTGAGCCGGACTGGAGTCCACAGCCTCGGTCAAGAGGTCGTTGGTGCCCGAACAACCACACACGGATGGAGCCATCGTCACTTGGAGCTTCGGCGGTCCGTGGCCCCGCCGTGTGCTCCCAGCGCTAACAAGTCATCTCAATTGGCGATCAGTTCCGCCGGATTGCGCTGGCCGGACTGGTGCGGCAACGGTTGAATGCCGCCGTGGAGAACACCTGGACACCGGCCCATCAAGCGGTGGAGAACGAGGACGCA
>NZ_JBHSNY010000022.1:0-45087 GCF_042657145.1 Streptomyces bullii
GGGGGGCGGAGAGCCTGTCGGCTCTTAAGTTGGCCTGGCGGCCAACTCGGGCCTGACGGCCCGTAAGGTGACGCGTCGTCATGCCTGCGGCATGACTGTGTGTTGGGTGGGTTGGCCCTGACGGGCCAACAGGAACAGACGACGCGGGGCCTGGCGGCCCCGCTGTCATGTGTCTGAAGGTGTCATGCCTGGCGGCATGACAGTGGGGTACTGGAATGAACTGAGGTTCCCTGCCCTGGCGGGCAGGGTGATGAGTGATCGGCGCCTGCGGCGCCGTGATGTCGTAAGGGTTTGTTAGACAGTTATCCAGTTCTCCCCTCCCCCTTGGCGTGCCTGGGGCCGGCTTGGCTTTGGCCCTGACGGGCGAACGGAAACGAGTGGGGCGGGGCTTGGTGGCCTGCGGCACGCCTGACGGCATGTCCGGTTTCTTGCGGTGCCCGCTGTCGCGGGGCCCATCTTCGTTGGTTTTCGGGGGCGTTGTCAGACCCGGCGTGTAGGTTCCGGGAGTTGTTGGCCCGTCTGGAATGGCCCCGAATACCACTGGTGGGGCATGGAGGGGTGATGAGCTGTGCCTGTTAGTCAACATGTTGCTGCTCGGAGGATTATTACCGCTGCTCTGCGGGCTGGTGCGGCGTGGATCAACCGGGTTGAGGAACCTCGTGCGTGGCGGGAGCTGTCGCGTATGCATGGGGTGTTGTTGTCGAGTCTGCCGGTGGGGGCCGGGCCTTCGACGCCTGCCGAGATGATCGATTTGCTGCCGGTTCGCCTGCGCGAGTGGGTGCCTTTTGCCTGGGACGAACTGCCTTCGGCCATGGGGGATTTGGTTGTCCTGACGGACAACGGAGAGCTGACCGAGGAGGCCTTCGAGGCGGGGATGAACTATCTGGAGGCCCTGTACGGGGACGACGGAAAGTTCGATCTCGGTGGGACGTGGCTTCCGGCGTGGGTTCGGCAGACGGCTGAGCAGACGGAGCGGGCTGCCTTTCGGCACATCCGCTCCGGTGGGCAGGCCGACTATGTGGCGGCACGGACCATGCTGACCGAGGTGCCGTACGGCACGGAGCGGGCGTTAGTCGAGGAGTACTCGCGGCGGGGCGCGGCCCGGATGGACGTGTATCGGCCCCTTCCCTCGGACCGGGTGTGGGTGGGGGCGTCGTCGTGGTTGTGGCCATGTCCACAGTGCCGGTACCCGATGGTGCTGCGGGGTGGGCAGTTGCGGTGTGAGTATCCGCCGCATCAGAGCCGGTTCGGTCTGGTCGCGGGCAGTGGCAAGCGGGGCGGGCCGCCCGAGTTGACGGGTGGGCGGGGCCGGTTGGCGACGGCTGCGGTGCCGGCGGAGGGCGTGTTGTGCCTGGACTGGGGGGTGTGGCGGTACATCACCTGTGCTGGGCTCAGTGAGGTGGGCCTGATGCAGTGGCTGGAGAAGCAGGAGGGGGTGCGGGTCGAGCGCTGGGAGAACCTGGACGAGTGGGATATCGGCGTCTACCTGGCGGACGGGCACCGCTGGCGGGTGGACGTCAAGGACCACCAGGACGCGCAGACGATCATCGATCGGCCGCCTGCCGGAGAGACGGTGGTTGTCCCCAACTACCGGCGCAGCCAGGTACATCAGCTGCAGGCCGGGCTCGATGCGCTGCGGACTGATGACGGGCAGCGCTACAGCGTATTTACGGTCAGCCGTTTCAAGGCGGCCGTGACGAAGCGGGTGAAGGGGGTGGGGGCATGACGTCGCCGAAGAGCGCGAGGTACTCCGTGAGCGTGCCGCTGACGGTGCGGGCGGCGGTCTTGCTGGCCGCGCGGGTGTTCCCCAACCGAGCGCCGCAGGAGCAGGCGGCGTGGCGGCGTGTGGTGGATCTTGCTGATGCGCACTTCCTGGCCACGGGGCAAATGCATCTGTGGGACGGCTGGCCCGATCTGGCTCTGCCCGATCAGGTGCGGATCACCCAGATGCTGCGGCAGCGGCCTGCGGTCCTTGCCTCCCGCGCGGTGTTTGTCACGGAGACGGCAGCAATCCTGGAGAGCGGTGAGGCAGTCGAGTTCGCCCCGGCCGACGGGGAGGAACAGGTACTGCTCCTGCCCGCGGGCGACGAGGAAGCCCTCATCGATGCCTTGCTGGACGAGCTCGAGGACAACGCGGCCAAGGGGCAGTCCCAGCCCAAGCCCGCGCCGCCCGGCTCCTACATCAGCGACCTGCGGATTCGGGATCCGCTCAGCCCGTCGGGCCGGGTGGTGGACGTCTATTACGACCTCGACTACCAAGGGCCTCCCACTCCCAGCGTGGTGCAGGAGCTGGGTGAGGCCCCGGTCGTGGACGAGGTGGTGATCCCCTTCGCCGACCTGGACGAGATCGCGGGCCGGCTCGATGCGCTGCGCGGGCAGGACTACCGGCGCAAGGCGGTCGCGGACATCCGGCGGCATGCCCGCGGCCGCGACGGCCTGGATGTGGGCGAGCTCCTGCGCGTTGAGGCCGGGCAGCTGCGGGTCTTCCATGCCCCTACCGGTATGGGCAAGAACGTCCTGAGTGAACTCGTCGCGGTGTGGTGCACCCGGCAGGGCCGGGTGATCTCGCTGGTCGTTCCGCAGAACGCGCAGGTTTTGGCCAGCGTGTACCGGCTGCGGCAAGACTTGGCCGACCTGGAGATCTCCGCGCAGGTCACGCCGGTCATCTCCCCCGCCTCCATGATGGAGCTGGCCGAGCAGACGGCTGGCAACCCGCATGACGATGCGGACTTCCGCACCTGGGTGTACCGGGAGATGTCCTACAGCTGCCCCCTGACCGGGCACGCCACTACCTCCTCCGAAGCGGTGGATGCCTGGAAGCCGGGTCAGGAGCCGTGCGACCAGCTCAAGCCCAACGGGCCCAAATCGGACAAGACGATGGCCTGCCCGTGGCGCGGCAGGTGTGGGAAGTTCCGTCACCACCGGGCCGCGGCGACGGCGGACATCCTCGTCACCAACCATGCGAACTTCCTCACCGGGCACATCCACGCGCCGGTGGCGGGCCGGCCGACCCCGGGACGGCGTATGACCACCGAGCAGCTCCTGCTGCACCGCAGTCATCTGGTCATCATCGACGAGGCCGATGCGCTGCAGGCGCAGGCCTTCGAGCAGGCGGCCCGTCAGGTGCTGCTGGCCCAGGATGGTGCGGAGCACACCCCGGTACGGGATCTCGACAGCCAGTTCCGGCGGCATTGCCACCGGCTGCCGATGAGTCTCGAGCAGTATCTGCGACCGCTGATCAACCACCTGGTGTGGCTGGCCGAGAACTATGTGTCCCACCTCGTCGGCGGGGTCATCCATCCCGACCGGGAGCGGCGCAGCATGGTGGTACCGCGCCGCTGGGATGGGCTGTTCGCCTCCCGGATCTTCAAGCTGGAGGAGGGCAAGCGGCCCACTGAGCAGCAGATGCAGGCGGTCAATCAGCTCTACAAGCGGGAGGGGCCGCTGGAGTTGGCCGATGAGGTCAAGGGGCTGGCCCATCTGAGGGAATTGCTGTCCTCGGTCACGGACCTGGCCGGTGGGTCGGACCGGCTCACCCACGCCACTTTGAAGCGCATCGGCCAGGCGTTCTCGGCGATCACCGGGGAGACGGACGGCAAGCGGCTGTCCTCCCTGGCGCTGCTGGCGGCCCGGCGGGCGTACCTGGAGGAGATGCGCAGCATTCTGCACCGCATCGCCGGGGTCGCGGCGCCGCTGCAGGGGGCGGGAATCTCCGCCGGCAACGGCCTGGTGGACGCGCTGGCCTCACACGTGCCGTGGCGGGCTGCCCCCTACGGCCCGCTGGGGCGTGCGCTGTTCGCGTTCTCCGAGACATTCGACCCGGCCGACCGGCATCAGACGGCGCTGCGGCTGAAGTCCTATGTCGGGGATCCGCACGCCCACCTCGCCTACCTGGGCGAGGTGACCGCGCTCGCCCATACCGGCACCCGCCGGGCGGTGATCGGGATGTCAGCAACAGCGTTCATGCCGTACGCGCCGCGGCATCACCTCCTGCCGGAGCCGACCTGGTACGTGCCGGACGACGTCAACGGAAGCCTCACCGTCGAGCTGCAGGCCGGCCAGGACGACGGAGCGGGCATCGTGGTATCGGGCACCGAGGGCGCGAGCCGGGAGCGCGCCTACACGGCCATGGGACGCAGCGTCGGCCAGGACCTTCCCGCGCAGCTCGACGCGGTGGCAGCCGATCCGGCCACCGCACACCGGGCGTATGCGCTGCTCGCGCCGACCGCCTACAACGCCGGTCCGGCGCTCGCCCGCGGCATGATCGACGCGGGGGTCGCGGCATCCGAGATCTGCGTGGCGGTGCGGCCTCAGGACATGGCTGCGCTGGAGCGGATGCCGCCCGGCTGGGTGCCCATCCCCAGCAACCGGCTCGAGCAGTTCCCCCACGCCGTGGGCCGCGGCCGGTGCCGGTACCTGATCGCCCCCATGGCACGGGTCGAGCGCGGCCTGAACATCGTCGACCGCGACGGGCGCTCCCTGCTTCATGTCGCCTGCCTGGTCAACCGGCCCCTCCCGGTGATGGAAGACCCCCCGGTGCTGCTGTCCCTGGTCAACTCCCTCGCCTACCGCCAGCGGCGGCCCGGCCCGAATCCTGCGGCAGAGCTGGAGCGGCTGCGGATCGCAGCGGGCCAAATCTTCGACGACATCCGCAGCGGCCAGGGCTACTTCAAGACCTTGGGCGAGGACATCAAACTCGCCGTCGTCGCGGAGATCCTGACCCGACTGATCCAGCTGGGCGGCCGCACCCGCCGCGGCGGCGACCACGGGCGGCTGCGGCTGCTGGACGCCGCCTTCACTCACACCACCGCCCACTCCACCCTGCCCACCCTCCTGGGGCAGCTGCGCGGGAAATGGCAGGACGAGGACCACATGCCGCTGATCGACGCCGTCTACCGCACCACCATGACCGACGCCCTGCTGGGCCTGGCAGAGCACTCCCCCACCGGACACGAGAACGAAGACAACGAGGCTGAGGACGAGGAGTTGGGCGAATGGTGAGTGACGACCGCGGCCGCCTGTTCACCCTGTCCTTCCCGCTGGATGACCGGCTGCTGGGCACCGTGCACGTCTACCCGCAGGACGAGGCGTTCGCGCCGGCCTGGCGGCGGCTGCCCAAGCCGCGGGGCAAGGACGCCGTGCAGCCGATCGCGTCCCTGCAGACGGCGGCGCGCGCCGTGACCGGTGAGCGGCTGGTGTTCACCAACCCCGACCGGCCCGCCAGGACCGGTCCATGGGCCGGGCGGAGCGTGATCGTCACGCCCGGACCGCTGGACGAGGCCGTGGTGCGCACCCTGATGCGCGAGTGGGAGACGCGGCTGGAGGGGCATGACGGCCGTAACACCCTCGCCGCCCTGCTACAGCTGTCCGACGACGGGCCCCAGCCGCTCAGTTCGCTGCTGCACCACGACCCCATGGGGCGGATCACCGGCCCCCGCTGGGCGTTTCGGGTGGCCGGGTGGCGGCTGGCGAGCATGCTGGCCGACCAGCCTCTCCCCCTCGCCGAGACGCTGCCAGCACTGCGGTTCCACCTCGACAGTGAGGGCGACCTGCTGGCGTGGCAGGCCCCGCTGGTCCACGAGCGGACGTGGATCGACGAGGAAAGCGGCAAACGCCGGCGCATCGCCGGCTACGCCATGGAACGCATCCACATCGAGGTCGAACCCGCCCCGGGCGGAAAGACGCTCATCGCGCATCTGTCGGCACGGATCTCGCGCGTCGCCACACACTACAAGGGCATCCGCAACGTCCTGCTGCGCCATCCCGTCAACCCGGACATCATCCTCAAGGCCCCGATCACCACCCGGTGGGAGAAGGGCCCGGACGGATTCATGCAGCCCGCGGCCGTCTCCTACCGCGGGGCGACGGCACAGATCGTCGAGGCCTGCGGCGTCGGGCGCCTGCCCCAGCCGCCCTTGACGGGGTTGGACGAACTCGGAGAGGTGCGCGGGGTGCACCGCACGGGCAAGCATCCGATCGACAAGGGCGCCGGGGCGATGTTCCACGCCCGGCTCGAGGAACACGCCACACGAGTCCTCGGCCAGGAGCCCGTCGTCTACACCGGGACCCCCATCAAGATCAGCAAGCCGGGCGGGAACCTGCCGCCCTACGTGCCGGCCGACAAGATGGCCGCCGCCATGACCAGTGCCCAGCTCGATGCGCTGCGCACCGTCGTGCTGTACGAGTCGGCCGCGTGGCGCACGCGGGTGATGGGGCAGCTGGCCCGGGACTATGCGCGGCCCGAACTGGCCGATCTGCCCGACGAGCAGCCGGTGGTGCTGGCGCCCGGCTACGAGCTCGTGGCGGTGCGGCTGCCCGAACTGGTGCGCCACGGCAGCCACGACCGCGGCCTGATCCTGAACAGCCTGCCCTGGTTCAAGCCCGGTGCCGGGCGGTCGCTGGTCACCGCCCTGTGCGAGACGCGCTACCCGAGCGAGCAGGAGAAGGAGGCGGGGGTGACGGATGCCAAGCACGCGCTCAAAGGGCTCTTCGCCGAGCGTGGCATCCCCTCGCAGTTCATCACCATGGACTCCGATCCGGGTGATCCCTACCGGCTGAACACGCCCGAGAAGGTCGCGCGGGCCAAGGCCCGCAGCGCGGGTCTGCCGGAGCCGGACGTCTCCTACAAGGACGACCACGCGGTGCAGATCGGGCTGGGCAGCCTGCACTGCGACTCCGGGATCATCGACAACCGGTTGGCCGCCACCGCCTTCCACCGAAACGCGCGGGACACCGCCCTGGACCGGGAGGCAGTGGCGGTGGGGCTGTGGACCCGTTACCACCGCTTCGCCGAACGCCCCGGCCGCCCCCGCAAACCGGCCGTGCTTGCCATCACGCTGGTCGCCATGCGCATCCCGCTGGGCGAAGACGCCTACTGGCCCACCCTCATGTACAGCGACCAGGGCTGGCTCCCCCTGGCCCAGGCACGGGCCCTGCACCATGCCGGCCCCATCGGCAAAAGAGGGCACCACCTGCGGGAGGACTATGGCGGCCCGGAGAACGTGCGTACCTATGTGGACCGGGCGCTGGCCGCGCTCGGTGACCGGTTTCCGATCATCGTGTTCGCCGAGGAACGTGAGCGGATCTGGCCCGGGCTGTGCAACGACCGGCTCGGGGACAGCCATGTGCCCGGTCAGAGTCTGATCGCCCAAGGGAGGGATGTGGCGGTCGTCCGGGTCGGCAACGGGCCGGGCACACCCCAGCCGTCACGGCGCACCGGCGGTGGGGGCAAGCTGCCGGCCAACCCGCTGCAGCCAGTCATGCCGGAGAAGATCCTCTACCGTTACGACCACGGGGACGTGGTGTCCTGGCTGTTTTCCGGGCAGTCCCGCCAGCACGCCGGCGGCCAGCGCACCGGCACCCAGTACACGCGCCGCACCCTGCCCGGCGGTCAACTGGCCCAGATGGGCGCCCCGTTCCACGCCATAACCCGCACCGAATACGTCATCGCCCACCGCGGCGGCTGGCGCGAGGAGCAGCTGGCAGGCCTGGCCGCACGGACCTCGGAGCAGGCCGCCATGTGGGACGGGCGCACCAACCTGCCCGCGCCGCTGCACCTGGCGAAGAGCGCTGACGAGAAGCATCCCGGGTTCGTCGACCAGGAGGGCTGAGCGAGTAGGTGGGCACGGCGGCTTCTGAACTCGGTGCTGGCGCAGCCGATGGGCTGTTGGGTTCTGCCGTGCCCGCCCGGGCTCAGAGTGGGCGGGGGCGTGTACTGTGCCGCTCCCCTCACCTGCCGCGATCCGAGCAAGACCGGTCAACTAGGGGCTAGTTACTTGGAGTACGTCTGTTTCCAGCGTGCTCGGTGGCGGGCTTCTCCCTGTCCGCGTCCGTTGACTTCGGCCAGCGACAGCAATGGTGTCCCGTTGTTCCACAGACCGAAGAAGTCACGGTGCAGGGTGAGGATGTGGTGCTCGACCGCGAACGCCTCGGCCTGAGGGCTGAAGCGGGTGGTAGCGACGAAGATGGCCACATCCGCAGCGAAATGCACTTCGCTCCCAGCAGATCACGCACTTCGCGACTGGCGACCGTCCGGTGGGGCGCCTAGCGCTTGCACTGGATCACCATGCTCCGGCCATCTGGCAGCCGGCCGAGCACGTCGGCTCCGTTGTCCCCGGTCCCGCCCACTCGGCGTACCTGCGTGCAGCCGTCACGGCGGCACAGCTCGGCGACCGCTTCCTCGAACTCGGTGCCGGACATCACGTCGATCGCAGTCAGCGCCCGCTGTCCCGCTGCGGTCTTCTCCTGCTGCCTCCAGGCAGCGTCCCTGCTTCGCAGCAGCCGGTCGGTACACCACAGCCGCCACACCATCCAGCCGATTCCCGCGGCGCCAAGCAGGGCGCCGAGGTACAGCAACGCCATCGGCCGCAGCAGACCTAACAGGACCAGCGCGGCAAGAGCTCCGGACCGCCACCAGACGAACCGGCGTCAGGTCCCGCGGGCCTCCTCAGGCGTGGCCGAGGAGGCCCGCCGATGCAGGATGGCTGCCTTCGCGGACGCGGGCCGGTGATGAGCCGGCCGACGCGGATCAGGAAAGCTGTGACGGTCTGCAGGCCGGTGGCGACGCGGGCAGCCGTTCCCACAGCGGCCGGGCTGGATGGTCCTGCCGTTGATCACCATCACCACGCCATCGGCCCTGTGGACGGGACGTCCTGTTTCGAGGCCCGCGGCCGAGCAGCGCCTTCGGATCCAAACGCCATCGGGTGGCCGCGGCAGGGGTCATTCCAGAGCTTCCGCTTCGATGATGTCGCAGAGATGCTTTCCGTGGGCCCAGCGCTTCAGTTCCGGCCGGCCCAGCAGGATGATCCCGTGCCGGACGGCGAATTCAGTGGCGGGCTGGGTGAATCCGCTCAAGCCGATCATGATGGGGTGGTGTGCGTTGTGCTCTGGGCGCGCCGTTCCGTTGAAGGTCTGCACCTCCTTGGAACCCACCGGCCGCGCATAGTGCTTGCACTGCAGGACCAGTTTGCGGCTCTCGCCATCCCATGCCACGACGTCGGCTCCCAGATCCCCGGCACCGCCCACCCGACTCGCATGGAGGAATCCGTCGCGGACCAGAAGCTCGGCGCAGGCCTCCTCAAAGGCCGTCGGGGTCATCGCGACAAGGTCCCGCATGCGATAGGTCAGCTGGTCCGGCTCAGCATCATCAGCTGCGGCGTCTTCGCCATACATCAGCTGATAGCCGCCGCGTCTCGGGCGGTCGAGCAACGCGGCGGTCAGCAGCACCAGGCTCAGGCAGGCAAACCCCGTCCACCACGGATGATCGCCGATCCACGGCAGCGCGGTACCCGTCACCCACTGCCATAACAGGCGTGCCAGCGTGATCCCCACGATGAGGCTGACCACGGCCTTCACCCCGGGCATCATCGTCCCATCCCTGTACACCGCCGCACCCCCAAGAACGTCGACTTGGCCTCGAACTCCCTGTGTAGCAACGGACACTGACACCGGATCGGCTTGCGGACACCGAGGCTTCTTGCGTGCGCAGGCATCCGTCATGACGGGCAGCCGCGTGACGTGGAGGGTCTCGGGCCACGTGTTACGAGGCGGAGAGGATCAGGCACCCGCTCGTACTGCGTGTGTGGCCACCGTCGGGGCTGGTGCCACCGCCCGGCCGGAGGCGCGAAGCAGTGAGGCCCGAAACGTCGGTAGATGCCGCGGCGTGGCTGGAGTGTCACAGTCCGAGCTCAGCCAGGGCGGCCTGGCGTTGCGGGCTGAGTCGGAAGCGGCGGCGCCTGAGGTTGCTCAGCCACTGTCCCAGTCGTACCCGGTCGCCTTCGATCTCCTCGATGTGTCGCTGGGGGACATTGAGATGGCCCTCTCGTGCGCGGAAGGCGCGAGCGGCGGCCAGTGCGCGCTGGAAGGCCTGCTCACGCGCCGGCAGCGGGGCGTCGTTGTCGCGGGAGGCGGGCACGGCCGGCAGGTCGAGGCCTGCGCTCTTGAGGAGGCGGCGCTGCTCGGGGTGAAGGTCACCGGCACGTTCGCGCTGGGCGGTGAGCCACTTCCCCGGTGAGGCGGCTGGGTCTTTTTCTGTCTGCCGTAGGGCTGTGTGGTAGGCGCGTTGCCAGGTGATCGGCCAGGGCGGGTTCCACCACCGGTCCAGGGCGGCGAGCGCGGCTGCGCGTTCATGTGTGAGGGTCTTGGCGCGGGTGCGCTGGGTGGCCAGCCAGCGGCCGAGGGGGAAGCCGTCGTGGGATTCGTCGACGGGGGCGGCGAGGTGGCCGTGCCGGGCGGCGTAGGCGGCGGCGTGGGCGAGGCCTCGCTCGAAGGCCTGCTGGCGGGGGTCCCAGATGATGCCGAGGCGTTCGAGGGCCTGGGTGCGTGCCGCATCGAGGGCGCCGGTGGTGTGCAGGTGGCGCTGCCAGGTGAGCCAGCGGCCCAGGGGGTAGCCGGTGGTGTCTTCGTAGGTCTGTGGGACGTCGAGGTGGTGGTGGGTGCGGTGGTAGCGGCGGGCTGCGGACAGGCCGCGGCGCCATTCGGCGCTCTTGGGGGCCAGGACGCGCAGGGAGAGGGCGAGGGCGACCTCGTCGGCCTGGGTGGGGCGGTCGAAGTGCAGCCAGGCGTCGGGGTCTTCGGGGGGCATGGTGGGACGGTGGGTGCGGGGGTCGGCCAGGCGTGCGTCGAGGCGGTTGTCGTGGGCGCGCAGGGCCTGGATGGTGCGCCATAGGGGGGTGTAGGCGTCGGCGCCAAGGAGGTCGTCGGGGTCTTCGCCAGGGGTGAGGTAGACGGGGACGACGAGGGTGGCCTTCTTGCCGGCGCCAGGGTTTTGGCGCAGGGCGCGGCCGACGGCCTGGACGGTGTCGACGGGGCTGTTTTTGGGGTCGGCGAAGACGACGGCGTCGATGGCGGGGACGTCGATGCCTTCTCCCAGGACGCGGGCGTTGGACAGGACGGCCGGGGTGTGGGGGGTGGTGTGGGAGGCGAATTCGAGCAGGAGGCGGCGGCGGACCTGCGGGGGGTGGTGGCCGCTGATCCAGTCTGCCCACAGGTCCTTGGGGCGGAGTTGGGCGGGGAGGGTGGCGGCGGTGTCGGTGAGGGTGGTGGCGAAGGCGCGGGCGTCAGCGACGCGGTGGTGGAAGGTCAGGATGCGGCGCAGCTGGTGGTCGTGGATGGCGCGCAGGGCGGCGACCTGGCGGCCGGCCAGGCGCAGTCCGTCGACGCCGGCGCCGGGTCCGGTGGCGAGCCAGTCGCGCAGGTCTGCGTCGGTGACGACGGGGACGAGGATCTGGTAGTCGGCGAGCAGGCCGAGGTCAATGGCGTCGGAGAGGGTGAGGTGGTAGGCGACGGGGCCGAAGAGGGTTTCGTCGTCCATGGAGGCGACCGACTCCGTGTCGTCGTCCTGGTCGGCGTCCGCGTCCCAGATGCGGGGGGTGGCGGTCAGGTAGAGGCGGCGGGCGGCGGGGACCTGGTCGTCGTGGTGGACGGCGGCCCAGGATTTTCCGAGGCGGCCGGCGGTGCGGTGGGCTTCGTCGACGACGATCAGGTCCCAGGGGGGAAGGCGGTGGTCGCGGTGGGCGGCGATGATGGCGGGCAGGGAGGCGTAGGTGGCGTAGGCGGTGACCGGGCCTGGCCGGGGTGTGGTGGTGAGGGCGGCGAGGTCTGCGGGGTCGGTGGTCATGGGGACGTCTGCGCCGAGCGGCTCATGCTCCAGGGCCTGACGGGCCGAGCACACCGCGACTGTGGTGCCCTTGCGCCCGGCCGCACGCCAGGAACGGATCGTCTGGGACAGCAGATCCAGCGTCGGCAGCAGCACCAGGACCCTTCCCCGCAGGGCGATGCGGGCGGCGGTGCGTGCGGCGATCAGAGTCTTGCCGGTGCCGCAGGCGGCGATGACGCTGGCGCGGGGCTGCTGGCTGAGGATGCGGGTGGCTGCGGTGACAGCGTCCTTTTGGTGGGGGCGCAGTTCGAGGGGTGCTGTGGCCATGAGGGGACGCCGCTCCGGAACGTGAGCTTGCGAGCTGGGGTCATTGTGGCATCGCGGGAGGGGTTATTCGGCGGCTTGGGAGACCAGGTGCAGGGTGGATCCGCTGGTGCCTTTGCGGACGTGGAGCTGGCTGGTGATGCGGCGGCGGAGTTCGGGGACGTGGCTGATGAGTCCGACGGTGCGGTCGTGATCACGCAGGGAGTCCAGGACGTCGAGGACCTGGTGGAGGGTGTCGTCGTCGAGTGAGCCGAAGCCTTCGTCGATGAAGAGGGTGTCCAGTACGCGGCCGCCTGCCTCGTAGGTGACGACGTCGGCGAGGCCTAGGGCGAGGGCGAGGGAGGCGAAGAAGGACTCGCCGCCGGAGAGGGTGTCGGTGTTGCGGTCACGTCCGGTCCACGCGTCGGTGATTTTCAGGCCGAGGCCGGAGCGGGCACCGTGCGACGCGCGGTCGTCGCTGTGGGAGAGGGTGTAGCGGGAATCGGACATGCGCAGTAGACGGGTGTTGGCCGCGTCGACGACTTGTTCGAGGCGGGCGGCGAGGACGTAGGCCTCCAGTTCCATGCGATCGCGGTTGCTGGGTGAGGTGCCGTGGATGACCTCCTGGAGGTGGTGGACAGTGTCGTAGGCCTCCTGCAGGGGTTGCATGCGCTGGATGCCGGCGGCGAGGTCGGTGGTGTGCCGGGTGAGGTTGTCGTGGCGGGTGCGGGCTGCGGTGGTGGCGGCTGCTGCCTCCGTGTGGCGTTGGGCTGCCGTCTTGTGCAGGTGGATGGCGGCATCGAGGTCGGCGGGCGGCTGCGCGGCGGCGTGGACGAGGTCAGGCCGCTCGAGCGTGGCGATGTGCACGGCCTGTTGGTGGCTGAACTTCTGGATCTCGTCTTCGAGGGCGTGTAGCGCGTCGTCGTCGAGGGCGGCTTCTTCGGCGGCCTGAAGGGTGTCGAAGCCCTGCTGGCGGGCTGCAGTCTCGGCCTCGGTGGTCTGCAGGGTGCGTTCCTGTGCCCGGCGCTGCGTGGTGATGGCGGCTTCGGCGGCGGCCTTGAGCTGGTCGGCGGTGCGGGTGAGGTCGGCCAGGCGGTCGGCGATGGTGGGCGCGCCGTGGCGTGCTTGGTCCAGCTGCTGGGTGAGGTCGGTCAGCTGGGTGGAGAGGTGGTCGTACTCGGCGTTGCACGCCGCTAGGCGTTCACCGGCGGTGGTGGCCTTCTGCGTCATGCTGGTGTGTTCGCGGTCGAGGACGGCGAGTTGCTCGTTCGCGGGACCGGCGTCGGAGGCCGTCTTCAGGGTCTGTTCGAGGTCCGCTTGTGTGGTGGCCAACAGGCTCTGGATGTCGGTCAGCGGATCGTCGCCGGCTTGGGCGCGGGCTTGCGCGGCCTGGTCTTGGGCCTGCTGGAGTGCGGTTGCTGCGGCTTCTTCGGCCGTTTCGGCCTCGAGGTGGCGAGCCTCGGCCGCCTGCTCTTCTTCGCGGGTGGGCTGGCCTGGGTGCGGGGCAGCCGGGGCGGGGTGGGTGCACGATCCGCACACCGGGCAGGGCGAGCCGTCGGTGAGGCCGGCGGCCAGTTCCGCGGCCATGCCCTCAGTGCGCTGTCGGCGGATGGTGATGTAGGCCTGGGCTGCCTCGGTGGTGGCGGTGTGGGCGGCCTGCAGACGCTCTTTGCATGCAGCGACGTCGGCGAGGCGGGCGTCGCGCTGCCGCGCGGCTTTCAGGCGTCGGCGGATGTCGGCGAGGGCGGACTGCTGGTGGGCGCTGTGGGTCTCGGCGCGCTGTGCGGCTTCCAGGCGTGTGGTCAGGGCCGTGCGGAGGCCGGGCTCCTTGGCGAGCCAGTCCTGGGCCTCGAGTTGGTCGGCGGTGTGCGTCTGCCGTTCGGCGTCCAGCTGCGTCAGGTCCCGCGTCATCTGCTGCACGGCGGCTTCCTGCGGCAGCAGCGCCTTGGCGAGGGTGGCCTCGGCCCGTGTCTGCTGCTCTGCGGTGGCAAGTTCTTCAGCCGCGGCGATGGCGTGCGCAGGAGCAAGGATGCTGCGTGCCTTCGCCTCGGTCTCGGCGGCACGGGCGTGGTCCTGCGCGGCGGTGCGGGCCGTATGGAGGACGGCTGCCAACTTGCTGGCGCGGCGGGCTTGTTCGAGCTGGCCGGTGATGAGGTGCTGCCGGGGTTCTTGCTGCTTCAGCTGTTCCAGTTGCTCGGCGGCGGCGCGGTGCTCGTTTTGCTGCTGGTGCAGGGTGCGCACGAGGAGTTCGTTGGCCTGGTGCGCATCCAGCTCGGCGGCAGCTGTTTCGGCCTGGGTGATGGCCGTCTCGAGCTGCGCGGCCGCTGCGTTCACCAGGGAGGTCGCCCATGCCTGTGCGGATTCGGTCAGGGTCTGCGGGTCGTTGCCGGTGGGGGCGTCTTGCTCGTGGTCGAGGCCTGTAGCGGCGCCGTGGATGCGGTCGATGAGGCTGATGACGTCGCCGCGGACCGCCTTGAGGTCCTTTTCCGCCTCGCGGCTGCGTTCTTGCAGCCAGCGGTCGATGTCGGTGAAGCGCTGGGTGCGGAACAGCTTGCCGAGGAGGTCCTTGCGGGTGGATGCCTTGGCGCGCAGGAACTGGGTGAACTGGTTCTGCGGCAGGAGGACGACCTGGCAGAACTGGTCCCGGCTCATGCCGAGCAGCGCCAGGAGGTGGTCGCCGATCTCCTGGTGGGACTTGCTGGAGGCCTCCCAACTGCCCTGGCCGGAGGCGGTGTCATGCTTGTACTCGCGCAGCAGTGTCCTGGCGTTCTGCTGGGTTGTGCCGCTGCCGCGGGTCTTGGGCCGGGGCTGCTGGGGTATGCGGGTGATCTCCAGGCGGCGCCCCGAGATGGTGGCCTCCAGGACGATCTGGGTGAGCAGGCGGTCGGCGGCGTGGTCGCTGCGCAGCAGCTGGTCGCGGTCGCCGGGCGGCTTGCCGTACAGGGCGTAGCAGATGGCGTCGAAGACGGTGCTCTTTCCGGCTCCCGTGGCACCGTGCAGCAGGAAGAGGCCGTCGCTGCTCAGGGAGTCGAAGTCGATGGTGTGGGTTCCTGCGAAGGGGCCGAAGGCCTGCAGGGTGAGGCTGTGCAGGCGCACTTTAGACGGTCTCCTGGTGTGTGGTGTGCAGGGTGGCTTCGACGGCGCGGCGCAGCAGGGCGTGTTCGGCGGGGGTGGGGTCGTCGCCGCGGACTTTCTTGATGAAGTCGCAGGCGATGTCGAGGTCGCCTCGGCCTTGCAGGCGCTGGGTGTAGGTGGGGCGGTCGGTGGCCTGCTGCAGATGGTCGGGGCGTTCGTGCAGCAGGCGCAGGGTGTGGGGGAAGCGGCGGCGCAGCCGGGCCATCGGCTCGTACGGCAGGGCGGGGTCGGTGAGGGTGGCCTGGAGCCAGCTGCCGGTCATCGCCTCGTGGGCGGGGTTGGTCAGCAGGTCTTCGAGGGTGCCCTTCAGCAAGGCCAGCGGCCGCGGGACGGGTGTGGGCACGAGGGTGAGAGTGACGGTGCCGTCGCCGGCCATGTCGACGATGGTCAGGGATTTGGTGTGGTGTGTTTCGGAGAAGGAGTAGGCCAGCGGTGAACCGCTGTAGTGGATGCGGTCGTTGACGTTCTGGGCGCCGTGGAGGTGTCCGAGGGCGGCGTAGTCGATGCCGGTGAAGGCGCTGGCGGAGACGTAGTCGAGGCCGCCGACGGTGATGTCGCGCTCGCTGGTGGAGGGTTCGCCGCCGGCGACGAAGGCGTGGGCCACGACGACGCTGCGGGTGCCGTCAGGGTAGGTGGCGAGGTCGGCGCGGATGCGGTCCAGGGCTGCGGTGGTCACCGCCTGGTGGCTCTTGTCGGCCTCGAGGTCGTCGTGGGTCAGGGACGGCTCGAGATAGGGGATGCCGTAGACGGCGATGGTGCCGTGCTCGTCGTCCAGCAGGACCGGGCGGGTGCAGGCGGTGGCCGGGTCGGTCCGCAGGTGCACGCCGGCCCGGGCAAGGACGCTGGCGCCGACGCCGAGCCGGTGGGCCGAGTCGTGGTTGCCGCTGATCACGATGATGGGGATGCGCAGGTCGGCGAACTGGCTCAGCGCACCATCGAAGAGGCGCACGGCATCCAGGCTGGGAATGGCACGGTCGTAGATGTCTCCGGCCACGAGGATGGCGTCGACGTCCCTCTCGCGGGCCGTGTGGTGGATGTGGGTAAGGAAGGCGCGCTGCGCGTTGATCAGATCAGCCTCGTGGAACCGGCGCCCCAGGTGCCAGTCCGAGGTGTGCAAGAACCGCATGAGTACAGACCGTAACCACTGAGCTGCGCGCGGCGGGGGGTTTTCCCGATATCGGAGGTGAAAGCTGGGCAGGTGGAGGCTGCGGACAGGGATGCGGCTCCCCTTGGTGGCTTTGCGGGGCCGGCTGGCGCCAGCGGGTGATTGTCAGTGGCAGGAGGCAAGATAAGCAGAGGGGGAAGGAGGATGTGATGGCGATATCGCGTCCTGCCGGGGCTGATTCCACCATGGCGCCGAGCGGGTGCCGCTGGTGCGGAATCGAAGAACGCGGACATGGCCGGCAGTATGTGGCGGAGGTCGGCTGGCATGCCTGGACGGCTCCGACGACGCAGCAGCGCAAGGAACGCATGCTGCGGCGGCGGGCACACGATGCGGTCAGGAAGCCAAAGCCTGCACGTCGTTGAAGGCTTTCCTCAGCTGGGTGGGGACGTCGTCGGCCGTGGTGAGCGTGGACACGAGCGCGTAGAGCATGTCGCCCTTGCCATCCGGGCTCGTGTGCTGCGCCTGTTCCTTGATCATGGTCAGGATGCGGGAACTGAACTTGCCTCCCCGGTGCGCGGTGAAGTCCTCAGCTTTCCAGTCGTTGCTCTGCGGGCGGGGCCAGTGCGTATTGGCGGCTGCGGCCCACTGTGTGTCAGTGAAGAGTTCTTCGAGTTCGTTGTAGCCCTCCGCTTCGCCCACCCAGGTGACCTGGGTGGCGAGGTCGAGGCCGGCTTTGATCAGCCTTTCCTGCCTGAACTGCTTGTTGCTGCGACTGTCGGCGTCGACCATCAGCATCACGGTGCGGCGGTTCCTGACCAGATACCCGGCCAGGAGCAGGGCTCCTTCGTTGTTGCCACAGGCCCACAGAGCGATGCCGGCCGCCTGGAGGGAGAGGCCCTGGGACAGGCGGAAGAGCAGGGGCAGGCACTGCTGCTCGGTGGGTCCCTCCACGGCGAGGAAGCAGCGCTCGTGCAGCAGGACGGAGTTACGCAGCCCCACTGCGGCGGCGATCTGCCCCAGGTGGAAGTTGATGCCGTCGTGGGAATCGTCGGTGAGGCGCTCGACGGCAGTGCGGCCGCTGTCGTCGAGGCGGAGGTGAACCACGTCGGCGATGTCGACACCGTCGATGAGGTTCATCGAGTGGGTGGCGACCATGACGTTGACGTGGGGCAGGGCGCACTGCTTACGGATGATGTCCATGACGGTGCGCTGGTGGCGGTAGTCGAGGTGAGTGTCAGGCTCGTCGTAGACGACGATGGTCTGTGTCGGCTCCTGCTGTTCCTCAGCCTCGCCCGTGGTGGCGGCCAGTCCGCTGTGTTCCAGCAGATTGCTGGTCCACTCCCACACGGCCAGTGCGATCCGCCGGTTACTGCCCTGGCCAGAGCGGGTGAGGTCGACCGGTTCGCCATCGGCCTTGGAGACTTCCAGCGGGGCACGCTTGAAACCGCCCTTGAAAGACACCTCGGGCTTGACCTGCACACCGACGAAGTCACCGCAGTGCTGACGGATGTGCTGGCACAGCGAATCAGCCTCCTTCTCCAGCCGCTGAGTGATCTCCGATTCGATCTCCCGTACTCGCCCCTGCAGCGTGTCGTCTTCAAGCAGGGTCTCGTAACAGCTGTTCAGGGCGGTACGCACGGCATCGTCGGGGCTTTCGTCCTTGCCTCCGAACGGCAGCAGCCGAGGCAGCCGCTCCTGGAGTTGTCTGGGCAGGGGCATCCACTGCTCTACCTGCGGTGCCGTGGCAGCGTAGGCCGTGACGGCCTCGAGGAGATCGCCTCTCAGGGAACCGGCCGGTGACAGTCCGAACTCCGCGACGAGTGCAGCGAGGTCGTTCTTCAGCATCCGTCCCAGATCGTGCAGCCGGCTGTCGGCCGGCTGGGAGCCGAAGTACTGCCACTGGGCTGCCTGCCCTTCCTCGGCAACACGCCGGATCCGCACGCTCGGCGGCAGGGCCGCGACGGCCTGCTCACCGGCGTCCAGGGTGAAGACACCCTCCACCCAGGTCTCTCCGCAGCGGCCCTTCGCGGCGCCCTCGCCCTGTGCGTAGGTCCGGTCCTCCTCCGTCAGACGGTGATGGCCCAGCAGAAAGGCCAGCGCGGTCAACACCGCGCTCTTCCCCCCGTCGTTACGGCCGGCCAGGATTGTCGGGCTGCTGACCGGGATGTCCTCCACGCGTGCCAGGGAGCGGAAACCGCACGCGGAGAAACGGGTGAGGTACACGGTCTAACGGCTCCGAATCTCCCCTCGCCGGCCGGAGAGGGGTGGGACGTGCGGGTAAAGCGCGTGCGGGCGAGACAGGCGAGCGCCCGGAACGAACCGTCATACTAGAGGTGCCACAGGCAACAGCCGGGCGGTTTACGCCAATTCACCCACCCCAGCAGCCCACTGGAGCGGCCCAGCACCCCACAACACCAGGGCAAGAACATGCTGAGCACCGCCGGGGCGGAGCGGTGACTGCATAGCCTGCTGTTCGCCGGGCGTGATAGCTGTCGCATACCGTCCGGTTCCGGCCTTCCTGGGCGCCCCGGGCGCCCCGACCCTCGGCGGCGTACTGGAACTCAGCAGAACTCACCAGTGGTTGCGGATTGCGCCTCGACCGCGGCAGATAGGGAGCGCGTATCCGGGGCGCGGGGACCAAGAGGTCGGCGATCTGGATTCCGGGCGCGCCGCACTGTCTGCTGCACAACGTCTGCCTGGTTCAAGGACGAGGAGATGTTCGAGCAGCCGCACCGGCAGACGGTGTCGGTCCGGGCCTACCGCGCGCGGCCGGTCCGGCACCGGTCGAGCAGAACGGCCGCGGCCGGGCCTGGGGATCATGCACGCCCATCCCGCTTCCGGGTGTCCGGGCTGCATCACCAGCAGCGACTCGTCATGTCAGACGACGTGATCACGCGCATCTGTGTGCAGCGGTCCATCACCCAGCGGGAGCTTCGGCCCGGCCAGCCCGGCGATTATCGCGATGATCCTCGCCCGGGCGCTCACCCTGAGGATCGCCGCCCGTCATCCCGACCGCGTGGTCGCAACCGAGCCCCTGGTCAACGAGCTTCGCCACAAGGCCGTCGGAACAGATCTGGACGTCGGCCCCTGCCCGCCGATGCCGAGCCGCCGGAAAGGGCTGAGTGAGCGGCGCCGCCTGCTGCCCGGCTCCGCCCTGCCTGCGACGGTGACGGCTCAATCCAGGTCGCCTCGGCTCCCCCACGGCACTGCTTCGCTCTTGAACGCCGAGTGCTTGTCCGGCGGATTCGCCCTCATCTGGTAGGGATTCCCGGATGCGATGACCTCACGCCGGGGATGCGACTTGTGAGGGACTGTGAGCCTTGTCGGGGTGGTCGTGGATCCAGGACAGTCCGCCCAGGTCGAGGCGTTGGCGGGTACGGGTGACAGCCACGTAGGCCAGGCGGGCTTCGGCGTCGTCGATGGGGTCGGGTGCCGTCGCGGTGCTTGTCTGCTCGTCAGGAGTGTCGTTTTGGGGACGGGCGAAGTCGTCCGCGATGAGCACGCGGGGCCATTCGCGTCCCTTCGCCTTGTGGGCGGTGGAGACGGTGACCTGGGCGTGCGACTCGGGGACAAGGCGGGCGACGGCGGTGAGGATGGCGTCGGTGCCGTGGGTGTCGACGAGGTTGACCAGAGGCTGCAGGTCGCGGCCGGCCGGGTCGTGGGCGGCGTAGTCCTGCAGATCGCCCCATGAGGGGAAGAGGATGAGCTCGGGGTGGTGGGTGCGGCGGCCTTGCTTCAGGTCGCGGGCCGCGAGGGTCAGGGCCTGCAGGCTGTCTCCTCCCCCGGCCAGGGCGACCCGGTAGCCGGCCGCCATGAGGGTCATGACCTGGGCCATGGCGCCGACGTTGGTGCGGCACAGCACGGCGTCCGGCTGGGTGACGGGGCCGAGTTCGGTGGGTACGGCGGGGGTGCCGGTGAGGCGGATCGGGGCGTCGGCGAAATGCAGCCAGCGGTTGGCCTCCCGAGCGAGTTCGGCGCCGAAGCGGAAGGACTGGGACAGGGTCAGGTGGGTGCCGTCGAAGCCGGTCATGACGTCTTTGGCGCCGCGCCAGTGGTAGATGGCCTGGGCGGAGTCGCCGACCAGGACGAGCTGGGCGTGGCCGCGCTGGGCCAGGAAGATCTGTTCGACGACGGGGTTGGTGTCCTGGGCCTCGTCCAGCAGCAGGAAGTCGGCCTGGATGCGCGGCCGGGTCAGGGCCCAGATCTTGAGGTAGTGGTCGTGGTCGAAGCGGACGGCGCCGTCGTCGGGGTGCTGCAGGTCGGCCCAGGCTTTGCGGGCGAACGGCAGGACGTGGGCGGCGAGTTGGGCATGCAGGTCGCAGTCGTCCAGACCGCGCAGGCGGGGAACATGGTGGCGGGTGATGGCCTCGTCCGCGGTGTGGCAGAAGCGGGCGACGGTGCGCAGGGCGGCGTTGGACAGGGCGCGTTGGGAGATCTCGCGGTCGCCGATGCGGACGGCTTTGGTCAGTCCGAGGGCTTGTCCGGTCTGCCAGGCCGGGCGGCGGGGTGCGTTCAGGCGGCTGGTGTAGCGGTGGCCGACGGCGGCGTAGGCGAGGGCGTGGGCGGTCTTGCACTGGACGGTGTCGGGGAAGCGGGTGCGTGCGTCCTGGGCGATGGCCCGGTTGTAGGCCAGGTAGCGGCCTCGGCGGGTGGTGGCGCGGGCGAGGATGGCGAGGGTGGTGGTCTTGCCGGTGCCGGCGCCGGCCTGCAGGGCGAGGTGGTGGCCGGCGTGGAAGGCGTCGGCTGCTGCGGTCTGTTCGTCGGTGGGGTTCACAGGGTGGGCCTCTCGGGGAGTCGGGTGAGTGCGTGCCCGACGGCGGCCAGCAGGTAGGCGGGGGTGGTGTGGGCCAGCAGGTGGCGTACCGCGTGGTCGAGGCGCTCGGTCTCCCGGTCGGCGTGCTCGGCCAGGGCCCGGTGCACGGCCAGTTCCAGGAAGCGCTCGGGGGTCTGCTGGGCGCGGCGGGCGCCGGCCGTCAGGGCGGCGTGCACGGCGGGCGGGAAGGCGATGTTGAGCAGCACGCTGTGGTCGGCATCCGGGTAGTGGGTGGTGATCACGTCGATGGGCAGCCGGGTGCCGAAGCGGCGGCGCAGCCGGCGGGCGGCGCGCTGCAGGACGGGCGGGGGCAGGGGGCGGGTCAGCGTGATTTCCAGGGCGTGGTGCGGCACCGGTCATCCCCTTCGGTGCGGGCGGGGCGAGGAATGGGGCAGGCGGGTGTGGATGTGTGCCGCGTGCAGGAGGGGGTCGAAGGGTTCCCAGCAGACCAAGGCGAGGTCGGCGGCGCAGGGTGCAGTGGCGTGTGCCGGGCAGCGCTGGGTGCGCCAACGCAGCTGTTCGCCGTAGGAGAGGTGGCCCAGGTCGTAGACGGCCATCAGGGCATCGGGCAGGGCGAGTTGGCCGTGCCGGGCGGTGGTGGGCAGCAGTTTCCACATCCCGGTCGGGCCGGCGGGGGCGAGGACGGGGTGGGGGCAGCGGTGCCGGTGGCGGGTCTGGGCGACGCAGCGCAGGTCCTCGAGCCGCTGCTGGGCGAGGTAGCGGCACAGCAGCAGTTGGACGACGGGGCGGTCGGGTCCGCTGGGTTGGGGGGCGTCGGGCTGCGGGGTGGCGGGTGGGGCGGGGGTGAGGGCCCCGGTGTCGATCAGGCGGCGGGTGTGGACGGCGAGTTGGCGGCGGATCGCCTCGAGGCGGGGGCCTGGCTGGCAGGTGGGGGTGCGGTGGGGGCAGAGCACGGCATGCGGGATGCGGCACCAGGCGCTGTTGTCGCCGTGCGGGTAGGCGATGCCGCCGCTGAGGTGCCAGCGGCAGGATTCGGGGACGTCAGTGACGGTCAGTTCGGCGGGGTGCAGGGCGATGGGCCGCTGGTCGGAACGCGGGTAGAGGTCGATGCGGCTGCCGCAGTGGCGGCAGCGGCCGGTTTGTCCGGCGCGCAGCAGGCGGCTGGGGCTGATGGTGGTCACCCGGAGCGTTCGGGGGCGGCGGAGAGCGCGGGGGCTGCCGTCCCAGTGGCGGCCGTCGGGGGCGGGCGTGGGGCACATGGCCCGGACCGTGCCAGGCGACACGCGAGGATAGGCAACACCGCGGGGCTCATGTCCCTCGACCAGCCTAGCGGCACCGAACAGACGATCTTGCGAGCGTCCTCACGTTCGATGCTTGCTCTCCGATCGGGTGATTCGCGGTAGGACCCGAGGCCGGCGCGCCGGGGCGTCAGGGGCCGTGGGTGCCGGGTGGGATGTGGTCGCCGCAGAGGGTGCCCAGGAGGTGCTCGATGGGCACGTCGAAGGTGTGGGCCAGGGTGTGCCAGGTGGTGACGCTGCCGCTGGTGCGGCCGTGTTCCAGGTCGATGAGGGTGCGCCGGGCCAGGCCGCTGCGGTCGGCGAGTTCGTCGTAGGTCCAGCCGCGCTCGCCCCGCAGGCGCACCAGCGTCATGCGCAGCGCGTTGAGGTCGGGATCGGGCGGCAAGATCGTCACTCCACCATCCGACGGTGCAGACCCCTGCCCTGTCAGTGCAGACCTCTGCACTATTTGTCTGGGTGGTGAGTGCGGCATTCAAGGTGCAGGACTCTGCACTACCGTGCGTCTTCCCGGCCCTGTGATGCGCCGGGGCACCCACCACCTCGGGCACGGACAGACGGGAGGACGACCAGCCCATGAGGCTCGCTGGCGCGCACGCAGCAGTGCGGCGCATCTGGACAGTCGAACTGCATCCGCGAGCGGGCGGCCCCGCTCTCGTCTGCCCCGCCTGCGCCGCTCACACGTCTGCGCTCACGGGGGCCTCCGCACGTTCTGCCGTCCTGGCTCATCTGGCCTGCCATGCCCGCGCCGACGCGCTGCCCACCTATCTGCGCAGTTGCCAGTGCCGGGCCCGGGGCTGCCGGTGGCATCCGCGTCATCGCGGCTGCGCGGGACCGGTGCTGCTGGCCCTCACCCGCGACCGCAGCGGCCGCGCCTGGCGGCTGGCCGACACCTGCGCGGCCTGTGCCGCGGCGACCAGCAACACGGCCGTGGTACCCGACACCCTTTCCGGCTCCCTGCGGCCGCATGCCTCTCCTGGCCCGCCCCCGCCCGCGCGCCGGTCCCACGCCGGGGTCCAGGAGCGGGAGCGGGTGCGGGAAATGCTGACGTACCTCGGCACCGCGCTGCCCCGCTTCACCTCCCCCGCCGCCCGGCTGCTGGCCGTGCAGTGCGCGCTGCGTGCCGACACCCGCGCCCATGTCCGGCTGTCGGCGGGCCTGTTGCGGGGCATGCGCCTGCGCCAGAACCGCGACGTATGGCTGGAGCTGGCCCACGCCGGCTGGCTGGAGCTGCCGGACGTGCGTACGCTGCCGTGGCAGGTGCGGCTCCTCGATGCCACAGTGCTGGACCAGGCGCCCGGCCGTCGTACCCGCTGCCGTGCTGCCGACTGGGCGCTGCGGCCGGTGCCGTTGGTCCTGCCGGCCACGGCGCCCGCACTGCGGCTGACCGCTCTCGTGCTGGCCGCGCACACCGGTGCCCGGCCCGAACACAGCACCGACATGGACATCCTCACCCGCCTGTGCGGGCACTCCCCGCAGCAGACCGGAGAACTGCTCGACCGGCTGGTGACCACGCGCACCCTGAGGGCATGGCATCACAACCGGGAGACCGACGCGGTGTTCTGGCAACTGCCCCAGCCGCAGGCACGCACGCCAACATAGCGTGGCGGAACAACTGGCGCTGTTCGTCCGTACCATCTGTACGCCAAGGCATCGTGCGGCACGTGCGGCGTCCCTGCTGAGCGCCAACACCCGCCCGAGAAGGGGTGTCACTTCATCTGGTGCAGCCCCGCAGCACGCTGGTTCACCGAGGAAAGGTCAGTACCCATGCCCGAGACAACCACTCCCGCCACTGAACTGACATCGCAGTACGCCGCTCAGGTGACCGGTGACCTCGAACGCAACGTCAAGGAGCAGGAACGCATCACGGCGGACATCGCCTCCCTGCAACAGCAGTTGGCTGCCCTGCAGCACGACCACACCGTGCTGGTGAACATGCGACAGGCCCTTGGCATCACCGAAGCCCCGGCCGAGCCTGCGGCCACTTCCGAGAGTGCCACGGTGCCCTCACCCAGGAAGAAGGCCAGTGCCGCGCGCAGCGGGAAGCAGAGGGCGGCCAAGTCCGCCGCCGCGCCGCAAAAGGCAGCCGCCAAGAAGTCCGCGGCCAAGGCGGAGGGTGCCACGACGGCGGCCCAGCCCACCCTGGTCGAGCTCATCCGCCGCCACCTCGCCGAGTCGAAGGAACCGCGCTCCGCCGCGGAGATCTCCACAGCCCTGGGCCAGGCCCATCCGGAGCGCCAGATCACGACCAAGGTCGTGCGGGTCACGCTCGAGGGACTCGTGGCCAAGAGCCAGGCCGAGCGCAGCAAGCAGGGCAGGTCCGTCTTCTACACCGCCCCCGCACCGGAGCCGGCGGGTGGGCCGGAGGCCGAGGCACAGTTCGACGAGGCTGCCAGCCAGCAAGACTGAGGGCGCTGTCCGACGCCTGTCAGCGGGGGCGCCAGGTGCGGATTTCGAGGTGGATGATCTGAGCGTCGGGGCGGATGCGGCCGGTCTCCACCAGCCACTGGTGCACAGCCGCGGTGACGTCGCCGCCCGCGGCGTCCACGCGGCGGGCGAAGTCGGCGGCGTCGAAGCCGCCGGTCTGGGCGGAGCCGTAGGAGCGTTCCTCACTGTGGTCGGCGCGCTGGATGACGTCGCGGCGGATGCCGGGTGAGTCGGTACGGCTGCCAGAAGGGTGCAGGTAGCCGGTCTTAGCGAGGCGCACGGTGAAGGCCAGGCGCAGGCCCCGGCGGGCGGCTTCGGCGATCAAGGGGCGCAGGCGGGCGGAGCCGGAGGCGATGGCCTGGGCGCCGACGCGGCCGGTGCCGGAGCCGGTGGGGGTGATCAGGACGGCCTTGGTGCGCACCCGAGCCCGGGCGCCGGAGGCGGTGGTACGCCGCTGAGTGTGGCGGGCGGCGATGGCGGCGAGTTCGGGCAGGTCGGTGATGCCGCCGGTCTCGACGGCGGCGAGAACCTGCCGGAGGGCGGGGATGAAGGCCGCTCCCTTGTTCTTGGTGTAGAACTGCGAGACCAGGGAGGGGTCGCGGTCGATGATGCGGGCGATGTCGCGTTTGGTGTAGCCGACCACTCGGAGCCGGTCGGCGAGATGTGCTGCTTCGTTCAACTCGGGCTGGGGTTGAGGCTGGCGGCGGGGGCGGCGCGGCATCAGGCCTCCCGCTCAGCAGTGAGGGCCGCGCGTCCGGCCTCCCGCAGCGTAAGGAGTTCTTCTTCGCTTGTGGGGGCGGTGACGGGGCCGGTGAGGCGGCCACGCAGGAGATAGTCGCCGGGCTGATGGTGATACGGCCAGTCGTGGGGCTGAGTGAGGTAGAGGGCGTCGGTGCGGAAGGCGACGACCGTGCCGGGCGGGGTGTGCAGGGCACCGGCGTACGTGTCGTCGTCCCGGTGGCGCTGGGTGAGCAGGGCGGCGCGTGCTGCGGACCAGATGGCGGCGGCCCATTCGGGGTGGGCGTTGGGGTCGCGGGCGAATCCGGTGGGCTTTTGCCAGGTGATCAGTTCGTCGTCGAAGCCGATGATTTCGGCGTCCGGGGGCACGTCGCGCTCCAGGGTGCGGGGGGTGGTGCCGGTGACCATGCGAGGGCGCTGGGCGAAGGAGCCGATGCCGTACAGGAGGATGGAACGCACGGCGCGGGAGGCCAGGTGGGCGGCGCGGGCCTGCTGGGGATCGCCCTGGAAGTGGGCCTGGGCGGAGAGATTGGTCCAGGTCTCTTTCAGCTTCTTGGCCCAGTCGTCCAGCGGTTTGCCGTCCTCCCACAGGATGCCATCGAGGATCTCGACCTTCCACGGCTGGATCGGGTTGGTCAGGGCGGTGTGGATCTCGGGGCCACCGGCCCAGGTGGTGAAGGTGGTCCCGGGCGTGGCCGGATAGTGCCATGCGCGGTCTCCGGGGGCGGGTGCCGGCAGGAGGCCGACATGGTTCCAGGTGTCGGGGACGGTGACGCGGACCTGCCAGTGCCCGCACCCGTACAGGGCCCGCATCTGTTCCTTCTCGCTCCAGGCGGCGAAGGTGGTGGCGGTGATGCGGCGGGGCGCGCCGACGGGGGATTTCCACGTGTGCTTGGCGTAGGCGAAGGTGCGGTCGTACTCGACGAGTTGGGGCAGCTGCTCGGGAACGCGGGGCGGGGTGAGCAGCTCGTTGCGGCCCTGCCCAGCTGTGGCGTGGAGCAGGCCGCGCAGTTCTTCCGACAGGACGGGGAAGCCGTCGGCGTGCTGGCCGCGGGTGGGGATGGTGCGCGTCCACAGGTCGCGGCCAGTCTGGGAGGGGGAGCCCATGATCACCGCGTCGTCCCAGTGGCGGCGCAGCGCCTGCCACAGCAGCACGAAAGCATCGCGAACGGTGTGAGGGTCGTCGCCGTCGGTGTCGAACCACTCCCCCACAGAGCGGATCTCCACGTGGTGGTCGCCACTTGCGGACTGGTAGCGGCCGACGGGGTTGCGGGCGTGGACGAAGTGTCCGGCCATGCGGTCGCGGCCGCGGCCGGTGTCGGTGCGCCAGCCGGCGATGGGGGCGTTCAGCCAGGCGGCGACCGCGTCGCGGAGGTAGGGGTAGCGGTCGGCGTCCCGGTGCCAGGGGTCGCCTGCGGTGATGTAGATGCGTTCCACGTCCTCGGGGACAGTGTGGAAGACGGCGGTGAGGATGTCGGCGGCCGACCGGCCGGCGAGGTCGAGATGGTGGGTCTGGCTGCGGTGGACCAGGACCCCTGTGGTGGCGTCCAGGAAGACCGTGGAGCGGGCCTGCTGGGTGAAGTTCGGCCTGGTGGAGACCAGACCGGTGGTGTGAGTGAACCAGGCGTCACCGCTGGAACCGGCCGGGATCGACGGCAGCTCCCGCCGCGCCTCCGAGGGTGCTGCGGGCGGCTCCGAGGACACGGTGTGCGCCTCGGGGGCAGCAGTGCCTGCGGAAGCGGGGGTTGTTGTGGGACCGGGAGCGGCCTGTGTCTGCGTCGGCAGGGACGCCACGGCCGCGGAAGGAGCCTTCACAGGGGACGGCTTCGGTGCCGGCGACTGCGGGGCCTGCTGTACGGCGAGACTGTCGGGGGCCAGGCTGGGGGCGAGGGCGACGACATCGGCCACACCCAGGCCGGCCGCCGGGGCGATCCGCTCCGCCTTCGCCTTTTCGTAGGAGGCCAGCTGGACGATCTGCTTGTCCCGGTCCGCTTCCAGCTTCGCGAGCGCGGCCCGCGTCTTCTTGATCTGGTCCCGCACGCCGCGTAGATCGGCCAGCGCTGCGTTGTAGCTCTGTGCGTCCATCGGGGCTTCCTTGTCCGAAGCGGCTTCAGCCAGTAGTAGCGGTGTTCGTGGTGACGTAGGCGATGGCCCCGCCCGAGTGGGAGGCAAGCCGCGTGCCCAGCAGCAACTCGGCAAGCCTGCGGTCGCCGTCGAGATCGGAGGTGATCACTGTCGTCGGAGCGGCAAGATCGGTCACGTAGCCCGCGAGGCGGGCTTCGGGAAAGGCGTGTTTGCCGGCGAAGTTCTTCTCCCACCGTTGAAGGCCGGTCAGCACGGCCACGACGTAGCCCGACAGGGTGACCGGCAGCACTCCTCCGGCCGCGACACTCGCCGCGTCGCACCGCCACCAGCCGCGCAGCGCCTTCACGAGGTGGTCGGGGCTGAGCGTGGCGGCGAAGCCGATCCAGTCCCGGTCGTCGTCGTGCGCGGGCTGGGCGGCGTCAACGCGCAGGACAGCGATCTCTGGGGCGTCAAGCTGGTGCACGGGAGCGTGGCGGCGCGCGCTGAGAGCTTGCACGACGCTGAGGGGGGTCATGACCCGGACTCCACGCTGGGAAAGCCCGGGGAGCAGGTCGGCATGGATGAGGCGCCGGAATGTCGTGACGGCGAAGCCGAGTTCCTCTGCTGCTTGTCCGGTTGTTAGCAACATGCCCATCCTCCACCCCCATCACATGCGAACTCTGTTATCTGATTGCGCATGCACTTTAGCGATCGATCCGAAAGGGCGTCAAAGATGGCGGGCCGTGCTGGGTCGACTGCTCTGAGGCAGGGGGACGTCACGCCTGTGCGGGCAGCTCCGTCGCATGGTGATCGCGGAGCCGGGGGTCTGCGGGTGACAGCAGGTGAGGGCTGCCCGGCCGGGGCTGGCAGCAACTGCACCGTGGCCTGCGGGGCGGTGCCCGCTACCGGCTGCATCGTTGGGGATTTGCCCTACTGGCGGTCCGGGGTCTGCTCTGACGTAGTGCGGCGGGCTGCCGGGCACTGGCTGGTCGCTGGTGGAAAGCAGCAGGGTGCGTGCGTCACCCAGTCGGCAGGCGTTCGTTTCCTCTACCGACGTATACGTGTGGCCAAAGGAGCGCCGGTGGGCCCGTCGTTGGTGATCGAACGGTTTGAGTTCCAGCGCGGCGGGGTCTGGTATGCCCGCTACTTCAAGGGGCTGGTGACCTTCCTGGTCGGGCATTCGAAAGCGGGGAAGTCGACCGCTGTGGAGGCTCTGCTGTATCCGCTGGGGCTGACGACGGCGACGGTCATGCCGGAGGTGCGCAGCTGTCAGTATCTGCGCCTGGTGTTCCGCGTCGCCGGGGTGCGCTGGCAGGCAACGCGCAGCGGATCGGATCCGCGGGCGCGGGTGTCACTGAAAAATCTCGACGATCCCCGCGCGATCGAGCGTTCGCTTGCGGTCACGTCGTCGAAAGCCACGGAGATGACGGCGGGCGCGTTCGTGCAGGACCTGCTCGGCTTGTCGGCCGCGGTCCGCGGCACGTCACGTGCTGGGCTGGATGAGTTCTACACCACTGTGATGGCGTTGCGGCAGAACACCATCGCCTCGGAGTTCCTCGGCGGGGGCAAGGACGCATCGCGCGTGCTTGCGCTGGAAGTGGTGCTCGGGCTGTGGAACGAGGAGCTCGCGGGTCTGGAGAAGAACGCGTCCGAGACTGAAAGCCGTTTTCGGGCTGCCCAATCTGCGCTGAGGCAGTTCAAGAAGCTCCGTGACACCGGCGCTCTGGCCGATCCGGACAGTGTGCGCGCCGAGTGTGAGCAAAAGCAGCGTGAGCACCAGGCTGCCGCCGGTCGCTGGCAGAAGGCAGCCGGTGCGCTGACCGCGGCGGTGGGGGAACACGGGCGCTTGGTTGCCCTGCACAAGGCGGCGGACCAGCAGCGCAGGAAGGCTGCGCGGCAGGCCGAGGTGGTCCAGGGCAAGCTGAGCCGGGTCATGGCGGATCAGGCCCGGACGGAGGGCGAGCTCGGCGCGCTGCTCAACCCGGCGGCGCAGGACTGCTCCCACTGCGGGCAGGTGTTGCCCGAGCGGGCGCCCGGCCTGTGTCCGCAGTGCGGCCTGGTCCACCCCGGCGGCCAGGACCGGCGTGAACGGCAGATCGCCACCGCGCGGGCGCGATCGGAGCGGCTGGCTTCGAAGGTTAAGGCGCTACAGGAGGATATGACGACCGTGGCGCAGGCAGCGCAGGAGGCGGAAACGGCCGCAGCGGATGCGCTTGCCGCGCGTGATGCCTACGACCGGGACCATGTCGCTTCGGCCCGCACGCTTGCTCAGTCGACGGAGAAGGACGCCCATGGTCTGAGCCGGGACGTGGCCCAGCTCAAGCGGCGTCTTCAGGACGCCGACTACATCAGCGCCCAGGAGACGGCCGTCGCGGCGGCGAAGGAAGCAATGGAGCAGGCGCAGGCCGCCCGCGACGCCGTGAAGAGCGCCCAGGAGGTACGCCGAAAGGAGGTTACCGGTCGCTGGTCGCAGTTCTTCCTGGAGCGGCTGCGTCAGATCAACCCGGCTGTCGAGGCCGCCTCCATCGATCCGTTGGACTTCACCACACGGGCCAAGGAGCACGGCGATGTCGACAAGACGTTCGCCGACAGCTCGGTTGGAGGCAGCCCGAGGGCTGCCACGAACGTCGCGCTGCTACTGGCCCTGCGTGACCTCGGCCGCGTGGATCCCCTGGTCCGGGTCCCTCCTCTGCTGATCATCGACTCGCCTCTGGCCGGCCTGGGCGCGACAGGTCTCGACCAGGACACTAGTCTGCGTCTGATCGACACGCTGATCTCCATCGCCGATGACCCCTCGGCCGACGGTTACGCCTGTCAGGTCATCGCCGCAACCAACGACCCGCTCCCCCGTCCCTACCCTGGTGTGCGGGAGATCCACATCAACGACGAGCACCGGTTCTTCGATCACGCCCCCGTCCACGCTGGCTGAGCGAAGCAGGCCAGGAGCACCGAGGGGCCGGCCGGTCCCCTCGGTCCCGGCGGCCGCTGCGCCAGCTCGAGCGGCAGCGTCTGGCCGCCGAGTTGCTGGCGCTGCCCGGCGGGCACCGGTGTTGCAAGCCATGGATCAGCGACGACGCCTGGAACACCCCCTCCACGCTGCCGCGGGCGGTCCAAGCGGTGCGTGTGAAAAGCCGTCATCCTCCGAGCGAGTCAGGCCATGGGCGGACGCTGGAGATTGCCCTGCCCGCGAACGGGGCAGCTCTTTTCCTTTCACCTGTGGTCGGGGGGCGGCGAATGGCGCGTAGAAAGTCGTTGGCGGCGCAGTTGTTGCAGGCGTACCGGGACAGCCAGAAGGCCAAGGCCGCAGCGGCCAGGCGGGCTGAGGCGGAGCAGGCGCGTCAGGCGCGGGCCGCGGAGCGCGAGGCCGCCGAGCGGGCAAAGCAGGAAGCACGTCGAGAACGCGAGCAGGCGCAGGCGTGGATGCGCGCACAGAAGGAGAAGCAGGCACAGCGGACTGCCGAGTCGCGTAAGGCCGAGCAGATCGTGCGGGATCTTGAGAAGCGTCAGGCTGCGCGGGCGAAGGAACTCGAGCAGAAGCGTCGCGCGGAGGCCCGCGAGAAGGCTGCGGCGGAGCGGCGTGCGAAGAAGGAGAGCCTTGAGAATTTACGCCGGGAGGCTGCAGGGCGGACGGCCCAGGTCGAAGAACGGCTCGAGGAGCTGACTGCTGTCCTGATTGACCGCCCCGGTGGGCTGCCCGGGCTGCGCCTGGAGGTGGAGCAGGCGCTCGGTGAAGGAGACTTCGAAGGGTTCGCGGTCGCAGTGGAGAGGGCGCTGGGCTCCATCAGGTATCCGGAAGGCCTTGGTGGCGCTCGGCGGGCGGCGTTCGCTCCTGAGTCCCGGGAGCTGATTTTGGAGATCGAGTTCCCTGTCCAGGCGGTGGTTCCCTCGGTCACGCAGTATCGGTTCAAAGCCTCTGCTCCCCCGGCTGTGGTCCCGCAGCCACGCAAGGAGAGTGAGTGCAAGGCGTTGTACAGGGATCTGGTGGCCAGACTCGCGCTGCGGGCGATCGACGAGGCCTTCGCTGTGACGCCGCCGTCGCTCGTGGACGGAGTTGCGTTCAACGGGAAGGTGCACGCCAAGGACCGTGCCACCGGCAAGTCGATCGAGCCGTGTCTGATCAGTGTGCGGGTCAGCCGGGAGACATTCGGTGAACTCGTGCTGGACGAGCCGGAACTCGCCCCGGTGCAGAGCCTGCACCATCTCAACGCGATCGTCTCCCAGCACCCTTACGACCTTGAACCGGTTCCGCCCGTTGTCACGTTCGACCTGACCCGGTACAAGATCGCCCCGGAGCGGGACGTCGTCGCCAGCCTCGACAGCCGGCCCGACCTCGTCACGATGGACCCGATCGATTTCGAGCATCTCATCCGGCGCCTGTTCGAGAAGATCGGGCTCAAGTCGTGGGTGACCCAGGCGTCCAGGGACGACGGCATCGACGCTGTCGCGGTCAACGAGGAACCCCTCATCGGCGGGCTGTGCATCATCCAGGCCAAACGCTCGAAGAACGTGGTCTCCGCCGAGACGGTGCGGTCGGTCGCGGGCATCGTGAACGACAAGAACGCTTCGAAGGGCATCGTGGTCACCACCGCGTGGTTCGGCAAGGCGAGCTGGGACTTTGCTCCCCGTAACCGCGTCGAACTCATCGACGGCCGGCATCTCAAAGCCCTGCTGCTGGAGCATCTCGGCATCGACGCCCTGATCGGCCTGCCCAAGCTCCCGCCGGGCTGGCAGACACGCGACCTGAACTGACGCCACCCTCGTGTCCTTTCGTGCCGGTGTGCGGTTGGAGACAGCGGTTCGACACGAGAGGAACAAGCATGTCGTACGGATATGGCGGCGGGCCGGACTGGCCGATGATCCAGGCTAGGCGCCGAGCCGAGGAAGCGGCGCGCTCGGCTGCCGGCCAGGCTGTGGCCCACCAGGCGTCGGCTGACCGGTGGAAGGCTGCGTTCGAGGCTTTGGCTGGCCAGGTTCAGGCAGCGGTGGGCCGCAGTGGCGCCGAGCACCGTGACGGCGGCAGGTGTGGCTGCCCGTCATGCTGGGAGGCGCTCATCACCCGGCTGGCCACTGAGGCGCAGGGACACCGAAGCTCAGCCGCAAGCGCCGGTTCCTTCGCGTTCTCGATCGATGATCTGTTCAGCGGGACCGGCACGCAGCGGCATCCCTGAACTCACCGGGCCCGTCAGCGCTCGGGATGCCGAGTTTTCAGGCGCGAGGAGCGGGTGTGATGTGCAGGGCGTGAAGAGGCTGCCGGGCAGTTGCGGGCAGGACCTCGAACCACGCCTGACCGTCGTCCAGATAGCACTGCGCCTTGCTCCAGTAGCGCCAGCCCAGGTCGACGAAGCAGTCGATCATGTGATCGCTCGCGCCCGGCGTCATGTACTGGCCGTGCACCTCGGCGCGGCCCAGTTCGAGGCCGGTGTTCTCCAGGTGAGCCAGCGCTGCGGCGGCTGCGCGGCGCAGAGGGCTGTTCGAGGTCCACCGGTCGTCCATGTGCTCCAGCGCTGCGGCAGAGCGCGGCTGGGCGTCGCTCAGAGCAAACGCGGCGACGGTGGCCGTGCCTTCGGTGCTCCAGCGGTGCAGGTCGATACGGACCGGACGCGGGAGCTGATCGGCGATCGCCTCGTAGGTCGGCAGGACATGATCGCGCGGCGCACGGCCGGCGGCCGCATCGGGGGTGATCGCGGCCAGCCGCTGCCGGGCGATAGTGATCGACTCGCCCTGCTGCCATAGCAGGAGCAGTTCGATCCCTTCCTTCTCCAGGGCTTGGCGTTCCTGGAACTGGAAGCTGACGCCGCGGCGGTTGCCGCGCAGAGCCTGTCGCATCGGTGCGTAGCCGTCGCGGCCGCTGAAGAGCGCGCTGAGAGAGTGCTGGGTCCAGCGCTCGTCGGTGGTGTGCTGGATCACGACGTCGATGTCGCCGACTTCCAGGGCGCCGCGGATGTAGGAGCCGAAGAGGTGTACTTCGGTGATGAGGTCCAGTGGCCAGATGTTCTGCTCAAGACGGTCGAGCATCTCGTGGAGGGTTGCGGTCGCCCGCTCACGCTTCATGGGCAGCTCCTGATCTTCACAAAGCAGTCCGCGCCGGACAAGCGGGAACTCTAGCGGCCGGCACTGACAACGCCCCGTTTTCTCCAGTGAGTACGCGAAAGGTCCGTGGTGCCTCCTGGCCGGGGGCTCGTTTCAGCGGGGCGCGGGACTGCGCGGGTTCAGGAAGGGCTGGGCTGCAGGCTCTTGCCGGCGTTGGGGTTCACCCGGGCTGCAGGGGGGGTGGCACGGGCTCAGGAGGGGCAGGGTTTCTTGCGCGGTGTCGGTTGCTTCAGCAGGTGCGGTGGGGTGGGGCTCTGCGATGGCTTGGGCGTAGTAGGTGCCGAGGGTGTGGGCCCGGGCGAGGAAGTAGGCGGAGGCGGCGCGCAGGGGAGCTTCTGGTTCGGTGAGACCTTCTTCCCATGCGTGAAGTGCGGTGGTGTCAACGCCGATGGCCCGGGCGAGTCGGGTCGGTGTGAGGCCGAGGCTGTTGCGCAGCCAGCTGCGTTCGGGGTGGGGGCAGCGGGGTTTGCTCGGCCAGGAGCACCTCGATGGCTCGGTAGCTGCTCGTCATGGGTTCCTTCTGCGTGTGCTGGGACGTTCGGGGGCGGGGTTTGCGGCGAGGAGGCGGCAGGTCTCCGTGGCGTGGGCGATCTCCTTTTCTTCCCCGCACGTGAGCCGGAAGGGCTTGTTGGCGTCCGTGAGATGGGCGGGCAGTCCTGGGCGGGTGTAGTTCTCGAGCTCGGTGTGGACGTGGGCGGCTTCGAGAAGGAGTTCGGCCCATCTGGGGAGATCGGCGGGAAGGTCGGCCTGTGGGCGTTGCGGTGTGGGGCGTGTGAGGTGGGCCAGCTGGTCAATGCCGTAGCCGGTCAGTGCGCGGGCGGCGACGGCTGCAGCGTGGACGGGGTGGGCGATGCGGGTGTGGATGCGCTGAGCCACGGCCTCGTGGTGAGGGCTGGGGGCAGCAAGGTCGGTGAGCGCCGGTAGCGCGACGGGGGGCGGCACCGTGGCGCGGCCGGGCAGCAGGTTGACGGTGCCGCGGGAGGTGGGGGTGGTGGTGGCGGGTCTTCTGCCGGGTCGCCGGGAGCGTGGGGGCAGCGCGTACCAGGGTTCGTCGTCTGGGGCGGGGAAGGGGGCGGCGTGGTGCAAGCCAGGGTAGTTGGAGGCGTGTGAGCGGGACTGCGCGCCGGTGTTGAGGTGCTGGCGGGCGGCTTTGAGGGAGTCGATCTCATGGTGGCGGACGGCGCTGAGGATGATGGCCAGTGCGGCCGGTGGTGGGCCACTGATGACAAGGGTCAAGCGGGTGCGGGTGCGTTCGCGCAGGGCCATGAGGTACTCGAGGTGGCGTTCGGTGATGCGGTGGGCACGGCAGATGACGTAGTGGTCGATGTGGAGGGCCTGGGTCCATGCGAGCGTCACGCGCCAGGAGGATTCGGCGTTGAGGGTCCACCAGGGCGCTTCACGGTGCGGGGGTGGAAGGTGTTTGCCCAGGGCTCTGATGAGGTCGTGGGCGAGGTAGGCGGGTGCGGTGGCCAGGGGTGTGGGGTGGACGGCGACGCGTCCGGTCGCGGGGTGGTGGGAGGCGAGTGCGGTGATGGTGTAGTCGGGCAGGTCGTGGGGGTCGTTGATCAAGGTGATGGGCGGCAGGCTGGAGTCGGTGTGGTCCGGCGACCAACTGGGGGTCCACCTGGTGACGGTGGCGGCCGTTGCGGCGGACGTGGGCGTTGAGGTCATGCGGAGGGGGCCAGAGTCGGGTGCAGGCGGCGCAGGAGGGCGGTCGGGTCGGGCGACTGGTCGGGGCGGCGGCGCAGGTGCGCCTGGAGCTGGTGGGTCAGGGCGGCCCAGCGGCGGAGGTTGCCGTGGGCCCACATGTCGTCCAGGCGGGCGAGGGTGTTGTGGTGGGTGTTCTGCCACAGCGGGTGGAAGCGGGGCAGCACGGTGAAGACTTCGTCCGCGGCGAGGGGTTCCATGTGGTGCCAGGTAGTGACCCTGCTGAGCAGGGCGGGCTGTGAGCGCAGGGCTTTGAGACGGGGCCTGCTGGCGAGCAGCAGGATGGTGACCTGTGGGACGGGGTCGTCGTGGAGATAGCGCAGGTATTCGATGCAGGAGGCGGAGAGCTGGTGGGCTTCGTCGACGGCGAGGAGTCGGGGCGGCTGTGCCAGTGCGTGGCGTAGGTAGTCGTCGCAGATGCCGGCGTCCTGGGGTGGGTCGCCGGGCAGGTCGAGGGCATGGTGCAGGCTGTGGCGCAGGTCGTCGGGGCGTGCTTGGGGGCGCGGGAGCAGCCGTAGTGCGGACAGGGTGGGGCGCTGCTGGCACAGGGTGTGCAGGGTGAAGGTCTTGCCGACGCCGGGGTCCGCGGTCAGGCACATCATGGTCTGCTCGCGCAGTGCGTTGTCGAGGGCGTGACCTGCGGCCCGCACGGCCTGGGTAGTGACGGTGCGGGCGTCGGGCAGGCTGAGGTAGTGGGGCGCGTGCTCGGTGGGGGTCATCCGGCGTCCTGCTGGGGGCGGCGGGAGCGGCGTCGGTGGGGCAGGGCGCGGCGGATAGCCCAGCGAGCGATGGATTCGTCGACCTGTTCCAGGCCGCGGCGCTTCATGCCTTCCAGGACGTGGTAGGTGATCTTGGACCAGACGCGGAAGGTGCCGCCGGCGCCTTCTTCGTAGACGTAGTCGATGAGTTCGGGTGAGGCGCTGGCCCAGACGGGATGGAACAGGGGGATGTTGCGCTGGACTTCGTCGGCTTCCATGGGGGCGAATTCCTGCCAGATGTAGATGCGGGACGCGAGGGCGGGTTCGCTGTAGAGGGTTTTGTAGGCTTCTTCGCCGCCGACAAAGAGGACGGCGGGACGGTTCTTGCCCTTGCCGGTGTCCCACAGGTGGCGGACGAACTCGAAGCATTCGCGGCTGAACTGCTGGGCTTCGTCGCAGACCAGGACGTAGGGCTTGCGGGCCAGGGTCCGCTTCAGCAGCCGGTCGAACTCGCTGGGGTGGGACGGCGGTTCGCCTTCGAGGCGCAGTTCGGTGAACAGTTCCTGGCGGATGTCGCGGGGGGTGGGGCGGGAGCGGAACTGCAGGAGCAGGACGCGTTCGGCGGAGATTTCTTTCAGGGCGGCCAGGACGGAGAAGGTTTTGCCGAGGCCGGCGTCACCGTAGATGCAGGACATGGCCCGGGCTTCGATGGTGTCGGCGATGTTCTCGCTGGCCTCGAGGAGGGCTTCGGTGGCGACGATGCGGGCGTCGGCGAGGTTGAGGTAGAAGTCGGGTTCGCCGACGACCTCGTCCTGGTCGGGGCGGGGCGTCGTCTGGGTGGTGTCGGTGTCGGTCACGTCGGTGTCCTTCGAGCTCGTCCGGGCGGTGTGGGTGTGGTCGGGTGCAAGGTGGGGCGGCCGGGCGTGGGCGGTGCCCAAGGGCTGGCCGGTGGCAGCGTCGTAGACGTCGACGCTGTCCGGGTCGCGAGGGTGGATGCGGACGGTGCGCTGGGCGTAGCCGGTCATCCAGGCGGCCGTGTAGGGGCGGCCTCGCCAGCGCACCTCCTGGCCGCGGATGATGCGGGTGGAGCGGCCGCGTGGCGGGTCGGGGCGGTGAGCGCGGTGGTCACGTGTCTTCCTCGGAGGGGGCGGATGGGCCGGGGACGGCCCAGCGGCCGGGTGGGGTGATCCGGCGGGGCATGTAGTCGGTGGGCAGGTCGTCGTCGGCCCGGCTGGAACGCCAGGTGCGCAGTTCCTCGGCGGCCTCTTTGCGGGTCATCGCAGTGTCCGCCTGGGCCGGTCCGGCGCTGGTGTGGGCTTTGAAGCGCCGGCGGCGCAGCGTCTCGGCGCGGCGCAGGTCGCGGCGCACGCGGCGGACACGCTCGGTGCGGGCCTGATAGACCTGCTCGATCTGCTCGTCGCTGGCCTGGTCGGCCAGGTAGGCGGTGCCCAGGTGCCGGCGGTTGTCGGCATCGAAGATTTCGATCTGGTCGAGGTGGTGGGGCTGGAAGCGGACGTGGACGCGGGTGCCGGAGCGGCCGGTCATCCAGCCGGCCATGTAGTCGCGTCCCTTGAAGCGGATGCCATGGCCGTTGATGACGCGGGTGGAGCGGTCGCCTTCCAGGAGGAAGGCGTGCAGGTCTTCGGCGCTGACCTCGCGCAGCGGGCTGGGGTCGCTGTTCCACCACTGCAACGGGGTGAGGTCGCCGTAGCCAGCCATCGGGTGTTCGGCGTTGCGGGTCTTAACCCACTGCGCGAGGAGCTCGACGAAGCCTTCGAAGGTCAGGGCTGGGTCCTTCTCCCCCGAGCGGCGGCGCGAATCGAGTTTCTGGGCGTGGGTGTAGCGGGGCAGGGTGGAGAAGAACATGCTGGTGGCAGCGCGGTTGAGGTTTTCGATGCTGCCTTTGAGGTGGGGGGTGTATGGGGGCAGGACGTCGACCTGGACGGCGAAGGCGCCGAGTGCGTTCTGGACGGCGCAGGAGAGAAAGTCCTTGCCGCGGTCGATGCGGATCCGGGTGGGCAGGCCGCCTGCCGGGCCGTAGCCCTCGCCATGGAGGATGCAGGATCTGAGGGCGGCCAGGATGGACCCGCGGTGCGGGAAGTGCGGGGTGACGGCCCAGCCCATGATCATGCCGGTGTGGCAGTCGCAGAACCAGGTCACCCATGGTTTGACCAGCCGTCCGTCGGCCCAGACCCAGACGGGGGCCTGCTTGTGGTCGCCTTCCCATTCCTCGTTGCGGGCGGTGGGCGGGCGGCGCAGGTGCGGGTCGTGGCCGCGGGAGGCAGGGATGCCACTCTTGAAGCCGGCCCGGTCACCGGGTGTCAGGTCGCGTTTGACGGCGCGGTGCAGTGTGGACAGGCTCACCGGGGTGGCGCCGGCCTTCTCGGCGTCCTGGACGAGTTCTCTGTGGACGGCTTGACGTTGCCTCGGTGGTAGGCGAGCAGCGTGCGGATGTCGTCGGTGATCTCGAAGCGGCCCCGGCCGCGTCGCAGGGGTTCACCGAGCCGGGCGCGGGCCAGGTTGCGCCACACGGTCCGGACGTGGACGCCGAGAGTGTGGGCGGACAGTTCGACGTGGGCGGTGGTCAGCTCCCCGCGCTGCGACAACTCCAGCAGGGCACGTACGGCCGGGCACATGAGTTCGCGGCGTGCTCGCTGCCGTCGGGCCAGGTCATCGTCGGTGAGGACCTCGAGGTCCGGGCACTCCATGGAGGCGTTCCTTCGGTGCAGGTCGATCAACGGTTCGGGGTCCCGTGCCGTGGTGGGCGACGGGGTCAGGCCCAGAAGCCGAGGTGGGTGACGTGCTCATACATGCGTCAGTCGGAATCGAAGTCGGTGATCACGTCGCGCCACCGATACGTCAGCGCGTGCAGGTCGCTGCGCGACCAGGCCGTGACGATGGGGTCCCAGCGGTAGATGTTCTTGTGACGCCAGCGGGCGGTGCGCCGGTGCTTGTCGTCGACTTCGCTCTGGTCGACGGGGTAGATCTCCACCCGGGTCCCACCCCCGGCGTTGAGCCGGCGGGTCATGCTGGGTGCCATGTTGCGGCGGCGCAGCAGACGGAAGGCGTTCTCCAGGCGCTGCTGCTGCTCGGGCCGTGGGCAGCGTTCCTCGGCGAGCCAGGCAGTGATCATCCGCCGGTCCATGCGGATGCCGCAGTCCTGCATGTAGGTTAACCGGTGCGGGAGCGGGTGAGGTAGAGCAGGTTACGTCTGAGCCGTTCTGACGGCGTCATGTAGGGGTCGGTGACCTGCGCGATCTCATCAAGTGTGGTGCTGAGGGCTACGGCCCCGGGTACGCCCTGGGCGCCTAACCGTCCGAATCCCATTAGAGTCTTCTCCGAGGGCTCACGTGATCACGGGGTGATGCGCTGCGGGCTGTGACGGGGCACCATCTCGTTTGGAGAAGCACCACATCGCTGTGCTCTGCGCGCGGTCGGCCCTCCAACGTCGCTGCTGTACGGGTGAGTTGGGTGGCCTGAGCCGGGTGGGCTCCGTTGCACGGCACCCTAGGAGAGCGGGTGTCCGACGGAACTAGTTCAGGTCGATACCGGGATGGCGGTACATTTCGGGCGCTTCGCCCGCCTCCGGTCGTCGGCTTGCCAGGTGTCGAACCGAGCGACGCCGAGGCGTCGTTTGGTGATCTGGTTAGCTGGCGCGGCCCGGGAAGTAGCGTAGATGTTCAGCCATCACAAAACCGTTCCGTCGATGCCGAGGGAACAAACACGCAGGCCGCCGCTTATCCCGCAGGAGCCGCTTTCGGCCACGAAGAACCAACAGGCCACACCCCCCACCCTTGCCTACTCTTGAGTACTAATCGCAGCACTCCCCGGTTTAGGCATGTGCACCTCAGAAATGGGGTGAGAGCCGATGCAGGACAACGGGAACACTAGCGTTCGGGTCTGACAATGAATTGCCGATGTCCCCCAGTAACTCGCGGCGGGAGAGGAAGAATTGGCTTGATCCTTTTGCTTTAGATGCCGCCCAGCGTCCAGCTTTCTAGTTCCTGCTGGTCAGGGAAGCAGGCGTGCGAACTATGGAAGCCTGGCATGGCTTGATGAGTTTTCTGGCGGAGATCGCAGGAAGGTTTCGGCGAGGAGGCGTTGTCATAGCCGTCCTCCAAGATGCCCGCATGAGCCTCACCTCCCACCTCAAAGACCCCCGCTCCCCCATCTCGCGCTTTCTGGCAGAACAACTTCCTGACACCAGGGCAGTCCTGACCGACCACCGCAAGCGCTTGGCCCGTTTCGCCGCCCCACTACACCCGCAGGTAGGAGCCGGGCTCAAGCCCGAGTACCGGATGCTCGGCCACACCATCGATCACCGCCTGCGCATCTCCCTGGGAGCGCCGACTGGCTCCCCCATCAAGGAAGGCGTCGTCCGGGCCGTCATCGACGACAACGGCTGGCCCAGCCGGGAGGTGATCCGTGCCGTACAGAAGGCAGGCGACACCATGCTCGAAGAGCTGGCCGGCTACGAGAGCGACGCAGGACAGCCCTTGAGTCTTGCGCCAGCACAGGAGGAGAGGCTCATCCGGCTATGCCACGTCGCCTCCAGCTTCGAGGCAATCTTCCGCCACTGCGGCTGGCTGCGCGGGAACACTCTCGGCCTCTGCACCGCCAACGCGACCCTGGAAGACCTGGTCGATGCTGTGCCGGACTACGTCGTCGACGACATCCGCCAGCAGATGCAACTCGCCGCACACCCGGCCCCTTCGAGGACATGCGGCTCCTGCCTGCCAGTGCCCGAATCTGCGGTCCAGTCTTCGACGGCAGCCTGCAGGTCGGCGGAGCAGACGCCGACTTCATCCTCGATGGCGCACTCATCGACTGCAAGGCCACCATCCGCCCGGAACGCATCAGCCACGCAGAGATCTACCAGCTGGCCGGATACCTGCTGCTCGACTACAGCGACACGCATTCCATCTCCACCGTTGCGCTCTACCTCTCCCGCCAGGGTGCGCTCATCGACTGGAGCGTCGAGGAGTTTTTAGGCCTGCTCGGCGCACGGCATGAGCTGCCGGCCCTGCGGGATGCGTGCTGTCACGCTCTGAACGAAGGCGCGCGGGGCAAGCCGCTGCCGGCCGAAGACCCGGAACGCCAGGTACCCCGGCCGCGCTCCGCACCGGCCGGCCAACAGTCGCTGTTCGACCTGCTGGACTGACCAAGTTGCCGGTGTGCCGCGGGGCCGTGTCGCGGCACACCGAGCACTCAGGTGGAGCAACAGGCAGTCCGCTGATGCGCTGCGGACTCCTTGCGCTCATCCATGACCGTGGCAAGGTTCGCCCGTCGCCCGTCGGACGGCGGTGGGGACAGGCCCACGCCGGCTCTTCGTAGAAATCCCCGACAAAGTGCCACTTCGGCCGGCATCTAGCGCCACGCTCCGGAAGGCGCCGCGATCGCGCCCTGAACGGTTTGAAGGAACGCTTGAGTCTGCCGCTCAACAGGACCAGACCCCAGCTTCCTCAAAGCCTCCTCGCTCCCATGTGCCGAAATGTCCCAGAGGAGGACTTCGCGCGCAGAGGCCAGGAGATGATCGAGCGGAACGCTCCAGGTGAATGCTTCTGACCTGGCTGCCGTAGCCGCGTACCCTCCCAGTTCTCGACGCGTTGATCAAAGCGAGGAGGGGGTGAAGAGGCGCAGCCCCTGCATCCCGAGCGGCCCGACTGCCCTGTCCAAGGTCATACCAGCCTGTCCATCCACAACGCTAACCTGCCTACTGCGTAAGGAGACCGGGGAGCATCGGGCAGTGGTGAAGCATGACGAATTCGAAGTCTGGTATACAGCGGAAGACTTTCCGGACACTTTCTACCAGACCGGACGGATGGTCTTCACCGCCGATGCTCTGGCGCACGCCTTGTTCGTCACCGGCAGGGCACCGCAGGACCAGGCGGCCTACGGCTGGACCTCCGTCTACGAGTGGCTTCACCGCGTCGCGCTGATCCCGGCCTATGTTCGCCGTGCCCCCACAGGCCGCCTTGCTCGGTCGGACCTCGCGCGCTCGCTGGACCGGTCGGAGAAGGTGGCACTTTCTTATGCCCTGGGACAGGCCATGACCGGTGTGTTCAGCCGACAAGTGGTCTCTGTCCGCTTCCTGATGCATGTGGACCGGTACGCCGCCCGCTACGGCATCCGCTTCGCTCCCGGAACCGGACGACGTGCCGACCTCTTCGGCGAGAGACAGTCAGGCGGTTGGGTCGTCGCCGAAGCCAAGGGCCGCTCCGGGAACATCGATGATGAACTCAAGGACACGATGCGGGCGCAGAAGCGGACGGTCAGGTCTGTCGGCGGGACCCGCCCCGCCCTGGCATTCGGGTGCGCTGCCCATTTTCCGCAGTACAAAGGCGTCCCGGACCACCTCAAGCTGCACGCGGTGGATCCGGTAGAGGAAGAGCCGGAGGCCGTCGACCTTCCGGCAGACCCAGACCGATTCATCCTGGCCTACTAGGAGCCCTTCCTGGCCGCGCTGGATGCCGGCAAAGAGGAACCGGTCCTCGACGGGTATGCACTCGCATCCTTCGGCCCCTTCAACGTCAACGTCGGGGTCCTGGCTCCGCTGGTCCGGCGGGTCCGGCAAGGTCGTCTGGACAACCTCTATCAAGACGTCATCGGCATTCTCGATACTCATCTTCCCGCTTCCGGCCCCAACCGGTTCAGCGACGGAACAATGATCATGAGCAAGTGGCAGCGAGCCCTCGACCAGGACGACTGGAGCACCGAACCGACCGAGACCTATCCGGACTGGTGGACGGGCCCGGACCGCTAGTACTCCGTCGTAGGCCGTGAAGGCATGCGTCGGTTCGTGGTTTGTCGGTGGTAGTGGTTGGCCTCCCTCCAAGTCCTCTTTCCGGCGTGAGGGACGCGGCCGAGTCCTGATCCTGCTGCTGGAGCAGTGCGGGGAGATGCCGCTCGCCTTCACAATAGACGCACAAGTCGAGTCGGGGAGGCGGCGGATGAGCGAGCAGTTGATTGAGGACGGGCACGACCAACGTCCAGACGGCCGAGAGCCGGATGCGGCAACCATTCACCTGCGGGCTACCACTCGGACTCTGCGGGAACACTTGGATGCGCTGCCGACGGTGTTCCACTTCGATGGGCCCGGCGATCAGTTCCTCGCCGAATCGGCGTTGCCCTTTGCCCGGTGGCGGTACGCGTGCGCGGATTCCCTCCTCGGTTCGGGCATGGGAGGAACGGTGGTGGGTGCTCTGGCCCGAAGCCTGTTCGACGACGGCCTACGCTGGCAGTGGATCGGGCAGGCGCCGGCCGAGCGACGGTCAGCATTGCTTGGCACCATGCTGGAGGAACGCAATCGAATCTTTGGCTACTTGGAGGAGCACGAGGCCAGCTGTCCGAATCTTGCCCGGTGGTTCGTGCCGTTGAGTGACGTTACCGACCTCACGGGAGGCTCGCTGTCATGGCTTTCGGCGCCGTCCCTGCCGGATGAGCAGGAACTGTTGGATTTGTTCCTGGCCTCCTCCCCAGCTGCGGCTCCATCGGCGGTATCGGGCGGCCGCCCCGAAGATTTTCTGGCTGCTGCACGCGGCATGCTGGCCCTATCCGGCCTGCGTGGGGCGGTGACCATTCTGGGGCACGCCGGTCATGGCAACTTGCTGGGTCTGCAAAGTAGCGTGGCTGCCGACGGTGTCCCGGGCCATGACCTGCGTGCCGATCATGAGGCGCTGTTCATGCATGTTGCGGCTGTCGGTGTCACCGTGACGCTGCTGGGTGTGTGTGCGGCGGTGCCTGAGTGCTGGCCTGAGGAAGTCGACCAGGCCGAATACCTGACCACGACGATGCGGCTGACCCAGGAGGTCGTCTCCGCGGCAAGCGCGGTACACGGTCTGGGAGATCCCAAGCCCGCGCCGACAGCGTCGACCAAGGTCCGCACCCGGGGGCGACAGCCGCAGCTTCGCCCGGAGGTTATCGTGCCGCCTGGCAGTCTGCTCCCGGACATCGCCGACGCCGGCCCGGTCATCGCCGCGGTGAAGGAATACGACGCCTTCCTCAACAGCTGGTACATCAGCCCCTGGGCTCACGGCAACCCCAAGCTGGCCGGTGTGCTCGCCTATGCCGGTGCCCATTCCACGTTCGCCACGGTCATGGCCACCTACGACCAACACGCCGCCGTCACCACCGTGTTCGCGGCACGCATGCTCTTGGAAGAGGCGGCCCGCTTCACCTGGCTGGCACAGGAGCAGGCGGACGACGATGCCTATGTTCAGCGTTCCACCCGCTACTTCGACGAGTTCCGGGCCCGGAGGAAGAAGACCGTCGATCTGTTCGCCAGCAACGGTGTGTCCCTCGCTGCCGCCATGCGGCTGCTGCAGCTGCCTGACAACGTGATCGAGGGTCCGCAGGACATTTCCAAGGGGCGCCAGCCCTTGCCGCCGATCGACGATCTGCTCCTGGCCATGGGCGCGCCCTTCCCGGAGCCTGGCTGGCTTCCGGTGGCGTACTCGCTGCTGAGCCAGGTCACCCACAGCACCCCTACCGGCCTGATGCACATGGCTCGCTATGTCGACGGCACGCTGAGGGCTCATGACATCTCCCCCGAGATGCTGGCCCTGGCCCTCGATGTGGCCTGCCTGGGAAGCGCCCGGCTCCTGGCTCTGTCCTCCCTGCTGCTGGACCGCGGCAGCGAGGCGGCGAAGCACTACGCACTCGGCCTTGAGGCACGAGCCCTGGCCGTGCACGACAAGGCGCGCATGGTGCACTGGCTCGACTGACCTTTCATGCCGCATGGTCAAGTTCGTGGACCGGCACGCGCTGCCTGTCCATCAGCTCTGGCCGGCCACGAAACCGGAAAACGGGCGGTAGAGAGGGTGACGGCCAAGGTAATGCACGGCGTAGATGCTGTCGGCCTTGGTCGCGGGGCCCCGGGCCGGATTCCAGCGTCCGCTGGATGGAGCGTTCAAAGCTCTGCCCCCGAGCGGATTGTCTGGTAGCCCGCTCACTGGCCTACCGTCGCCACGGCTGAAGGTGGCGACGAAGCCAGGTCAGTGTTCAGCACAGCCGACCTGACCAAGCACTACTAGTGCTCGATTCCGCTTTCGGTGGGTATAGCTGTTGGTAGCGGGGTGGTTGCGGGTGCTCGGGGGCGGGTGCTGGACGATGGTGTTACGGGCACGGCCGGGCCGTGACGAGGGCGAGCAAGCGGT
>NZ_JBHSNY010000023.1:0-40762 GCF_042657145.1 Streptomyces bullii
CCGCTGTCGACCCCAGCAACAGCTGCGTGAAACCACTCGTCCCGCGGTGGCCCACCACGAGGAGCTGCGCGCTGCGCGACTCCGCCTCCAGCGCAGTCACCGTCTCACCGGCGATAACACCGTGACTCGTCTCCACGTCGGGAGCCGTGGTCCGGGCCCGGGCGATGGCCTCGGCGAGGAGATGCTCGACGCTCTCGCGCACACTCCCCACCGGCGGGCCGAGTGGCGAGGCGCCGCGCGGGACGTGCATGGCGGGCCAGACGAAGGCATGCACGATATGCAGCTCCGCGTTGCGCATCAGGGCCTCGCGCGCGGCGGTCTCCACGGCGGCCAGAGCAGCGGCTGATCCGTCCACCCCGACCACTACTGTGCCGGGCATCGCTTCGCCTCCCGTCAACGGCCGCGCGCAGCGGCCCCTGCACCCTCAGCTTGACCCCCGAGGCGTTGTCCGTGCCACCACCCGCCGGTGCATCGCTGCATACTCCGACGGTGCAGCCGGCAGCCCACGCGATCCCCGCATGGCAGCAGAAAGGGAAGCGAGGCACGGGTGAGCTGGTCTCGCAAGCGAGTGAGTAACGTTGGGCGATGGCTCTGGGCAGTACTTGGCGATCAGACACCACGCCGGGGGACGTCGAGACGGCGGCAGCCGCCTTCATCAGGGCGGCTGCGGCGTAGTAACGGGGCCCAGCCGGTCCGGCGTAGAAGGATTCGACGTTGAGCAGCAAGGCAGAGAGCGCCGAGCCCCGCAGAGGGGTGCGCGCAGGGAGGCTTCGGCTCGGCACCGCAGCGGGACGGCTCACTTCGGCCAGGGACGGACCTGGGCACTGGCCACGCCGATCGCCGCCCTCACCGCCCGTTCACGTGGATGGACAGCCCTTGCCGTCGCCGAACCGCAGCTGTACCACGGGGCCAGCCGGGGCGAGCTCGGGCCCCGGCCGCGAGCACACCACCTCGTCCGGCAGGTCCTGGACGCGCAACAGCTACTCGTCTAGCCCCGCCGGGGCGGCGGCGAGGTGGGCGTCCACGGCGACGACACCGTCTACGCCCTGGCAGAGGCCCACGACCACCGGGCCCAGACGCGGTTCCGGGACGTGACCTCGCAGGGTGACGACCCCCTCCTGGACGTCGACCACGACGGTGTCGTTGTCCAGGCCGAGGATCCGCGCCAGGACGTCTTGCTCGATCTCGCCGCGGATCTCGGCGTCGGAGCGGATGAAGGCGTCGAGCAGGTCGCTGCGGGTGACGATGCCGGTGAGGAGCCCGTTGTCGTCGACCACTGGCAGCTGCTTGACGTGCCGTCGGCGGAGTTCCCGAGCGGCCTGCGGGATCGTCCAGTCGGCGCGGGCGGTGAAGACGGGGCTGCTCATGAGTGCACCCGCCGTCCGGGCCCGAGCCTTGCCCCAGGCGCGCTCGTCGTCCCCGTCCTTTCCCTGCGGATCGGGCATACCGGTCTCGTGCCGCAGCACGTCGGACGCGGACACGACGCCGACGGGGACGCCGTCATCGTCGACGACGGGGGCCGCGACGATGTCGTTCGCGTCCAGCAGGGCGGCGACCTCCTGGAACGGCGTATCGGGGCGGAGGGTGACGACCTCCTCGGTCATCACGTCACCGACCGTGCGGCGGCGAAGCATGGCATCGGCCTCCCGCTGTGCGACGGGGGCGGCCGTGGTCGGGCCGCCTGGGCGGACAACTCGCGGGGCGCCGGACTCCGCGGCTGCCGGCTCGTCCACGCAGTCTCCCCTACCCATGACAGCACCGCGCAGCTCCGGCGACCAGTGACGTTCGGCCTCGCGGGGAGGACCGGGTGCTGATCACTCCGACGGCGTTCGGCCAAAGAACGACCGTCCACATGGGCAACGTCCCTTGGCCTCTCGGGCTCGGGACCGGCGAACGTGCCCATCCGCAGGTACGTCGACAGCTTTCACAAACTTCGGCGGGGTACGCCGTCCTGCTGAACTCCGGCTTCCGCACCTCGGTCCGTCCGCCACCGGCGGCGCGCCTTTGGACCGCACGCTGCCGGAAACCCTGCCGCGCCCGTTCATCAAAGGATTCCTATTCAGCGGGGGCCCGCGAGCCCGCGGGGCGGTGGCCGAGCGCCGGTCCTGCACGGTCGCACACCGGGGCGGCGTCGCCGGAAGCAGCCCCGTGGCGGATTGGGACGCCGTTGGCGCGCAGGACCTCGCGGAGCGAGCCGCGTCTATCGCCGCGGTACACCGCCATGCCAGCGGTGGCTGGCGTCGCCGGGCGGGAAGCGATGTCCTTGAGTCCCGTGGTGCGGAGGTTTTGGGATGTCGGTTACCGCAGTCGGCTGGGTGCTGACCATCGCTGTGATTGTGGCGCTGCTCGCCGTCGATTTGGTGGTGGGTACGGTGCGCCCGCACGTCGTGGGGTTCCGGGAAGCCGCCTTGTGGTCGATTTTCTACATTGCGGTCGCGGTGGTCTTCGGTGTGGTCTTCGCCCAGGTGGTGGGGTGGGAGTACGGCGCGCAGTACTTCGCCGGCTATGTCGTGGAGAAGAGCCTGTCCGTCGACAATCTCTTCGTCTTCGTGATCATCATGTCGACGTTCGCGGTGCCGCGTGAGCATCAGCAGCGTGTACTGAGCTTCGGCATCATCGCCGCCCTCGTGCTGCGGGCTGTTTTCATCGCTCTGGGTGCGGCCCTGCTGTCGCTGTTCTCCTTCATGTTCCTCCTCTTCGGCCTGCTGCTGTTGTGGACGGCGGTGCAGCTGTACCGGCACCGTGACCAGGACCCCGATGTGGAGAACAACGTGCTGGTGCGGTCCTGCCGACGGCTCCTGCCCGTCACCGAGACCTATGAGGGCGGGCGGCTGGTGACCCGTGTCAGCGGAAGACGCGCGGTGACGCCGTTGTTCGTGGTGTTCATCGCCATCGGCGGCACGGACATCCTGTTCGCCCTGGACTCGATCCCCGCGGTTTTCGGCGTGACCGAGGAGCCCTACATCGTCTTCGTGGCGAACGCGTTCGCCCTGCTGGGCCTGCGGGCGCTGTACTTCCTGGTCACCGGGCTGCTGGATCGCCTGGTGTACCTGTCGCCGGGGCTAGCAGTCATCCTCGCGTTCATCGGCGTGAAGCTCATCCTGCACTGGGGCCATGGCATCGAATCCCGCATCCCGGAAATCACCACCGCCGTGTCGTTGGCCGTCATCGGTACCGTGCTCACGGTCACCACCGTGGCCAGCCTGATCAAGTCCAGGCGCGATCCCACAGCCCGAGCACACGCCGGTGCCGTGGTGGGCAGCCGACCCAGGCGTGCCGGAGACGGCAGCCACACCGACGGGTGAGGTACGGCTTTGCCGCACCCGCTCTGCGCCGGCATCGGGGCACCGAGGACCCGCAGGAAAACGGTGGCGCTTGAGACCGCGCCCCGACGCGACAGCGCTGCACCGGGGCTCCGGTGCTCGCCGGTTCGTCGGCAGCTCACAAGGAGGTGACGGCGGCGTGAGCGAGGTCAGCGGTCTGCCGTGGGGTCCCGTCGATCGGGATGGCCGCGCCCGCTTCGTCGTCGGCCAGCGGTTCAAGGTCGGCAAACTGCGTACGGAGCAGGTCGGGCGGCATGAAGTGGCCCCGTCGTTCGGTGATCCGTGCGGCGATCAGCTCCGGGGAGCCATCGAGGTGAACAAACACCAGGCGTGGCACCGTGGAAGCCAGCCGGTCACGGTAGCGCCGCTTCAGCGCCGAGCATGTCACCACTCCGCCGCTGTCCGCGTGGTCGGCCAGCCATTGTGCGATCTTGTCCAGCCAGGGGCGGCGGTCTTCGTCATCGAGCGGGTGGCCGGCTCGCATCTTCGCCACGTTGGGTGCGGGGTGAAAGTCGTCCCCCTCGGCGTAAGGAACACCGAGGCGCTGTGCCAGCAGCTGGCCCACCGTGGTCTTTCCCGAGCCCGACACGCCCATGACCACGACCAAGGGAGCGGTGTTGTGAGACATCCAGGGGCCTTCCTTCGGATCTCGTCGCCTACAGTTCGATGACCACCTTGACGTCGTCCGGTTGTGGGCTGAACGCCTCCAGCGCGCGCTCCAGCGGCACCCGCCGGGTGATCATGCGCTCAAGCCACGACAGGTCGGCCTTCGCCAGCGCATCGGCGGCCTGGCGGTAGTGACGCAGGTTGGCGTTGACCGAGCCCACCACCGCGTCGTTCTGCAGCACGATCTCCCTGTTGATGGCCCCCGCGTCCACCGTCATCCTGCGGCCCGCGGGCGACACCCCGGTCAGGCACACCACCCCGTAGGACCCGGTGCCCGTCAGCGAGGCCAGGACGGGCTCGTTCGCGCCAGTGGCTTCGATAATGACATCCGGGCAGACGGCGGAGATGACCTGCTCGATGTCCTCCGCGTGGTAAGTGGCGCCCAAGTCCCGTACGAGACGGGGCTTGGGCCCTTCGGTGACCCGGTCGAGCACGTGCATCTCCAGTCCGCGCTGTGTGCCCAGGAGGGCGGCCAGCAGGCCGATGGGCCCGGCGCCGGTCACCAGGGCGCGATGGGGCTCGAACCACGAACGGGCACCGATACGCGCGACCTGTTCCCATGCCTTTGCCACCACGGTGGTCGGCTCCACGAGTACGCCGACGTGCTGGAGGTGCGGCTCCAGCTTCACCGCGTAGTCGGCTTCCACGCACCACGTCTGCGCCCCGTAGCCGTCGATCTGTTTGATGCCGCGTTCGGTGTAGCGGCCGTTGCGGCACATGTCGAACTCTCCGCGTGCGCAGGCACCGCATGGTTCCGGGTCCGGTCGGCGCACCACCCCGGCCACCAGGTCACCGGCCGAGAAGCCGCTGCCGGGCGGTGCCTGCCTGACCCGCCCGAGGGACTCATGCCCCAGCACCAGCCGCTCACGGCCCGCAGGGGCCCAGCCGTACTCGCCCCGGACGATCTCCTTGTCCGTTCCGCACACCCCCACTGCCAGTCCCTGGACCAGCAGCTCGCCGGCTGCCGGGACGGGGTCGGGCACATCCCGCACCTCGACGGATTCCTTCTCACCAGGCCGCACGGTCAGTGCACGCATCGCCAACTCGTCCCTCTCGTCATGCGGCGCCTCAGGTGGGCGCGCCTCTGCTCCAGCTGGCCGTGATGGACGGGTGCCCTCGTTACCCGGTGTGCTGCATCGCTGTGACTCCCAACGCAGTCAAAGCCTCGCCGGGAAACGGCGGTGTACTGCCCCTGAGCAGCTTCCACGGCCTTCTGCGCGAGCGCATCTGTGCGGGGGGCCTGTCCGATCCTCGGCTCTGTCCCGTAATCGTGGTAACGAAGGGTGACGGTCATCGTTTGCATGCGAGACGTCAACGAGCTTGTGGGCGTGGTGTCTTCGGGACTCGCGTCGCTGGTCGTCGAGGATGTTGCGGACGAGGGCGAGTTCATCCGGGTGCGGGCCCGGACCCGGGACGATCCGGTGCAGTGCCCGGTGTGCGGGCAGCCGACGGGGCGGGTGCACGGCATCCACCGACGTAAGATCGCGGACGTGCCGACGGACGGCAGGCGGGTCGTGGTGTCGGTGCAGGTCCGGCGCCTGGTCTGCCCGGTCCTGGGCTGCCCCCGGCAGACGTTCCGTGAACAGGTCCCCGGCCTGATCGAACGCTATCAGCGGCGCACACGCCGGCTCGCTGACCAGCTCGGCTCTGTGGTGAAGGAGTTAGCGGGCCGGGCGGGCGCCCGCCTCTCCCGTGTCCTGGCTTCGGCGATATTCCGCTCGACCGCCCTGCGGCTTCTGGCCCGCCTGCCTTTGCCCGTGGTGCGGGTGCCACGCGTCCTCGGTGTCGATAACTTCGCGCTCAAGCGCCGCCACCGCTACGCGACTGTCCTGATCGATGCCGAAACCGGCGAACGCATCGACGAACTTCCGAGTCGCGCTGCTGACGCTCTGGAACGGTGGCTACGCGAGCACCCCGGCGTCGAGATCGTCTGCCGCGACGGCTCCGGCGCATACGGGGAGGCCGTGCGCCGGGCCCTGCCAGCTGCGGTGCAGGTCAGCGACCGCTGGCACCTGTGGAAGAACCTGTGGGAGAAGACGCTGGCCGAGGTCCGCTCCCACAGCGCCTGCTGGGCGACGTCGAACACGCCCCGCCCGGCCGGCGTCCACGAGCAGACCACCCGCGAACGCTGGCACGAGATCCACGACCTCCTCGGCAAGGGCGTCGGCCTGCTCGAATGCGCCCGCCGCATGAACCTGTCCCTCAACACCGTCAAGCGCTACGCGCGCACCCGCGAACCCGAGGCCCTGCGTCGGGCGCCCCGTTACCGGCCGTGGGCCTCGCCTTGGCGGCCACGGCGCTGGAGGTCGTCACCATGGTGCCCTACCTGGCGGCCGTGGGCTTACTCGCCAACGCCGATCTGGCCTGGCAGGTCATCGGCGGGGCGCTGGCCGGCTATTGCGTCGTGATGATCCTCCCGGCGGTCCTCCTCGGAGCCGTCCGGATCGCCGCGCACGACCGGGCCGAGCCAGTGCTGCAGCGGATCAACGACTGGTTCACCCGCAACAGCGCCAAGGCGCTCGGCTGGACCGTCGGGGGGATCGGCATCGGAACGGCCCTCAACGCCGTGCTCGCCCTTCTCGCCGAACCCGCCTGAACCCGCGTCAGACTCGAGCATCTCCGCTACTTCAACTTCCGGAACACGCCTCAGTCAGACGAACCCCGCGGTAGTCCGGCTCGGTCAAGCCGTGCGCGCTGATGCGGGGGAGGGGCCTTGGATGCCATCAAGGAGTTCCCCGAACGTGATCTTTTCGTCGGTGGGCCCGTAGGCGAGAACCTTGAGCAGGGCGTTCCAGCGATCCGGCTGGGTGCCGCACCGGGCGAGCAGGTGGGGCAGGGCGTGGCCGGGTTCGGTGAGGACTTGGTCGGCGGGCAGCTGGCGTGGGTGCGGCAGGATCCGCGTGAAGTCTGCCGCCAGGTGACTGGCGCACGGCAGAGAGCCATCACCGCCCTCGACACCACGTTGCTGGCACCGAGGGCCGGGGCAGCATCGTCCGGGCTACCTTCGTCCGTACAGGCGCTTCGGACGGTCGGCTGGTCCGTCTCCGTGCTCAAAAGGGATCACCGACAACCCCCGCGCCGTCGCCGACGCGGTGCAGCTGTGGCACCGCGCGCGTCTCGAGGATCGCGGCCGGCTGCGGACCCTCCAGTGCCGTGGACGCGGTCCTCACCTGCCCTTGACCCTGGCGTTCTCGCATCTGTCCCCGGCCGACTTCGCCGTCAAGGTCCTGGTCGAAAGGCTCCACGCCAAAGCCGTCGTCGAGGGGACGTCCGCTTCGGCCACAAAGCCGCGGCGACGTCGCCTACCTCGCTGTCCTTTGTCATCCAATCGAGTGAGAGCGAACCAAGTCATTTCGGCTTCTGTGACAGTGAACCTAGTCGTGCGGGGTGAGCACGTTGGGGGTGTTGGCCGTAACTGGGACAGACGAGGCCGTGCCGTACGTCGAGCCGTGCGTGGACGCCGCAGGTAGGCTTCGGCGGCGTCCCCTGCTGGACTGCGCGACGGCCAGGTTCGAGGACGTGGTTCCGGTACGGCCGTTTCGGAGGACGCAATGACTCGTGCCGGCCCGCCCTCTACCTGACCGGACCTTCATCTTCTTCTCGCTGTTCGTCAGGCATGTCCAGGATGGCCTCTCGGGTGTAGTGAGGGCTCCCTGGGGGTGGGGCCGCGCCAGGGGCCATGAGTTCGGCGAGGAGCCCGCTCAGGTCATCCGTGGATAGCGCCAGGCCCAGGGTTTGCACGATGCGCAGAGCGCAGTCCCGGATGGACTGAGCGCTCTTTTCGGGCGCCGCCGCGCTCCTGATCTCGTCACACACTCGGCTGAACTGCTCAGCGCTGATCGTTGGCCGACTAACCGGTTGCGCCATGGTGCGCTCCTCCTCGGAGAACGGGCCGGTCCACCCGCTCTTCCAGGAAGCGCTGAGCACACCCCAACGGCAACTGGAGAGAGCCAGCGCGCAGGCGCTCGATCAGAGGCGCTCAGAAGCGCCACGTCAGCCTCCAGGCGTCAACGACTGGCCCTTCGGGGCAACGACGTCGCAGCTGCGTCACTCGCGGAGATCGGCCGAGTGGATCACACCTTCTCCCTGTGCCGGTGACGCAACGGTCCCGGCGTATACACACCGGGTCCGCCCTTCCGGGTCGTTGCACGTGAGAGTGCACCGGCCCACTCACCAGAGTATGCCCAGGGTGCCATTTCGCTTATAGGGGAGGACATGGCCGCCATGCGGCCAGCCGCCGCCCTGAGCGCGGGTCGGCGGTCAGTTACTGTCCATCTCCTGGGTCTCCATGAACTGGATCCCCTTGTGCGTCAGTGTGACCATCGCGGGTGTGTTTCCTCGCGCCCAGTCGACCTGGACCAGTCCCTCGTCCGCCAGGTACGTGCAGGCGGCGGCCAGGTCATCCTCGGGCATGGCGAGGTCCTCGCGCAGCTGCGCCCCGGTGAGGCCGAGCAGGCGATTGCCTTCGATGGCCTCGTACAGGGTCTTCATGATCGCCTTGCGGTAGTGCTCCCGCTCGTGCAGTGTCGCCATGGTCGCCCGCCTCTCGTGCCGGCACCGAGGGAAACCCGTACGTCTGGGGCGGTGTCCTCCTGCCCCGCTGAGGCCCCTTCCCTCAGATTTCGTCCGGCTCTGTGTGATCGTCCCGGGAGGAACGGCTGGTCAACAGCCAGGAGCGCACCGGCTCCGCCGTGCGTCTGGTGTCCACGGTGAGGTGGAGGCGTGTTCCGCCGTCGGCACCCGCGGGGTAGCTGCGCGCCTCGGTGGCGGCGAAACAACGGCGGAGAACCTCCGCAACATGGCGAGCCGCCTCCGGGTCCGCGGCGACGATACGGACCTCCGCATGCCCGGCTGACGGCAGTTCCGGTGACTTCATGGCGACCTCTTGCTCCATCAGGGAGACGTGCATCAGGGGCGACGTGCCGATGGGTGTGACGGCCGTCCCCTCACACCCACCCCCGGCTGGAAGTAGGTCTGCGGCATCAGCGGCTCCCCTCTCGGTGCTCACGGCGTGTGCTGTCGGCCGGAGGGCCGTTCGGCGCGGTGGCGCGTGGGCTCTTACGGGTCCGCCGACGGATTCCCGGCAGGGCATCGCTGTAGTGGAACGCCCGGATCCTTTCGTCATGCTGCATTCTGAGCCGGTGGATCAGGAACATGCCCGCAATGATCAAGAAGATGATCACGGCGACGGTGACGGCTGCCTCCACGTCCTCACCTCCTCAGGGCGGAACTGAAGATCCCGATCGCGGCTCCGCCGTCGGTCTCCCATTCCTCTTCCCGGCTTTGAGTGTCCGTCGCGTCGTGGCTGACGGCCTCGTCGGCCATCAGACCGCTGGCCGTGCGGATGCCTCTCGGAACGGTTGCTGCTGCCATCAGCCGGGCGGCGGCGGCCGGGTCCGTCTCCGGAGGGATCACCAGCAGGTCCAGGCGGCCCACCGTGTAGGAGAAAAGGATCACTTTGTTCGGGTCCTGCTCGGCGGCGAACCAGCCGACACGCACCGTGTGCCCCGTGACGGGGACCTTGCGCGGGATGACGGGCCAATGGGCCGGGTTCACGGTGACGTGGGTGATCCGGCCCCAGCATGCGTCCAGCGCGTCTGTGAGCGTGGGGATCTCGCGGAGGAGATCACGGGAGCGGGGCCACCAGGCACCGTCCAGGAGACCTGAAGCCGAGCGGGTCGGGGCCAGGGACAGCCGGGCCGGCGCCGTAGGCAAGCGCTCTTCGATGATCGTGGGTTCGATGGTCGCGGTCATGACGCGGACCTGTCCCCGGGCCTCCTCTCGGAGGCCGGTGTTGTTGTTCGCCGGGAACGACACCGACATGGCGGCCGGTGTGCGAAGTACTCCCGGTTCTTTCACTCTACGCCGCTCCGAGGCCCCTGAGCGTGCGCGTGAGCAGGCGCTTTACCGAGAGGCAGCGAGTCCGGAACCACCAGCGAACGCAGCCGGTGCGGCGGCGCACGACTTACGGTGAGAGGAGGAGGGTCTCGCGTTCGGCGGTGACACCGAAGCCCGCAGACAGGCGGACACGCCATGAACGAATCCGACACCCCTCGCGCCCCCGGGCTCCTGCCGGACGCGATCCATCGGGCCGCAAAACCCGGGACGGTTCGTCTGCGGCTGGAGACGACACAATCCCGGGAAGGCAACCTCGACGGCGCGTGGTGGCCGCGTTCCCGCGACATCGGCGCGGAGTTGCCCGACCTCATCCGCGTACTGACCGGGCACCTCGGCCCCATCACACGCGTCGGCCTGGACGCCACCGCATGGGATGAACTTCCCACGCGCCTGGTCATCGACGACCAAGTCGTCCACATCGACTCCTTCCCGGTCGGTGACGACACCGTCCTGATCACTCGGGGCGACCAGGACCACTTCTCCCTTCTCGTGGTCCCGCCGCACGCGACACCCGACGCCGCCCTTGCCGCGATGGCCAGGGCCGTCCGAGCCGACAACGTGACCCATGCCGCACAGATCCTCATCGACACCGGCACCCATCAGGCACATCCGATCCCCGCGGAGGACCCTCGGACCGGCGAGAAACGCCAGGAGCCCGAAGAGTGACCTCTGGCGGTCCGGGCGCCCGTGGGGCTGTCTCTGCTGGGCGGGCGACCCCGACTTCAAGGCGATCGAAGCGGTAATCGGCGCGCTCCTCACGCTTTCCGACGTGATCGGGCTTTCCAGCGGGGGTCCGACAGTGATCGTCGACCAGCCGGGCGACTTGGGCCGTGAGATGGTCGCAAACCAGCGCCCGGTCCGCAGCCCGCTTGGGCTGGTGGGCGGCCTCATTCGCGGTACGGCCGATCCGCAGCGCATGAACGCCGTAAATGACACCGGCCAGCGCGGACACCGCGCGAGGCCATCAGCCCATCAGGACACGTCTGTCATGGCACAGCAGGCTACCGGAGGCTTAAGACGGCCACGGGCCGCACAGCAAGGCGCGACTAGGTTCGCTGTCAAATGACTCGATTGAATGGCGAGGGACACTCGCCGAGCACGGCACGACGTACGACTTCGACGTCGTCGACCCGGGGCTGCGGCGTTGCGCAGTGGCGGGTTATTCGACCCCAGGGGCCCGGGGAATCCCCGGGCCAGTAAGAACGGCCTGGCCCGGGCGGTTCAGCTGTGCCTGGTCTCCTGGGCGTCGCCGCGGGCCGGCGCCTCTGTGGTGCTCTCGCCCACCGGCTCAGCAGCGGCAGCAGCACGGCGCTTGCTCCACTTGTCATAGGCCACGGTCCCGGCGATGGCGCCGCTGGTGAGGGCGCTGCCGATGATGAAGCCCTGGCCGCGGTAGAAGTACCGCAGCGCGACGGGACCGCCGCGCTTGGCTGCTTCCTTGGCCAGTTCCGCATAGGCCCACGCCATGGTGCTACCTCAGTTCGTGTCGCTCGCTCAGAGACGGGTCGATGATCGCAGATGGGCGCGCCGCGGGTGGAGCGTTCGCGGATGCTCGTCCGGGCGCGCGCCGCTCCTCAGCCGAGGCCCGGCCCCCGCGCCCGCATGAAACGTGCCGTCCGACAGGTGATCAAGCAAGCAGAAAGTGTCTCTGACCAGCGAGAATGGATTGCTGAGGTCCTTTTGGCCGGAGGTACTTTCCAGGCGAAGCAGCCTATCGGGTCCAGACCGCTCTCGATCTGCTGGCCTGGATGCCCATGCTCGCCCTGACCGGCAAGGCCCGCCTCTGGGAACCGCGCCGCCTGCGGTTGCGCCTGTTCTCCGCAGCCGGCCAACTCGTCAGCACCGGCCGGCGCCGCATCCTCCGCCTCGCCCGCCACTGGCCCTGGACCGGCGAGCTCATAGGCGCCCTCGAACGTCTGCCACTCCTACCGAACCCCGGCTGATCAGTGGATTGACCCGTCCCCTCGAGAGAACGTTCCAGCCCGGAGCAGTGGAACCCGGCGTCCACGTGAGATGACACCCGGGCCCACGGCCTGCCCGACCGCGGTCACCGGCAACGAAATGGGCCGCCGACTCCGTCGGCGGCCCATCACAAAAGATCGAGGCTAAAGGTGATCAAACGGGATTCTCTCCGAGAGCGCACCACCGGTGGGTCGGACTGGTCCCGGACCCGGAGGCTGTGACCTGTGCCGGTCCCGCTCGGGGAACCAAGGTCGGATGGACCCCGGGGGCTGAGGATCCGGGGCATCCCTGATGCGGTCGGGAGGTCGCAACGGGCACAATGCACGCCATGGCAGATCCACGTCCGGACTACCTCGCGCGCCTCGACGCCGCGCTCGTCGGCCCTGGGCGCATCCGTCGCGGCCTGGTGCGCGAGGCGGCGGATCATTTGGATGACGCCACCGAGGCGCTCGTCGCAGCCGGTCACGACGAGGAGTCCGCCGCACGCCGGGCGGTCGTTGACTTCGGCTCGGTGGCGGACATCGCGGCATCGTTCCAGACGACGCTGGCCGTGGCCGCTTCCCGGCGTACGGCGTGGCTCCTTCTGTTCGTTCTCGGCTACCAACCACTCCTCTGGGACTCCGGTCTCAACCTGGCTTCGAACACCGCCGGGGCCCGCTCCGACACATGGGTGTTCCGCCTGCTTGACGACACGATCGAGGCAGGCAGTTGGATCGTCCTGGGCGGCGCGCTGCTCGTCCTCGTGGCCACCGGGGGCGGCAGCCCATGGTGGTTCGATGGCCGGGCCACAGCAAGATTCACTGGCGCCTTCGCACTCGCCGCTACGACGTTCGTGCCCTTGACCAGTGTCGCGATGATCGTTACTGCCGACGGCGCTGATGCCGGACTCTGGATGCTGGCGCTCACCCTGGTGGTGTTGCCGCTCGCCGGTGTCGCGGTATCTGCGCGGCATACCCTGGCGGCCAGCTGATACGTCCGTGACAGCGCGCCGGGCCGTGCTGATGCGACGCGGGTCGGCATACGCCTGTGCTGGGGGCTAGCCCGGGCGGAGCACGGCCTCGACGACACTGGCAAGGCCACGCCAGGCGGCACGTTCAGCCCGCAGGGCCCTGCGGCCGGCAGGGGTCAAGCTGTAAGTGCGGCGCTTGCGCCCACTGACCGTGCTCCACGTGCTGACGAGCAGTCCAGCGGCCTCCAGGCGCCGCAGCGCCGGGTACAGCGTCCCGGTGGCGAGATCGAGCGCGCCGTCGCTGCGCGCCGCTAGGGCCTCGGAAATGGCATAACCATGCAGGCCACCACCCTCCAAGATCGCGAGGATCAGCGCGTCCAGGTGCCCTCGTAGCGCATCAGCCTTCATGGCAGCAGCGTACGGGCTTGGTTCAACAAGTAGACAGCCTACATGTAGAGTGTTTATCTATTACTCGTTGAAATACCGATGAGCACAACGGATGCGATGGGGGACGATCGGTGGCGACCACGACTCTTTGGCTGCTCAGGGCGACTTTGTTGCTCCACGCTGCCCTGGCGCTCGCGCAGCCGGTGTCGGCCGGCGGCTATCTGTCCGGCAACTTCGACATCCTGGCGACGCACAGCAGCATCGGCGTCCTGCTGGTACCGGCCACTGCGGTATGGGGCGCCGCGGCGCTCGGGCACGTAGCGGCGAACCGTGGGGCCGGGTGGCCGATGCTCCTCTTCGTCCCGGTCGTCTTCATGGCCGAGGGGATCCAGATCGGCATGGGACACCAGCGCAACCTGGCCGTGCACATCCCCCTTGGAGTGTTGATCGTACTGACGGCGGTGCTGCTCGCCGCCTGGTCCTTCACGTCCTGGGCGCGCCCGCAGCGGCGTATGAGGCGGGTCGCACCGGGAGAGGAACGATGACGACTTCACGCCGGAGGTTCCTGGGCCTCGCTGCCGGAGCGGGCGCAGCCGTGGCCGGCTGTTCGATATCCCCGTCGACCTCGACCGGCCAGCTTTTGCCCAGCAGGATTGCGCTGCCCCGGCCGTTCACCGTGCCGTTGCCTTCGATGCCAGTACTCCGGCCGTCGACGACCGATGGGCGCGACGTGTTCGATCTCGTGCAGCGCCCGACGACGCTTGAGGTACTGCCCGGAGCCCGAACCGACCTGCTGACGTACGGAGGCACCTTTCCCGGCCCGCTGCTGGAGACGCGCAGCGGCCGGCTTGCGGTGGTGCGGCACCGCAACGCACTCGACGTACCGGTTTCGGTACACCTGCACGGGGGCCACACGCCCAGCGCGAGCGACGGCTACCCCACCGACCTGGTGCGCCCCGGCGAGAGCCGCGACTACGTCTACCCGATGAGGCAGCGGGCGGCCATGCTCTGGTACCACGACCACCGCATGGACTTCACCGGCGAGCAGGTGTATCGCGGCCTTCTGGGAGTGCACCTGGTGCGCGATGATGAGGAAGACGTTCTGCCGCTGCCCCACAGCGACCGCGAGATTGTACTGGCGATCGTGGACCGCTCCTTCGACGAGCACGGTCAGCTCCACTACCCGTCCCCTGACGCGGGCGCGGGAGAGCATGCCCACCATCACGTCGACGCCCCGGGCGTCGACGACGGCCACATCGAGGGGGTCCTCGGCGACGTGATGCTTGTGAACGGGGCTGCTTGGCCGGTACTGGAGGTGGACGCCGCGCGCTACCGACTGCGGTTGCTCAACGGCTGCAGTTCCCGACGCCTCGACCTGGCGCTCGACCCGCCGCCCACTGCCGGCGCGATGTTCACGCAGGTCGGCTCCGACGGTGGGTTGCTCGCCACGTCGGTCAAGCACGAGCACCTGGTGATGGCGCAGGCGGAACGGTTCGACGTCCTCGTGGACTTCTCTAAGTATCCCGTCGGCACCCAGGTCACACTGCGCAACCGGTTCGGCTCCGGCCCGATGGGCGCCGTGATGCGGTTCGTGGTTGCACGGCGCTCCGGCGACGACAGCGCCCCAGCGGATCGACTGCCCGATCGGTTGTCGGAAATCGAGCCGCTCGACACCACCGGCGCCCGGGTACGCGAGTGGTCGTTCACCCGTGGCGAGGTGCACGGCAAGTCAGGCTGGGTGATCAACGGTCGACCCTTCGACCCGGAAGTCATGGCAGCCACGGTGCCACTCGGCGAGACGGAGATCTGGCGTTTCCGCACCGACCTGCACCATCCCGTGCACGTGCACCTGGACCCCTTCCAGATCATCGGGCGTGGGACCTCCCAGGGCCCAGGACCGTTCGACCACGGCTGGAAGGACACTGTCGACGTCCGGCCTGCCGAGCATGTCGACGTCGCAGTGCGGTTCACCGACTACGCGGGCCGCTACGTCATCCACTGCCACAATCTTGAACACGAAGACCGCATGATGATGGCTGCGTTCGCCACCGTCTGATCTTCTCCGCGAGGGGCAGGCATGGCTAAGACGTCGTCTCATTTGGCGTGCTGGGTAGTCCGCACTGTGTGGTGATAGTCGAGCGTATGGTGCCGGACGAGCTGGGGGAGTTGTTCCAGCGGGTGGTCCCACTCGCGCCATCGCGGCCACAGGGCGGCGGCCGGCGCCGGTACGGGGATCGCGAGGTGCTGGCTGCGATCATCTTCGTCGCCACCACGGGCTGCACTGGCGGCAGTTGCCGCCGGTCTTCGGCCCATCGGGGCCAACCACACACCGCCGCTTCACCGAATGGACCGCTGCCCGGGTCTGGGCGAAGCTGCACCGCCTCATCCTCGACGAACTGGGCTCGCGCGGAGACCTGGACTGGTCGCGCTGCGCAATCGACTCGGTGAACATGCGGGCCATGAAAGGGGGGAGCTGACAGGTCCGAATCCTGTCGACCAGGGCAAGAACGGCTCGAAGATCCACTTGATCACAGAGCGGACCGGTTTCCCCTCTCCGTCGGCATCTCAGGCGCCAACCTGCACGACAGCCAGGCACTCGAACCGCTGGTGCGCGGCATCCCGCCGATCCGCTCCCGCCGCGGCCCGCGCAGGCGCCGCCCTGCCAAGCTCCATGCCGACAAGGGCTACGACTACGACCACCTGCGGAAGTGGCTGCGCACCCGCAACATAACGCCGCGCATCGCCCGCAAGGGCATCGAGTCCTCAACCCGGCTGGGCCGGCACCGCTGGACGATCGAGCGCACCATGGCCTGGCTGGGCGGCTGCCGCCGCCTGCACCGCCGCTACGAACGCAAGGCCGAGCACTTCCCGGCCTTTAACGGCCCTCGCCTGCACCCGCATCTGCTACCGCCGACCCGCCAAATGAGATGACCTCTAAAGCGCGGAGCTTGCGGAGTTGGTGCCAGGTAGCGAAGTGCTGAAGCATGCGGGCGTCGGCGGTGGTGGCGATCCGCCGGGAGAGCCATCGTTCGAACAGAAGGAGCCGCCGGTCGAGGTGAGGCAGGACGCCGCTGTCCATGAGGAGGTCGCGCAGATAGGCGGCGGTCCGCCAGTTCGGCAGGGCCTGGATGGCGTCGTGCGTGAGCGGCACGGTTTCCGGTGGAGAGGTCTCGCAGCAGAGCCGGAACCTGCGGGTTGCGGAGCCAGCGCCCTGGTGGGCGGCTGGCCGAGCGTCGGCGACGAACCGGCTTGAGGTGCTCCCGCAGTTAATGGGCTGTCATCTGCGGCAGGACCAGGCGTCACCTGCTGAGACGCGCTCCGGAGTACGCGTGAAGCAGCCCCGTTATCTGCGGCATCGCAGCGACCAGCCGTTGCCGCACGTTCCGGCGCGGTTGTTCCTCGACCCCGCGGCCGGAAGGACCGCAGAGGCCGGGATCACCCGGCGTTGCGCGGCGGTCACACTGTCACCCGTTTGGCGGTATCCGAGTGGCATGCAAAGACGGATCGCGACGCGATGGAGGAGACGGACCGATCGAGGTGCGAAGGAGAATCACATGGGTGCGAGCCTCTTGCTCCAACAGCTCTCGGGTGCCTGGGAGGAAGCACTCAAGGCGAGTGCCGAGGGACAGAAAGGTGAGTACACGCCGCTCCCAGTAATGAGTCCTAGTGGTCAGCGACCCATCGCCGATGTGATGGTCGGTACTTGGAGCGACGGTTTCGACCGAAGCTACATCATGTTGGGCGGCGGAGATACGTACCCCACCGACATCTGCTACGTGCACGACCTGATCGACACGATCGCCAGCAAGCTGGACGATGTGTTCAGCAAGGAACTCGGCGACGGCCTTCACGACAGGGACACGGTTGTGGCGTACGCCCCGCGCAAAGGTGACGACCCGACTTTCAAGGTCACTGGCATGAGGGCTGTTCAGGACGCCTACGGTGTGTGGTCCATCAACATCCAAGGGGATCCTTGGGGGAAGAGCTAGCGGGCTACGGCTCGACCCGGCCGTTCTGCTCGGAATGGGCGCACCCGGGCGCCTGGCGAAGGCGCGGGCGGTAGGCGGGCCCTTCGTGCACCGTCTCCACCCGCGCGTTGATCATCCGAGAGCCGTTTTTCGGCAAGACCTACGCCGACTACGCGGCCGCTCTGGTCGGGACGGGGGCCGCGCGGTGGCCCGCCGGGGAGAACGCAAGGTCCGTGTCCGCGCCGTTGGAGACACCGCGACCCGTAACTGTCCGCACTGCCGGCAGCCGGTCACCATCGGCGCGCTTCTGGCGACCCCCGAAGTCGCCCGCCCCTCCGTTCCCACCGCCGTCCCCGACATCGTTCCGCTGCGAAGGACTCCGTGACGCCTACCGATCCTCACTGATCACCGGGCCCGCCGACCTGACGGTCGGCGGGCCAACACCATCAGGCCACCGAACGCAACCTGTCCAGCTCGCTGCCGAGCGCATCCCGCGGCACGTCGTGCTGCGGACCGATCCTGAACCGCTCGTCACTCCACCGCTCACGCGGATACAGCCACGCCGCTACCCACTCGGATCGCTCCCACTCGAACGCGGCCAGACATGGGCATGCAACGGGTCCGTGTTCCCGGGGATCTCTTACAGGTCATCTCAATTGGCGTGTTCGATGGTCTGCCAGGGTGGGGATTGTTGAGCGGCTGGTGCGGGATGAGCTGTGGGAGTTGTTTCAGCGGGTGGTGCCGGAGGCGCCGACCCGCGGCGGTCGGCGTCGGCACGGTGACCGGGAAGTGCTGGCAGCGATCGTGTTCGTAGCCACGTCGGGCTGCACGTGGCAGCAGTTGCCTTCAGCCTCGTTCTAGCCGTCGGGAGCGACAGCGCACCGGCGCTTCACCAGTGGTCGAAGGCCCGGGTGTGGGCCAAGCTCCACCGCCTGGTCCTCGACGAGCTCGGCTCCCCAGGCGAGCTCGACTGGTCCCGCTGCGCCGTCGACTCGGTGAACATGCGGGCGCCCGGCGGCCCGATCGTGGTGGTCCGGGACAATCTCAACACCCATCTGGCGGCCGGGCTGAAACGGTACGAGGCCGACCACGACTGGCTCACCGCCGTCCGCCTCCCGCCCTATGCGCCCGACCTGAACCCCGTCGAGGCTTTCTGGTCACTGGTACACAGAGCTATGGCCAGCACCGCCTTCGGCACACCCGACCACCTCGACCGTGTGCTCCGCCGGGAGTTACGCAGGATCCAGCTCCTGCCACGCCTGATCGACGGCTGCCTCACTGTCACCGTCCTGGCCGTCCTGGCTATGAACCCACCCACCCCATCCTGAAAACCTCAGTAGCAAGCGCCATCGGCAGCGGCACCGCGTTACAGGATGGCCCTCGGGCTGGTGAGCGCTGCGCGCCCCCGCGCTCCGTCGCCGTATGAGCGCTGACGCTGTCGCCTGACCCGCGCGGGCTCGGCCTTCCGCCGAGCCCGCCACGCCGGCCCCATACCGGAGCCGGACTCGTGTCACTTCGTCAGCGCTGCAGTGTCAGCAGACCCGGCCGGTAGGGCAGGAGGCCGTAGTCGACGCCGTCGGAGTTGGGGCTGCGTCCCTGGTAGAGGAACTGCAGGTTGCAGGGATCGACGGTCATGGTCTGATCTGCGCTGGTGCGGAGCAGTTCGCCATGGCTGATGTCGTTGGTCCAGGTGGCGCCGCTGTTGGCCTTGCCGGCGAAGGGGTTGTTCTCGGTCGCGGCCTGGGGTGTCCATGAGCCGCTCAGACTGGTGGCCGTGAACGAGCGGAAGTAGCGGCCCTGCGAGCCGATCGCCTCGACGATCATGAGGTAGCGGTTCTGGCCCTGCAGCTTGTAGACCTGCGGGGCTTCGAACAGGTTGTTCCTCGTATCGCTCATGACCACTGTCGAGGTCGAGCCGAAACTGCCCGGGAAGTTCCCGATCGGCATGCTGGCCCGGTAGATCTTGCCGTTGTCCCCGGCGAAGAACAGGTACATGTTCGTCCCGTCACCGATGAGTGCCTGGTCGATGGGTCCTGTTCCGGAGTCGACGATGCTTCCGGAGAAGAGCACCTGCTCCGATGACCAGCCGTTCGGGTTGGTGGGGTCGCTCGACGTCCGGTAGGAGAAGGCGGTCCTCCCCCACTGGTAGGCGAGCACCCAGATGTTCTTCGGCGCGAAGTAGAAGAGCGTGGGCGCCACGGTGGATGTCGACATCGTGTTCTGGCGGGCCGAGGCCATCTCCGACCAATCGGTGAACAGGCCGAAGTTCATCGAACCCCAACTCGTCCCCGTGTCGTGCGTCGTCGCGTAGACGAGCTGCTTGCCGTTGTAGGGGGCGACGGTGAAGTCCTTGAGCGAGACCCACCCCGACTTGGGCTGCGCCAGCGCGCCCGTCGATGACCAGCGGTATGTCGACGGAAGATTGCACGTGCCGGGGTTGCCGGCGCCGACCTGGACGAGCTGCCACTGCTGGTTGTTGCCACCCCAGTCGTCGTACTGGACGATGTTCGCGTTGTCGGCGGTGGAGCCGCCCTGTACTTCGAGGGCCTTGTTGCTGTGGCGGGCGATCAGCCTCACGTAGCCACCTGAGCTGTCGGCCAGCCGCCACTGCTGGTTGGTGGCGTTTAGGTCGGTCCACTGGACGATCGGGCCGCCGTTGGCGGTGGACCCGTTCTGGACGTCCAGCACCTTGCCGGAGTGGCGGGACTTGATGCGGTAGTAACCGTTGCCGGCGTCGACGAACTGCCACTGCTGCTGGTTCTGATCGTTCCTGGTCCACTGGGTGATGCGCGCGCCGTCGTTGGTCGCCAGGTTGTAGACGTGCAGGGCCTTGCCGCTGTTGCGGTTGACCAGCACATACGAGGCGTTGGGGTCTACGGTCGCCGCGTCGGCTGGCTGGGCGCCGAGGAAGGTAGCCACGAGCAGCAAGGGCGCAAGGACGGCGAGTAAGCGTCTTGGACGGACCGGGGACGGGGGGCGAAACCACATCAGAGGGCCTCCTTTGAGGGCGGGAGCGAGGTGATCCCGATGAACCGGGGAGCGGATGTGCCGAGGGGGCAGGGGAATCTCGAATGTTTCGAAGAATTCCTCGGATGCTTCGACGCCACAAGCTAGGAATACGGGGCGCTCTGGTCAAGGCCTGCCGCCGATCTGTCCACAAACAACGCAACGCCCTCTGGGCTTGGCAAGCTGTCGCGCCGACCGGAACCACTCCAGGAGTTTGCGGATACAGCTCGCCAGTCCAGGGTGGTATCCGCCCACGTCGGCGCCGGGGGTTCGCCTTCCGACCCGCCGGGATTGCAGAAAGTTTCGGGCTGGGAATCGAAACTTCTTCTGCAAAGAGTATTGACGATCCATCGTCAATACCTCAATCATCCCTGTCTGAGAAACCGGGGATAGTTCGAGATATCGAACGAGGTCGGCCCTGAGCAATCTGTGCTGCACGGCAGATCCACGCACGGCTGCACGACAGATCCCGCACCAAGGCATCTGCGCCACCCTGTTTCGTTCCGGTGAGGTTCGCACCAGCGCGTCCTGGCTCTTCGCGCAGTTGGAGAGGTACGCGACGCTGCGTGGCGGTCCCCCGGCTGAGCCGCGATGGAGTACCCCCATGCCTGTGTCGAAACACCGCCGCCGCCCGCGTCCCCGAGGGCCGACCGGGTGCCGTCCGTGCCGGTTGAGATCGTCCCGGCCCCATGACCGCGGTGTCCGGTGATTCCGTGCTGCCCGGGTTCCGGCCCGCCCCGTCCGTCTGCCGAGTGGGAGCGGACGACGCGTTCCCCTGCGCTTCAGTCCTTCCGTGATTTCTACCTTGGAGGCACAGTCATGGGCTCGTATGCCCTTCCCAGATCCGTTATCCGCCGGAAGATCCGCGGCCTGCTGTTGGCGCTGGTCGTCGGTGTCCTGGGTACGGTCGCCGCACTGGTCGCGCCGCCGACCGCACACGCCGCTGAGAACACGCTCGGCGCCGCGGCGGCGCAGAGCGGCCGCTACTTCGGCACCGCCATCGCCTCAGGCAGGCTGGGCGACTCGGCGTACACGACGATCGCGGGCCGTGAATTCAACTCGGTGACGGCCGAGAACGAGATGAAGATCGACGCCACCGAACCGCAGCGGGGCCAGTTCAACTTCACCGCCGGTGACCGCGTCTACAACTGGGCGGTGCAGAACGGCAAGCAGGTGCGCGGCCACACCCTGGCCTGGCACTCCCAGCAGCCCGGCTGGATGCAGAGCCTCAGCGGCAGCGCGCTGCGCCAGGCGATGATCGACCACATCAAGGGCGTGATGGCCCACTACAAGGGCAAGATCGCCCAGTGGGACGTCGTGAACGAGGCTTTCGCCGACGGCAGTTCGGGAGCCCGGCGCGACTCCAACCTGCAGCGCACCGGCAATGACTGGATCGAGGTCGCCTTCCGCACCGCGCGCGCCGCGGACCCGGCCGCCAAGCTCTGCTACAACGACTACAACGTCGAGAACTGGACCTGGGCCAAAACCCAGGCCATGTACGCCATGGTCCGGGACTTCAAGCAGCGCGGCGTGCCGATCGACTGTGTCGGCTTCCAGGCGCACTTCAACAGCGGCAGCCCCTACAACAGCAACTTCCGCACCACCTTGCAGAACTTCGCCGCCCTCGGCGTCGACGTGGCCATCACCGAACTCGACATCCAGGGAGCCCCTGCCTCGACCTACGCCAACGTCGTCAACGACTGCCTGGCCGTCCCGCGCTGCCTCGGCATCACCGTCTGGGGTGTGCGCGACACCGACTCCTGGCGATCGGAGCAGACACCTCTGCTGTTCAACGGTGACGGCAGCAAGAAGCCCGCCTACACCGCCGTCCTCAACGCACTCAACGGCGGCTCCTCTACGCCCCCTTCGGGTTCCGGACCGATCAAGGGCGTCGGTTCAGGACGCTGCCTGGACGTGCCCGGCACCAGTACCACCGACGGTACCCAGCTCCACCTGTGGGACTGCCACAACGGCACCAACCAGCAGTGGACGTACACCGCCGCCGGCGAGCTCAGGGTCTACGGCAACAAATGCCTGGACGCCGCCGGCACCGGCAACGGCACCAAAGTCCAGATCTACAGCTGCTGGGGCGGCGACAACCAGAAATGGCGCCTCAACTCCGACGGATCCATCGTCGGCGTCCAGTCCGGCCTCTGCCTCGACGCCGTCGCAGGCGGCACCGCCAACGGCACCCTGATCCAGCTCTACTCCTGTTCGAACGGCAGCAACCAACGCTGGACCCGCACCTGAGGGGACCTGCCCAAACGAAAGGGTGAATCGATGCAGACCCAAGGTGCGGCTTCCCCCGCCCCTCCAGGAAGACATCGCTGGTGGTCCCGGGTCGCCGCCGTAGTCGCGGCGACCCTCGCGATCGGCATGCTCGCCGCGGTGAATCCGGCGCCCGCCGAGGCGGCGACGGTGGACACCAATGCCTGGTATGTCCTGGTCAATCGCAACAGCGGCAAGGCGCTGGACGTCTCTGGCGCGTCCACCGCCGACGGCGCGCGGGTCAGCCAGTGGACGCGCAGCGACGGAGCCAACCAGCAGTGGCAGTTCGTGGCCTCCGGCGGCGGTTTCTACCGCCTCAAGGCCCGGCATTCGGGCAAGGTTCTCGACGTGGCCGGCGCCTCGACCGCGGACGGTGCCGCGATCCAGCAGTGGGCCGACCACAACGGGGCCAACCAGCAGTTCCGCCTGGCCGACTCCGACGCGGGCCACGTCCGGCTGATCAACCGCACCAGCAGCAAGGCGGTGGAGGTGCAGGGCGCCTCAACCGCCGACGGCGGCACCGTCGTGCAGTACACCGACTGGGGCGGCGCCAACCAGCAATGGCAGATGATCAAACTGTCGTCCGGTGGCGGCGGCGGATGCGGCAGCGCCCCGACTCTGGCGAGCGGTACGCACACGATTCAGAGCGGCGGTAAGAGCCGCAGCTTTATCCTCAGGGTTCCCGCCAACTACGACAACAGCCACCGCTACCGGCTGATCTTCGCGTTCCACTGGCGGGGCGGAACCGCCGGCGACGTCGCCTCGGGCGGCACGAGCGGGAACGCCTGGTCCTACTACGGCCAACAGGAACAGTCGAACAACAGCGCGATCCTCGTCGCCCCCCAGGGCCTGGGAAACGGCTGGGCCAATTCGGGCGGTGAGGACATCACCTTCGTCGACGACATGATTCGGCGAATCGAGGGCGGCCTCTGTGTCAACCCGGCACAGCGTTTCGCCACGGGATTCAGCTGGGGCGGCGGTATGAGCTACGCACTCGCATGCAGCCGGGCGAACGTCTTCAGGGCCGTCGCGGTCATCTCCGGCGCTCAGATCAGCGGGTGCAGCGGCGGCACCCAGCCCATCGCCTACTTCGGAATCCACGGCATCAGCGACTCCGTCCTGAGCATCGCGCAAGGACGGTCCCTGCGCGACAGGTTCGTCAGCAACAACGGCTGCACCCCCCAGAGCCCGCGCGAGCCCGCGCCGGGCAGCCGAACGCACATCACCACCACCTACTCGGGCTGCCGTGCCGGATACCCGGTCCAATGGGCCGCGTTCGACGGAGGCCACATACCCGGTCCGGTCGACGGCTCCCCCGGCGAAAGCGGCGTCGCCACCTGGACCAAAGCAGAGATCTGGAGGTTCTTCGCACAGTTCCAGTGACACGCCGCACCACGGAGTGGAGCCAGGGTGATCCTGGCTCCACTCTGTCTTGTGGCCCGACGAGCCTCCGGCGGCGTAGGGGTGGATAGCGCGGAGGCTCTCGTACCCGTCGCTCGGGCAGTCTCCTGACGTGATCGACGTCGGGGATCCGGGTGCTCCCGCCGGGCGAGAAGACAGGCGCAGGGCCCTCAGTCGCTCACCAGGATCCGGACGTCCCAGGGACCGAGGCGGACAAGTGAGCCGACAGGGAGTGAGCTTCCGTCCAGGACGTCAGTGAGTCCCCTCGGGGACCGGGCGTCGGCGGGCTGCCAGTTCCAGTTGTGGATGATGTGGAGGCGGCGGCCGTCCGTGGTCGTGCCGGTGGCCGCGGTGACGGAGGCGGGGAGGTTCTGCCACCCGCTGCGCGGGGTGGGGGTGAGCCAGGCCGCGAGCGCGCGGGCAAGGGCACGGTCGGGGACGGTACCGATGCAGGTGATGCGGCCGGCCCCGTGACGGCGGGTGGTGATCGCGGGCCAGCGGCCGAAGTGGGGTGGTCGTAGGAGGCAAGTGCCTCGGCATCGAGGACAGTCAGGCCGTCCGCCCAGTGGGTGGCCGCAGCACCGTCCGGAAGGTCCAGCGTGCTGCCGGGGGCGGCGCGCAGCGGCAGGTCGGTGGTGAGGTTGCTGAACTCGTCGTACCAGACGCCGGCGGCTGTACTGAGGCGGGCCGGAGCGGGCTCGTGGCGGGCGCGGCCCTCGTGGTCGGCGTAGGCGGTGCGGGGGCCGAGGACGAGGTGGCCGCCGGCCTCGGCATAGGCGGCGAGCCAGTCGAGCGTTCCGTCGTGCGCGAGGTAGAGGCTGGAGACGATGAGGACGGGATGGCGTTGCGCCGCCTGCTCGGGGGAGGCACCGGGCCTCTCGCCGCGTGGGTCGTGGAGTTGGCGGGCGTGGAGGATGCGCGTCTGGCGCCCGGCGCGTCGAAGGCGCCGCGGTAGAAGGGGTCGAAGATGCGGTGGTAGGCGGCCGCGTCCGGGCCGCCGGCGGGGGTGGCCAGCGGTGGGTATTTCTGCATGAGCCACTTGCTCGGCGCCGAGTAGACCATCGCGATGTCGGCGTCCGGTTGGAGCCCGGCGGCCAGGAGGCACCGGACCTGGTGCTGCTCACCGACGGCCTGCGCGCCGAGCGCGAGCAGGGCATCACCATCGACGTCGCCTACTGGTACTCCGCGACGCCGCGGCGGCGGTTCATCCTCGCCGAGACGCCGGGCCATGTCCAGTACACGCGGAGCATGGTCACCGGAGCTTCCACGGCTGACCTAGAGCCTGTCTCTTGGAAGTGCGGTGCGCAGGGTGTTGCATGCCGGATCGATAACCTGTGTCGGCGTTGGCCGCATGATGCGAAACTTCGGGTCATGACCTCACCCGAGCTCAGCGACCTGGACTATCTCCGGGAGATCGAGCGCCTCGCCAACCGCGTCAAAGTGGAGGCATCCAACGAGGGATGGCTCTCGTTCCAGGCAGACCCGGAAGCGGCGACAGCACTCCAGCGCAGCGTGAACGTGCTTGCTCGGGCTCTGCGCCATTACCACTTCGAGGGCGATGGCTGCTTGGAGGAGGACCGGCCTCTGGTCCGACTCGTCGGGGCATCAGTGTTGAAGCCCGGGGCTATGCCGGCCGGGGTGGACGAAGCCTACGAGGAGGTGTGTGCACGGATCGGCGTCGAACCCAGATCTGAGGGTTGGGCGCTGTGGAACACCTGGGGCGACGGGGGCCTGAAGGTGACGATGGTGGTGTCCGCCGTCGAGACGACCGAGGGGCTGTTCGATAACTGGGCTCGCGGGAGGGCACTCGATCCTGTTTCACCGCTGCCCTCCCAGATCGCCCTCGTTCGCCATGGCTGGATAGGACCGATGACGTTCTCGCCTCGCGGCGTCAGCTGGACGGGCCTTGGCGGTCGACCGCTGTCCTAGGCTCTGAACCTCGGTCAGAGCCGTGTCCACATGAGAATCGCAGCGAGGTGTAGTGCGGCCTGGTAGGCGATGGCGAGTTTGTCGGTTCGCATGGCCAGCCCGCGCCACTGCTTGAGCCGGTTGATGCATCGTTCGACGGCGTTGCGCTGCTTGTATGCCTCGGCGTCGAAGCCGGGCGGGCGACCACCGGCGCGGCCTCGCCGCAGTCGGTGACCGATCTGGTCGGCGGGCTGCGGGATCACGGCGCGGATACCTCGTCGACAGAGATGTTCACGGATCGCGCGGGATGAATACGCGCGGTCCGCCAGGACGGCGTCCGGGCGGGTTCGCGGTCTTCCCGGCCTGCCTCGCGGAACACGGATGCCTGCCATGATCGCATCGAAGGCCGGCGCGTCGCCCGCTTGGCCAGCGGAGAGACGAAGGGCCAAGGGTCGTGCGTGGCTGTCGCTGACGAGATGGACTTTCGTACTTAGGCCGCCGCGGGAACGTCCGAGCGCATGGTCGTCGGGCTCAGCCCGAAGTGGCGCCCCTTTTTCCTGGCTCCGGCGGCGTGCTGGTGGGCCCGGCAGACGGTGGAGTCCACCGACACAGTCCAGCCGATGTCGTCAGCGCTGTCGGCCGCTGCCAGGAGCGCGGTGAGGATCCGTTGCCAGGTGCCGTCCACTGCCCACCTGAGCAGCCGTTTGTGAGCGGTCTGGAATGAGCCGAACTCGTCCGGCAGGTCCCGCCAGGGAGAGCCGATGCGGTACTTCCACGCGATGGCCTCCAGGGTTCGACGATGGTCGGCCCACCGCTGACCACGGACCGGATCAGCCGGCATCAACGGCTCGATCCGGTCCCACATCGCATCAGTGATCACCAACCGGACAGACACATCCGATCAACCGGCAAGCAGATCAAGGAGACACGCTCTAGGTGTGCTGTCCGGGGACGTTGGTGACAGGCGACACACCTTGAGCGGTCCGTGAACGGGGCGAGGGCCTCTGGTTTCGGTGTGGAGTGCGAGGTCTACAACCGATCGCCAGGAGGCTCTCGTTGTCCCACCGTAACGCCCCGCTGACGCCGACCAGCCGGCTGCGTCTGGCCCGGTGTGTCGTCGAGGACGGCTGGCCGCTGCGCCGGGCGGCGGAACGTTTCCAGGTCAGCCACACCACCGCTGCCCGATGGGCCAGCCGCTACCGCAGGCACGGAGCAGCGGGCATGCACGACCGCTCCAGCCGGCCTCACCACAGCCCGGGCAAGACTCCGGCCGCAGTGGAAGGACAGGTCGTCCGACTGCGGCGCGAGCACCACATCGGCCCCGCCCGGCTGGCCGCCCGATGCGGCATCGCCGCCTCCATCGCCCACCGCATCCTCGTCCGGCACGGCCTGCCCGCACTCGCAGCGACCGACCGGGCCACCGGTGAACCCGTTCGCCGCTACGAGTGCAGCCGGCCAGGCGAGCTGGTCCACATCGACGTCAAGAAACTCGGCCGCATCCCCGACGGCGGCGGACACAAGGTGCTGAGCCGGGCCGACGGCCGCCGCAACAAGACCGGCACCGGATACGCCTACCTGCACACCGCGCTGGACGACCACTCCCGCCGGGCCTACACCGAGGACCTGCCCGACGAGAAGGCCGCAACCTGCGCGGCATTCCTACGACGAGCAACCGCCTGGGTTCGCCGCTCACGGCGTCACCATCGAGCGAGTCCTGACCGACAACGCCTGGGCCTACATTAAGAACACCTGATGCCAGACCTGCCATGACCTGGGCATCAGCCCCCGCTGGACGCTGCCCTGGCGGCCTCAGACCAACGGCAAGGTCGAACGCTTCCATCGCACCCAGCTCGACGAATGGGCCTACCACCAGCCCTACACCTCAGACACCGAACGGCAAGAAGCGTTCCCCGACTGGCTGGACTGGTACAACTACCACCGACCCCACACCGGCATCAGCGGCCAAACCCCAGCCAGCCGCGTCACCAACCTGCCCGGACAGCACACCTAGATCGTCCAGGGTGGTGCCGTCGGCCCAGCGTTGGAGCTGGCGCTCGTCGAGGAGGTGGACGCCGCCCTGGCGGGAGGCCCAGAGCACGTCCGTGCGGCTGAAGCTGCCGAGGTGGATGACGACCCGGATCAGGCTGTCGACGCCGGGGCGGCCCGCTTCCCGCAGGGGTGCGGGCCCGCTCGCGCCCTCGTCGGTGGCGGCCGAGCTCGTCACCGGGCGGAACGCGACGTCGAGTTCACGGCCCCGGCGGTCCCGGGCGTACAGGCGCGGCCGCCCCTCGCGGGCGGTCAGGTCGACCACGCGCCAGCCGTCGCGTCGCAGCATCCGCGCGGCCGCCACCGCCAAACCGTGGTCATCGAGCCGGGCCAGCTCCGCCGCGGTGTAGTACCGCCATGCCGGCGGGCGACCGCCCGGTGCCAGCGCAGGCCCACCGCGGCGGCCGCCGCGAGCACGGAGTGGCCGAGGACGGCCCGCTGGAACACAGCGTTCCGAGCGGGCGGCACTCTTTGAACGAGCCGGGCGGGAGCTGCATCCACTCCACACACCGGCACGCACGAGGCCCGGATACACCACCGGACAACTCCGGACACGGTCAGGACAAGGCCCTGAGCAGGCCGGACAACCACACGGTTTCCGGGACAGTCGTGGGGCGTTGCCCTGTGCTGCTTACGCCAGCAAGGCTCTGTGCTGTGCAGCGGGCAGCGGCATGGCTCACCGATGACCAGCCGCGATCGTGTCCGCAACAACGCATGACGTCGACGAACGTGCTCGAAGTGCGTCAGCAGTTCCCTCAACCGTGTACGAACAAAGGAGCCCCTGTGCGCCTGAACTATGCCCTGACCGCTTTCGCCCTCACGGCTGGACTCACCGTAACCGGCCTGACCGGGACGGTATCTGCCTCTGCCGCGGAGGCCGCCGCCTGTGGCGTCACCCCGACCAACCGCGACAAGAGCCCTTACGGGCAGTACTTCCTGCGGGACGTCAGCCTCCGCAACGGACCTGCCTGGGAATGCAAGGTCACCGACACCGCCAGCCCCGTCAACCAGGTCGACTACTGGTGCACGACCGACGGGTTCACGTACGTGCGCACGGCGTCGACGAAGTACGGCTGGGTCTATAACGGCTACCTGAAGGGCGGCGGTTCCTCCATTCCGTGCTGAGTACGGAGGCGCTCACCCTCCTTGCCCCCGTGGTATGTGCCTCGGGCCGGCCCGCACTGCCGCCCGCTGGAACACCTGTGTTCCAGCGGGCGGCATCTTGGAATGAGCCGGTCGGTGAGCGCGGCCGGGCGTTCCGGCGCGGGAGAGGCTGGGAAGGCAAACGGGCCAGGAGGGCCCCGCGGAACGGTGGGCACGGTGAGCGATTCCAGTCCGGCGGTGCCGTGGGAGGCCCTGGCCGCCGACCCGGCGACCGTCAAGCGGTACGAGGCCAAAGGTGTACCGCGGCCCCGTGGCTGTGTCCACGAGGACGGGTTCTGGCACGACTTCCGTGAAGCGGTCACGATTAGTGATCAGTGGGTGTTTCGAGTGCTTGGAGGATCTGTCGCACTTCCTGGCGCCACTGATCGGCGTCGGCACTGTCCACCCAGCCGGTCGCCATCTCCGAGCCGTCCCGGAGGACCCGATCCAGTGCGAGTCTCGCCGACGCCCGAAGCGAGGCCGGTAGTTCGGGCAGCGGTTCCCTGGGGCCGTCATCTGGGTCAATCACAATGGGGCTGTCGGGGAGGGCGCTGGCGACGAGAGCGCCGGCGGCAACGGCTTCGGCCCCGTTTCCGCCATCGACGCGTTCTCCCGAGTCGGTGACTCGCTGGAAGGCCCGCTCCAGCACGTCGATGACCTGCTGGTGGGTGAGTCCCTCAAGTGCATCGACGAAGTCTGCGGCGAGGTCGCTGTCGAACGGACCGGTTCCCCACGTTCCCATGCATGGCTCCTGACACGGCTGTCTCTGACGAAGGCATGGTTCCAGAAGCCACTGACATCGATCACGAAGCGAGGAGAACCCGCTTGCGGAGCAATGCGAAGCCGGCGCGTCCGAACATCTGGCGCTTGAGCATCTTGATCCGGTTGACGTGTCCTTCGACGACGCCGGAGTTCCAGGGCAGGGTCAGGCCGGCGACGACCGCATCGCGGTCTCGGTCGATGCCAGCCGCGAGAGTGTGAAGGCTGGGAAGGTCGTCCTGGCGGACGGCGTCGAGCCACTGCGGGAGCCGTTCCCCCTGGCGCTCGGTGAGCATCTGGGCGAAGGACCGGACGTGACCGGTCAGGGCATCGAATTCGGGGCAGTTGGCCAGGACGGCCTTGAGCCGGAGCTGTTCGGTCTCGGTCAGCGTCTCGGGTCGGCTGAGAATCCATCTCGTCACCACGCGGGGTGCCGGCGGCTGCGCCGTGACCGGCCGTGGTGAGGTGCGCTTCTCTCGCAGGTAGGCGCTGACCCGGCCGTAGCTGCCTCGATAGCCCAAGGGAACGATCTCTTCCCAGAGCTTCCAGGCGTTGGTGCAGCCCTCGTCCCAGCGTTCGTCCAGGTAGGGCTTGTACTCGTCGAGGACGGAGGTCCGGTTGTGCTGCCACTGACCACGAAAGAGGTCTTCTGGCTTCGCAGCGTCGGCGAGGCTCTTGACGGTGCGGTGGGTCATGTTCAGCTGGCGCCCGATGGAACGGCGGCTGTGGCCGGCTTCCAACAGCGCGTGGACCGTCGCGTGCCTGGCTCGGACGCGGTTGGCGAATCGCTCGCTCCGCCATGGAGAGCCCGTCTTCTCGACGGGCGGCGCCGGTTCGTCGGCCCTCCCCTCACGATCGGGGACCAGCACGCGAAGGCACTGGCGGTGGCGGGCAACAGCCCGCTCAGCAGCCTCCCCGAGGTTGTGCCACAAATGCCAGCGGTCGGCGACCTGCGTCGCCTGGGGCGCCCCGGCTGTGGCGCCTTCCGCGAAGAACGGCGCGCGGTCCCGGCAGACGATCTCGATCCCGGGTCGCTTCGCCAGCCATGCGGCCAGGCTGGATGCCTCCCGGTCCGGCAGCAGATCCACCGGCCGACGCGTCTCGACGTCGACGAGCACCGTGCCGTAGACCCGTCCCTTGCGTGTGGCGTACTCATCGACACCGACCACCCGCGGGGCCGGGACTTCGGGTTCGGGCAATGCATCGAGCAGCCGCAACACCGCGCTGCGGCTGATGGACACCCCGAAGGCCCGTGCCATCCGGGCGCCGGCCCGGCCGGCGAGCGCGAGACCCACCGCGGCGAGAGTCGACCGCAACCGCTCCGTCCACCTGCTGTGCCGCCGGGTCAGCCCGGGCAACTGCTCAGCGAACGTCTGCCGAGCACACGAAGACTGCGGACAGAAGAACCGTCGAACTCGCAGTTGCAGGACCACCAGACGGCCCCCACTCGGCACGTCCGCAGGAAACCGCAGGTAAGAGCTGTGCACCCGGGTCGACTCGCTCCCGCAGTCCGGGCATGCCGCCCTGCTCGCGGTACTGCAGACGTCGATGCGTATCGCCTCGTGGCTCACCTCCAGCGACAGCACCGACACGTCCGCGATGGACGGTAACAGCAGGCCCTCCAGAGGAGGCGACGTCTCTTCCACGACGCCGCACTGTCGACCACACCAAGATCGGCCCTGGTCATTTTCAGGCAACTTCCCAAAGCCTGATCGGAGCAGCAGCTGTCACTCAGCGTTCGCGCTTCACGGAAAGCGAGCCAGAACCAGAACGGGAGTCGTTTGTCGACGGCTTCGGGAGTCATCTTGAGGTCTGGCCGCTTGATCCATGTCGACGAGTATGGGAGTCGCCGCGGCCTTCTCCGGGGGCTCCCGGTTCTTCCGGCTGTCGGCCTCGTTGGGTTGAAAGTGACCAGCACTGACTTCCTTGGGCGTCCTCTTGCGGAGCCGCCGGCCAACACCGTGACACCAGCTTGCCGTCTGTGCAGCTACTTGGGTCCCTCGTTCCGCGTCGGGACGCCGCTACCGGACGTGCTGGCGCCGATCGGCGTCCATGTGGGCGAACAACATCCAGACGCTGGGGACATCGAGTCGTACCCGAAGATGCTGTACGGCTACGTGCCTGGTATGACCGACGCGGTGCTGCTGCGAGTGAACGCTCGGCGGGCGGAAAACCCGTACGGCGACGGCGCGAGGTGCGAGCCGGGATGTGAGTGCGGCCAGTGAGGGGGAGCGAGGTGACTCCCAGCTATTCGCGTGAACGTGCGACTCCGGGACTCGCGTCAAAACGACGTCGCAAGGAAGAGCCAGGCTCACCACCCCACGCCAAGCCGGGCCCGCATAATCGGAACCCCCGCCGGCGTCAACAAGGTCCTGCCCCGCACACCTAGCCGTTGGTCAGGTATCCCGGCTCACGCTCGTGTTCACCCGCCCACAAGTGCGGTGCATGCTGGCGGATCGCTTCCACCAGTGCCTCCCTGTAAGGGTAGTTGCCGTTGAAGCGGTAGCGCAGCCGAGGCAGGCCGGGCCAGAAGGGTTCGTCGTCACGGACGAAGCTGCCCAGGACGGGGTCCTGGGGGTCGATGGCTACGTTCGGGCAGAGCTCGATCGAGTAGTCCTTGCCGGTGGGGTTCTCGGCCCTACTCCAGTGCAGTGCGGCTGCTGCCACTGAATCCCAGGGGACGACCTTCAGTCCTGCGCCCTGGCTGACCCAGAGGCCGGTTTCGTCAGTGGCCACGAAGAGGTTACGCATGTCGAGGCCTCGTTGGAACGCCCTGACTCCACCGCGAATACCCCACCCTGGGAGTGCCAGTGAGATGAGCGCAGCCACGATCGATGGCCAGGCCTCGGCGGACCGGCCCGCCGACCGTACGAAGATCACGACGATCGCGATGGCGAGGATTGTGCACACCACGGTGACGATCAACCCCATGCGCATCCACTTCCGGGCGGGCCCCGGCGCAACGCGGATGATCGTGGCGGTGGCAGCGGGACGGGGTGCGGGGGTAGCGGGCATGGGCAGGAGTCTAGATGCAGCTGGTCTGGGCCAGCGTCCGACCCCCGGCAGCCCAACCACTCAGTCAGCGGGTCCAGTTCGCAACCGCGGTTTTCGGCGACTTCCATGCGGCCCGGCAAAGCTCAGCTGTAACTCACAGTGGCTGCTTCACAGAAGTTGAGCCAGAACCTGTTCTCATGGACAGAGCCATCCTGGTCTACACCGACAGCGGCAGCGGCAGCACGACGGTTCTGCGCACCTTCGCCGGCCAGCTCCTGCACCACGGCTCACACCCTGGTCCTCGACGCCGAGCGGATGCCGTGAGCGCTGCGGATGCGCTGTAGCTATAGCCCGCGGTCCGCTCCAGGGCCGAGGTACCCCTCGGAGGCCCTGCGACGTGTCCGACGCGCTCGTCGACACTACCCCCAGATTGATTACGCGGGCGATCCTGGCACGGCCCGCTCCGCGGCGTTCCAAGGTCACGGTGATGGCCGTAAGCGACAGCTGCTGAGCCTCGCGGCGTCCCGATCGTGGAAATGGCCAGTTTGTCGCGGCCCCGTCAGGGGTGCTCACGCGGCGGTGGGGTGGGCGGAGCGGGTGCTGTGAGAGTCGGGCCGGTGGCCTGTCTGTGCTGGTGAGGCGGGGTGGTTGTTCCTCGGTGCTGTTGTTGCGGTGCGGCGCTCCGGGTGGCTGGGGCCTGGCCGTTCGGGGTCTCCCGCGATGGACGTCGAATGTCCTGAACTACCCGTGATTCCAGGGTAGTTGGCGGTGCATTGTCAGTGCCCGCCATCAGCATGGTGGGTGCCAGTTTTCGTGACCTAGGGGAGGTCCAGATGCCGTTTGTCGGTCCGTATGTGCGCTCGGACGGGACGCCGGTGCGGGGGCACTATCGAGCGGGTGCGGGCTGTCGGCGGCGCGGCTCAAGCGACCGCGTCCGCGTACTGCGCTTCCAGGTCCGCGCGGCCCTCGGGGCCGTCGTCCTGGTCTGCGGCCTCTTGGTCGACGTCTTCGGGGCCGCCGTGGACGGTGCAGACGATGTCCGGATCGTCGTCCATGGCGCCGGTCAGTGCCTTGTGCAGGTCGGTGACCGAGTAGACCGGGGCCCACGCCTGGCCGACGCACTCCGGGTCGACGGGGCAGGGCAGCAGGACGTCGAAGCCGAAGTCGCCCCCGCCGTCGACGTCGTCGCGGTACTACGCCAGGGTGAGGTACTGCTGCCGGAGGCGGATCTCCGCGACGCGGTCCCGGCCGGTCACCAGGTCCGAGCCCGGCCGCCACCGCCAGAGCGGCAGGATCTCTGGGCCGAAGAAGCGGCGGACCAGGAGCAGGTCGCCCAGGCACTCGCTGCCGTCGCGCCCGAGTTCGGCCTCCCGGGCCTGCGAGAGCCGCTTGAGGAACGGCTCCAGGCGGTACAGGGCGTCGGCGAAGACGATGGTGTTGAAGCCTTCGGTGGCCAGCCGCTGGTGCGAGTGGACCATGGCCTGGTGCTGGGCGCGGACGACGTCCTCGGGCACGCGCCGGTTGTCCGGCCGCGGGCCCTGACGCTCCAGGCGAACCGGCAGTTCTCTGGAGGTCGCTGAACCTGAGGCGGACTCTCCAAGGAGTCCTCGCAGCTCAGTGGCTATGAGGCGGCAAGGTACCGAGCGCAACAGCTGTGGCGCAAGACGACAGGCCAGCGGGACGTCGCAAGAGATTAGGCACCCATCAAGCCGATAGGTGCGGCCCCCTTGGAAGGACCTTGTTCATCGGAGCCAGTCTTGGCGGCTACCAGGCGGGGGTGCCGCGTCACTCCCTGGCATGATCTCGCCTGTGGGTTTGATGTATGACTACTTCTCCGCGGCATCGGACGAGTCGGCCGCCACGACCATTGACCTGCCCGGCGGGCCGGATGGTGCGGGGGCGCAGCTGCCAATGCCCGTCCCGGAGATCGTGCGGCGTTACGGGCGCGACAGCCTTCGCGAGTTCCTCAGGCCGCAGCTTCGGCTGGCCGAGACGGGGTTCCACGTCGTGGCCACCAAGGGTTCGACTCGACGACCGATCTCGGAGCGATCGAGAGGATCTTGACCGGGGTCGACTTCGACGAGTTCCTGGCACGGCCTCGGACCTCGCACGCCGTCGCCGAACGCGACGGAGGCGAGCGTCTGGTACTCACCATCAGCGATGAGCTGCAAGGCGTCCTTGCGAGGGTGGAGGCCGATGAATTGACTGCGGCGGCGCGGCGTTGGGTCGAAGAGCAGGGGTCTGGTGACACCGACGTGCTCGGCGGCCTACTGCACGAGTTGGCGGAACTCGCCCGCGGGGCTCAGTGGCGCGGGGAACGGCTGTACTGCTGGATCTGTGTCTGATTGCCCGAGTTCCGCACTACCCCAGGGGACGGACGCGTCGGCATGCTGGTGGGACCGTCTCTCCAAAGGAGCTACCCCCCAAGCCGATAGCAGCCCCATCACCAGGCGCGGTCCCGCCACTCTTCAGTGGGGATGTGGCCTTCCGTGACATCACAGCAGCGCTCGGCCCAGGTGGAGGCGACCAACACCGGCTTGCTCAGGACAACGTCTCCGGCGCGCTGGGCGCGGAGGACGACACCGAGGGTCTCGGAACCTGGGTCCGCATGCTGGGAGTACCGCAGATCGTGGCGTTCGTGGACGTGTACTCGGCGAAGGCCTCTTCGAGCTCGGACGGGACGCGGCCGACGAGCCGCAGCCCGTCCAAGGTGACCTGTGGACCGCAAAGTGCGTTGACGGCTACGCAAGCCAGGCGGCCGGCGTCGTAATAGGCCGTCACAGCCGGCGCGCTTGTTGCTCCGATGAGAAAGAATTCCGAACTCGTCACAGGGCTGCCATAGCCGCCACGAGTGGAGAGAGGGCTCAATACGTCTGCGACTGCTGCGGCCGCTTCGTCATGCGACATCCCGAAACGCAGCGTCCCAACGCGCTCACCAGAGAGCATCTCCCACTGAACTCTGTCAGCCTCGTCGACAACCGCCCAGACACTCACCTTCCGCACCGCCTCACCTTGATCACTCAGCCGCCTACAAGGCTGCACAGGTTATCGACCTCCCCGGCGCCCAGCTATTCCCAGGCGCCGGCCGGGCCGCACGGACCGCCCGAAGGTCGCTTCGCTCGGGTTGGGTTGAGCGTTTTCCGGGAAGCGGATCAGTCCCACCAGAAATCCCAGCGATGGGCACTGGTGATCCGCTCGGCATACGCGGCCAATGTGTAGGGCCTGCTGCCCTGCCAGATGTTGTCCGGGCAGAAGGCGAAGTGCTCGGCCGCGACCAGGAGAGCCTCATGCTCATTCGCCGGTGGCGCGGCGACGCTGAGGTGCAGCGTGGAAAAGCCGACCGCGATGACACGGGCGCCGAACCGGTGCTCCCAGTCGCGGACGACGGCGGAAAATTTCGCGGTGTCGTTGTCGTAGTTGCAGGGTCCGCCCCAGCCCGCGGCCGTCAGCGCCTCGGCACCGGACGCTGCGGCGACCAGCCCCAGACGTGTCTGTGGGCGGTCGGCGAGGAACGCCTGCGCGAACTCGGCAGCCAGTTGATCGGGGTTCGTTGCCGCTTTCCGGCTGGGCGCGAGGCCGGGCCAGGTCTGTCTGAAAGGGGCCGTGACGGCGAGGCGCCTGTCGGCGTCGAGCATGTCGTCGTCTTCGTCGACGACTGTGTAGGTCGCCCACCACTGTGCGAGGAGGCTGGCAGGGTCGTGGCTTGCCGGGAAGGACATCTGCTCGGGGAGGACCTCTCCGGATCCCCATGGACGGAATTCGCCGTCGTTCGGATCCAGCGAGTCGAGCAGTAGCGGCCACAGACCGGAGCGTGTGTGTTCAGCGTGTATCCGCGTCCACAGTTCGGCCGTGGCCGGCCCGTCACTGAGCCACAGAAACTGTGCGTCTCCGTCACCTTCGTCGGACGTGACCATGCGACCGGGCGGAAGGAGGCCCTCAATGCTCAAACGGGCTTCAGGGTGTGCATGGGGCGGATGCTAGGGCTTCGGCCAGGAGGCATCACTGAGAGGGTCCGACCACTCGATCGCGGAACTGCTGGAAAGTGCGCCAGCCTGACGTTTGCCCCGGAGCGATCAGGCCTCCTTCCGCGCAGTCGAACACCTTGCACCGCAGAGCCTCGGCAAGACGGAAGACGGGCGTCAGCACGTCGTCACCGGAACCCCGGATATGGAGCATGATCGATTCTACGGGGTCTTCCGAGCTGATGTTGAGCTCGATGGACCAAGTGGGGCCGGAAACTTCGCCCCAGGTGGGGTCCGAGAGATCGGCTTCGGGACATGCCCGGGTAACAGCGGCGAGCACGTCGCGTCGTCGGCCGAGCGAGTCCGGGGTGTGGTCGGCGGGGATGTCCTACACGGAGGTGAGGTCGTCGGGCAGGCGGAGGAGGAGTACGTCCCAGCTCATGGCGGCCTTCCAGGTAAGAGTCGAGGAGCGGTTGCGGTCGGTCAGATCAGGCTGAGCTGTTCTGTGGGCGGCTGTGGCAGGAGCACGTTCTGCAGGCGCCGGATGTTCGCGCGCCAGGGGCCGCCATCCGACTCGGCCCACAGGTCCATCAGCTCGGAAGGCTCGGTCATGACACGGTCGAGGGCCTGGAGAGCGAGATCGCACAGACCGGTGAGATCAGGAAGAGGCTCGTCCGTCCCGTAAACGGGATCGGCAGGCTCACCCCCAGGGCACTGCGCGGCGACAAGAGCGGCCGCAGCTACGGCTTCCTCGGACTCGGGTGCTTCGAGGTAGCCCGTGGTGTCGATCACGCGTGTGAGAGTGCTGCGGACAATGCCCTCGCGTTCGCCTACGGCTGCCTCATCGAGGTCCCCGCAGAAATCCGCTGCGGTGTCGTTGTCAAAGGGACCGACATCCCAGGTACCCATACGTCACTCCTGCATCGCCATCTCTGTCCGCGACATTCTGATGGGAGCCACTGACAACGGCGTCGCCGCTGCGCCCCGGAACCAGCACAGGACTGTTGGGGGCAGCAGCGTGTCCTTGGCTCCATCCCTCACGCTTCCGCGGGCCGCCTAGTGTTGAGTCGGCTGATCAGCTGGCGATTGGCCGCCCGTGCGGCCTCGAGGTCCTCATTGCATTCCTCAAGCTGTCCGCTTAGGTCTACGACCTGTTGTTCCAGTGCGGTTGAGATGTTCGATGTCGTCGGGGGCACCCAGGCCGGACCTCGCCATGCCCTCTCACCAAGGGCCTCGGAGAGCTTGGCCTCCTACCCATTGTGCCAGGTTCGGCCCCTGTGTGGTCGTTGCTGGTCAGGGGTGGTGGTTGCGAGGTCGGGGGTGTGGTCGGTTCTTCGGCATTCGCGAACATTTTTCGGTATTGCGGGTGGTGGGGGTTCATGGTGGGTGGATGAGTGCTGGGCTGGGGGCGGGTGGGGCGCAGTGGGTGGATGAGTTTGTGTTGGCGCTGGCGGCGCGTGGTGTGACGGACCGGTGGGTGGGCCAGCAGCGGGTGTGGGTGCGGGAGTTGCTGGCCTTTGCGGGGGTGCCGGTGTGGGCGGTGACGCCTGGGGATGTGGATGGTTGGCTGGACGCTGCCCGGGCCCGCGGGACGGGGACGCAGACCCGCGGGCAGATGGCCCACGCCGTCCACCGTTTCTACGCTTTCCTGCAGACCCGCCACGCGCAGGACATCGAGGGCCTGACGGGCCGGCCTGTGGTGCAGCCGGTCGACGAGTTCAACCGGCCCCGTCGCCTGGACCGCGTCGGGGTGCGTATTCCTCCCTCAGCCGAGGAGGTCGAGACGCTTTTCGCGGCCTGGCGGATGAGCCTGCCCGGTGTACGGGAGGGGTTCCTTGCGGCGGCGCGGGACTATGTGGCGGCGTCGTTGTGGCGGAGGGTGGGCCTGCGTATCAACGAGACCGTCCGTCTTGAGGTGCGGGACTGGTACCCGCACGCCGGTGGCTGCGGCATGCTCCACGTGCGCTGCGGCAAGGGCACGCGGGGGAGTGATCCCAGGCAGCGGCTGGTACCGGCGATCGACGAAGTGAACCGGCTGCTGGCGTGGTGGTTGTCGCAGGTGCGCGGGCAGTTCGGCGACGACCCTGCCGATCGTCACGCGGTCCTGTTGCCCAGCCGCCGCCACGATACGGACGGCGGTGGCCTGCGTCCGGCGTGTGCGGTGACTCTCCAGGGGCTCGCGGAGGCGGTCGGGCGCTGGCTGCCGGCCTGGTCGGGCCGCCTCACCCCGCACCCGCTGCACCCGGCACTGCGACTTCTGGCGCACCTACTGGCGGGGACGAGGCAGTTTCACCGTGCTGCTGAGGGTCGTCCATCACCGACTGGGAACTCGCTCTGGTCGAAGACCCCGGTTGCCCCCGGCCTTTATGCGTACCGCCTCAACTCCGACCTGCGGGCGCCCGAACTGTCAGGGACAGCAAGCCACGGCTTGGAGTCCGCAAAGAGCAATTGCCCTCGGGGCGGCGTCCAGCCGGCCGCTGCCTCGACGCCGGGGAGGGGGGTTCGCTTTCAGCCAGAGCCGTTGCCTTCGCCGCAGTGAGCGGCCTTCTTCACCGTGGGTCGCGCTATGCCCAACCAGCCCGTATCAATATGCCAAGGGCCGGCTTCAGCGGGCGACAGGAGGTAACTCTGCAGGCGAACCCAGTCCTTGCCGTAGCGATCGGTAAACTCGAGACGCTGGTTGTTGATCCACCGGGGGGCGTCGCCCAACTCCTTGACCTTTTCCTCATCATACTTTTGGTACTTTTTCAAAGTCTTGGGATCGTAAATGAGTTCGGTGCATGGAGGAATGTCGCGCAGGAATTCATTGAACACGATCATGTCTGGCGATGAGCTGTCGCGGGCAGACACCTGGAGCGTGAAGTGGGCGCTAACCGCGTTCACAGGATCAGGTGACCTGTTCATGATGTGGAGCGCGTGGCCCCCGCTGTAGCCCTCAACCCACAGCGTGACAAGGGACGCATGGGAGCGTGACTTACTGTCAGCATCCTGCCGTGACTGCTCAAGCTGGTCTTGGGCGGTCTCGGCTCCGTAGTACGTCGCGACTCCCGTAAAGATCACACTTCCGATGCCGCCGAGGACCGTGGCGACTGCGCCGATGTGCACCCACGAAACGCGCTGCCACCATCGCGGCTGAGGAGACTGTGGCGGCGCGGGAGCCTCTTGCTCCCCTTGCCGTACTGCAGCCCGGCGGACCCTGCGCGGTCCTGGCCTCCGCCCTGCTAGTCGAAGCCGGGCCCGTCGATCCTCGGGTGTCTCCCCCACATGCCCTCCTCGCCTCCTTCATATAGACGACGGACAACTCCCATTCGCTCCCGCAGAAGGTGGGTCATTTGCCGATCCTCCGCCCGTATACGGACGCTGGCCGCCCTGCTGGCCGACCATACGACCCGGCTGGTTCGGCGTCGGGGCCTTCGGCAGCGGCGGGTGGGCGATGGCGCCCTGGTTGGCCTCCGGGATCCGGCCGTACACCAGGATGGCCTCTCGTCGGCGTGGCTGCGGAAGCTCTCCAGAATGACGCCGAAGGCGGTGGCGACGTTGGTGACGTCGTAGCTGACCCGGAAGTCCAGCCACGGTGCCACTCGGCGAGACGGCCGCAGGACGGTCAGACAGGCGTGGGCGCCCGTTCACGGGCAAGCCACTCGCCGACGTGCAGGACCGTGTCTGGCTGCGCGGCATGTTCACCGACCTCGAGAACGAATGGGCGACGTGGCAGCCAACTGATCCGGAGTCGCCCGGCCGGATGAGGTGGTCCTGCTTCCGACGCCGACACCAGGCCACCGCCATGCGCTGCCATCACAAACACCACACCCGAGGTCACGAACTCCTGCCACATGACGACACGTCAGCTGAGTAAGCTCCGAAACAGCCCCTGACAGCGGCAATAGCGAAGTGCAACTGGAGTACTAGCCCGGGCGGAGCACAGCCTCGGCGACACTGGCAAGGCCCCGCCAGGCGGCACGTTCAGCCCGCAGGGCCCTGCAGGGGGCAAGCTGTAAGAGGTCCTAACAAAGGCGTTGGACGTGTCGGTGGGTGATCAGGCAGGCGGCGAGGCCGAGGAAGGCCTCGTGGATGTCGTCGCGGCGTTCCCAGCGGGTGCGCAGGCGGCGGAAGCCGTGCAGC
>NZ_JBHSNY010000024.1:0-37733 GCF_042657145.1 Streptomyces bullii
CGGACGTGACCGTACGCTCGCGCGTGGTGCGCGGGCGCACCCGGCCCGCGCTGATCGAGGCCAGCGGCAGCGCCCAGCTCATCGTGGTCGGTGCGCGCGGGCGTGGAGGCTTCGCCGGACTGCTGCTAGGTTCGGTGAGCCAGGCCGTTCTCCGCCACGCCCAGTGCCCCGTCACCGTGGTACGCGACGGCACCTTCTACGAACCCCGAACCCCACGCCTTGCTTGACGGCAGACACAGAGGCACCCCCACCCGCAGCCGTAGATGACGTGCTGAAGTGCCGATGAGCCGTCCCTCCCGACGCCCGACCGAGGAAAGTCGCGCCCGCCGATGACGAGGCAGCGTTCGCGGTCAGGAGTTGCTCGTCGCGCACCAGGGGGATGCGTCGGCGGACCAAACGATCCGGGAGACCGGCGAACCGGGCGTACGGCTGCGCTGCTTGCTGAATCTGCGTCAGTAACCCGGCTCGCATCACCAGGCGGAGGCGGGCTGGGCCCCGTGACGGTCTGACCGCCCGCTACGGGGGCGGGCTTGGTGTCTCCCGTGGCGGGCCCCCGGCGTCCCGGCGTCATCGGCAAGAGTTGTCTCGCCGGAAAGGCATCCTCGCGCACGCGCTACGGCGCCGACTGCCCGCCCCCTCAGCCCCCTGTTCTCACCGTCGCGCCCGCCGGTCCTCCCGCTGCGCCGGAAGCGCATCCGGTCTGGGCTTCCTGAAATGAGCGCAATGATGCGGAGGCGAACGAGGACCAGCCGAGCGTGCGCTTCGCCTCTGGTAGCACGATTCCTGCCGCACGATTCCTGCCGCAGTAGGGATGCAGACTGTGTACGGCGCCCCGGACAGGCGTTAGGTGTGTGCTCGTCGGTCCTCCGCACTGCGCTCACGTGGCGGCCTCAACATCATGCCTCCTGCTTCGCAGCGGCGGGGCGCTCACCCGAGCCGCGGACGATCAGTCGGGTGGGGATGGTGATGGTGCGGGCGCGGGTGCGGTCCCCGTCGAGGCGGGCCAGGGCGGTGTCTGCGGCTGCCCTGCCGATCTCTTCCGGGTCCTGGGCGACGACGGTGAGGGCCGGCTCGAGTGCCTCGGCGAGCGGTACGTCGTCGAAGGCGACGAAGGCGACGTCCTTGCGTCTGCTGCGGGAGAGTTGGGCGACTATGCCCAGCGCCACCATGTTGTTCCCGGCGAACAGGGCCGTGGGCGGTTCCGGCAGGCCGAGCAGGTGGGAGGTGGCGGCCGCGGCCCCGTGCTGGTCGTGCGCGTTGGTGATCAGTGCGCGGTCGTAGGGGATGTCGGCTTCCTGGAGGGCCGCGCGGTAACCGGCAAGGCGTTCGCGGCGCGTGTGGAGCTTGGTGGGGAGGTCGCCGATGAAGCCGATGCGCCGGTGCCCGTGGGCGATCAGATGGGCAACACCCTCCTGGGCACCGTCACGGTTGGAGCTGACGACGCTGTCCGTGGCCAGGCCCACACCTGGGCGGTCGAGAAAGACGACGGGCAGGCCTGCGGCGCGGTGGGGCTTGAGGTGGGAGTGGTCGGCGCCGACGGACGGCACCACCATCAGGATGCTGACGCGCCGCGCGAGGAACTTGTCCGTCAGGGCGCGTTCGCGGTCGGGGTCATCGGCGGAGGAGCCCATGAGCAAGGTGAGTCCGCGTTCGCGGACGGTGTCCTCGATGCTGCGGGCCACGGCTCCGAAGAAGGGGTTGCCGAGGTCGGGGATGACCAGCCCGATGGTGGTGTCGGGACCGCCGACGCGGATGTTCCGGGCCATCAGGTTCGGCTGGAAGCCGAGTTTCGCCACAGCGGCAAGAACCTGTTCCCTCGTCTGGGTTGAGACGGGTCCGTCCTCGTTGAGGACGCGGGACACCGTTTTGGCGCTGACGCCCACTTCTCGGGCGACGTCGGCCAGGGTGGGGCGGCGGTTCGCTGCCATGGAGGGTACGGCTCCTGTTGCTCGTCGGTTCCGGCCTCGGCCTCGGCCGGAACACATGAGTGCTGAAGGGTGGTGTCAGGTGGCCTGGACTCCGGCGGCCTTGGCGGCCTCGGAATCCGCGACGACAGTACCTCCGGCCTCGTCGACGGTCAGCGCACCGGTCATGATCGCGACGACCTCCGCCATGGAGTAGTCGGAAGGCTTGATCAGGGCCGCCCGCTTGCCCAGCCGGTGCACGTGGATGCGGTCGGCGATCTCGAAGACGTGCGGCATGTTGTGGCTGATGAGCACCACCGGCATGCCCTTGTCCCGGACGCGGCGGATGAGGTCCAGCACCTGACCGGACTCCTTGACCCCGAGGGCGGCGGTGGGTTCGTCCATGACGACGACGCTGCGGGCCCAGGCGACGGAACGGGCGACCGCGACGGCCTGGCGCTGGCCGCCGGAGAGGGTCTCCACCGCCTGGGTGAGCGAGCGCAGGCCGATCTTCAGGTCGGCCATGTGCTCGGCGGCCTCCTGGCGCATGCGCTTCTTGTCCAGCATGCGGAATACACTGCCGAGGACGCCGGGGCGGCGCAGTTCGCGGCCGAGGAACATGTTCGAGGCGATGTCCATGGAAGCGGCGACAGCGAGGTCCTGATAGACCGTCTCGATACCGTGGGCGCGGGCGCTTTGCGGGCCGGAGAACGTGATGGGTTCACCGTTGAGCCGTATCTCGCCGGCGTCGGGGGTCAGCGCGCCGGTGAGGGCCTTGATGAGGCTGGTCTTACCGGCTCCGTTGTCGCCGATGACGGCGAGGACCTCGCCGGGCAGGAGGTCGAAGTCGGCACCGTCGATGGCGGTGACGTGGCCGTAACGCTTGACCAGACCGCGGGCCTGCAGCACAGGGGTGGGGGACGTGGTGGCGGTCATCGGGCCTTCTTCCGGGAGATCTGGTCGACGGTCACCGCGAGGATCACCAGCACGCCGGTGATCAGCGTCTGGTAGATGGAGGCGACGCCCATCAGCTGCAGGCCGTTGCGGAACACACCGACGATGAGGACGCCGATGAACGTGCCGAGCACCGATCCGCGTCCGCCGAAGAGACTGGTGCCGCCGAGGACCACGGCGGTGATGCTGTCGAGGTTGTCGGTCTGTCCCGCCTGGGGGTCGCCGACTCCGGTGCGGGAGATGAGCAGCAGGGCGGCGATGCCATACAGCACGCCCGCGGTGGTGTAGACGCCGATGGTCAGGCGGGAGGTGCGGATGCCGTTCAGCCGCGCCGCTTCCTGGCTGTTGCCCAGCGCGTAGACGTGCCGGCCCCAGCCGGTACTGCTGAGTGCGTAGGCGAAAAGGAGGAACAGGGCGATGGTGACCAGGGAGCCGTAGGTGATGTCGGTGTTGCCGAGCGGGAAGGTCTGTCCCAGGGCGGTGAGCGGGCCGGGCAGGTTAGTGACCGTCTGCTCTTCGGAGTAGATGTGGGTCAGCGCGAACGCCACGTTGAGCATGCCGAGGGTGACGATGAACGGCGGCAGCGGGATCTTCTGCACCAGCAGCCCGTTGAGCAGTCCGAAGCCGCCGCAGACGGCTATGCCCACGGCGATGGCGACGAGCGGGGGCAGGGAGCCCTCGGCGGCCATCTTGGCGATCATAATGCTGCCGAACGCCATCACGGCACCGCACGACAGGTCGATGCCCGCCGTGAGGATGATCAGTGTCTGACCTATGGCGAGTGTGCCGACGACCATGACCTGCTGAACGATCAGCGAGAAGTTCCCGCCGGTGAGGAACTGGTCGGTCGAGAGGGAGAAGAAGACACACGCCAGCAGCAGGGCGACCAGGGGGCCCGTGGTCGGTTGCGTGAGCAGTCTGCGGACCGTGGTCGGCGCTTTGAGCTCGGCGTACGGCGTGGACGTCGACGGTGGCGTGGACGTGGCAGTCATGCGAAGTCCTTGTCGGAAGACAGAGATCCTTGTCGTGCCCCCACTGGGGGACAAGGAGACGAGGGGGCGGCCGTCCCGGGTCGGGGGAGGTGGGCCGGCCGCCCCGCTGAGGGGAACGGCGGCGTCGTGGCACCGGGCTGGCGGCTCAGCCCCAGCAGTTCTCCAGGCCGAAGGCGGTACCCTTCGAGTCGACCCCGGACTGCGCCTTGTCGGTGATCAGAGTGACGCCGGTGTCGGTGTAACCGGACGCCTTCTTGCCGTTCTTGGCGTACGACACGACGGCCTTGACGCCCTCGGCCGCCATCTTCAGCGGGTACTGCTGAGACGTGGCCGCGATCTTGCCGTCCTTGACGGCCTGCGTGCCGGTGCAGCCGCCGTCCACGGAGACGATCAGGACGTCCTTCTCCCGGCCCTTGGCCTTGAGCGCGGTGTACGCGCCCAGCGCCGCGGGCTCGTTGATGGTGTAGACGAGGTTGATGCCGGGTTCCTTCTGGAGGCAGTTCTCCATGGCGGTCTGGCCCTTGGCCTGGTCGCCGCCGGTGTCCTGGGCGCACAGGACGTCCTTGTCGGTGGCGCCGAAGCCCTTAAGGAAGCCGTTGTGCCGCTGGACGCCCACGGAGACACCCGGCGCCAGGTCGAGCGTGGCTATCTTGGCCGTCTTGCCCTTCATCGCGGCCTTGGCGTACTCGCCGATCAGTTCACCGGCCTTGAGGTTGTCGGTGGCGAACAGGGCGTCGACCGCGCTCTGCGGCTCTGTAGGGGTGTCCAGGGCGATGACCAGGACGCCCTTGGCCTTCGCCTTCTCGATCGCGGGCACGATCGCCTTGGAGTCGCTCGGGGTGATCAGGATGCCCTTCACACCGGCGGCGACCATGTTCTCGATCGCGGTGACCTGCCCGGCGTTGTCGCCGTCGAACTTGCCGGCCGCGGTCATGAGCTCGACGCCCTCGGCCTTCGCGGTCTTCTCCGCGCCCTCCTTCATCTTCACGAAGAACGGGTTGGTGTCGGTCTTGGTGATAAGACCGACCTTGACGTCGCCCGAACCGGCGCTGGACGAACCCGATCCGGAACCGGAGCCGGATCCGCAGGCCGTCAGGGTGAGGGCCGCGACGCCGGTGACAGCGGCGGCTCTGAGGAGGGGGAAGGACAGGCGAGTGGTGCGAGACATGAACGACTCCTGTGGATAGCGGGCGGCACAGGGCTGGGTTCGAGGCATGCCACCCGGGGTGTCACCGTTGACTTATGTCATCGTTGACACTGCATGGCGAGGATGATGGACTCCGTCTCCCGGCAACGTCAATGCCTTTCACCCGTCACAAATCGGCAACGCCCATAGCCGCCGGCGACCGGTGGCGCGCGTGTCACCTGCCCGGACCGCTCCGAGAGATGAGCGGCCCATGAGCCCGTGCCCCATCACCGTTCTGGGAGAGTGCGTCGCCGACGCCTTCACTGAACCCGCAAGCGCCTCGAACGAACTCGCACTGCGGGTACTGCCCGGCGGCGGACCTGCGAACACGGCCGTGGCCCTGGCCCGGCTGGGCACCCCCGCTCGCTTCCTCGCGCGCCTGTCCGGCGACGTGTTCGGCCGACTGTTCCGGGCCCACCTGGAGGCGTCCGGCGTCGACCTGTCCTACGTCGTCGCGGCCGCCGAGCCCAGCACGCTGGCCGTGGCCGAGCTGGACGCCCGAGGGCAGGCCGCATTCTCCTTCCCCGCAGAACACGGCCGACTGGCAGTGGACTCCGGGAGAACTGGCAAGGGTTGATTTGTCTGATACATCCTGCTTGCACACCGGATCACTGGCTCTGGTAAGGGAGCCAGGCGCGGCGGTGATGGAGGAGTTCCTGACACAGCCTCAGCCCGGGCCACCGTCAGCATCGATCCCAATGTCCGGCCCCTGCTGGGTGCGCCCCGAGGTCTACCGCGCCCGGCTGGCGCACTGGTGCGGCCTCACGGACGTGCTGCGACTGAGCGAAGATGACCTGCGTCTCCTCCTGCCGGACGCGCCGCCGGAGCAGGCGTGCGACATGTGGCACGCGGCCGGGGCGCGGCTGGTCGTGATCACACGCGGCGCCGACGACGCCTTGGCCTCGCTCGACGGCGAACGGGTAGAGGTGCCTGCCGTGGCGACGCGGGTCGTCGACACGGTCGGGGCGGGAGACTCCTTCACCACCGGGCCGCTGCACCACCTCGGCACCCGTGGACTTCTCGGCGGCCGACTGGACGGTCTCCGTCTTGACGATGTCGCGGAAGCCTGCCGGTTCGCCGCTGGGGCAGCGGCCCTGACCTGCTCGGCCGCCGGTCCCAACCCGCCGTGGCAGGAACAGCCGGCGCCGATCACGACAGCCGAACACTCTTGACCGGCAGGCGAGTCGCGCCAGGCAATCCCCTCCGAACCGTTGACGCATTGGCCCCGTCCCACTCATTATCGGGCCAGTCGATGTCATCGATGACACAAGTCATCGATGACACCTCTGGTCGGCGGCGTGGACGTCGTTGCCGACCAGGGCGTCACTTTTCGGACCGTCCGCCGCAGGCTTCGCCACGGGGACGGCCGCAGCACAGGAGACATCATGAGCTCTGGACGCGTATCCCGGCATGCCCGCGTGCGGATGATCGCAGCGGCGGCGACCGTCTGCGCCCTGTCCGCCGCCTCGCTCGCCCCCCAGGCCGCCGCGGCCGACACCCCGCCGTACTCCGAGACCTACCGTCCCCAGTTCCACTTCACGCCCGAGAAGAACTGGATGAACGACCCTAATGGCCTCGTGTACTACAAGGGCGAGTACCACCTCTTCTACCAGTACAACCCCAACGGCAACTCGTGGGGGGACATGTCCTGGGGACACGCGGTGAGCACGGACCTCGTGCACTGGAAGGAACTGCCGCTCGCCCTGTCGCACGACGACAAGGAGATGGTCTTCTCCGGCAGCGCCGTCGTCGACTGGAACAACACCACCAGGTTCGGCACAAAGAAGAACCCGCCCATGGTGGCGATCTACACCAGCTACAACAAGTCCACCGGCATACAGGCCCAGTCGCTCGCCTACAGCACCGACCGCGGCCGCACCTGGACCAAGTACCAGGGCAACCCCGTCATCGACATCGGCTCCAGAGAATTCCGCGACCCCAAGGTCCAGTGGTACGAGCCGACCAAGAGCTGGCTGATGACCGTGTCGCTGTCCACCGAGCACAAGGTGCGGTTCTACTCGTCGAAGAATCTCAAGGACTGGGACCTGCTCAGCGAGTTCGGGCCGGCCGGTGCGACGGGCGGCGTGTGGGAGTGCCCCGACCTGTACCCCCTCGCGGTCGACGGGGATCCCGACAACATCAAGTGGGTCCTGGTCGTCAACATCAACCCCGGCGGCATCGCGGGCGGTTCGGCCGCCCAGTACTTCATCGGCGACTTCGACGGCACGAAGTTCACCGCCGACGACAAGGGCACCTACACCCCGCCCGCCGGCACGGTGGTGCAGGACTTCGAGAAGGCCGACTTCGGTACGTGGACCACCACCGGAACCGCGTTCGGTGAGGGACCGGCAGCCGGAACGCTCCCAGGCCAGGGACCCGTCGAGGGCTTCGACGGCAAGAGCCTCGCCAACAGCTTCCACTCCGGTGACGGAACCACCGGCACCCTCACCTCGCCCGCCTTCACCATCGACAGCCCGTACCTGAACTTCAAGGTCGGCGGCGGCCGGCACCCGCACGAGTCCGGGACGGTCCTGGAGCAGGGGCGCCCACCCGCGGGCACGGTCCTGGCCGATTTCGAGGGCGGCACCTACGGCGACTGGACGGCAGCCGGGGACGCCTTCGGCTCGGCACCGGCCACCGGCACCCTGCCGGGCCAGCAGGAGGTCTCCGGATTCCTGGGCAGTGGCCTGGTCAACACCTTCCTCGAGGGTGACTCCACCACGGGCACCCTCACCTCGCCCGAATTCACCATCGACAAGAACTACGTCAACTTCCTCGTCGGCGGCGGCAACCACCCCGCCGGCTCGGACAACCCGACCGCTGTCGAACTCCTCGTCGACGGCCAGGTGGTGCGCAGCGCCACCGGAAGGGACGCCGAGGCGCTCAACTGGGCCTCCTGGGACGTCAGCGACCTCGCCGGCAAGAAGGCGCAGATCAGGATTGTCGACGACAACACCGGCGGCTGGGGCCACATCAATGTCGACCACATCATGCTCTCCGACACCAAGGCACAGCCCGTCTCCCAGGAGACCTCCGTCAACCTGCTCGTCGACGGCCAGGTCGTCCGCAGCGCCACCGGCTCCAACAGCGAGACTCTCGACTGGGCCTCCTTCAACATGCGCCCCTACCTCGGCAAGACGGCGCAGATCCAGATCGTCGACAACAACACCGGCGGCTGGGGCCACATCCTGGCCGACCAGTTCACCGCCGCAGACGCCCCCGCCCTCTCCGTCCTGCAGCGCGCCGACTGGGCCGACTACGGCAAGGACTACTACGCGGCGGTGTCCTGGGAGAACGCCCCGGGCGGCAAGCGATACATGATCGGCTGGATGAACAACTGGGACTACAGCGGCGCCATCCCCACCTCCCCCTGGCGCGGAACGCAGAGCATCCCCCGGCAGATGGCCCTGCGCACCATCGACGGACGCGTCCGGCTGACCAGCAAGCCGGTGAACAACGTGGCGTCCCTGCGGCAGGGCGACGCGGCGACCGCGACCGCAGTCACCGTCAAGAACACCTCGCAGCCCCTCATCGGCCCCGCGGCCCAGGGCAAGGCGCTCGACATCGAGGCCACCTTCTCCCTCAAGGACGCCGAACGCTTTGGCCTGAAGGTGCGCACCGGCGCCGGCGGAGAGGAAACCGTCATCGGCTACGACACCACGACACAGGAGCTGTACGTCGACCGCACCCACTCCGGCGCCGTGGACTTCAACACCACCTTCCCAGGCGTCCAGACCGCACCACTGAAGCCCAGGAACGGCAAGGTCACGCTACGGATCCTGGTCGACTGGTCGTCCGTCGAGGTCTTCGGCGGCAGCGGCGAAGCCGTGATCACGGACCAGATCTTCCCCGACCCCGCCAGCCAGGGAGTGCAGGTCTTCGCCGAAAACGGCTCGGTGAAGCTGGACAAGGCCGCCGTCTGGCACCTCGACTCCGCTCACGACTGACCGCGGCCACGCGCCACAACGGCCATGACACAAGGACAGGACACCGTGAAGAAAACCCTGCTCGCCGAGTTCACCGCCCGCCAGGGAGCAGAGGCGGAGGTCGCCCGCCTGATCGGGGACTACGCCCGGAAGGTGCGCGAGGAAGAAGGCAACCTCGCCTTCGACGTCTACACCAAGGCAGCCGACCCACGCGCCTACTGGATCTTCGAGGTGTACCGGGACGAGGACGCCTTCCAGGCGCACCTCAACGCCCCGTACGGCGGACCGTTCAACACCGCACTGGCCCCGCTGATCGAGGAGGACGCCTCCGTCCTGACGTTCCTCGATCCAGCGGCCTGACCGTGGCCGGCCCGCGTGGCGGGCCGGCCCTCACACGTCGAGCCCTGCTGGCCGTATCTCCCGTTGCGGGAGCGGGAGAACGACGCGCCGCTACGTTCGACCCCAGTCACTCCGGGCGCGACCTGAGCGGACCGGCCAGTGCTCTGACCGGGAAGGGGTTCACCGAGGTGGCGACTCCGGCGGTTGAGCGGGCGGTGACGTTGGATCCGACCGCTGGGTGCGGTGGCTGAGCCCGTCCACGTCAGCAGGCTGACCGACCAGGAGGGGCAGAAACTGGCTCTGCAGGCACAAACGGTCGCCCATGCATGGGGCTTCGGGCCGGGCGCCTTCTGCGGCCACGGCGGCAGCAGCCGCACGATCAGCGCCCGCAACTCGTCGTCCACGACCAAGCGACCGAACACTCACACACCCCGAACGGCGGAACCGTCGTGTCGTCCCACTGCAGGATCCTCGCGCCACCATCACCAACCGCCTCACGGGCAAGTATCTAAAGATCCCCGGCGCCTCAACGACCATCGGTACCGCCGCCGGTCAGTGGGACGGCACCGACTGTGCCTGCCAGCTGCCCCAGACCGCCTGCCGCCGCCAGGCACGGGCCCGTACGTACTGGTCCACACCGTCCGTATGACAGGCACGGCTGACACCACCCGGTCGGCTGGCCTCGCCGAGAAGCCGACGACCCGGGCGCTGGCCATAGCCGTCGACTCAGCGTCCGTTGTCGAAGCGCATCGTCGGGGTCGACGTCGCCGTCGCCCCGCCCGACCCGGCCGCAGGACGGCCGCGTACGCCCGTAAACGGCGGCGCACACGTGATCGAGCCGCCGCTACGGATCACCCTGCTCGCACAGGACGCGGCCTGGGCGCGGCTGTGCCGTCTGGTGTCCGCCGCGCACGCCGAGGCCGACGGTGCGGCGCCGGTCGTGTTCTGGCCCACCTTGCGCGCGTACGCCGACCAGGACCTGGTGGTGCTGCTCGGCCCGGCCTCCGAACCGGTGCGGGCCCCGGCCGCCGGCCGCATCGCCCAGGCCGTCGGCGACGACCCCATCCGGGCGGTCCGTCTCCTGGCCGAGACCGAGGCCACCGGCCAGTCCTGCACCCTCCCACCGGCCGATCTCTGGCTCGGGCGTCGCCAAATTCCCCGAACCCTCCGTCGTCGGCGCCGGCTCCGAGCGCGGGTCGGCCATGCGGCTGCTGCGGCAGCGGTGTGAGACCGGGATGGTCGCCCGGGGCCTGGACACGGACGAGCGTGCCGTACGACAGCTGCGCTACGAGCTGGAGGTCATCGGCCGGTTGGCCCCGTTCGACCTCGTCGCTCATCTCGCTGTCCTTCGCCGGATGGCCAGGTCGACGGCGGTGTCCCGGCCGCGGGCGTGGATGCGCAGCCGGTAGTCGCCGGGACCATTGAAAGACAGCACGGGGAGTTCGCATGGTCATTCCGTTGCCGGCGAGGTCCCGCATGACCCTGTTGCTTGTGGGGGAATGAACGAGGGAGCGTCCCGAAAACGTACTCGTGGGGACGGATTTCGGTGATCACAGCTTCTACCTGTATAACCGCATCATCGAGAAGGACAGGTTCCTGACGACGCGATGGGCGACGAACCGGACCGGCTGCAGGTCGTGGTCGAGGTCGACTGTGGTGCCCGTCGTTCCGGAGCGCCGCCGGTCGGTGTCGCCGGGTTGCCGCTCAACAGTCCGGTCAAGATCCAGATGCGCGGCGACGCCCGTGGAGTGCTGGCCGACCCCCGCGAGAAACGAACCCAGGATTCCTCGAAAGGGTGCAGTAGAAGCGGTCGCCGTGCGAGCGTGCCGTCCGTTCTCGCCCAGCACCTCGATGAGCAGTTCACTGGCCGCGTTGGCGACCCGCAACTGAAGACCGAAGTCCGGCGTACCGGCCACGAAGACCTGACCTGAACAACGCCCGGCTCGGCGCCTGCACGGACGATCAGATCGCGTTGTTCGTCGCCGCCACCGTGGTCAGCGAGATGCCGACTCCCTCGAATGCCGAATGTGCGTGGCGCGCACCATCACCCGCGCTCGCGCTGCACCGCCGTCGTGCCCGCCTACACCGCGGTACAAACCAGCGACGAGGACAGCCCGACCGGTCCCGAACTGGCACGCGAGCACAACGGACTCGTGCGCGTCACCGACGGCGCCATCACCGTCATGACCGGAACGGCCTTGACCGGAGCAAACGCCGGGCCGGCCACGTGCGTGGAAACCAGCCGGCGGCAGATCGAGGCCGGGGCGGGTGACGCCGATGCTGTGACGAGTGGCCCGCGTCCAGGCCGCGGGCGGCGACCGAACGAGGCAGCACGAACGGGCGACGAAAGCTTTCGCTCCATGGCGAAGCACAGCGATTTCTGTCCGCGTTCAGCGGCATCTCACCCCCACTTCCGGCCCCGCCGAGCCACCCGTCAGTGGTGGCGCGCCCTGGTCACCGCCTGCCGCAACCACCTGGGCATCGACCAGCCGTGAACCGCGCGTCGCCGTCTCGTTTCCATACCCGCCCTGACAACCGTCTGCTGTCGGCGCCGCAGACCCGCCAGGCCGAAGGTCAGGTCGGGTTCAGCGGAGTAATGCCGGTGCCCGCGTACAGCTCTGGTTCCAGCGACAGGACAGTGAGCGGTTCCCCCGCCTTCACTGCATGCCAGGCGATCGCCGCCGCGTGCGCCACCGGCCAGTCGACGTCTGTCCAGTCCATCGCATCCACCGCGTGCGCCGCGGTGAACGGCACATTCTCCGCGAACCGCAGGGACGCCGCATGCTTACCCGCACCGGCGACCTGCCACTCGGCGGCCAGCATGGACAGCGACGGGATGATGACCCGTCCAGTCCCACGCGAGGCCTCGATATAGAGGCCGGTGAAGAAAGGATCCGCACGATACAGGGCGGCCAGAGCGGTGTGGTCCAAGACGGCCGTCAGGTTCATGCGGCGCCGCCCTGATGGGCGCGGATCTTCGCCCAGGCGTCCTGGCCGGCCTGCTGGACCTGCTCGGTGTACTCGATGCCGAGTTCCCTGGCAGCCTCCCGGGCGCGCTGCTCCCGCTCGGCAACCGTGAGCTCCCGGGCAGCAAGGTCCTCCAGCAGCTCCGTAATGGTCGTGCCGCGCTCCTCAGCCAGAATGCGCAGCCGGTTACGCACTTCCTCGCTGGTCTTGATGCTCGTCGGCTTGCTCATAAGCCGATTCTACCGTCGGTAGACATGGCGCGTTCATGCCTTCGAGCGCGCCGTCGACGCAGATGGCAGCCTCCCGCAGCCCCACAGGCGGTCCACAGATAACGGGGCAACCTCAAACCGACATGGCTCGCTCACCGGCCCATGGGGGGTGTCAAAGGCTGACCCCGCCACGCGGCCCCAGCAGGCCGACAGCGCGTACCGACACCGTCCTGGTCTGCTGTCCCTTGGCGGGATCATCCCCGCGGGTGCGGGGAGCACGCTTTGTGACCTGCGGGTTTATAACTGCAGGTCACCGAAATTGAGCTGGTTGTTTGACCTCTGGCGCCGTTTGCAGGTGGTGAGACCACGTGGCGCCGGCCTTCCAGGGGGTGGAGAGACCGGCGATGACGTCCAGGTCCCGTTCGAGGCCACTGGCGATGCGTGCGGGCTGGGGAAGTGCACCTGTCTCAATGTCGCGACGGGCAAAGGGCATGCCCGCAGTCCTGGGAGTGGCCCCGCTGTCGGGGTGCAGCAGACAGGCCGTTCCCAACGGACCTGCTCCCACGAGGCCGGCAGAGCCTTTTGAGGGACAGCCCTTACGCTGAGCCCGCCCCGTGCCCTTCCCGAAACGTTGCGCTCCGGGTGAATCAATAGCTGTGCCCGCGAGGTGAGATTTTAGCAGAACATGCCAGACAGATTCTCTGCCCCAATAGGTGTAGTGGGATTCTTCACCACACACGGGCCGCTGCGGCGTGCTACTGTCGATCCCAGTTGCAGTTGTGGTTCCCGAAACTTCAAGTGCTTTCCGGTCGGCTTCCCTGCCGCTGGAAGCACTTTTGTATTTCCGGTCTTTTTCCGGGCGGGGTGATCATCGCGGCGACATGGTGTCCGCGCTGTGCGGATCCCGTATGCACTGCCCCAAAGGAGATATGACATGGCTGCTGGTACCGTGAAGTGGTTCAATGCAGAAAAGGGCTTCGGCTTCATCGAGCAGGACGGTGGCGGCGCTGACGTGTTCGCCCACTACTCGAACATCGCCGCCCAGGGCTTCCGCGAGCTGCTCGAGGGCCAGAAGGTGACCTTCGACATCGCGCAGGGCCAGAAGGGCCCGACGGCCGAGAACATCGTTCTCGCCTGACACTCACGCGCACTTCGTAGCTGAGGCCCGCATCCTTCGGGGTGCGGGCCCCAGCTGCTCGCATTTCCGCAGTGGTTTCACCTGTGGACGACGACCAGGAATCCGTGGCTCACTGCACGGATCCTCCTTCAGGGGTGCAGACGCATCCCTTCATAGAGCTACATCGCAGGGGACGCCCCCGAATATTGCGTCCCACATCGCGCCACTCATTTCAGCGCCTGCGCCCGCACGGATTTTCGTCGGCCAGATCCGCTTTCGCATACCACCGGCCCCTTCTTGCAATTCTCCGTGCTGCTCATTGCTGCGGGAATTCCTTGATATGTGCCGCATCGAGGAAGGTTCCGCATGAACCGCACACGCACGAACGACCGCTTCGCCCGCACCCGTAACGGCAGTGCCGACTCCGGAAGGGGCGGCAGCCGATACGGCTCGTCGGCTTCGCGCCGGTCCGGCGGGCCGAGCCGCTCGGGTGGTTACGGCCGTCGGCCCGCCGCGGTCCAAGGGGAGTTCGCCCTCCCCAAGACGATCACCCCCGCGCTTCCCGCCGTGGAGGGCTTCGCCGATCTCGACATGCCCCGCGAGCTGCTGGCCGTGCTCGGTTCGCAAGGCGTGACCGTGCCGTTCCCGATCCAGGCCGCGACCCTGCCGAACTCCCTCGTCGGCCGGGACGTCCTCGGCCGCGGGCGCACCGGCTCCGGCAAGACCCTCGCCTTCGGTCTGGCGCTGCTGGCCCGTACGGCCGGGCAGCGCGCCGAGGCCGGGCAGCCGCTGGGGCTGATCCTCGTACCGACGCGTGAGCTGGCGCAGCAGGTCACCGACGCGCTCGCCCCGTACGCCCGCTCCGTGAAGCTGCGGCTGGCCACGGTGGTGGGCGGGATGCCGATCGGCAGGCAGGCGAGCGCGCTACGCGGTGGCGCCGAGGTCGTCGTCGCCACACCAGGACGCCTCAAGGACCTCATCGACCGCGGCGACTGCCGACTCGACCAGGTTTCCATCACCGTCCTCGACGAGGCCGACCAGATGGCCGACATGGGCTTCATGCCGCAGGTCACCGCCCTGCTCGACCAGGTACGCACCGAGGGGCAGCGCATGCTGTTCTCCGCCACCCTCGACCGCAACGTCGACCTGCTCGTGCGGCGCTACCTGAGCGATCCCGTCGTGCACTCCGTCGACCCCTCGGCCGGCGCCGTCACGACGATGGACCACCACGTACTCCATGTCCACGGCGCCGACAAGCACACGGCCACCACCGAGATCGCCGCACGCGCCGGCCGCGTGATCATGTTCCTCGACACTAAGCACGCCGTCGACCGCCTCACCGAGCACTTGCTGAACAGCGGGGTACGGGCCGCCGCCCTGCACGGCGGGAAGTCGCAGCCGCAGCGCACCCGCACGCTGACGCAGTTCAAGACCGGGCACGTCAACGTGCTGGTGGCGACCAATGTCGCGGCGCGCGGCATCCACGTCGACAACCTCGACCTCGTCGTCAACGTCGACCCGCCGACCGACCACAAGGACTACCTCCACCGCGGCGGCCGTACGGCCCGTGCCGGCGAGTCCGGCAGCGTCGTCACCCTGGTCACCCCGAACCAGCGCCGCGGTATGACCCGTCTCATGGCAGCGGCCGGGATCGTCCCGCAGACCACCCAGGTCCGCGCCGGCGAAGAGGCCCTGCACCGCATCACCGGCGCCCAGACCCCCTCCGGCATCCCGGTCGTCATCACCACACCGGTAGTCGAACGCCCCAAGAAGCGCGGCGCCACCTCACGCGGCCGCCGCCCCGCTGCGACGGCCCGCCGCGTGCCCGTACGACAGTCCACCGCCGGTGCGGCGGCATAGAACCTTCGTATCAGGAAGCCGACCCAACTCCGCAGGAGGCACCTATGACGCTGGTACACGTGCAGAGCCGCCCGGCGAGCGCCCACCCCGTGCACTGCACGGTGGCCGACACCATGCACGCGGCCGGACCGCAGGTCTGGGAGGACATGACCGTGGAGGTGGCACTGTCCGTGATGGCCGCCGCCCGTACGGGGCATCTGGTCGTCTGCGACGAGGACGGCAAGTGCACCGGCCTGGTCACCCGGGCCCGTCTCACGACCGTTAGTGACGGCTCCGGATACACGGACCGTATCCGCCTGCGTGAAATCGCCGACGTGATCGTGCCCTTCGCCTCGCCGCTGACCCCGAGGGCCGAAGCCGAGCGTGCGATGCGCTGAGGTCGGCTCGGTGCCCTGCCCGTGGTCGACGAACACGGCAACGCTCTGGGCGTCCTCGCTCTCTCCCGCTGAACCGCTTCACGGCGGTCGGCCCCGTCTCTCCTTCTCCCTGTGAGGCATCATGCGCTGTGTCATCGCCCGCTCCCGTTCGACCTGACCAAGAGCGGCGTGCTGGAATCGATGAAGGGCGCAAGCCCGAACCGGTCACCGGCGAGTCCGTGATCACCGGCTTCACCTGTCGCGCCGTTCCCGAGGCCGCACCCGCGCGCATCGAAAGCCCGTTGCAGCGGGCTTCCGCAGATCTCGGCACCGTCCTGTCCGTCTGACCGACGGGACAGGCGCGAGCCGAACAGAGCAGTGAGGGCCCTACCGGCGCGCGGCGCGCGCCGGTAGGGCCCTCACTGGGTGCCGTGCCGCTCTCGGCGCGGCGGTGGGTCAGCCCAGGTCGGCGGAGTCCGCCAGCACCTCTGACACCCTCTGCCTCCACATGGCTTCTGGAGCCAGCCGACCGGTGATGACAGCACCACTGGTGACCACGGTCAGGGACATCTGATTGCTCTGCCGGGACTCCACAAGGGCGGCGATGTCAACGATCAGCTCGTCAGGCTTCGGCATGGGATCGGATTCTATGCACCGGCCCGTCCGGGCGCCCCGGGGTCGTGGCACTAGCGGGCAAGACGGGCGCACACGGCTCCCCCGGTGCCGCAACACAGGTCATAGGTGCGCATGCGTGGCACCTGCGGGCCAGGGGCGTGGACGGCCACCTCGATGGTGAACGGTTGGGACGTCAGTTCCGGTGTGCAGATGCCCCCGCCGTGGCGCAGGGGGTTGGTGACGAGCTCGGACACGATCAGGACCGCGGCGTCCGCGGCTCCCCGGGGCAATGGCCGGCTGCCGCAGGTCTTCGAGGCAGGCTCGTGCGGTATCGCCTGGGTCGGCAATGGCCTTGGCGGGGGGGCAGTTGGGGCGTTGACGGGCATCGTGTTCATCTGGCTCATGAGGGGCTGCTGTGAGCAGGACCGCGGTTGACGCGGTTGCAGTTCCAGCAGTGCTGTATGCCGATACCGCGAACTGCTGGTGGCCTCACACAGCGCCACTCTCCGGCAACCGGCCCCGTCGGCCGTCCTGGAAACAGAAGGTCGGCGCAGCATTAGGGCCGGCAGATGGTGTTGCAGTTCCTTCGGGGCCTTGGTGCCGTACGGCACCAAGGCCCCTCCACGCGTTCCACAGAGAGGTGAGATGACAGCAGACGACTCGCTGAGCCGTCTCGACGACGACTACCCCGCCCACACGATGGGCCGGGCTGCCGAGTTGCTCGGTACCACTCCCGGCTTTCTCCGCGCCCTCGGCGAAGCGCGACTGATCACACCCCTGCGCTCCGAGGGCGGACACCGCCGCTACTCCCGCTACCAACTGCGCATCGCGGCCCGCGCGCGTGAGCTCGTCGACCACGGAACCCCGATCGAGGCCGCATGCCCGATCATCATCCTCGAAGACCAACTCGAAGAAGCCTAGCGCATCAACACCGAATACCGCCGCGCCGGCGGATCTTCCAGTCCATCGGCCGCGGCCTGAGGTGAGTGTGCGCGCCGGTATCGGCGGGCCGCACACCCGCGCATGCCGGGCTGTGGCGCGCAGGGATGGTCCTCGCGTCCGAACGGTTCCACTGGCATTTTGCTCGCCTGCGGCCCCGGTCGCGGGGCCGCCACAGCGGGTGAGGCGGCTGGCAGGCTCCCTACCCGGGCGCCGCCTCTCCTCCATGGCATCCCCATACGGCCGCAGTCGTTGATCGGGCCGCGAGTGCGGCGACAGCACCGTGCCGCAGGAGTGAATGTGCCTGCTGCTGTGGTCAGTAGGCGGCGAGGGAGATGGCGATGTAGTGCGCGGTGAAGGCCGCCACGGTCAGCGCGTGGAACACCTCGTGGTAGCCGAACCAGCGGGGCGAGGGGTCGGGGCGTTGGACGGCGTAGACCACCGCGCCCGCGCTGTAGAGGAGACCGCCGGTCACTATCAGGGTGACTACGGCCGCACCGCCGGTGTGCAGGAAGTCGGGCAGGTAACGCACCGGTGCCCACCCCAGGGCCAGGTAGCAGGGGGTGTACAGCCAGCGGGGAGCGTTGACCCACAGGACACGGAAGGCGATGCCGGTCAGCGCGCCCGTCCACACGATCCACAGCAGCAGGGTTCGCCGGTCAGAAGGGAGGAGGAGCACGGCCAGAGGGGTGCAGGTGCCGGCGATGATCAAAAAGATGTTGGCGTGGTCGAGGCGACGCAGAACGGCCTCGCCCAGCGGCCCCCAGGTACCCAGGTGATAGACGGCGCTCGTCCCGAACAGCAGCCAGGCGGTGACGGAGTACACGGTGCAGGCCAGGGCCGCCTGCTGGGTCCCGGCCAGGCAGACAAGGACGATGCCGGCGCTCAACGAGGCGGGGACCATCGCGGCATGGAGCCAGCCACGCAGCTTCGGCTTGACCGGCTCGACCAGGTCGGCCGCCCACTCGACCAGATCGGCAACCGGATGAGGCTTCTCCCCGGCATTGCCATGATGTGAGCCGCCGGGGAGACCGGCTACGGCCTCCCCAGACACAACTTCCCGTCCCGTCTCGGAGTTCTGAGCATCATCGGCAACCATCCGATCATGCTAAAAGCCTGCCCGTAACAGCATCGCCGGAGGTCGGCCTAGTAACGTCAGGCCGGCATCACCGGACGGCCCTGCTCGGCCACCAGGAGAGCGCAGACGCCGGCGACCTGCTCCAACTGGGCCTGCGGGAGCCGTGTAAGTCGACTGACCATGGGAAAGACCAAGGTTCCCGAGCGCGCATCTCCGCTCACCTACGCCCAAGGACCGCCGATGCTTCCCGAGTTCCGCTCCCACGCATCCGCCCCCCTCACACATCAGCTGGAACAAAGATTGGGACTGCCCCCACAGCTCGAAACCGGCCATCTCGACATGGAGCGTGTCGCCAGCATCGCCGTCCTCGCGGCGGCCCACTCCGACGGCTACGCGGCCACCGCGCACCTCCTCGGACTGCTGGCCGCGCTCCCCGCCCCCACCGAGGCAGGAGAACGCTTCTGGTCGGACCTGTGGAGATCCTCGGGCACCGCCTACCTGCTGCCGACCAACATCAAGGACGTGGTGCTGCGTTCGCTGGCCGGAGAAGGAACCGGTCTGGCCGGACAGATCCTCTCGGCCGTCGACGAGATGACGCCTCCCCAGCGCGTTGCGGCCGCAGAGGTTATCGGCCAGGCACTCGCCGAGTCCGACCACCTCCCTGACCTCAAAACACAGGTCATCGGCGAACTTTGGCTCCGGGACCTGGAGCTCACCGCCTGGCGCGTCCTTCACGCGGACCACAAGTCGCCCGATCCGGCCGGACGAAACGCCTTCATCGAAGCATGGACGAGTATCTGACCCGGCCGAGCCCGCACACACAAGCATCCGAGAACCGGTGGACGAGGGCAGCACGGCTCCTCCTTCACCCACCGATCGCCCGGCTCCCTCGCCGGTCCATCGCCGTCCTCTTGTCACGAACAGCGCGCCCCCTGGCGTCGATGTCCCCGGCGACGTCCATTCGGCGTGCTGGTAGATCATTAGCGTCGCGCTCGACCGCGTCGACAGGGTGCGACCCGTTTGCGCAAGCCGCAGGTGGAAGTCCTTCGGCAGCCCGACCAGGACATGGCGCCAACGGCGATGGTGGGATGCGATAATCCCGGGAGGTTCGTGCGGAAACCTGTGATCGAACGAATCCGGGCATGACTCGGACAGTGGCGGTGGAGGCGACGGTCAGTTGGTCCTTGCCGAGAGGGCAGGTTCGTAATGACACGGCTGCGGCCCCTGGATGCACGGGCTCGCCGCACTGTCCTGGTTCCTGGGCACCGACGGTGACGGTGTGCTGACGTGTGCGCGGTGGGCCAGTGACGCCGCCTACTACGCGTACCTGCGGGGCAGCGGCTTCACAGCCGCCCTCGCGGGGCCGCCTAGATACCGCCTGTACCTCAGCCTCGCCGTAGCCGACGAGACGCGCACGCCCGGCTGCCTGGTCACCGCTGCCTTCGACAGCGATGGAGCCGGGCGGCAGCGCGCCTTCACCGACGCCGTGACCGCCGCCCAGCCGCGGGACGGCGAGCACCCGGGCGATCTCGGCGCACTTCCTGCACAGCGCCGACGGCACCCGGACCAGCGCCGAGCGCACCAGGAGACCGCGGAGGCCGGCCACCACGACAAGGGGTACGAGATCTTCGCCGGCACCACCGGGCCTACGGCTCACCCGCCGAAGGCGGTACCGCCTTCACCAGTCCCTGTCCCGGCCGCCAGCCTAATCCGACCGATCCAGGGCACCCGTCGTGGTGCCCCGGCCCTGTCGAGAGGAAGAGATCGCACACGTAATGGATCACCACGCCCCACTCTCCGGTAGCGTCAAGGTATGAGTCACCCGCACCCCGAGCTGAAAGCCGCCCCGCCCCTTCCCGAGGGAGGGCTGCGGGTCGTCGCCTTGGGCGGCCTCGGCGAGATCGGCCGCAACATGACCGTCTTCGAGCACGCCGGCAAACTGCTCATCGTCGACTGCGGCGTGCTGTTCCCCGAGGAGACCCAGCCCGGCGTGGACGTGATCCTGCCGGACTTCACCTCGATCCGGGACCGGCTGGACGACATCGTGGCCGTGGTGCTGACCCACGGGCACGAGGACCATATCGGCGGCGTGCCGTACCTGCTGCGCGAGCGCTCCGACATTCCCGTCGTCGGCTCCAAGCTGACGCTGGCGTTCCTGGAGGCCAAGCTCAAGGAACACGGCATCCGGCCGCGCACGGTGCGGGTACGCGAGGGCGACCGGCGCGGCTTCGGGCCCTTCGACTGCGAGTTCGTGGCGGTCAACCACTCCATCCCGGACAGCCTCGCGGTCGCGATCCGCACGCAAGCCGGGTTGGTGCTGCACACCGGCGACTTCAAGATGGACCAGTTCCCGCTCGACGACCGCATCACCGATCTGCGCGCCTTCGCCCGTCTCGGTGAGGAGGGTGTGGACCTGTTCCTCACCGACTCCACCAACGCCGAGGTGCCCGGCTTCACCACCTCCGAGCGTGAGCTGAATCCGGCGATCGAGCAGGTGATGCGGACCGCGCCGCGCCGGGTCATCGTCTCCAGCTTCGCCAGCCATGTGCACCGCATCCAGCAGGTCCTGGACGCCGCCCACGGGCACGGCCGCAAGGTCGCCTTCGTGGGCCGGTCGATGGTTCGCAACATGGGCATCGCCCGTGACCTGGGCTATCTGAAGGTCCCGTCCGGTCTGGTCGTGAGCACGAAGGAGCTGGAGAAGCTCCCGGACCACAAGATCACTCTGGTGTGCACCGGCTCCCAGGGCGAACCGATGGCCGCGCTGTCGCGGATGGCCAACCGCGACCACCAGATCCGCATCGGCAAGGGCGACACCGTCCTGCTCGCCAGCTCCCTCATCCCCGGCAACGAGAACGCCATCTACCGGGTGATCAACGGACTCACCCGGTGGGGCGCCCACGTGGTCCACAAGGGCAACGCCAAGGTGCACGTCTCCGGGCACGCCAGCGCCGGCGAACTCGTCTACTGCTACAACATCGTCAAACCCCGCAACGTCATGCCCGTGCACGGCGAATGGCGCCACCTGCGGGCCAACGGCGACCTCGCCATCCGTACCGGCGTCGACCCCGACCGGGTCGTCATCGCCGAGGACGGTGTCGTCGTCGACCTCGTCGACGGGCGCGCCTCCATCACCGGCAAGGTCCCCGCCGGCAACGTCTACGTGGACGGCATGGAAGTCGGCGGCGCCACCGAAGCCTCCCTCAAGGACCGCCTCACCCTCGCGGAGGAAGGCGTGGTCACCGTCGTGGCGATCGTCGACGCAGACACCGGTGCCCTCGCCGAGGCCCCCGACTTCCTGGCCCGCGGCTTCGTCCACGACGACGCCACCTTCGAGCCCGTCATCCCCGTCATCGAGAAGACCCTGGCCACCGCGGCCGAGGAAGGCGTCGGGGACGCGCACCAGCTCGAACAGCTCATAGCCCGCGCCGTGGCGAACTGGGCGTTCCGCACCCACCGCCGCAAGCCCCTCATCATCCCGGTCATCATCGACGCCTGAGCCACAGCCATGCAGCAGAACCGATCTCACCGGCCGACGGCCGCGGCAGAGAAAGGTGCATGGATGAGCCCGCGCGTCGAAGAGATCGACTGGCGCCCGACCCCGCTGGGGGGCATCAGCTTGCGGCGTCGCGGCGTCCGGGGTCGGACGCCGATGTGTACGAGGTGAAACTCGGCGACGAGTTCCTGATGTCCAGCCTCTTCACTGGCACGTTGGCTCGGCATGTACAAACAACTGCGCGCACTGCTGCACACCGGCGCGTGCGCGTCTGCCACCCCGACCCGGCCCTGTGGGCATACGGGTGTCATCTCCCCGGCCCGGACGGAAGCCGTCGTTGCCGCGGAGACGTCCGGCGGCGGCCCCTGGGCGTGGAACCAGGCCCGCGGCGCCTTCCTGCGGCGGCTGGCGGCCGCCGTACGGCGACCGGGATTCGAGTTGCTGATCGCGGAGACCACTGGCAGTCCGGCGCCCCCGCCCTGCGCGAGGCGTTCACGGCTCTCACGGCGTCGGCAGCCGCAGGGCGAGGAGGGCCACGTCGTCCGTGCTGCCGGGCGGCATGCGGGCGAGCAGTTGGTCATACAGCGTGTCCAGCGATTCGTGGGCGAGAGCGAGGGCGTGGCGGCGCAGACGGGCGAGGCCGGTGTCCAGATCGCTGCCGGGGATCTCGATCAGGCCGTCGGTGTAGAGCAGCAGGGTGGAACCCGGCGGCAGGGACTGCGCGGCGCTCGGCCGGCTGCCGCCAGTGCCCGGAGGGGCGCCGAGGAGGAGCCCCTGCCCGGCTTCGAGGTACTGCGCCTGTCCGTCCCAGGTCAGCAGGAGGGGCGGCGGATGCCCCGCGCTGGTCCACCGCAGCGTCCAAGGGCCGGTGTGCGGGCTGCCTTCGAGCAGGGCGAGGACGAGGGTAGCCATGGGGACGGTGGTGATGGCGGGCATGCGTCGTCGAGACGGTCGACGACGCCGCCGGGCGGGCCGCTGTGGTCCCAGGCCAGTGAGCGCAGGATGCCGTGCAGTTGCGCCATGCCGGCCGCCGCGGTCAGGTCGTGGCCCACGACGTCGCCGATGACCAGTGCGAGCTTGCCGTCCTTCCGCTCGAACGCGTCGTACCAGTCGCCACCGACCTGGGAGCCGGCCGGGGCGGGCTGGTAGCGGGCGGCCAGCCGCAGGCGGCCGGGCTGGGGCAGTGGGGCGAGCAGGTTGCGCTGCATGGCCTCGGCGACAGCGCGCTGGCGGCCGAAGCGGCGGGCGTTGTCGATGACCAGCCCAACCCGGCGGCCGATGTCGCTCACCACATCGTCGGCGTCGAAGGGGTGCGCCGGGTCCGTGCGCACCAGCGTCAGGGCGCCGGTGATCTGCCGCCGGGAGCCCAGCGGCACCGTAACGGCGGACGTCGCCCCGGTGGCCCGCAGGAAGCCGCTGTGGACGGCGGCCAGGGCAGAGGCGGTCGGTGCGGCCACGTCCGCCTCGCGCTGCAGGACGGGATCACCGCCGTTCAGCACCTGGACCAGAGGGGAGCGGGCCTCATCCCCGGCCTCGGGAAGGCGCTCGCGCCAGTCCTCCTGTGTGGCGTCCCGGCCCTAGGGACCCGTCACCGCCACACGGTGGACCTGTCCGGAACCGACCCGGAGGTCCACCGCCGCCCAGTCGGCGAGGCGGGGAACCAGCAGGCGGCCCAGCCAGGACCTCACCGAGCGGCTGACGCTGGTCGCGGAGATCACCGACGTGCTCGGTCAGACGCTGGAGACGGATGAGGCCCTCGCCCGGGCGCCGTCGTCCGTCAGGGGAGAAGCGGACCAGGAGATCGCGATCAGGCGACCGTCACCGCGCAGACAGACGTCGCCCTCCCCCCGCGCCTCGGCCCTCTCGGCCACGGCCCGCAGCAGCGGGCACTGCTCCCGGGGGATCCTGCCGCCGTGCGCATCCCGGTGCAGCAGGTCGTGTGCGTCCTCCCCGCGCATCGCCTCGGCGGCGCGGCCCAGCAGCCGCTCGGCGGCCGGGTTGACCGCCAGAAACCGTCCGGCGGGGTCCACCACGATCAGGGCCGTGCCCAGCTGCCCGACGACCTGCACCCAGAAACCCGGCTCGGCCGCCGACCACCACCGCACTTCATCTCCCACACCCTCCACCACGCCGCCCCCTCCAACCCCAGTCATGGAAACCCTCGCCGAAGACCGCGGGCGCATCGGCAGACCGACACACCGGTCGATCGAGGGTTCCCCGACTTGTGATCGATCAACTCGGCGACCTTGGCTCCTGCCCACGGTGTACGACGGGTGCGGGTAGTGGTCGGCGCCGAGCCGGTCGGCGGCGTACGGCCGCCTTCGGCGTACGACCTGTTCCGGCGTGGGCGGGGTGCCGGTCCGGACGGAACCCGCGCCAATGCGGGGCCCGGCGCGGCGGCGCCCGGCCCTGTCCTGTCAGGAAGGCCATGCGTTCCCTCGGGGCGGGGCCTCCGCCCCCTGCCGTGCAAGCCCTCGGCGGTGCGGTTCCTGGCCGGTCACCAGTAGTGGCGTCGTCCGGCGACGGCGTGTCCCATCGCGCCGAGGACCCAGAGGATCGCTCCGACCGCTACCAGGACGATCCCGATGGTCCACAGGATGGATATGCCGGTGAGGAAGCCGACGACGAGCAGAATGATGCCCAGGATGATCATGACGCCTCCCCTGGGGAGTAGTTCCGGTTCCACTGTGAACTGCGAGGGGCCCGGAGGAAAGGGGGGAACGTGGTGGTCGGCCTCCCGGAGCCCTGTGCCTAGCGGCCAGTCCGGCGGCAAGCGCTTGCCCCGGCTCTATTGCGCGCGGTGGGGTTTGTGGCGAGCGACCTGCAGCCGGGCCTCGGTGGGCATGTGCGGGGAGCCGGTGGACTGGTGGGCGGTGTGCAGCGGCCCCTCGCAGAGTGCGTTGAGGACAGCGTCCGGTGTTCCCTGAGGGGTGAGGGTGAGGGTGATGTGGGTGCGCGGGTGGGCAGGTCGGCCTGTGATGCGGACGTTCGCCTGCTGGACGCCGGGCAGGGCGCGGGCCTCGGTGGCGATGGCGTCGCTGAGCGCGCGGTCGCGCATTTCGACGCCTTCCTGCGGGGGTGTGCCGCCGACGGGCATCGCGCCGGGGTGGCGCCGGCGCAGTTGGGCGAGCAGCCACCACAGGGCGAGCAGGGTGATGAGAGCAAGGGTGGCAATGACTGCGGGCCACCACCACCAGCCCTGGCTGCTCCAGCGTGCCCGGTCGGCGGAGCTGAGCAGGATGTCGTCCGGGGTGGTCAGGGGCCAGCCGGCGGGCGGCGCCAGGTCGTGTCGCCGGTAGAGGTTGAGCCCGGCGGCGATGATCAGCAGGCCGCCGCCGAGCAGTACCAGTCCGGTGAGGGCCAGCAGGATGCGGTTGAGCGCGGGTCGCGGCGTCATGGTGCGGGCTCCGGTGCTGGTTGTCGTCAGACGGTGCGTTGCCGTACACGTACGACGATGCGGGGAGGACGGGACAGGGCGAGCCGGTCGCGTTCCTCGTTGAGGACGGCGGAGAGGTCGTTCTTGACCTGCTCGGGGTCGCGGAAGCGGATGTCCGCGCGGGCTTTGATGCGATGGCGACGCACCCGGATGTGAGCCGTGCTGACGCCCGGTACCCGCAGGGCGGCGTCGCGCAGCAGAGCGGCGGCGCCGTCGCGGTCCAGTGATGCCCGCAGGTGGGGCGGGGGGCAGCCGGGAGGGGATCGCAGAGGCAGCAGGCGCCGTAGGCCGGGGGTGAGTGCCAGGGTGATCAGCCAGACGCCGACGGCAGCGGCCACGGCGGCTCCCGTGAGCATCCACACGTCGTCCACCGGTCGGGTGGCCAGTTCGTCGGCCAGGTGCTTTCGCCAGGCTGCTGCCTGGCGTCCGGCCCGTACGGCGACGACATCGAACAGTGCCGCCCCTGCCGCCACGAGAGTCGCCGAGGCGACCAGGGCGGCCGGAAGGCGGCGCGCCGACCACGGGCGGTGGGTCGTGTGGTGTCCGTTGCGGTCGCCCGCTGCCGCGTCCGGTGAGGGCGTGTCGCGTTCGGGCGGTTCGGACTCGGTCGGCTCGTTCGCCGATGACACCGTGTCAGGGCGCACCGGCGGTGCGGAACTGCGGCCGGGAGGGCCCGGGTCGAGAGTCATTCCGGTCCTCCTTCGTGTACGGCATGTCGGGCGACCGGGCGCGGTGGTTCACCGGACCCGTCCCCGATTCGCGTGGGTGACGCTCACCAGTCGCCGGATGGTGAGGGTGACTTCTGCGATGTGCAGGCCGGTCAGTTGGGCCACCCGCTCGGCGACGTCGTGCTGTATCCGCTCACAGACGTGGGGGATGTCGGTGGGATAGGGCAGGTCCAGGGCAAGGTGGAGGCGCACCGATCCGGTACGGATGGCGGCGGAGGCGCTCGGCGCTGCCGATCCGCTCCGGTCCGGCGGTAGGGCGGCACGCCGGGACTGAGCCGCACGTGCGGCCTGCGTGGCGATGCGGGCGACCACCTTGTCGGGGATGACGGTGGCGCCCCGATCAGCCGGGGGCGGCAGGTCGACGGCCCGCGGCGATGGACTGCGCGCGGTGCCGGGGGTTCCGGCGGAGCCGGGTGGGGCGCTCACCGCTGCCTCCGTGCGGGAAGTTCGAGGTCACCCTGCAGGACGAGGCCGACGATCAAACCCGCCGCGCCCAGGACCAGAACAAGCAGGAACGCCCAGAAGCCGCCGAAGTAGCCGGCGAAGCCCAGGGCCATGCCGGCTGCGAGGCCCGTAGTCGCTGCGTTCATCACTCACTCACCCGTCTCGCGAGCGCCATCCATGTGATCACCCGCTCACGCGGGGACGCGGCGGTTGACCACGGCCGGGTCACCTCACGCGGCCCTCATCCGGTTCGGACTCTTCTGACCCTTCCTCATCAGGGAGGTGGACGTCATCGACGGCGATGTTCACCTCGACGACCTCCAGGCCCGTCATCCGCTCCACGGCGCTGATCACGTTGGTGCGCACGTCACCGGCGACATCGACGATGGAGACCCCGTACTCGACGACGACGTCCAGGTCCACGGCAGCCTGGCGCTCCCCGACCTCCACCTTCACTCCTCGCGAGACGCCGCCGCCTCCGCCCGGGACGCGCTCCCGCACGGCGCCGATGGCACGGGCCATCCCCGCTCCGAGGTTGTGGATCCCCGGTACCTCGCGGGCGGCCATGCCCGCGATCTTGGCCACCACGCCGTCCGCGATGGTGGTCTTCCCCCGTGTCTCCGCCGGAGCCCCGGCCCCGGTGCGGCCCTTCAGCGCGCTCGAGTCTCCGTCGGGCCGGCTGCCCTTGCCGACGCTGGTGCTGTTCTCCGTCATCGCGGTCGCCTCGATCGGTCGGTCGGGCACCGATGTGATGCCCGTCAGAAGGTTGGACATATGGGGAGGTCGGCTTCTCACACGCAATGAATGTGACGTGCATCACAGTCGTAGGGGTGGGGTACACGTTCGTTCGTCCCGAGCCGTGAGCAGGAGCGGCATGATCGAGCGGACCGGTTTCCCACCTCTGGGATGCGACCTGCCGGACGGACTGCTGGCCGTGCGGGCGGCCGAAGGAGACGAGGATTCCTTCGCTGTTCTCGTCCAGCGGCACAGTCGGCCCCTCCTGGCCCTGGCCCGTTGCATGCTCGGCAACGCCCAGGACGCCGAGGACGCTGTCCAGGACGCCTTCGTCAGCGCCTGGCGGCGACTGCCGGAATACCGCCACGGTGCGCAGTTCCGCACCTGGATGTACCGGATCACCGTCAACCGCTGCCTGACCATGCGACGCCGCCGACTTCCGCCCCTCCCCTTGGAAGCCGTCGCCGAACCCGCTACGGGCGACGAGTGGAGCTCGCCCGCCCGAGCCGCGGAGCAGAACGCGGCCACGGCCGCCCTGGCCCGCGCGCTCGGCGAGCTGGACGCCGGACAGCGTGTCTGCTGGATCCTGCGGGAACTGCAGGGCCTGCACTACAAGGAGATCGCCCACGTGACGCAGACCAGTGAGCAGACCGTGCGCGGCAGACTGTTCAGGGCACGCCGGTCCCTGAAGGAGGCGATGGCCCCATGGCGCTAGACGACCCGCCCGCGCGGCCGTCCGAACCGCCCGGAACCGACGGGCCTCGCAACGCGCCGGCCGTGGACGACGCGGTCCCGCTCGCAAATGATGAGGTACTGCCGTGCGGCCGCCTGCTCAGCCGGGTCTGGGAACAGGCGCAGGACGCGGAGCCGACCGTGGATCCGCACACCGTGTCATGTCCCCACTGCCGTGAGGCCGTCGAGGGACTGGCCACGGTGAACGCGGCCACGCGGGCGATGCGTGCCAAGGACCCGCCCGCCCGGCAGGCACTCGCCGACCGGGTCATGAGCGTCGTCAGGGCCGAGGCCCGCCTCGGACGGCTGCTGCCACTGGCCGACACGGACCTGGATCTGAGGATCGCCGAGAGCGCCGCGGCGAAAGTGCTGCGGCAGGCTGCGGACACGGTGCCCGGTGCGCGGGCCGCGACCTGTCGGCTCGTACCCGCGGGTGAGGGCACCGGCGTGCGGGTGACCATGACCCTGGCCGTCGCCCTCGACCGCCCGCTGCCCGACAGGGTCCAGCAGGTACGCCGATCGGTCATCGATGCCGCCGACCAGGATCTGGGGCTGGCCGTGACGGCCGTCGACATCATCGTGGTCGACGTGCTGGAGCCGTTCCCGACCCTCAGCCCCGCGGGCTCCGGTCACCCCACAGGCGGTGGTACGTGATGGCTGCCACCGACGCGACCACTCTCCTCCGCGTCGCGGCCGAGGCGGCCCTCGCGGTTCCCGGCGTGGCCGGCCTGCAGCCACGCCTCGCTCACCGCCTCGCGGCGGCCACCTCGCCCACGCGGCCGGAGACAACAGATGAACGCACCCCGTCCGAGGCGGGCGTCCGCACCGCCCGTGCGCCGGACGGTCAGGGATGGCACATCGAGGTGCGCTGCGTCCTGGCCGAAGGCCACAGGGCGTCGGACACCGCCCGGAACGTCCACAACCACGTACGGGCCGCTGTCATCTCCCACCTCGCCGCACACGGCGCCCCGGAAGCGGCCACCGTCACCGTCACGGTCACCCGTATCGTCGCCCGGCACCACCCAGCATGAGCGCCACACGGCAGGGCCACACGTCGAGGCCCCGACTGCTGCTTGTCGGGCTAGGTGTACTGACCGGTGAGGTTGGGGACGCGGCTGGCGGGTGGTTGCCCTTTGAGCGCGGTGTGTCCGCGGTGGTGATTGTAGGTGTGCAGCCAGCCGGGGAAGGCGTCGCGCCGTTCCTGTTCTGAGCGGTAGGGGCGTGCGTAGGCCCACTCGTCCAGCAGGGTGCGGTTGAAGCGTTCGACCTTGCCGTTGGTCTGCGGCCGGTAGGGCCGGGTGCGCTTGATGTCGACGTGGATCAGCTCACCGGGACGGTCGCGTTCGTAGCGGCGCACAACACGGCCCGTGGCCCGGTCGAGATGGGACAGGCGGGCCAGGTGGTAGCGGGTCAGGACGCGGTGCACGGTCGAGGGCACCAGGCGCAGGAAGTGCGCGATGCGGGCCGGTCCCCATCTGCGCAGCAGGCGGACCTTGATGATCCGCCGCTCGGTGCGGGTGGGAGTGCGGCGGGGGCTGTGGTGAGGCCGGCTCGAGCGGTCAGTCAGGCCGGCCACTCCCCGGCGCCGGTAGCGGTCGGCCCATCGCTGGGCCGTGGTGGGCGAGACCTGGAAGCGTTCGGCGGCCCGCCGAAGCGGCCAGCCGTCCTCGACCACGCAGCGGGCCAGGCGCAGTCGGCCGGCCTCGGTCAGGGGTGCATTACGGTGGGACACGAGGGCCTTTCGGTCGGTGTAGACGTCGCAATCCACACCGAACCCGCAAGGCCCTCACCTGTTCAAGATCCCTCAGCCGAGACCTGGCTCACCCGTCCACAACCTCCCCGGACAGAACAGCTAGGCGCCGCACCCGTCCCGCAGCGGATGAACCGGAAGCGTGGCGAAACCGGAGGCGGAGCGCCCCGGGTGACCGCCCGGCGCCGGACCGACAGGCCGCGGGCGGGGTTGCGGGCCACAGCCCCCGTGCGTCGGCGAACCGGCTGGTGCGGAGCTGCGTTACGGGATCGCCATGCGCCAGATGCGGGCCCAGGTGGAGGCGTACTGGCGCAGCAGCGGGCCGGTGGTGTAGGGGATGGCGCATTTCTCGCACAGCATGCGCACCCGGGGAGCGATCTGGGCGTAGCGGTTGCTCGGCAGGTCGGGGAAGAGGTGGTGCTCGATCTGGTGACTGAGGTTGCCGGTGAGGATGTGCAGGAGAGGGCCGCCGTCGCTGTTCGCCGAGCCGAGTGCCTGCCGTACGTACCACTGGCCGCGCGACTCGCCCTCGATCTCGTCCTCGGTGAAGGATTCCGCGCCGGCGGGGAAGTGGCCGCAGAAGATGACGGTGTTGGTGTTGGCGATGGTGAACTGTCGCAGCGGGCCGAAGTGAGCCTCGATGACGTAGATCGGGGCGCCGTCCGGGCGGGCCGCGCGGATCGACCACGGGCAGCTCCAGGAGCGGGGCACCACGCCTCGTTTGCTCACCAGCGGTGGGCTCTACGCCAAGCTGTACGGCACGCAGTTCGCCCAGCAGCGGGGCCTCGGCGCCGAACCGGTCAAAAGTACGGTTGGCCGACGCGGGAACCGTGCTTTGGGCTGGTGCTGGGAAGAAGGTGGAATTCCAGGATGGGGGCATGCCACATGCAGACTCACCTCCGGCATTTCATGCCGATGGCTTGACTAAGAAGTACGGTCGTCGCGGCAAGCTGGCCCTGACCGACGTGAACCTCACCATCCCCTCCGGCCGTGTCATCGGCCTGGTCGGCCCGAACGGGGCCGGCAAATCGACCCTGCTGCACCTGGCCTGCGGGCTGATCGAGCCGACGTCCGGCTCTCTGACCGTGCTGGGGTCACGTCCGGCGGCGAACGCGTCGCATCTGGCCCGGGTGGGGTTCGTCGCGCAGAGCACGCCGGTGTACGGCTCGTTCACCGTGGGCGAGCACCTGACGTTCGGCGCGAAGATGAACCCGGCGTGGGACCCGGCCCTGGCCGAGCGGCGGATCAGCCAGGTGGGGCTGAACCCCGCGCAGAAGGCGGGGCAGCTCTCGGGCGGCCAGCGAGCGCAACTGGCGCTGACCATCGCGGCGGCCAAGCGGCCCGAGCTGCTGATCTTCGACGAGCCGGCGGCGGCGCTCGACCCACTGGCCCGCAAGGGGTTCTTGCAGAACCTGATGGAGTTCGTGCTGGAGCTCGGCGCCAGCGCCGTACTGTCCTCGCACCTGCTCGGCGATATCGAGCAGGTCTGCGACTACATCATCGTGCTGTGCGACTCGCAGGTGCAAATCGCCGGGGAAACCCGGGATCTGCTGGCCGGGCACGCCCGACTGGTCGCGCCTCGCGGCGACTTCAACCGGCTGCCCGCCGGGGTCGAGGTGATCTCGGTCGAGCAGAGCGGCAAGCACAGCAGCGCGGTCGTCCGCACCGGCACCGCACCCGAGGCCCTGTCCCACCAGGCCGAGCCCATCACACTCGAAGAGCTCGTCCTCGCCTACATGACCCGGGCAGCCGCCGTACCCGCCGCCCGGACCGAAGCGGCAGCCTGGGGGGCCTCGCGATGATGTGGCTGAGTTGGCGCCAGTTCCGCATCCAGGCGCTGTTCGCCGCCTGTGTGCTGGCCGTTATCGCCGCGTATATGGTGTACGTCGGCGCGGACATCCGCGACGCCTACGACGTCTACCGAGCTAACTGCGAGAGCTCGGCCAACTGCGCGCAGGCAAGAAGCCAGTTCCGCGGCACGTTCCAGAACACCCTGCTGTTCCTGGCGACCGGGCTCGCCTTTATCCCCGCCCTCATCGGCACCTTCTGGGGAGCTCCCCTGATCGCCCGGGAACTCGAGAACGGCACCCACCGGCTGGTGTGGAACCAGAGCGTCACCCGCCCGCGCTGGCTCATCAGCAAGGTCCTGCTCATCGGCCTGGCCGCCGTCATCGTGACCGGCGCGGCCTCGGCCCTGCTGACCTGGGCGGCACGCCCCTTCGACCAGGTGGTCAAGGAGCAGTTCGATACGTTCGTGTTCGGCGCGCGAAACATCGCCCCGATCGGCTATGCCGCGATGGCCTTCACCTTCGGCACCGTCGTCGGGCTCCTGCTGCGCCGGACCCTGCCCGCGATGGCTGTGACGCTCATCGTCTTCCTCGCCTTCCAGTTCTTCTTCCCGAACGTGGTGCGGCCCAGCCTCATGCCGCCGGACAAGGCCACGCTGCCGATGACGGCCCAAGCCATCAACCAGGCGCAGAACCTCGGCAGCCTCGGCGGCGGCTCCGTCATCGGCGGGGTGAAGATTCCGGATGCGCCCGACGCCTGGATCGCCGAGACGAGCCCCCTGCGCACCGCGGTCGGCAAGACGCTCAGCGGGGCCAAGTTCAACACCTGCCTTGACAACCCGCCCAAGACCGGGGCTGGCGGCACGTTCGGCGACACGGCGGTGTGCCTTGCCAAGCACGACCTCCACGTCGACGTCCTCTACCACCCCAACAGCCGCTACTGGGCGTTCCAGTGGCTGGAGACCGGGGTCTATCTGGCACTCAGCGGGATCCTCACCGCATTCGGTCTTTGGCGAATCCGGCGCCGGGTGAGTTGACCCCCGTCTCAGCCAGCGCCGTCCGGGCGCCGCCGGGGCTTTCCAGGCGGCGCCCTTTCTCTCCTGGTATGGCCGGGCCCGCGGGCGGCGAGACGACCTCTTCAGCGAGTTGCTGACGGTATGGGAGCTGCTTCGATAATGCGCGAATGGGGCCCGCTGTCACTGCACACCGCGCGTTGACTCAACCCGCCCGTGCGGGAAGTGGCGGTCGTGCTGAGGGAGTGGCGGTTTACTCTGAGGTGCTCTCGACGATGCGGTTCTCCCAGGCCCAGACGGCGATCTCGGTCCGGTTGCGCACCCCGAGCTTGGTCTGGATCCCTGACAGGTGGCTCTTGACCGTGCTGAGGGTGATGAACAGCTCGGCGGCGATCTCCTGGTTGGTGCGGCCACGCGCGATGGCCTGCACAACCTCGAGCGCGCGTCCAGACAGCTGTGGCGACTGCCTAGCGCGGCCGCGGGGCACAGCCCCGGTCTCGTTCAGGTGCTTCAGCAGCCGTAGGGTGACCGACGGCGAGACCAGCGCCTCGCCGTTGCAGGCGGCACGGACGGCCTCGATGAGCAGGGCGGGACCGGCGTCCTTGAGGATGAACCCGGCCGCGCCGCCGCGCAGTGCCCCGTACACGTACTCGTCGAGATCGAACGTGGTGACGACGATGACCCGTATCGGATCGGTTGCACCTGGGCCAGCCAGCGCGCGGGTGACCTCGATGCCGTCGAGCTTGGGCATTCTGATGTCCACCAGGCACACGTCCGGTCGCAGCCGCCTGGCCATCGCGATCGCCTCGGCGCCGTCCGCGGCCTCCCCGATGACGGCGATGTCGGGCTGGTCCTCCAGGATCAGCCGCAGGCCACGGCGGATCATAGCCTGGTCGTCGGCGAGCAGGACCTTGATGGTCATCCGGGCTCCTTGGCGGGGACGGGCAGGGTCGCCCGCACGGACCAGCCGGCGCCGGGCCGGGGACCGGCACACAGGGAGCCGCCGAGCGTCTCGACGCGTTCGCGCATGCCTATCAAACCGTACCCGCCGCGGTGATGGGGCCGGGTGGAGTTCGGCGGGGCGTCGTCGGCGACCTCGACGGTGACGGCCGCGGCGTCGCGGCCGAGGGTGACGTCGATGGAGCGGGCGTGCCGCGCGTGACGCAGGACGTTCGTCAGCGCCTCCTGGACGATGCGATACACGGTGCTGGTCACTTCCGGCGGCCACTGCGTGTCGTCGTCGGGCACGGTCAGTCGCACCTTCGGGCCCTGGCGGCTGAAGCGTTCGACCAGCGCGCTCAGCCCCTCCGGCCCGGGTGAGGTTGGCGCCGCGTCGTCGGTGTCGCGCAGCAGCCCGACGACGCGGCGCATCGCGGCCAGGGCCTCGGACCCGGCGGTCTCGATCTCGGTCAGCGAGTTCGACACGTTCTCCGGGGCCCGCCTCGTGAGGATCTGGGCGGCCTGCGCCTGGATCAGCATCCCCGTGATGTGGTGGGCCACGATGTCGTGCAGTTCCCGTGCGAGCTCCAGCCGTTCGGCCCGGCGCACCCGTTCGGCGGTGGCCTTCACCCGGCCGTCGAGCATGCGCAGTGACAGCCCGACCCCGAGGGCGGCCAGCCAGGCCGCTGCGGCGATGGCCACGACCGCCGACGCCGGGCGGGCGGCGAACTGGGCGGCGATCACCAGCAGCCCGGCGCCCGCGATGGCCCCGGCCCGCACAGGCGGCAGCGCCCTGACCGCGGAACCGATGAGCACTCCCAGGCCCAGGGCCATGGAGGGTCCAAGCCCGGCGGGAAGCTCAGTCCCGGGCAGCAGCGGGATGAGGACCGCCAGCGCAGCAACGACGAGGCCCGCGACCGCCGTCCAGGTCCGCTCCCGATGGCGCATCATCGCGAGCCCGCACACCACCACGGCGGCGGCGGTCCCGGGAACCCAGAACGCGGCCCCCCAGGTTTGCGCGAGGGCGACAGCCTGGATGGCGATCGCCGTGAGGAACGTGACGCCAAGCCCGACGGTGGAGACGCCCCTGGCCCATCGGTCCGGAATGGTCACGTTGATCAGATTACCGAATCTCTGCCCGCGATCCGCGCCGTTCGGCGGGGCCGTGGGCGGGCCGGCGGTCAACTCCGCGGTATTGGCGGCAGGCTGGGCGGAGCTCACCGCGTCCACTAGCTCTCCGGCCATGCTACGGTCGCGGCGGTTTGGCCCAGGGCCCCTGCGGGGCCGGGGCGTTGGCGCGCTGGTTGCGGGGCGAGACCGCGCAGCACCGGCCCCGTCACGAGGGCGGCGATCAACCCCATCGTGGCCAGGTTCGTCACGCCGGTCCACCCGTCGAACCAGGTGCCCCCGGTCACCACGACGCCGCCCGCCGCGATTCCGGCAGCCGGTCCCCTCGGCAGCGTCCTGATCGCGGAGCCGACGAGCACCGAGAGAGCGAGCGCCGTGATGGGCGCCGGTTCCTGCGGCAGGTCGTCCCCGGCGATCAGGGACACCGCGACGGCGACGGCCGTCACGGCCAGGCCCGCGACCGCGGTCTGCATCTTCTGCCGCTCACGCATCAGCGCGAGGCCACCCACGATGATCGAGACGGCGGAGCCAAACAACCAGGAGGCGCCGCCCCAGCTGTCCATGAGCATGAACGCCGTGAAGACGATCCCCAGGGTGAACACGACGCCGAGCCCGATGGTGAACATCATGCCAGTCGGCTTTGTCGGCCGATCCCCTGTATTCATGCCGCTCAGGCTAGAAAGCCGAAGCGCATCGTGTACCGGCCAAAAGTACGGAAGAGCGTTGACAGAGCCGTGCTTTGGGCCAGTTCTGGCATTGCCCGGTCTTCTCCAGTGACGCAACCGCCGCGCCGCACATCAGCGTCACCGAAGGGAGGCGATGCTGCTGTCGACCGGGTCACCGCCCTGCAGTTTGACCGGCACGGAAACCGGGTCTGGCACACCGCGAAGAGCCTGCTCGACTCCGAACACGTCCGCCGCGCGCTCGGCGAGGTGGCTGCACCATACAGCAAACCGCCCCCGCCCACTCTTCATGCTCCACATGATGAACGCCACGGCGCAGCCCGTGCCGGGAAACTGCCTTACGGGCTGTCCCGTAATGGGGCTGGGAATACGGTGCTTCTTTGGTAGGTGGCCTGGTGGTTGCCGGGTTATCCGGCGAGGGCGAGGTTGTGCAGGCGGGCGATGCCGAGCATGGCGTGGTGAACGCCGTCACCTCTCAAGCGGCAGTCGCGGAGGATCTTCCAGGTCTTCATGCGGGCGAAGACCTGCTCGACGCGGGCCCGGACGCTCTTGTGTGAGCGGTTGTGTTCCTCCTTCCAGGCGACCAGTTCCTCGTCCTTGCGCGTGCGACGGTGGGGAATGACCAGGCCGGTGCCGCGGTAGCCGCCGTCGGCGATCGTGTGGTCTTCCCTACCGCTGCCTTGGCGCCGGACTCCTCCCATGCCTTGCAGTCGTTGCGGTTGCCCGTCACGGGCCGACCGACCGCGACGACCAGGAAGGCAGGAGTCCGCGTCGATGACGACCTGGTGGTTGGTGGAGTACCGGTAGTTCTTCGACTGCTCGGCGACGCTGTGGTCGCGGGTGGGGACCAGGGCGGTCCACGATCAGCACGGTGTCCTTGCGGTAGCGGCGGCGCTGCTGCAGCGCCAGGCGCGGGCCGAGGTCGTTGATGATCCGGTCGGCGGCGGACTTCGAGACGCCGAACAGCGGGGCGAGCTGCCGCAGGGTCAGGTTGGTGCGCCAGTAGGCGGCGAGCAGGGCCCTGTCCTCCAGTGGCAGGCTCCAGGGCCGGCCGCGCCGTACCGCGTCAGTGCCCTCGCGACGCAGCCCTGTCACCAGCTTCCGGAACAGCCGTGGGCTCAGCCCGGTGAAGGGGGCCATCCAGGAAGGCTCCGACGCCGTGATCACACCAGTCACGCCAAGAGCTTCCCACGCGGCGGCGTTGGCCTCTGGCCCGCTCACGGACGTCGGTGCGCCTGCCTCCTCGCATGGTGACGGCGCGCCGCTGTCACCAGTAGGGCGGCACCTGCAAAGCCGACCAGGAGGGATCCCCACTCAGGCGCGTGGGCTGCCCGCAGAAGGCCGGCGACACCGAAGCTTGTATCCCACCCGGCCTCTGTGATGGCGGAGCCGAACCCCTGGACGGCCAGGATGGCACCGAACAGCCAGAGCAGCCCCTGGCCTGAGCTGTTGTCCGACTTCTTGAGCTGCTTCCCCATGACGGGCGTCCTCTCCAGTGTGCGCACATCGTTTTCGATGCGGTCGCATCACATCGTGCAGTGCAGCAGGATATGATGCAAGTGCATCAGAAAACAGGAGGAGCTGAGCGTGCCCAGGCAGGTCGACTACGAGGACCGACGCCGACGGATCGCCGAGGCGGTCTGCACTCTGATCGCGCGTTCCGGCATGGAAGCCGTCAGCCTCCGCGACGTCGCCGCTCAGGCGGACGTGTCCATGGGCGCCGTCCAGCGGTGTTTCAGCACCAAGGAGGACATGCTGCTCTTCGCACTCGAGCACGTCTCCCAACACGTCAGCGAACGCGCCAACCAGCGCATCGCCACAACCTCCGCCCCTCAGGCAGCATCCACTCTGCTGTCACACACCCTGGCCGAACTCGCCTTGCTGGATGAGGAATCGAAGACGCAGGCGCACGTCTGGCTGGCCTTCGTCACCCAAGCCCCGGCCAGCGAAAAACTGGCCGCCGTCCTGCACGACACCTATGCCAAGCTCCATGACCTCATCGCGTGGCTCATCCGCTATGGCCAGGACACCCAGGAATTCCTACAGCACCTCGACCCCACCCGCGAGGCACACACCCTCCTCGCTGTGGCTGATGGCCTCACGGTCCACGTCCTAGCAGGCCACCACTCTCCGGAGATGGCGCTGGCCATCCTCCAACGCCACATCGACCACCTGCTACAAAGAGCATCCAGCCACGGATGACGCGCCCAGACTCAACGTGTTGCGCACCGCACACCTCTGACGCCAACAGCCCCCTGGTCGAGGCTGGTCAGCAGATGCGGGACAACCCTTACGAGCTCGTGCATGGTAGGCGTTGAGACGTCGAGTTCTCGATCGTCGATCATGGTCGTGTGGTGGGGAACGTGTCTCGTGCAGCGATCATCAACGACCGGAGGATCACGGGCCTGTCAGCTGAGGTG
>NZ_JBHSNY010000025.1:0-33050 GCF_042657145.1 Streptomyces bullii
ACGGCTCGATGAGCGACCACAGTTCGTCCGAGACGATCCACGGCCGTGACTCCCTCTTCCCCACGACAAACCAACGAGCAACCAGGACGACAGTCACATGATCAACAGCTTCTGTTAGGACCTCTAACTGCAGTGCTGTCGTGCTGTTCCAGAGCGGGTCAACGGGCACGCGTCCCTCCCACACCGCACACACAGGGGCCCTCCACGCTACGGGCGCCGGCCCGGCCGCGTCGAGGCTGCTTGCACGACATGCAAACGCCTTGCACAGAACGAGAGTCGATCACCGCACAGCCGCTCGGCGCGCTGTGCTGGGGGCACCGCCCCGAGCCGCGGGGCACCGTCCATCGGAGGCACACCATGGCAACCAACACCCCTGTTGCATCCCCTCCGGCCGCCGACCCGACGACCGGCCCGGTCCGCTGCGCACGCGACGTTGTGCCGCCCGACCTGTGGGACAAGCAGGTCGGGCTCCTCATGCGGGACTACCCCTACGACTCGATCATGGCCACCCGGGTCCTCGGCCAGGGCTACGCCTACCTGCTGACCGCGATGAACCACCGGGGCGAGAGCCTGGGGCTGGCGCCCAGCAAGCTCGTCGACATCGGCGTCCACACGATCATCCTGGACACCGCCGCGTACGCCGAGCTGTGCGAGAAGTTCAACGACGGTGTGTTCCTGCACCACGTGCCCAAGGTCGACATGAAGAACGACGGCTCCGTGGTGAAGACGGCCCACATCGTCGCCGCCGACGGCTGGGAGGTCGACCTGCCGCTGTGGACGGACGCCGCCGACTGCGGCCCCTGCCACCCCGGCAACGACTCACCAAAAGCGGCCCTAGCCCGGTCGACCGAGCACGGCCGGGCAGCAAGCACCACCTCATCGTCGACGGACAGGGCATCCCGCTCGCGGTGTCGCTGACCGGCGGAAACCGCAACGACGTCACCCAGCTCCTGCCTCTGCTCGACAAGATCCCGGCCGTCGCGGGCCGGGTCGGCAGACCACACCGAAGGCCGGATGCGCTGCTGGCCGACCGCGGCTACGACCACGACAAGTACCGGCGCCTGCTCTGGCAACGCGGCATCCGCCCCGTGATCGCGAAGCGAGGCCAACCACACGGCACTGGCCTGGGCATCTTCCGCTACGTCGTCGAGCGCACGATCGCCTGGCTGCACGGATTCCGCCGCCTTCGCATCCGCTGGGAACGACGCGACGACATCCACGAAGCGTTCCTCGGGCTCGCCGTCTGCCTGATCACTCACCGCCACGTCCAACGGCTTTGTTAGGGACAGTTAGAGCGGGGCAGGCTGGCCGTTGAAGGTGCCTGGCGGCGGCAGCATCGGCCGGACACACGGCGCGGCGCCGGGAGGTCCAGCCTCTCGACGGTGCGCAGCCCGGCGGCGGCCACGGGTCCGGCGGCCGCCACCGCCCGCGACGCTACGGCCGCCCGCCCAGCCGCACGGTGCGGGCCGCGGCCCTCGCCGCGTGGGCGACGCCGGTCGTCGCGGTCACCGCCCTTGCCGTTCGCCGCGGCAGCATGCCCGAACGGCCCCGGCCCGCGCTGCTGCGCCCGGCCGCCGCCATGCAGGCCGTCGTCGCCGTACGCCACTTCCTGCGCGGCTGACCCGACGCCCACTGCCAGGATGCATGCCGCCGGGCCGATCGCCGCATGCGCCTACCGGTCGTCGTCGGACGCGGGTTCCACCGTGACCCCGCGCCAGAAGGCGACATGGTTCTTGATCTTCCTGGCGAACGGGCTGGGATGCGGGTAGTACCAGGCGGCGTTCGGGTTGGCGTCGCCGTCGACGGTGAGCGTGTAGTAGCGGGCGATCCCCTTCCACGGGCATAGCGACCGCGCCCGGCTCTCGGTGAAGTACGCGCGGTTGAGCGAGGCGGGCGGGAAGTAGTGATTGCCCTCGACCACCATGGTGCGGTCCGCCTCGGCGAGCACGGCCCCGTGCCACACAGCCCTCATCATGAGCGTCCACCTCCGGACAGAGCCAGTACCTCCATGCCGCGACGCTAGAGCGCCGGCGCGTGCCTCGACGGTGACGCCGCTTACATTCCGGCCCCGACGCGCTCGGGCGGGAATGCGCCTGCTGACGGTTGCCCTGGGGTGAGCAGCACGCACCCTGCGGGTGACGCATCCCGCTGTCCGGTGTGCGCCCCGCCCGCGGTGTGGCGGACTGCCGGGTGCTGTGGGGGGAGGACGAGCCGCATGGGCCGCGGAAATGATTCCGATCCTCAGGCGTTGCGCTCCTTGTTCGAACGATCTGGCCAACGCGATCTGCCCGGCCGGAACCCGTTCCCGCAGAATTAGGATTGCGAGGGTGTCGGCAACAACAACCAGTGACATCGAGAAGGCGGCCGGTGTGCTGCGCGCCGGGGGCCTGGTGGCCCTCCCGACCGAGACTGTCTACGGTCTGGGCGCCAACGCCGAGGACCCCGCGGCCGTCGCGCGCATCTTCCAGGTCAAGGGGCGCCCGCCCTCCCACCCGCTGATCGTCCACATCGGCGGGGCGGAGCACCTGGACGACTGGGTCGAGGCCGTGCCCGCAACCGCGCGCCTGCTGGCCGAACGCTTCTGGCCGGGGCCCCTGACGCTGGTTCTGCGCCGTGGTCGCCGGGTGCCCCTGGAGGCGACTGGTGGACTGGAGACGGTGGCCGTGCGCGTGCCCGACCACCCCGTTGCACTTGCGCTGCTGTCGGCGTTCGGTGGCGGTGTGGCGGCCCCGTCCGCCAACCGTTTCGGCTCGATCAGCCCCACCACGGCGGAGCACGTCCGTGCGGAGCTCGGTGAGGCCGTCGACTTCGTGTTGGACGGCGGCCCCTGCGGGGTCGGCGTCGAGTCGACCATCGTTGACGCCACGGGCGAGATCCCGAGCGTCCTGCGGCCCGGTGGGGTGACGCGTGAGGACCTCGAAGCGGTGCTGGGGTGCCCGATCGCGGTGCCTTCGACGAGCCGTGTGCGGGTGCCGGGCCAGCATCCGTCGCACTACGCGCCGCGGGCGCGGGTCGTCCTCGTCGAGCCGGAGAAGGTCGTCGTTGAAGCGGAGCTCGCGCAGGAGCTGGGGCAGCGGGTGGGAGTCTTTCTTCCCCCGTCCTTCGCCGGCGCTTCGGTGAAGGCGCACGCCGTGGTGGCGATCCCCGCTTCGATGCCCGCCTACGCGCGCGGGCTATACGGGTTCCTGCGCGAGCTCGACCAGCGGGGGTGTGACGTCATCGTCGCGTCCCTGCCGGTGGAGGAGGGGCTGGGGCTGGCGATCGCCAACCGGCTCCGCCGCGCTGCGGGCCCCCGGCCCTCCTCCTGACCAGCACGGACGCCGTCCGGTGGCCCTGCCAGAGCGCCGCAGGGTGCGCGTCCGACCTGGTACTGAGCAGCCACGTCCCGTGGTCAGGACGCGGTGGCAACCGCCGCATCAACGCCGTGGGCCGCGACGAGCTGTGCGCTGCCGTCGGCCAGCCGGTAGCACAGGCCGACCACGGCGGCCTGGCCGGAGGCGACCTTCTCGGCGAGTACCCGGGAGCGGTCCAGCAGCAGGTCGACGGTGTGCCTTATGTGCTCGGCGAGGATCTCCTGTGGTTCCACCCGTCCGGCGGCCCGCGCCGCCAGCACGCTGGAGGTGACCCGCTCGACGACGTCCCGGACGTACCCGGCCGGTGCCATGCCGTTCTCCAGCGCGGCGCACGCCGCACCGACCGCGCCGCACGAGTCGTGACCGAGCACCACCACCAGCGGGCAGCCCAGCACGTCCACTCCGTACTCGATGCTGCCCAGCACCTCGGCGCCGATGACATGGCCTGCGGTGCGGACCACGAACAGGTCGCCCAGGCCGCGGTCGAAGATGATCTCGGCGGCCAGCCGGGAGTCGGAACACCCGAACAGCACGGCGAAGGGCTGCTGGCCCGGTGCGATCTCGGCGCGGCGGGTGGCGTCCTGATTCGGGTGCTCGGGGGCACCCGCGACGAAGCGCTGGTTACCGGCCAGCAGCAGCTCGAAGGCTTCGCGGGGCGTCGGAGTCTGGATGTCGGTCATGGCCGCAGCCTACGAGCTGGCACCAGCCGTCGCACCGCCCGGTCCCGCCGGAACTCTCCCGCTCGGGCGATGCTGTCGGTCTAGGCATCACCCCCAGGCGCCAGGCGAGGGCGGCCTCGATGCGGAACCTCAGCGCGCGGCGCGGCTGCCCCGCCCCGAACGGCCGACCGACCGCACGTGCCGGAAGCGCCGGCTGACCACCATGCTCGTCCTCCACGCCCGCACAACGAGCGAGGCACCGCTCGCGCTGTCGGCCGAACGAGGGCCGACCAGATGAAGCCGGACGGCTCGGCCGCGGCTACGGAGCAGCGCGCTTCTGCCCGGAGGGATCCTCGCGGTCGCGGCCGGTGAACAACGCGATCAGATCCGAGACGGGCAGGTGGGCCTCCGCCGGATGACGCAGCTTTCCGTCCAGACGGAGGGCGTATTGCGTGCGTCGACCGATTCGCCCCCGGCTGACGTAGCCAGCCCGTTCGAGGTCGCAGACGATGCTCTGGGCGGTGCGTTCGGTGATGTGGCAGGACGCGGCGACATCACGGATACGCGTGGCGGGATCGCGTGCGATGGCCAGCAGAACGCGCGCGTGATTGGTGAGAAAGCCCCATCCTCCGGCCTGCCGATTCACGATCAGTCCTGCCCCCTTCGCTTCTGCCGAGCCGGCAACACCGGCTGGAAGTTTCCGGAAACCCGGTTCACCCAGTGTCTGGGGAAGTGTCTGCGGGGAGCAGAGTGCGTAGTGGAGACGTCGTGCCCCTTCTGGCGGTACTGGACGCCTTGCCAGATAGGCTCGACGGCATTCTCGGGTCCTGGACGAGGCGGTTGGGCAGGCATTGTGGATGATCTTTCTTCGGTCGAGACGACCGGGTCGAGCCCGTGCCTGGTGGCGAAGCTACGAGGTGCCATGGACTACGTCACGCAGCCAGAGCTGCGTGAGCGGCTGAAGCAGGTGATCGCTCGTGCGGAACGGGCTGTCGTGCTGGACCTGGGGGATGTGCCGTTCTGTGATTCGGCGGGGCTGAACGTGCTGTTGGGGGCCCGTCGTGAGGCGGAGAACGCAGCGGTGCTGCTGGCTCTGGCCTGCGTCCCGGGCCCGCTGCACCGGATCCTGCAGATGACCGGAGCCGATCAAGTCCTGCAGGTCTTCGACACCGTCGCCGACGCAGAGGCGGCCCTGAGCAGCTGACGGCACAGCTGCGCATCGTGGCCCCCGCTCCGGTCCGGACAGCGCAGCCACCGCCTCGAAGCCCCGCAACCGGGCCGACCGGCGGGGACATCGAGGCGCCCAGCGGGGTCGGTGCCGTCCACTTTGACCGGGACGCCGGAGCGGCGGGAGAGCTCTCCGACGGTCATCGGCCTCGTCTGCGGTCCGGTCACGGTGACGCCTCTGGTCTTTTCCAGGTGCTCAGCTCGCGCAGCAGGACAGCTTGGCCACGTCCCGGGTGTAGGTCTGGGCGGCCAGCTTCAGGCCCTCGGCCATCGTCAGATACGGGCACCACAGGTCGGCCATCTGCTGCACCGTCATGTGGTTGGCCAGGGCGTAGATGGCGGTGGCGATCACATTCCCGGCACCCTCGGCGACCACATGAGCCCCGAGCAGCCTGCCGGTGCCGGCCTCGGCGACCAGTTTGATCACGCCGCGGGCGTCCCGGTTGACCAGCGCCCGCGGCACGTACTCCAACGGCAGCACACGGCAGTCGCACGCGTAGCCTCGCGCGAATGCGTCCGCGGCAGCGTCTTCGCCACACGCGCCGAGGCGAACCTCGCGCTCTTCGAGTACATCGACGGCTTCTACAACAGTCGGCGCATCCAGAAACGGCTCGGCTACCTCAGCCCGATCGAGTTCGAGGAGAAGCACTACGCCGAGCAGGCAGCGGCCGAACGAGCGAACCTGAAACCCCGTCAACCCTCTCTGACCTGCTGATCAGCACCTCTCGCACAGCGGGGGAACCTCAGACCTGGACATATTCGAGCTGACCGACGGGACGAAGACCGTCCTGGTCGTCGATGTGCCGGCCAGCGAGATGGCACCCCACTTCGTCTACGGCGGCGCAGCACGCGACAAGGAACAGCAGGCCGCGGTCGTCCCCTACCGGGACAACGACCACACCGCCTGGATGGCGGAGCACCAGATCGAGCGGGCCTACCGCGACCGCTTCGCCCGCGTCGGCCGGGCAGAGGAAGAAATCCAACGCCACATCGACCTCACCACCCAGACGATCACCGCGCACGCCTACGCGCCCTCGGCATGGTTCCTCGCGGTCTCCCGGCCCCAGCGGCCCCTGCCTCGCGGTGCTTACACGATGAGCCGGGATGACGCACGGGAGGTCCTGGAGGCCGCCAAGACGCGGGCCCGCGTTCTGCATGCGAGAGAGCTGGTGCCAGGTCCCCTGGTCGGGATGGGGCCGGACATCCGGCTCAACCCGCGCCCCGGCCTGCGCCGCTGGGTGTGCAACAACCTCCAGTCACCCATGAACCGGGAGATCATCACCGAGCTGCACTACGACGGCACCGTGGTGATGGCAGCCAACCTGTCCTTCATCCGTGATGCGGGGGCGGAGCTCCCAGGACAAGACGACGTGCTCCGGGTATCCGAACGCTTGGTGACGGCATGCTGCTACGACTTCATCGCCACCGCGCAGGAGCACCAGCGAAAGTTGCGCCTGGACAGCACCCTGCAACTGACCGCGCTACGCCCGCAGGCCCCACCATCTCCAACCCGCACACACCGTCCTTTCCCCTGCGGCGGCGGATGACGAAGGACGCAGCAGCGCTGACGAACTGTGCACGGACCTGATGAGCCAGTTCGGGCTGTAGCCGAAGAGGACGCTCGGCATTTCATACGCTCAAGACATGACGATGACGCCGCAGGAGTTCGAGGATCAGAAGGAGACCCTGGAGCTGATCAACAGCGAACTGGCGGCGCGCCTGGCGCGGCAGTCGGAGTCGGGCGCGAAGGTGGACACGAAGGCGGTCTTCCTGGTGGGCTTCGCGGCCACAGCCGCCCAGTTCCTGGCCGCCCGGAGCTTCGAGCCGTTCACCGGCACCGCGGCCTTCGCGGCGTACGCGGTGGCCGTCGGGTTCGGCATCTCGGTCTTCAACCTTGCCGAGTACGAGGACATCAAGCCGCGGGAGGTCCTGGACACCTACGGGCGCTCGTCGAAGGGCGCGGCCCTGGGGGCTCTCGCCGGAACGCGGGTGGGCATGTTCGAAAACAATGCCCGCCTGCACCGGCGGAAGACCAAGCGATGGACGGTAGCGCTGGCTGCTGTCGCCACCGGGATCTGCCTCTCCACTGTCAGTCTCGTGCTGCACACTGGCGGCCATGACGGACACGAACCAGGGGAACCCGTCCCCGCCTCCTCAGCCCCCGCCGCCTCCCCCTCCGCCCAGCCTCACTGACTCCCTCGCCAATCCGGCCCTCGTGGGCACGGAGAAGAGGGACGAAGGCAAGCCCCCGCCTAACAAGGCGGTCACCAGGCGACAAATCATCGAACGGCGCTGACCGCGAGAAAAGGCGCCCCTCTCACTCGCACGGCGAGACAGCACGAGACCCCCGAGCACCTGCCGCTCGGGGGTCTCGTGCTCAGCCACTGACCCCAACATGCCTACGGCCGGCCTTCAGCCGGTGAAACACCGCACGAAACACAGCCGCGCCTCCCCTCTGCCCGCTGCGCCACCGCAGCGGGCAGAGGGGAGAACGTCCGAACCCTTACGCGGGGACTGAGGCGAGGGCGTGCTCGTCGTTGAGTGCCGCGAGGTGGCGTTCGGCGTCGAGGGCGGCTTGGCAGCCGCTGGCGGCGGCGGTGATGGCCTGGCGGTAGGTGTGGTCGACGACGTCACCGGCGGCGAAGACGCCGGGCAGGTTCGTACGGGTCGAGGGCGCATCGACCTTCAGGTAGCCCTGCTCGTCCAGGTCCAGCTGGCCGGTGAACAGTTCGGTGCGCGGGTCGTGGCCGATCGCGATGAACAGGCCCGTCACGTCCAGGTCGCGGGTGGTGCCGGTGAGGACATCGCGCAGCACGAGTCCGGCGAGCTTGCCGCTCTCTTCCTTGATCTCGGCGATTTCGCTGTCGAAGGTGAAGGAGATCTTGTCGTCGGCGAAGGCGCGGTTCTGCATGACCTGGGAGGCGCGCAGGGTGGAGCGGCGGTGCACGACGGTCACCGAGCGGGCGAAGCGGGTGAGGAAGGTGGCCTCCTCCATCGCGGTGTCGCCGCCGCCGACCACGACGATGTCGCGGTCACGGAAGAAGAACCCGTCGCACGTGGCGCACCAGGACACGCCCCGGCCGGAGAGTTCGTCCTCCCTGGGCAGGCCGAGTTTGCGGTACCCGGACCCGGTGGCGACGATGACGGCCTTCGCCCGGTGCACAGTGCCGGCGGTGTCGGTGACGGTCTTGATGTCCCCGCTCAGGTCCACTTCGACGATGTCGTCGTCGACCATCTCGGCGCCGAAGCGCATCGCCTGGGCGCGCATGTTCTCCATGAGGACCGGGCCGTCGATGCCCTCGGGGAAGCCGGGGAAGTTCTCGACCTCGGTCGTCGTGGTGAGCGCGCCGCCGACGAAGATCGCACCGCCGAAGACGAGCGGCTTGAGTTCGGCGCGGGCGGTGTAGAGGGCGGCGGTGTATCCGGCGGGACCGGAGCCGATGACGATGACCTCGCGCACGCCGTCGGGGTGCGTCACGGAGCTCACGCCTCCTGCTTAGCGTCGATCTCGGCGATCAGGGCCTCGATGCGGGTCTTGATCTCGTCGCGGATGGGGCGGACGGCCTCGACGCCCTTGCCGGCCGGGTCCTCAAGGGCCCAGTCGAGGTACTTCTTGCCGGGGAAGATGGGGCAGGCGTCGCCGCAGCCCATGGTGATGACGTAGTCGGACGCCTGGACGGCCTCGGTGGTGAGGATCTTCGGCTTGGCGCCGGCGATGTCGACGCCGACTTCCTGCATCGCCTCGACCGCGGCCGGGTTGACCTGGTCGCCGGGGATGGAGCCGGCGGAGCGGACCTCGATCCGGTCGCCCGCGAGGTGGGTGAGGAATCCGGCGGCCATCTGCGAGCGGCCGGCGTTGTGGACGCAGACGAACAGCACGGAGGCGAGCGGGGCGGCAGACATGGGTTCTTCCTTCACGATCAGCGGGTGGTTCAGGCGGGCAGGGAGGACAGCAGTTCGGTGATGCGGGCGTCGCGGATGTCGCGGACGGCGGCGAGCGGGGCGCCGTCGGGGTCGGCGACGGGCCAGTCCAGGTAGCGGCGGCCGGGCACGACGGGGCAGGCGTCGCCGCAGCCCATGGTGATGACGATGTCCGCGGCTTGGACAACCTCGTCGGTCAGCGGCTTGGAAAACGCCCCAGCGGCGTCGGCGCCGGCTTCGGCGAGGACCTGTTCGATGAACGACTCCACCTCGGCCGCAGGGTCCGTGCCGGCCGAGGACACGCTCACCCGGCCCGCGGCGCGGTGCGCGAGGAGGGCGGCGGCGAGCTGGGAGCGGCCCGCGTTGTGGCTGCAGACGAACAGCACGCGCGGCAGACCGCTGCCGGGGCCGCCCTGGACGTGGGCGAGAGCGTCCAGGCGCTCCGCGGTGAAGCGTTCGGCCAGCACTACCAGGTGTGTGCGCACCTGCGCTGTTGCTGCCAGGAGGGTGTAGGAGTCGGTGAGCAGCGCCTGGACAGTCTCGGCGGAGAAGCGGCCGGCGTGCCGGGCTGCGAGCCGGGCGACTCCGGCAGCCAGGCGCTGGTCGGGCAGGAGGGGTAGGGAGGAGGCGGACACGGGAACTCCTTCGACGCGCCCAATACGTCATCCCGCGCTGGTATCAGCGCGTGGTGATGTGACAGTATCAGGGCATGCTGACTTCAGTCGATCCTGATGTGATCCGGGTGTTGGGCGATCCGCTCCGCCTGAAGATCGTGACCCTGCTGGCGCGCGAGACGCTCTGCATGACGCACCTGGTTGAGGAGACCGGAGCCAAGCAGACCAACCTGTCCAACCATATGAAGGTGCTGCGCGAGGCCGGCCTGGTGGAGACCGAGCCGTGCGGCCGGTTCACCTACTTCAAGCTCAAGCCCGACGTCCTGGCCGGGCTGTCCGAGCAGTTCGCTGCTCTCGCCGCCTCCGCCCGCACCGCTGCCGAGAACAAGAGGGCCTGCCCGTGACCTCCACCGAGCCCACCACCGCGTCCACCGGCGCCGGCGGGGACGACTCGATCGTCAAGAAGCTCTCCACTCTCGACCGCTACCTCGCGGTGTGGATCCTGCTCGCCATGGCCGTCGGCCTGGGCCTGGGCCGCCTCATCCCGGGGATGAACGACGCACTGGCGAAGATCGAGATCGGCGGGATCTCCCTGCCGATCGCCCTCGGCCTGCTGATCATGATGTATCCGGTGCTGGCGAAGGTCCGCTACGACAAGCTGGATTCCGTCACCGGCGACAAGAAGCTGATGGTCTCCTCGCTGGTCATCAACTGGATCGTCGGCCCCGCGGTGATGTTCGCGCTGGCGTGGATCTTCCTGCCGGACCTGCCCGAGTACCGCACGGGTCTGATCATCGTCGGCCTCGCACGGTGCATCGCGATGGTCATCATCTGGAACGACCTCGCGTGCGGCGACCGTGAAGCGGCCGCCGTACTGGTCGCGCTGAATTCGGTGTTCCAGGTCATTGCGTTCGGCCTGCTGGGCTGGCTGTACCTGGACCTGCTGCCGGGCTGGCTGGGCCTGGGGGACGGCGAGCACCTGGACATCTCCATGTGGGAGATCGCCCTGAACGTTGTCATCTTCCTCGGCATCCCGCTCCTGGCCGGGTTCCTCACCCGCCGTATCGGTGAGCAGAAGATGGGCCGCGAGTCCTACGAGTCGAAGTTCCTGCCCAAGATCGGGCCGTGGGCTCTGTACGGGCTGCTGTTCACGATCGTCATCCTCTTCGCCCTGCAGGGGAAGACGATCACCTCGCAGCCCCTGGACGTCGTACGGATCGCACTGCCGCTGCTGGTGTACTTCGCCGTCATGTTCTTCGGCAGCTTCCTGCTCGGCAAGAGCCTCGGCCTCGCCTACGACCGCACCGCGACGCTCGCCTTCACCGCGGCGGGCAACAACTTCGAGCTGGCCATCGCGGTCGCCATCGCCACCTTCGGCGTCACCTCCGGCCAGGCCCTGTCCGGCGTGGTCGGCCCGCTCATCGAGGTGCCCGTCCTGATCGGCCTCGTCTACGTCGCGCTCGCCTGGCGCAAGAAGTTCACCACCGACGCCGGTCAGCCGGTGAAGGGAACCCGGTGAACTGCCTGGACTGCCACGGCACGGGACGCCAGACACCGGCGCACGGCGTCTGCGTCCAGTGCGGGGCGGCCGTGTGCGCGCAGCACTCACAGATCAGTGAGCAGTTCCTGACCTGCACCAAGCCCGTGTACCGCACGGTGACCATCGAGCCGCCCGTACGGCGCTTAATGTGCGGGCCCTGCGAGGCGGCCCATCAAGCGAACGCCGCGTGCTGCCCGCAGTCCGCCCAGTTCGCCCGGACGCCGTGACAGGCGGTCGGCACGCCCAGGTGGTGGTGATCGGCGGCGGCCAGGCAGGGCTCGCCGCCGGCTACCACCTGCGCCGCAACAAGCTCGACTTCGTCATCCTCGACGCCCAGGCCGCGCCGGGCGGGGCCTGGCGCCACACCTGGGACTCGCTGCACCTGTTCTCCCCGGCCGCGTTCTCCTCGCTGCCGGGACGGCTCATGCCCGCCCAGGCAGGTGAGGAGTACCCGGACGCCGCTCACGTCGTCCACTACCTGGCCGACTACGAGCAGCGCTACGACCTGCCCGTACAGCGCCCGGTCCGCGTGAGCGCGGTGCGGCCCGACGCCGGGCGGCTGCGGGTGGAAACGGACGCGGGCGCCTGGACGGCCGAAGCGGTCGTCTCGGCGACCGGCACCTGGTGGCGCCCCTTCCTGCCCGCCGCCCTCGGCCGTGAGGTGTTCGCCGGCCGCCAGCTGCACACCACCGGCTACCGGCGCCCCGCCGACTTCACCGGCCAGCGGGTCGTCGTGGTCGGCGGCGGGAACTCCGGCGCACAGATCGCCGCCGACCTCGCCGCCCACGACGGCATCGACCTCACCTGGGCAACCCAGCGCCCGCCCCGCTATCTGGCCGACGACATCGACGGCCGCGCCCTGTTCGACGCCGCGACCGCCCGCCGCCGCGCCCTGGACGCCGGCACGGCCGACACCGGCGGCGTGGCCTCGCTCGGCGACATCGTCGCCGTACCGCCGGTCCGCGCCGCACGGGACGCCGGGCTGCTGAAGGCCCAGCCGATGTTCGAACGCCTCACCCCTGACGGGGTGGTGTGGGCCGACGGGACATCAGCACGCGCCGACGCGGTGATCTGGTGCACGGGCTTTCGGCCCGCCCTGTCCCACCTGGCTCCGCTGGGCCTGCGCGGGACGCGCGGGCACATCGCCACCGAGGGCACGCGCGCGGCCGGTGAGCCGCGGCTGCACCTGCTCGGCTACGGCGACTGGACCGGACCTGCCTCGGCCACCCTGATCGGCGTCGGACGCCCGGCCCGCGAGGCCGCCGCGCAGATCGCAGCTTTCCTGTCCTGAGACGGGGACACCGGCCTATGCGGCCTGGCGGCGCAGCCGGGACAGGACGCGGCCGGCGTCGCGGCCGGCCCCGCGCAGGGTCTTGGAGGAGAAGCTGCGCTGGAACTCCATGCCGACGAAGCCGAGACCGGGCACGATGGCAATGCCGCCGCGCTGCCGGGGCCGGCCGTCGGCGTCCAGGGCGCCGCTGCCCGTCAGGTAGGGGAAGGCGGGCCGGTAGCCGGTCGCGAGAATGACCGCGTCGACCGCCTCCTTCGAGCCGTCGCCCCACACGACGCCGTCAGAGGTGAAGCGGGTGAACATCTCTCGCTGGTCGACGCCGTGTTCGTGCAGGGCGGTGCGGTAGCGGCCGTCGTCCAGTACCGAGACCGGAGCCTTCTGCAGCAGGCGCCGGATCGGGGCGATGTCCAGACCCGTGTATCTGAACCACCAGTGCAGGTCCCGGCCCAGCGGGCGCTGCGCCAGCCAGCCGATCGGGCGCCGGGTCGCCAGCGTGGTGTCCGCCACGCCACCGAGTTCGGCGGCGATCTGAATCGCGGAGTTGCCGCCGCCGACCACCACGAGGCGCTGCCCGGCGAACACGTCCGGGCTGCGGTAGGCGGCGGCGTGCAGCACCCGGCCGGCGAACTCCGCCCGCCCAGGAAGGTCAGGCAGATACGGGGTGCCGTAGTCACCGGTAGCGGCGATGACCGCCCGCGCGGTGAACTCCCGGCCGTCCTCGGCGCGCACCGACCAGGCGCCGTCCTGGCGGGTGACCGAAGAGACCGTCGTGGAGGTATGGATCTCCGCGGTGAGCCGGCGGGCGTAGTCGCGCAGGTAGTCCACCACCTCATCCCGCGTCGGATACCGGTCACCGTCGCCAGGGAAGCGCATCCCGGGCAGGGAGGAGTACCGGGCCGGAGAGAACAGAGTGAGGCTGTCGTAATAGCGCGGCCACGCCCCGCCCGGCGCCTCATCGGCCTCCAGAACCAGGGTGCGGGCGAAGCCGTGACGCGGGGCGAGAGCGGCGGTGGCCAGGCCGGACTGCCCGGCGCCGATGACGATCAGGTCGGCATGCTCCATGAGATCGTGGACCTCCATGATGAGTCGTTGTTTCGGGAAGTGACGAAATGTTGGGCGGGAAGTGGTGAACGCAGCCGACGGGGACGGGTTCGCGGTGGACACGGCGACGGCCGACTTCCTCAAGGCCCTGGCGAGCGAAACCCGGCAGAAGGTGATGCAGCAGTTCGCCGGCGGCATCGAGCTGACGGTCGGTGAGATTGCCGAGCGGTGCGCGCTGAAGCCGTCGACCGCCTCAGAACACCTCAGCCTGCTGCGCCGCGGCGGCCTGGTCCTCTCCCGCAAGGAGGGCAAGCAGGTCTTCTACCGCGCCGACGGCGCGACCATGGCCGAACGGCTCAGCGCACTCCAGGAGTACCTGGCGCGCTGCTGCCCGCCCGGCTGCGCCTGACCGGCAACGGCGGGTGACGCCGTGATCGCTTAGGTGCGCAGGTCGAGCATGGCGGACATCGCGGCGACCACGGACGGGGCGACCCGGTAGTAGACCCAGGTCCCGCGCCGCTCGGAGGTGAGCAGCCCGGCCTCGCGCAGCTTCTTCAGATGGTGGGAGACGGTCGGCTGGGACACGCCGACGTCGGAGATGTCGCACACGCACGCCTCGCCGCCCGCATACGAGGCGACCCTGGAGAACAGCCGCAGTCGCACCGGGTCGGACAGCGCCTTGAACATCGCGGCCATCTTCTCCGCGTCGGCCTGCGACAGTTCCCCGGCGGTGATCGGTGGGCAGCACGGCACCGCCGCCCCGGTGTCCAGGACGGGCAGCTCGACAACCTCTGACTTCGACATGCGTCTATGTTGACACTCGTCGATACGAGTGGCAAGCTCCAGACATAGATAAGCATCGAAACAACGAGTCGTCGTGACCGCACTCATCCGCACCGCTCTCACCGCCGCCCGGGCCCGCCACACCGCTCGCCACCTGGCCGGGGTCAGCTTCTGCGACTGCTGCGCACAGGTCTGCGACGCCTCCTGCCGGGCCACGGCTCACCAGCGGCGCACCCAGTCCGCACTCTCCACCGCCCGCTGAATACGCCCCATCTACTCAGGGAGATCGACCACCATGAGCGAGCAGCAGCTCCCCGTCATCGTCATCGGAGCCGGCCCCGCCGGTCTGGCCGCAGCCGCCCACCTTGTCGAGCGCGGCATCGAGCCCCTGGTCCTGGAAGCCGGACCGGCCGCCGCCTCCGCCGTGCGCGAGTGGAGCCACGTGCGCCTGTTCTCCACCTGGGGCGAGCTCACCGACCCGGCCGCCGAAAAACTGCTCGCCCCCACCGGCTGGACCAAGCCGGACGCCACCAGCTACCCCACCGGCGGCGACTGGACCGAGCACTACCTGCAGCCGCTGGCCGACGCCCTGGGCGACCGCATCCGCTACGGCTCCCGCGTCACCGGCGTCTCCCGCACCGGACGCGACCGCATCGTCGACGCCGACCGCGAAACCCAGCCCTTCGTCCTGCACGTCACGAGCCCCGAAGGCCGCGAGGAGCGCATCTTCGCCCGTGCCGTCATCGACGCCTCCGGCACCTGGACCACGCCCAGCCCGGCCGGGGCCAGCGGCCTGCCCGCCCTCGGAGAAAAGGCCGCCGCCGACCGCATCACCTACCGCGTGCCCGACCTCAAGGACCCGGCCGTCCGCGCCCGCTACGCCGGCAGGCGCACCGCTGTCATCGGCTCCGGCGCCTCCGCCTTCACCGCGCTCGCCACCCTCGCCGACATCGCCAAGGAAGAGCCCGGCACACACGCGGTCTGGGTGCTGCGGCGAGGCATCTCCGGCTCCACGTTCGGCGGCGGAGATGCCGACCAGCTCCCTGCCCGCGGCGCCCTGGGCCTGGCGGCGAAGGCTGCGGTCGACAACGGCTACGCCGACGCGGTCACCGGCTTCCGCACCGAAGCGATCGAGCGGACCGACGATGGACAGCTGGTCCTGGCCGGCGAGGACGGCCGACGCCTTGAGCCCGTCGACGAAGTCATCGTGCTCACCGGCCTGCGCCCGGATCTCTCATTCCTCTCAGAGATCCGCCTCGGCCTGGACGAGCGCCTCCAGGCGCCCACCGAGCTGGCACCCCTCATCGACCCCAACCAGCACTCCTGCGGCACCGTCTACCCGCACGGCCACCGCGAGCTCTCCCACCCGGAACCCGGCGTGTACCTGGTCGGCATGAAGTCCTACGGCCGCGCCCCCACCTTCCTGGCCATGACCGGCTACGAGCAGGTCCGCTCCGTCACCGCCGCCATCGCCGGGGACCGCGAGTCCGCCGACCGCGTCGAACTCACCCTCCCCGAAACCGGAGTATGCGGCGGCGCCGGCCTCTTCGACGACCCGAACGCCGGGCAGGCCGACAGCGGCGGCTGCTGCGCCCCGGCGCCCGCACTCGTCCGGCTCGGTGTCGGCGCGCCCGCCGCCGCCCCTGTCGTCGTCGAGGAGACGCCGGCGGGCGGCTGCTGCGGCTCGTGACCACCCTCAACACCCCGGAACACGGGGCTGCGACCGGAACAGGGGACCGGTCGCGGCCCCGCGCCGCGCTGGGCGCCCTCTGCCTGACGCAGGTCACCAGCTGGGGCATCGTCTACTACGCCTTCCCCGTACTGAATCCGCAGATCACCCACGCCACCGGCTGGCCGGCCGGAGCGACCACGGCCGCGTTCTCCGCCGCCCTCCTCGTCTCCGCCATCACCTGGATACGCGTCGGCCGCATCATCGACCACCGCGGGCCGCGGGCCGTGATGACCGCCGGCTCGGTACTCGGCGTGCTGAGCATTCTCACCATCGCCGCCGCCCCGAACCTGGCCGTCTTCGTCGCCGGCTGGCTGCTCGCCGGACTCTCGATGGCGGCCACCTTCTACCAGCCCGCCTTCGCCGCGCTCACCCGCTGGTGGGCCCCCGACCACGTCCGCGCCCTCACGATCGTCACCCTGGCCGGCGGCCTCGCCTCCACCGTCTTCGCACCTCTGACTGCGGCGCTTGCCGAGCACCTGTCCTGGCGTGCGACGTACGCCGTGCTCGCCCTGGTGCTCGCTGTCGTGACCGTCCCCGCCCACGCTTTCGCCCTCAACGCACCATGGCCCAAGGCGCCGCCCGTCCCTGCCCACATCACCGGCGGCGCGGACACGGTGGCACGCAGCCGCCCGTTCTGGATGCTGGCCGCAGCCTTGACCCTCTCCGCATTCGCCGTCTCCGCCGTCGTGGTCGCGCTCGTGCCCCTGCTCCTCGAACGCGGCTACTCCACCACTGAAGCCGCCTGGGCACTCGGCCTCGGCGGCGCCGGCCAGACCCTCGGCCGCACCCTGTACGCCACCCTCGCCCGGCGTACCGGAACCACAACCCGCACGACCGCATTGATCGCGCTCGGCGCGCTGACCACAGCGGCCCTCGCGCTCATATCCGGCCCGTACTCTCTGCTGGTCGCCCTGTCCGTCGCGGCCGGCATGGTCCGCGGCAACCTCACCCTCCTCCAGGCCACCGCCATCACCGACCGCTGGGGCACCACCCACTACGGACGCCTGTCTGGACTGCTTGCCGCGCCCACCACGGCAGCCTCCGCCCTCGCACCATTTGCCGGCGCCGCACTGGCCGCACCACTGGGCGGCTACCCACAGATGTTCGGACTCCTCGCACTAATCGCCGGACTCGCCGCCCTGGTCACCTTCGGCACCAAACCCCGCCGGTGACCTCTTGAGGCTCGCTGGAGGTACTCCGGGGCACCGCCCCGCGCCAGCGGTAGATGCCCCCGGCCCAACGCGGTGCAACACCGAAGCACGTTGCGTGCGTGACTGCTAGGGGGCGGCGTACACCCTCGGCATGGGGATCACCCGGATCGTCTTCGAGGCTGCGGGCAGCGTGAGTGCCTGGGTGCTGATGACCTGGGTGCCGGTTTCGCTGGCGGCCTGCGCGAGCATGTGCAGGACACGGCGTACGACGTTCTCATCGATGCCCTGCTGGTAGGGGTTGTCGAGAAGGAGCAGGCCGGGGAAGGCGCATTCGTCGTCTAGATCCTGCTGAAGGAATAGTGTCGCGTAGCTGTAGGCGAGGAAGAACAGAACTTTCGCTTCTGCGCCCAGGGCGTCGTCCCATGGACGAGTGCCGACATAAAAGGTGAGGTCCGAGTCTCTGATGGAGACGTCGCGGTCCACCCAAGGGTCTCCTCGGAATTCCTCCAGGAACAGGTTCATGCGCTCTGCGAACACTGAGCACCGGTCGGCCGGCTTCGCGCCGACGGTCAGCGGCGTCGCAGCGTCGGTGTCGAGTTCGCTGACAGCCCGCTGGGCGGAGTCCAAGGCTTCGCGTGCCTGGTCGCGGCGCTGGAAGATTGCCTCGATGGCTGGGAAGGCGGTCAGCTTGTGTTCCAGCTGCGCGGCATGTCCGGCAAGATCTTCGAGGGCGGCGACGAATGGCGCCAGCTGCGCAGCCCGCTCCGCGTTGAGCCGGGTGGCAAGAGCAACCTGTTTGGCTTGGCGATCTATCTGCAGCTCGCGGGCGGCAGAGAGGTCGGTGAGGGTGCGGGAGACCACCTCGTTGAGATCTTCGAGTTCTGACTTCAGAGACCTGATCTCAACCTGTGCCCGGCGCTGGCGCTGGTCGTCATCGACATCCTGATAGCAGACGTAGCAGGCCGTGTCAGCGTGATGTCTGGCGGGGTCGATGTTCTGCTCACAGGCGGGGCACAACCGGACCGGGAGGGCATCGAAGATCCCGACTGAGGTGATGAGCCGCTCCATCCGGCCGATCTCGCCGTTCACCGTGTTTGCTGACCGGGCGTGTTCCTCATGGAGGTGTTCCAGTGCGGTCACCTCGTCTGTGGTCTGCCTCAGCTCCCGGGTGACTTGGGAGTAGAGGGCGGTCAGGGAGGGGTCGTACCCGGCAGGGGTCTCCGATTCTGCAGTTCCACTGTTCGTGATGCTGACCTGCTCGGTCAGCTCCTGTTGGCGGCGCCGGACGGCATCGAGCGCTGCCTCTACTTCGCGGCGGGCGTCCGCTACGTGCGCAGTGGAACGGACTAGCGGCAGATTCATGCTCTCGCAGATCGCGGTGACTGCCTGCGTGGTGCTCTGCTGCACCTCGCGGTCTACCGCCTGGGCCTCGTTCAAGCGGCGCTTGGCCTGGGCCAGAAAGAACTGAGACTGGGCCTCTGTGGCACGGGGCCGGGCGAATCCGAGGAGTTGGCTGATGACGGCGCGCCGGATGAAGTCCTGCTCCTTGTGCGCGAAGCTGATCCACGATGACTCGTTCCGATGGATGTGGCGCAAGGTGCTACGGAACGACAGCGGGGTCAGCTCTGTAGCGGTCGACGGGTTCAGCCCGAGAGGGATGTGAACGTTCGGCCACTCCAGCGCGGCGAGGATCCAGTCGGAGAAGTCGGCCGCCGCTAGATCCTCACCGTTGATGCTGATCTTTCCCATCCGGCCGTAGCTCCAGGATCGGGACAGTTCGTAGGGCTGGCCGTGGATCCTGAGTTCTGTGGTGACCGCTACGTAGGCGTCAGCTACGGCAACCCCGATCGCCTTCGCCGCACTGTCGCGGTCGCCCAGGCAGTAGTCGATGACCCGCAAGGTTGTGGACTTGGAGCTGTTGCGCACGCCGTGGAGGATGTTGAGCATGCCGGAGGCGAAGTCGAACTCGTCGAATTCGCCGCTGTCGCGGATGAGGCGAACCTTGGAGATGCGCAGACCGCGCTCAGCGCTCGTGTCAAGGGTCATGGGCGGATCTCCCGGTGGAAGGACGCGTCGCCGACCTCGTCTGGGAACAGGTCGTAGATGAGGTTCTTCAAGTCGGTCCCCGACATCAATGCGAGGTTGCCCTGCATGGCCTCGCACCGCCGGACGAGGGGGCGGAACTGCTCCATCTCGGCCAGGCGAGCTGCGGCCGCCTTCCCGGCCGGCCGCAGTTTCACGCGTTCCGGCTTGTGGCTGACGGTGACAGTGATCAGGTTGCGGGCAGTGAGGAAGAAGAGGAACTGCCGGTAGCGGTGGTCCCAGGGGCCATACCGATACCGGATCATCGGCGCTTCGACCTCGCTTGCGTCCATGGCGACGAAGGCATGGCTCTGCCCTGCGGTCTGAGGGAGGAAAGCGTGGGCGCGCTCAAGAAACCCTGGATAACGGAGGAAGAAGTCCAGCTTCGCGAACTTCGTCCGTCCCTCGATGTACGGACCCGGCTCCTTGCCACATAGGTGGATGAGCAGCAGGAGGCGAGAGGCGTGAAAGTCCATGGAGTCATCCGGATCCCATGCCCTGTGCGGCGGTGGTACGACGCGGCTGCCGATCTTATGAGGCATCTTCGTACCTGTTCTGGCAGCGAGCAGTGATGTCACTCAGAACAGCGAGCGCGTGGCTGAGGGGCACCTCGTTCGCCACCACTTCGGGCAGGCGGCAGACGGCTTGCATGGTCTCTCTGTAAGCCGGTTCCCCCGCCTCGATCAGGCCGCCACGTCGCTGCATAGCCGTGACCTGGCAGATGGCGTAGATCTTGTCCGATAGATCGGCGAGGCGCTGCTTCTCAGCACCCAGACTGCTGCGCTGGTGTCGACGGAACGCGAGCATAGCCTCGTGCTGTCGATCAGCTTCCTCCGCCAGGATCCCGGCCGGCCGCAACTTTTCCTGGAGGGTTATGAGTCGCTCCATGCCGCCGTCATGACGTTGACCGGTGACTCGCTGGACTGCGTCCTCGAACACGGCACGGAAGTCTTCGACGGTGTGACGTACCGCCCGCAGTTCCGCGGCCTTCCGGCCGATGTGAACTGAGATGAGCCGCTTCAGAACCTCATCCACCTCGGCGACCAAGGGCTCTTACACCGCGCGGCGCACCACCCGCACCGTGGTCGGGCCGCTGAGATCGGCTGTTGTCACCCTGGGTCGGCTCACCGGGGGCCAGCACGCCGCGCGGGCCGCTGAGAAGGGTCCTGCGGAGATCCGGGCGGTGGCCCGCTCGGTGAACCAGCTGGCCGACGAGTCCGACCGGCTGCGCGGCATCGAGGCGGAACGCTACCGGCTGTCAGAGACCGTCCGGCAGCTCGGCGTGCGCATCCGTGAGCGTCTCGACGTCGAGGACGTCCTCGACGCCGCCTGTACCGGGATGGGCGAGGGCCTTGACGCCGACTACGTTTTCACCCTCCTCATGCAAGACGACGACCCTGACGTTGTTCCCGTCGCCCGGGCTTGGTCGGCCCGGGAGGGCCTGCTGCCCGGCGAGCGTCAGCGGGCGCTGCCCCCTATTCCTGCGGACGTGGTGCGCGAGCACTACCGTGAGGGAACCACCTGGCAGGTGCCCGACCTGCCCCGCTACCTCACCGAGACCACGCCGGTGCCGGGGGCGCCTGGCGAGTTTGCCCGGATTGGCCTGCCGGCGGCCAACCGCGCGGCCGCAGTAGACCTGGGCCTGCACTCCATCGTGGTCGTCCCGATGGGTGTGGGGCAGGAGCCCATCGGAGCGGTCTGCCTGGCCCGCACCCGCCCCGACCACCCCTGGCACCGGGTGGAGATCGAGATGGTGGAGGCCATGGCCTCGAGCGTCGGCCGCGCCCTGCACGCCTCGAAGCTGTACGAGAAGGAGACCCGTCTGGTGGAGGAACTGCGCGCTCTGGACCGGACCAAGAGCGACTTCATCTCCACCGTCTCCCACGAACTGCGCACCCCGCTGACCAGCATCACCGGCTACCTCGAACTCCTCAAAGACGAAGACACCGGCCCGCTGACAGAACCCCAGCAGCAAATGATCGAGGTCGTCAACCGCAACGCCCACCGGCTGCGCGCCCTGATCGAAGACCTGCTGACCCTCTCGAGGATCGAATCCGGCAAATACACCTCCCACAAGGCACCGGTCGACCTGCGTCACCTCATCAGCTCAGCGCTCGACGCCATGCGCCCCGCGGCGGAAGCGGCCTCCGTCCACCTGGACACCGACTGCCCCACCCAGCCCCTCATCTGCGAAGCCGACAGCGACCAGGTCGATCGGGTGCTGATGAACCTGCTGTCCAACGCCATCAAGTTCACCCCGGCCGGAGGCCAGGTCCGCGTCCAGGCCGCCGCACAGGACGGCCACGCCGCCCTCACCGTCAGCGACACCGGCATCGGCATCCCCGAAGCAGAACAGCGCCAGCTGTTCACCCGCTTCTTCCGCGCCTCCAACGCCACCACCCAGGCCATCCCCGGAACTGGCCTCGGACTGACGATCGTCCACACCATCATCAACAACCACGGCGGCACCACCCAAGTCCACTCCGTCGAAGGCAAGGGCACCACCATCACCGCCACACTGCCCCTGGCCGCGCCGCAGTAGGCGCAATCGCCTGGTGCAACTGGCCCGCCATCCGGGGATCCCTGAGGGCACGGTTCTTGGCCTGCGGAAGAAACCGGGGCCTCAGGCAGGATTCGCTATGACATTCCGGGGTCCCGGTAGCTGGCAGTGGCCTTCGTTTGGCGACCCGGCCTGCGGGGTTGTCACACAAGGTGACCCCTCACCGAGATCGGCTGGGTAGCTCGACCGCTGCCCGCCGGAATGCCGTGCCGCCGGGCGGCGGCTCAGCGCAGCCGGGTCAGGGCGTCGACTGGGGCGCGGCGACGCTGGGGACCGCCGCCGCGGGTCGTCGACGGTGGCTGTGCCGATCCACCTTCTGACGGAGCCGGCCCTCTTTCTCCGGCCTTCTTTCTTCCGCGTCTGCGGCCGAGAAGGAAGAGGAATCTGCGGCGATACCTGTGGCATCGCGTCGTCGCCTCCGTGGTCGCCCAGCAGCATTCGGGCGGGGGGCGGCTGTCAGTTCGGTGTGGTGTCGATGGGCAGGGTGAGCACGGCGGTGGTGCCGCCGCCGGGTGTCTCTTCGAGGCGGAGGGCGCCGCCGTGTGCGGTGGCGATCCGCTGGCAGGTGGCCAGTCCGATGCCGGAGCCTTCGAGGTGCGGGTGCAGACGGGTGAACAGGTCCATCACGCGCTGCCGGTCCTGCGGCGGGATGCCGCGGCCGTTGTCGATGACAGCGATGTCCCATCCGTGCCGATGTGCTGCGGCGGTGATGACGATCTGGCAAGGGCGGTCGGCTCTGCGGAATTTCAGGGCGTTGCTGACGAGGTTTTGGAGCAGCACGCGCAACTGGGTCGCATCCGCGATCACGATGGGCAGGTTCTCGACGGTGACGCGCGCGCCGTGGGTGTGGATGGGGCTGTCGAGGTCCTCGATGACGGCGTGGGCGAGGGCGTTCAGGTCGACCGGTTCGAGGTGGAGTTGTCCGCCCGCGCTGGCCAGGGAGAGCACGTCTTCGATCATGGTGCGCATGCGGTGTGCGGAGCTGATGACCCGTTGGGCGCAGAAGGAGGCGTCGAGGTCGTTGGCGATCGCCGGGATGTCGATGAGGTTCTCGGCGTGGCCGAGGATGCCGGTCAGCGGGTTCTTGAGGTCGTGGCTGACCTGTCCGGCGAAGTGCTGGAGGGCGCGGTTGGAGCGTTCGAGTTCGGAGCGTGCCTCATCGGCGGCTTGCAGTGCCTGATGAAGCAGTGCTTGGTGACGGTGCAGGTCGAGGACGTCGACGACCTTGCGGGCCAGCTTGTCCAGCGCGCCGCGTTGCGAGGTGGTCAGCTGGCGGACCTGGGTGTCGAAGACGCAGAGGGTGCCGAGGACTGGTCCTTCGGGGGTGCGGAGTTGGGAGGCGGCGTAGAAGCGGATATCGCCAAGGTCACCACTGACCCAGGGGTTGTCCGCGAAGCGGGGATCCAGCCTGGCGTCCGGGACGAACACCGGGGCCGGCTCGACGAGGGTGACCGCGCACATGGAGTCGCTGCGGGCACACACCGTCGGTTCGAAGCCGACTGCGGCGATCAGGTTGGCATCTTCGGCGGAGATGATGTTGATCACCGCATGAGAAACCTGGCAGACATAGGAGGCGAGTTCCACGATCGACGCCAAGTCCGGCGGGACCGGTGCCGTCAGGATGCCGTACCGCTGCAGGACTCGCAGACGCTCGGGCTCATCAGCCGTTACCGGGAACGATGCTTTGGCCACGATGGCCGTCCTTTCCTGCCTGGTGGGGCCGAAAGATCGTTCCCCACGCGACACCCGCGGCCACGGAGCCGACGTGCGGATCACCCGACGGGGCCCCTCTTGCGGGTGAGGCGCGGACGGTGCCGACACGGCGCCCCCGGTCTGTCTCACCGATCTGAGCGGCCGCACCAGGGTGCGGGTGGTGCGCCATGCGCCGTACGGGGAGACCCTGTCACCGAGCACGAAGGGCAGTCATGGACATATGGCGCAAACTGCGTGGGCTCTGAGTTCGTTGACCATCAGCCCAGCGAGGTGCAGCCCGATGAGAAGGCTTTTGCGTAACCGCCGTGCGCGGCTGACACTGGTGGCGGCGTTGACCGCCCTGTGCGCGGGCCTGGTCCCGCTGGCAGCCGGCGGCACCCCGGCGTCAGCCACCCACGGGTGGAGGACTATCTGGGCGGACGGCTTCAACGGTCCGGCAGGGAGCCCGCCCGACAGTGAGAAATGGATTGTCGATGTCGGCACCGGGTACCCCGGCGGTCCGCCCAACTGGGGTACCGGTGAGGTGCAGACCTACACCGCAGACCCGGCCAACGTCAGCCAGGACGGCCGGGGCAACCTGCGCATCACCCCGCTGCGGGACTCGGCGGGGCGGTGGACCTCCGGGCGCATCGAGACGCGCCGCAGCGACTTCAGGCCTTCTGCGGGCGGGCGCATGCGCATCCAGGCCCGCATCCAGCTGCCTGCCGTCACCGGCGCTGCAGCGGAAGGGTACTGGCCGGCCTTCTGGACCCTGGGCGCCTCGTACCGGGCGGGCGTGCCCTCCCCGACGTCCGGCGAGTTCGACATCATGGAGATCGCCAACGGCCGGAACCGCATCTGGGGCGTCATGCACTGCGGTACACCCACCGCAGGCCCTTGCAACGAGAGCACCGGCCTGGCCGCCAGCACCACCTGCCCCCGAACCCGCTGTACCGGCGTCTTCCACACCTACACCCTCGAGTGGGACCGCCGTACCTCCACCGAGCGGCTGCACTGGTACGTGGACGGGCGGCGCTACCACACCGTCAGTTCCACACGGATCGACCCGGCCACATGGCAGGCGGCCACTGCTCAGGGGCACTTCCTCCTGCTGAACCTCGCCATCGGCGGCGGCTTCCCCAGTGCTCTGGCCGGGCACCCCACCCCCACGGCGCAGACCCGCCCCGGCTATCCCATGCTCGTTGACTACGTCGCCGTCTCCACCACCGCCCCGCACCGACCCTGACCAGGCCAACAGGTCTGCGGCCACCGGGGAGCATCACTGGCTCCGCCGTCGCCCGGCCAGAGCGCGACCAATGCTGAAGGGCCGCACCGACCTCGACGGAGACCTCTGCCGCGGCTGATGGTCGTTCGACCGGGCGGACGACACGCTGCGGCCCCGCGCCCGCTACTGGGAGACGTTCCGACAGGAGGACGACCCGCAGCGGTCCCCGGCCATCACCGCGCTCGATGCCGTCCTGTACGAGGGACGCGCGGCCCGCATCTGCCTGCAGCCGAAGTTCCTGTGCTGACGTCACGGCTACGCAGTGAAGACATGGACCGTGAGGCTCATGTTCTGCTTGTCGGGGCTGGGCAACGCCGAAGCGCTGCCGAGTTCACGAAGGTGGTCGATGCCCTCAAATGGAGGGCTGTCGACGGAATGCCCCACATCGCTGGTGACAGTGATGTTCAGCGGGTGATCCGGGCTTGTGCTTTGCGGGTGACAAGCGACCTGATCATCGTGCTGACGTACCTGGGTGACTTCCGCGGTGATCTCGCCGAGGCGGTGCTCCAGGCTGCCGCCCAGCATCGTTTCCCGGGCACGATCGACAACCTGCTCTCCCAGCTGACGGAGGCCGGTCGGCCCCAGGATGCTAGAGAAGGTCCGGCAGTACCGGATCTGAGCCGGCTTCAGGCCTGTGGCGACGCGCCGGCCCGCACGCGTCCGTCGGGCCGGCCCGCAGGCGACCCCACGTCGCCTGCGGGCCGGCGGAGCGGAGCTCCTGCTGCCGGAGCTGGCGGTAGCTCTGCAGCGTGCCGGGGCCACGCCGGTGTGCTCGCAGTATGCGGCGATCTACCCGCCTTCACGCCTGATGATGGATGTCCGGGGCGTCCGGGCCCTGCTCGAGCCAGTAAGCCCCGAGCAGGGCCGCGTACGGACCAGGGTCATCACCGCCCGGTGGGGCCGTGGGACACCGCCGTACATGCGCGTACAGCCGCGCCTTGACCCCGAGTTCACCGGGCACCCGCCGCACTGGCCCGATGCCGGAGGTCGCCCACAGCCGATCCAGCTCGGTCATCGCGGCGAGCGCGGTTGCTTCGTCAGCGGCGGTGATATCGAGGATTACCAGGCTGGGTTGCGCCATGTGCTGTTCGTCGATGCGTTGCATGCCCACCCCGACGACCGGCCCGCCGACCGCAGTTCGTCGGCGGTCGCTAATCCACCCTGGAGAGGGAAGTTCAGCCGGTGGAACAGTTCCCGCGTCCTTCCTGAAGGCGCCTCTCGGCGTTCTGGACCAGGACCGGGATCAGAACTCGTCAATCGGACTTCCGTTGTACCGACCGCGCCGCCAGTGGGTGCACAAGTCCGGAGTTTGGCGTCATCCAGCCTCCAGCGAGGCACGCTGTCCTGCGGATCAGCTACCAGGTGGGGGACGGGATCAGCCCTGCCGGCCGAGGGTGCCCGCTTGGCGGAAGCAGGCCAGCTGGCGCTGAGCCAGTGGCTTGAGAGAAGTCGACTATGCCGCCGGTGAACCTCGCCCCGGTGAGGTAGATCCTGCCGCCGGAGAACGTCGCCTCGCTGAAGTCGACCGTGCCCTCGAAGACCACTGAGGTCTTCTCGGCAACGTGATGGTTGCAGTGTGTGATGGGATGCGGGTGCCCGCTCGTGGCCTAACGAGCTCGTGCACGGTAGGCAGTGAGGCGTCGAGGATGACGGCGGGGCTCGGTGTTCACATCTGCCGTGCCGACGTCAGGTCCGCGGTCTGCTGGTGGGACAGCAGGCTGGCGACGGCTTGGACGATGTCGCTCATGTGCTCGCGGCGGCCGAGGTGGCGGGCCAGGGCACGCCAGTTCTTCATGTGCGCGATGCCGTGCTCAACCCGGATACGTCGTGAGGAGTGCGCCTTGCGCTGTCGCTCGTGCATTTCCCCGTACCAGTCCGGAGCATTCTTCTTGAACTTGCGATGCGGAGGCGTGACCACGCGTCCGCCGGTCTGGGCGCCCAGGCCCTGGTAGCCGGCATCGGCAAGGATCTCCACAGCGGGGCCGTCGGCCAGGAGCTCGACCAGCCCTAACTGGCGAGCGTGGGTGATGTCCGCGCAGCTTCCGGGCCTGGTCGGGCTGCAGAACAGCACCCGGCCGTCGCCGCCCGTCACGACCATGGTCTTGGCGGCGTTCTGCTTGCTCTTGCCGGAGATGAACGTGTCCCGGTCCTTGCGTCCGGCGGCCGGCCGCCGGACCCGGATCTCGGTGCCGTCGATGATCCCGGTCTTCCTACTGACGCCGAGATGGTTGACGACCTCGGCCAGAGTCCGCAGCCGCACGCCGGGGCTCACAGTGCATCCTCGCTCGGCGAGTAACGGTCGCACCTCGCCGATGGCGCGGGTGATAGTGGAACGGTCCACGTCGAACCAGCAAGCGAGCACGTCGTGCGTGGCCCCGTGCCGGAGGTGCACGAGGGTGGCCAGGAGACGGTCGACGAAGACCAGCCGGTGCTTCGCTCCGGCGCCCACCGCCCGCTTCCGCGGCCTGGACGCAAGCTTGGCTTGGTGCCGTTCATGTCACAACGGGCCCAACTCGGCCACGAGCTCAGCAATCACGTCGGCCGACAGGCCCGTGATCCTTCGGTCGTTGATGATCGCTGCACGAGACGCGTTCCCCACCACACGACCATGATCGACGATCAGGAGCTCGACGCCTCACTGCCTACCGTGCACGAGCTCGTAAAGGGTGTTGCACAACGGCCCGCGTGATCGCGTAGCGGCTCGTAGGCGAGATCAACTAGCGTCCTCAGTCGCCAGGAAATCGGACAAAACGAAGCTCCCGACAGACTGGATCACGGCAGGAAACCAGCGACGAGCCCGTTGTGCAACATCCTTTAGGTTCTGTCTCTTTGGTTAGCGTCGGGTCCAGATGAGGATGCCCGCGAGGTGGAGTGCGGCCTGGTAGGCGATCGCGCGCTTGTCGGTTCGTGTGGCCAGGCCGCGCCACTGCTTGAGGCGGTTGATGCACCGTTCGACGGTGTTGCGCTGCTTGTAGACCTCGCTGTCGAAGCCGGGCGGACGGCCGCCGAGCCGGCCTCGCCGCAGGCGGGTGGCCGACTTGGTCGGACGGCTGGGGGATGACCGCACGGATATCCCGGCGCCGCAGGTGGCTGCGGATGGCGCGGGAGGAGTACGCCCGGTCGGCCAGAACGGCCAGGGGCCGGGTCCGAGGCCTGCCCGGGCCGGTGCGGGGCACGCGGATGCGGGACATCACCGTCTCGAAGGCGGGTGCGTCACCGGCCTGGCCTGCGGTGACGGTGAAGGCGAGAGGCTGTGCGCGGCCGTCTGCGGCCAGGTGGACCTTGGTGCTCAGCCCGCCGCGGGAGCGTCCGAGCGCGTGATCGGCGGGCTCGCCGCAGTGGGCCGCCCCCTTTTGAGTGCTCCGGCAGCGTGCTGGTGAGCCGGACGACGGTGGAGTCCACCGACACCGTCCAGTCGATGTCGTCATCGGCGTCCGCCGCAGCCAGGACGGCGGCGAGGATCATCTCCCAGGTGCCGTCCACGGCCCATCTGATCAGCCGCTTGTGAGCGGTCTGGAACGAGCCGAGCTCGTCGGGCAGGTCCCGCCAGGGCGAGTTGGTGCGGTACTTCCACGCGATGGCCTCAAGAGTGCGGCGGTGGTCGGCCCATCGCCGGCCGGCGACTTCGTCGACGTCAGGTGAGGGTGCCGGACCCGGCTGCAGTTTGCCCCGATACGTAGGAGACTGGCTGTTCTGACGGCCGCGAGTTGCTCGGAGTGAGGCGACGGCTGCGGTCGACTTTGCTCTCGCATACGATAGTCCACGAATAGGGCAAAGAGGTAGTCATGGCTGAGAAACCGATCAACCCGTCCGTATCGGATGTGACCTCGTCAGGACCCGAGAAGGCCAGCGTCGGAATTCACGGCATCACCGAATCCGCGCGGTATTCCATGGCCGAAATGGGGCCGAAGCGGAGTCTGCAGACGCTGTTGAAGGTGAACCACGTCGACGGTTTCGACTGTCCGAGTTGTGCGTGGGGCGACCCCGATCCCGACCACCGGAAGATCGCGGAGTTCTGCGAGAACGGCGCGAAGGCCGTCGCGTGGGAGGCCACGCGCAAACGCGTCGACGCGGCGTTCTTCGCCGAGCACTCCGTCGCTGACCTGCGGGAGCGGGACGGTCACTGGCTGGAGTCGCAGGGCCGACTGGCCCAGCCGATGCACCTCGCCCCCGGCGCGACGCACTACGCGCCCATTTCGTGGGAGGACGCGCTCGCCCTCACCGCCGATCGCCTGCTCGGCCTCGCCGATCCGAACCGTGCCGTCTTCTACACCAGCGGCCGGACGAGCAACGAGGCCGCCTTCCTCTACCAGTTGCTGGCGCGCAGGCTCGGCACGAACAATCTGCCCGACTGCTCGAACATGTGCCACGAGTCGAGCGGCGAGGCCCTGAGCGCGACCATCGGCGTCGGAAAAGGTCTCATCACGATCTCCGACATCACTGATTACGCGGACTTGATCATCATCGTGGGCCAGAACCCCGGCACCTGCCACCCCCGCATGCTCAGCGCGCTCGAACAGGCCAAGCGGCGCGGCGCCCGCATCATCGCAGCCAACCCGCTCCCCGAAGCCGGGTTCGGCCGCTATCACAACCCACAGACCGCGCGCGGCCTGGTCGGCCCGGGCACGCAGCTCGCCGACCGCTGGCTCCCGGTGCGCATCAACGGCGATCTGGCCCTTTTCGCGGGCCTGAACCGTACCCTGGTCGACCGGGAGGACTCCCAGCCGGGCTCCGTGCTCGACCACCACTTCATCGACCGGTACTGCGACGGCTTCGAAGCGGCCGCCACGGCATGGCGTGCCCTGGACTGGTCGCAGATCGAGACGATGGCCGGCCTGCCCCGAGGCCTGATCGAGGACTGCGCGGCCGACGTGCTCGCCGCGGACAGCGTCATCGTCTGCTGGGCGATGGGCCTCACCCAGCACCGCAACGCCGTGGCAACCATCCGCGAGATCGTCAACTTCCTCTTGTTGCGCGGCAATATCGGGCGCCCCGGTGCCGGGCCCGCCCCGATCCGCGGGCACAGCAACGTCCAGGGCGACCGCAGCATGGGCATCTGGGAGAGGATGCCGCAACCGTTCCTGGACAGGCTCCGCGACGAGTTCGGGTTCGATCCGCCGCGTGCCCACGGCCTGGACACCGTCGGCTCGATCAAGGCCATGCGCGACGGTGAGGTCGACGTGTTCATGGGCCTCGGCGGCAACTTCGCCGCGGCCACGCCGGACACGCAGGTCACGGAGACCGCGCTGGCCAACTGCGCCCTCACCGTCCACGTCGCGACCAAGCTGAACCGGTCCCATCTGTGCCACGGCACCGAGGCGTTGCTTCTGCCCTGCCTCGGCCGCACCGAGCGCGACCGGCAGGTCTCCGGGGAGCAGTTCGTGACGGTCGAGGACACGATGGCCATGGTGCACTCGTCGCACGGACGGCTCCTTCCGGGATCACCGCACCTGCGCAGCGAGGTCGCGATCGTCGCCGACCTCGGGCACGCTCTCTTCGGCGACGACCTCGGCTGGCGCGGCATGCGTGACGACTACGCCGTGATCCGCCGCCACATCGAGCACGTCTGCCCCGGATTCCACGCATACGAGGAGCGCGTCCGGCAGCCCGGCGGCTTCATGCTCCCCCGGGCACCGCGCGACTCCCGCACCTTTCCCACGTCGACCGGCAAGGCGCAGTTCACGGTCAACCCACCGACCGCGCCCGAAGTTCCGCCGGGACACCTGCTGCTGACGACGGTACGGTCGCACGACCAGTTCAACACCACCGTCTACGGCCTCGACGACCGTTACCGCGGCATCAAGGGAGGACGGCGGGTCGTCTTCCTCAACCGTAAGGACCTCCGCGACCTCCGCCTCCACGACGGCGACCTGGTCGATCTGATCAGCGTCAACCCGGACGGTGAACGCCGCGCCCCCGGCTTCCGCGCCGTCCGCTATCCGACGCCGCGCGGCTGCGCCGCCGCCTACTACCCGGAGACGAACGTGCTGGTCGCCCTGGACTCCACGGCCGACACCAGTAACACGCCGGTGACCAAATCCATCGTGATCCGCATCGAACCCTCCGGCGGGGGAGCTTCGGTGTGACGGTCAGGTCAGAGGCGGGACTGCCCGAAAACGAGATCGCCCCTACCCTCGACGACTTCGTCTCCCGTCTGCTGACGGCCACCAAGGGCTGACCCCTATGGCCACTTTGCTGATGTGCCTCGACGCACCCATGCAGTCCTGGGGCACCAGATCACAGCCCGAGGGCTGCGGCGAGGACCCCTGGCGCAGCTACGCATGGGCGTACGTGTCGACCGGGAAGGCGTCGTCGAAGCCGACTTCCACACCGTGCAAAACATCCCCAACACCGAAGGCAAGAACCACCGCGCCGCAGTGACCAAAAGATTCTATTTGGCCGATGCCCTCTTCCTCGTCGGCCTGGAATCAGACGACACACAGCTGCTGCACAAACTGCATACCGCCCTGACCGAACCACGATGGCCGCTCTACTTCGGTCGGAAAGCGTTCGTGCCGGCACGACCCATCCCCAGCCCAGGCCTCGCAGACGAACACCACCCAGTCACCAGACAACCCCTCGACAACGCACTGCGCACCCACCCCTGGCTGGAACACCAGCCCCGCATCCATCCCAGCCGACGCACCCCATCCCACGCCCTCTCCCCGACATGGCTGCGCACCATCGTCGACGCCGACCCTCTGGCACTGGACATCGAGCTACGCCACGATCACCCACTCTCCTTCACCCAACAACACCGCGCCTACGCATCCCGGGCGGTACAGATCAGCCACGTCCCCCTAACACCCGAAATGATCAACGGCATAGTCTGAGCGCACCGCGCAACCCGACGAAAACCAGGACACCGGAACCGACCATGACCACTATCTGGCCGACCCGTATCATCCCCAACCCCCACAACCGCCAAGCAAGCCGCGACTTCCGCAATGCCGTCGACCTTCACTACCGGGTGATGAAGCTTTTCCCGGACAACCTCGGCGACCAGGCACGCAAACAGCTCGGCATCCTCTTCCGAGCAGAGGAAACCCCCAAGGGCCCTACCTGCTCCTGCAGAGCCGCACCCAACCTGACCTGAACCTGCTCCCACCGGACTACGGCACAGCAGACACCAGGACACTCAACCCCCTGCTCGGCGCACTCCGCTTCGGACTGCCGGTCCGCTACCGCATCGACGCCAACGCCGTACGCAAGCCCAGAAAAACAACCCAAAAACTCTACAATCTCAAACCCGTCACCGCGCTCACCGGCCCAGCCGCAGTGGAATGGTGGCAACGCCAAGCCGAACAATCAGGCCTCAAAATCGATACCGTCCACGCCACGCGACTGGCCGCAGCAAGTGGCCTAAAAGCTCAAGAAAAACAGCGCATCCACAACGCCCGGACCCGATTCGAGGGCAACGCCCTCATCAGCGACCCCGAGCTCCTGCGCCGCCGAGTCGAAGAAGGCATAGGCAGAGGCAAGGCCTACGGCTGCGGACTGCTCAGCCTCGCCCCTGCGAGCACTACATGAGCCCGCCACGACGGGGCGGCGATGCGCGCAGACGCCTCGCGGCCATTGACACGCTCGCCACGGTCCGGCCGGCGTTTTCCCCGCCGCCGCGGGGTGTTCCAGTCGGCGAGCTCGTGCGTGAGACCTGCTTCGGGCCCTTCCCGCTGACGCGGGAGTGTTCCGCCGCCCGGTCCTACGCATCCGGCGCCGATGATGTCCTCGCCGCCGCCGCGGGGGTGTTCCGGACCGCAGGGCCTTGGGGTAGCGCTGGGCCCAGTTCTCCCCGCCGACGCGGGGGTGTTCCGTCCGGCATGGGCCTGGATGACGTCAGCAGCCGGTCCTCCCCGCCGATGCGGGGGTGTTCCGAGCGGCAAGGCCATGACCGTGGGCGACATGGAGTCCTGCTCGCCGACGCGGGAGTGTTCCGAACGCGGCCCCGGCCTCACACCGCGCGGGCAAGGCTGAGCACAAGCAGAGGGTCCGTGCCGTCTGCGTTCGGCACGGACCCTGGCGTAGCCTCCCATGCGCGGCTCCGCCGTCGCCCACTCCAGCCCGAGGTCGGCCATCTGCTGGAGGTTGTCCGCGGTGAGCTTCCCGCGCTTGGACCGGG
>NZ_JBHSNY010000026.1:0-23882 GCF_042657145.1 Streptomyces bullii
GACCCGCGTCGCCACCGACCAGCTCAACGCCCGCGCCCGACCCTGGATCTGGGGCAGACCCGCACCACCCACCAGGCGCTTACACCGCCGATATGTGTACATCCTTTGAGGAACGCAGCACTAGGGCGTGTATCGAAAGCGCCTGGTGAGCATGACGGAGAGCCCTTTTGTGATCAAGAATGATCGGATGGTCATGCTTGAGACTCCCCGTTTGATCCTGCGTCGCTGGCGCGAGGAAGACGTTGCGCCCATGGCTGCCGTCAATGCCGACCCTGAGGTCATGCGGTGGATCCGGGACGGCGGCGTCCTTGACGAACAGCAGACTCGCGGCCGGGTCCAGGCGTGGGAGAGCGAGTGGGAGTCACAAGGCTTCGGCCTGTTCGCAGTGGAGATCCGGTCCACTGGCGAGCTGGCCGGGTTCACCGGCCTCTCGGTGCCCAACTACTTGCCGGAGGTACTGCCGGCGGTTGAGGTCGGCTGGCGGCTGGGACGTTCCCACTGGGGGCAGGGCTTGGCCACCGAGGCCGCTGCGGCCGCTATCCGGTTCGGGTTCGAAGAGCGAGGGCTGGAGCGGATCGTCAGCATCGCTCAAGTGGGCAACGACGCCTCCGAACGGATCATGACCAAACTGGGGTTGCATCCGGTCCGTGAGACCGTCAATCCCGCCGGCGGTCGGCGAGTACGGGTGTTCGAGTTGTCGTCGGACCAGTACGTCACAACCACTCGTTGATAGCCGCTACCAGGACGGTCGCCTCGTAGCGGACCGCGAGTTTGTCGAAGCGGGTGGCCACAGCTCGGTGCCTTTTTGAGTCGGTTGATTCCACACTCGACCGCATGCCGAGCCTTGTAGTCCTCGGCGTCGAATCTGGGTGGCCGACCACCGAGCGCCCAGCTTCTTGCGGTTACGCGCCTGGTCGGCCTTGTCCGGGATGGTGCAACGGATGCCGCGTCGGCGCAGGTAGGCGCGGTTCCTGCGGGAGGCGTACGCCTTGTCAGCCCTCACGCGATTAGGACGGACACGTGGCCGGCCGGGCCCGATGCGGGGCACGCGTACCTTCTCCAGCACGCGTTCGAACTGCGGCGAGTCACCGCGCTGCCCAGCCGTGATCACGATCGACATGGGCCTCTGGCCCTGTTCGACGGCCAGGTGCAACTTAGTTGTGAACCCGCCGCGCGAGCGTCCCAGCCCGTGATCTCCGGGCTCGGTGAAGACACCTCCCGGTGGTTCCTAATGCAGGTCACCCCGCTTGCGGGCGCCGGCCGCATGCTGGTGAGCGCGGCACACCGTGGAGTCGACGCTCAGGTCCCAAGTGATCGCACCCTTCGCGTCGGCCAGGGACTGGAGCCGGGTAAGGAACCGGTGCCAGGTGCCATCCCGCTGCCATCGGCGGAAGAGGTCGTAGATCCGGCCCCACGGCCCGTACCCGACTGGCACGTCCCGCCACGGCACGCCGGTACGGACCCAGAACCTTATGCCGTCGATCAGCTGCCGCCGGGGCCAGACGGGCGGCCGCCCCGCCTTCATCCCCTTCGGCAACAACGGCTCCAACACCGCCCACTGTTCATCCGTGAGATCTCCCCGACCCATGAACCGTCATCATCCACGCTCAAGATCCACTTTCGATACACGGCCTAGCACCCCGTAGGTGGGACGGTGAGGCTGGCGGTCCTGCCGGACACGACCGCACAACGGTCGCCCACCATTACGTCCGTGCTCTCACCACCAACCACACGGGTGTCCCCGCTGCCGCCGACAACCGTGTCGCCCCCGCCCAGAGCGCAGGCCAGTCGTCGTGGGAGGGGTATTTGTCCGCCCGCGCCTGCACTGAGCAGGTACCTCCGCGACCGGCGGCGCAGTCGCTTCAGTCCGGGAACGGGTGACGCCCGAAGACGGGTGTCCACACCTCATCCGTCAGCCGAGCCCGGATGGGATAGCCCGGTGCGCAGACCTTGCACATAACGACCTCCCCGACCTCCTGGCCCTCGCCCAAGGCACGGTGCACGTCCTCGGGGGTGTGGCACTCGGGGAGCTGCTCCGCTGCCCCCTGCACCGCGGATTTGCGGCGCCGGTAGGCCTTCTGGCGGCAGGCGTTGGAGCAGTACTCGCGTGGCCGCCGACCGCACTGGGCTCGCCTTGCGAAGGGAGCATCGCACTGCTGGCAGCGCGGCGCGAACCGCTCCTCGATCCTCCATTCACGAATAAGCGCCCGCAGGCCGTTATCGATGACGATGGTTTCCCCACCCTGGGGGAACCAGATGTTGGCCAGCTCCAACTCCACACTGAGCTTCTGCGCCTGATAGACGGCTCCTGCACGTGCCATGAATGCACTGGACCAATTCTGGCCCCTAGCGTGGGCGAGCTCCTCCAGCCGCGTTCCGAATAGCGCGCAGGCCAAGAGCGTCTCCGCCTTCTCACGGTTCATAGATCGCAGAACGGTGCTCCAGGACGTGGTGCGCTCCACCCGGGGGCGCACCACAGCTCTTTCCCTGTGCCTGCCAGTCATCGTCCCCCCTCCCCGCTTCCTGGTTGCAGCGCCACGTCGTTCCGCATGACCACCAGGGTTTGCGCCGGCAGCGTACTGGGCTCGGGATCCGGCACGACCGGCTGAAGCGGCGCGGACGGAATCGACGGCTTGCCCCAGGGCAGCAGGCCGCAGAACGCGGAGATGACGTGGCTCAGTCCCAGCAGGACCTGCGGCAAATCGTCCGGCGCCGCCCGCCGCGTGATCAGCCAGGCCATGAAGGCGACCAGGCCGGAAACAGCCAACAGGACGAGCACGGCCAGTGCCACGAACCAGAAGGGCGCCCCCCACAGGGCGGCAGGCAGGGTGGGCAAGGTGGACCTCCAGGGACAAAAAGAGCCCCTGGGGAGTCACCCAGGGGCTCAGCGGTTCTCGAAAACAGAAACGGCCCATCTTCGCCGGGGAGAAGAGGAGCCGTAGTGCGTGCGGACAGACTTGTGGTGCCATTTCCAGGATGCCAGAGGCGCGACAACCACGTCAACTCACTCGAAGCAGCAGGTAGTTGCCCTATAAGTTCGTCTAGATACCGCCGCGGAATTTCGTAACGCCGGGCCGACGATGGTCCCACGGGTGCCGGAGGAAGACATTGACCGCCCCGAAGATCGTGCCGAAGCCGGCCAGCGCCAGCCCATGATCCACAGGTCGGGCCCGACCCCCGAGGAGTGCACCGTGTCGTTGAGCGGCGGGGTGGCAACCGGGATCACGATGCGATACGCCGTGGCCTCATCGAACCTCCGGACGACCGCTTACGGGATGTTCAGCCGCGCTTCCTTGTTTTGATCGTCACCGCCGGTACCTGCGACTGAGAGCCGCCGATGCCGCCCACGGTCCTCCTCCGGACCATGGAGCCGCAGTGGGTGGGCCTATAGGAAGCGCCACAAAGCTGTCCTGGGCTGACGCCACTACTTGCCAGTGACTGGTGCCACTACGTGTCAGTGGACAGAAGAAGGTCTCACCACGTCAGAGGACGAACCCAGGAGATCCGATGATGGCAAGGAAGCGACATGCCGCCACTGGCACTAGAACGGCACTTCACAACGCTCCTAAGTCTTCTCGCTTAGCCCTACCGGCCGAGCGCGGCGGCGGAGCCGGCGCGCAACGAGTGTCAGGCTACTGTCGGATCCCCGATGCCGCCGCGTCGACCGCGTCCGCCCTACTCCCTTTCTCTTCTCCATTTGGGCAGGGAGCAGGGGCAGCAGAGGGGATGTCAGCAGGCCGACCACGCGCCCGCAGGGTGTTGACTTGGGGGGACGTAGAAGCTGGCCACTGGGCCGCGCAACCTCCAGCGCAACACCTGACGCAACATCAGGCGCAACATCAGGCGCAACGCTGTACGCAACACGGGTCGCAACAGGTCTTCCCCTCACGGCTCACATCCACTATTATTTGAAGTCCTGGGGAGGTGACCCCCGGGAACCGCAGAAGTCCAACGAAGGGGAACACGTGGAGATCCAGATCTCTGACGGAATCGTCCGCCGAGTGCACGGCGGTAAGGACGCACCCATGACCGGCCTTGCAATTCAGGCCCGTACGGTCGCAAACTTCCTGCCCTTGCTTGTTCAGCGGGTGGGCGCGAATATTGTGCACAACTCCGACGCCCATTACACCGGAATTCGGTTCGACACCAAGGTTGGCCCGGTGGTGCTGGAAATGCCGACGGGTGACCGTCCTTACCGGCTCGTTCACGAACTCCCGGAGCCGGACGAGAACGGGCGCACCGAAGTGGAAATGCGGCGATTCCCGCAGATCTACAAGCCGCAGGGAATCGCGCACATCACGGCCGAGTTCCTCCAGTCGCGCGGGTTCCTGAAGTAATCCCCCCGGGGTGCCCCAGTCGGGGCACCCCCTCCACCCGGCATCACCGAGAAGAGAGGGACAACCGTGGAGAACAACACGCGGATTACGGGGCAGTCCGAGGAGACCACGGCACCACTCACGGACGCTGAGCGGGAACAGGCGACTTACGCGCTCCTGGAGTTGGCGCGCAGCGAGAGCGCCCCGGACGCGCTGAGGGTGCCGAGCAAGCAACTGGAGTTGATCCGGCCGTTCTTCGAGTTGGGTTGGGCGATGGGTGTGCGCACCGGTCACACAGGCCCGGCCATGGCCGACGTGCCGGTGGACCGCACCACGGTCGCGCGCGCGTTCGTCCTGCTGATGTCCGAGCGCGTGGCGGATCAACTGGTGATCGCGGTTGCCCGGAGTCTCGACCCGCAGCACTCCGGACCGGTGCTGTGGCAAAAGGTCGAGTACCACGGCAGCGTGACGCATCGCCACGGGACCTACTGGGTGAACGCGATTCACGCCCACGCCGACCCGTTCGGCGGGGCCCCGGAACTGCGCTACGACCTGTGCGAGATGCACGGTGTCACGCCAGTGCCGAAGGTCACGAACGTGCGCCGGACGAGCCTGACGCCGTTGCCCGCGTACCGCATGGGCTAAGTGTGCTGGTCAGGGGTGGGTTCACTCACCCCTGACACACACTATTATTGAAGTTATTCGGGGGCGGTGGCCCCGCCCCCGAACCGCAGAAGCCGACACGAAGGGGAGAACACCGCATGACTCAGCAGTTCGCCGAGCGCGCCACGAACGTGGCACCCACCGGCGCCCGCAACGCCGAACTCTCCGACCTGGTCCGCATCCTGGAGGACCAGAACCGGCGCAAGCTGGACGTGATCGCCCCCGCGTCCGCGCTGCGGTTCCGTGAGGGAAACGTGCACGTCGAGGGTGTGGAGTCCCTGATCACCGAGGACGGTGTGACGGACGTAGACGGCATCTACCGGCCCACCGCCGTGGCCGACGAGGGGATCGCCGACAAGCTCCGTATCCCGCTCGCCTACCTGCGCCGCATGCGCGCTGAGAACGTCCCGCTGCTGGACGAGAACGTGAACGCGTGGCTTCGTGAGGAGCCGCAGCGCCGTTTCATGCTCCGCGCGTTCCGGGGTGAGAGCGGCCCCGGCATGCCGCCCTCCGAGGGCGTGGCCCGTGCACTGCTGTCCGACAGCTACAAGCTGATGGACAACTTCGACATGCTGCTGGCCGCGCTGGACGGGGTGAAGCAGTCCGGCCACCCCACCCGCGTGACCGGGTGCGACCTGACCGACCGGCGCATGTACGTGCGCGTCGAGTCCGAAGCCGTCGCCATCCAGGCCCCCGAGCTGCTGCGCGGCTACCGCTCCCCGTTCGACGGACGCAACGGTGACGAACTCCCGGTGATCTCCGCAGGGTTCGTCATCACCAACAGCGAAGTCGGTTCCGGGGCGTACACCATCACCCCGCGCGCCGTCATCCAGGTGTGCCGCAACGGCCTGACCGAGACCAAGGACGTCATGCGCGCCGTGCACCTGGGAGGCAAGCAGGACGAAGGTGTCGTGTCCTGGTCCGGCCAGACCCAGCGCAAGACGCTGGAGCTGATCACGTCCAAGACCGCCGACGCCGTGCGCACCTTCCTGTCACGGGAGTACGTCGAGGCCAAGGTACGCCAGGTCGAGGCCGCCGCCGGAAAGACGCTGGACGAGCCGACGAAGACGATCGAGCACGTCACCAAGACGCTCAGCATCGGTGCCGAGGCCAAGGACATGATCCTGTCGCACTTCGTGCGGGGCGGTCAGATGACGGCCGGGGGCGTGATGCAGGCCGTCACGTCGACCGCGCAGACCCTCACGGACGCCGACCAGGCCGCCGCCCTGGAAGCGCTCGCGCTGCCCGCTCTGACGGCCGCCGCCGCGCACGGCTGACAGACCCCCGTGCGGGCCGGGACCCTCCCCGAGCCCGGCCCGCACGGGCCCCACGCCCCGCCCCAGCGCAGGGCGGGCACCCCTCCCGGACCGCCCGGGGGTGCCCGCCCGGTCCCAGAGCGCGGAGCGCTCCCCCACCCGGTCAGGGAGCGCGGAGCGCGCCCGCCCGGCCCTCTGCCGCGTAGCGGCAGCGCGACGCGTCTGCGGAGCAGACCGCGCGCCCAGAAGAACCCCCGCCGCGCCACGAGACACGTGCGCCGGCCCCCGGTGCTCACCGCCCCGTCCGCAAGGAGTACCCGCATGCCCGCACGCCCGGAGCGCACCCGCCCCGACGACGCCGCGCTTGCGGCCGCCATGAGCCGCACCCTGACCGCGCTTGCAGCCCTGCTCCAGGCACTCGGCGACGGCGAACACCCGCTCAACCTCGTGGCCGAGCCCACCGACGACACGTTCGTCCGGGCTCAGGCCGACCTCTCCGTCGGCACCGCCCCGCTGCGCCTGGCCGTGGTGGACGAAGACGACTACTGCGCGCTGTGCACGCTTCTGGTTTTCGCGCTGGAGGGAAGCACCGTACGCAGCGCCGTTCTGGTCGCCACCACGGCCACCGAGCCCCACCCCCGCGCGTGCGGCTGGGCCGTGCGGAACGGGTGGCTGCACCCCATGGACACCGCCGAACTCCAGCAGGCCGTCATCCCGTGCCCCGGCGTCCCCGCCGTACTGCGGAAGGTCTACGACGCGCCGGTCCTGTCACAGATCACCGACACCGACGAGGAGGGCCCCCGTGCTGAGAAGCCAGCCGTCACCGACAACGGCTACTGCACCAACACCGCCCCGGTCCCCGGCACCATCCACACCGTCAACGCCAAGAACACCGGCGCGAAGTTCTTCCGCCTGCACGGCCGCCGCTACGGCGAATGCCCGTGCGGCAAGGAAGTGTCCCTGACCGAGCGGGACATGCTGCGCCGCCACAAGCCGCCGCAGGAGTAACCCACAGACGCCGTCCGCCGCCCCGTCCCCCTCGGGGCGGCGGACGGCCCGCCCCGGCCAGAGCGCCACTGGCCGAAGAACTGCCGCCGACGCCCGCGCCCTCCCCTTCGGCGAGCGCGGGGCGGCAGGCCCCCGCTCACCGAACCGAACCGCCGAGGAGCCGCAGCCCATGACCAGCGAGAGCCTGACCGTCGACACGCCCGCCGGCACCGTGTGCGCGACCGCCGGCCCCCGCCAGGACGACGCCGTCGTCTTTGAGCTGGGCGGGGCGCTGCGCGGCAGCGTGCACGTCACAGGCACCCACCACCCCCACTACTGGGACCCGTTCACCGCCGTACGCGCCTGCCTCGGCCCCGTCAACGCCTACCAGACCACCGCCCCCGACGACGCCCTACCGCGGCTCACCCGCAGCCGCACCCGCTACCACGGCAGCCTGACCCTCTACCCCGACGACTACGCCGACCGCCCCCAGGTCAGCGTGTACCCGATGACGTCCGCCGACGGGCACGAGCCGCCCGAGAAGACGGCAGTGACGCTCACCGCCGTCCTGCGCGCCTGCGCCGCCCATGTCGCGCAGCGCGGCGACCTGCCCGTGATCCTGGATCTCTCCCGGCAGCGGGACACTGCCGCTCTGCTGCGCTTCCTCACCTGGTCGGCCGCCCACCACCAGGCCGAAGCCGCCCGCTTGGAGCGGGAGGCCCGCGCAGCCCACCCCGCGCGGCGCGCCGCCGTGGCCGCTTGGTGGACCGTCGCCCGCTGGTTCACCGCCTGCCCGCACCCGGTCCTGCTGCTGATGCTGGCCGACCTCCCCTACCCGGTGCTCCCCAACCCGCTGGCCCGCACCGTCGATGTGAAGCAGTGGTGGGCCCCGTACTGCCTCACCGCGGCCGCCCGAGAGCACGAGCACGCCCGCCGCGCCCAGGCCGAAGCCGACTCCCTGCGTGTCCAGCAGCGCTCACGGCGCCCGGCCCGCCGCCCGCAACCGCGCGCGCACGCTGCCCCACACGCGGCGCGCCTGGAACTGGACGCGTCGTGACGATGCGCTGGTTGATGACCCTCGGAGAGCGCACCCGCCCCGAGACGCCCACCTACGCCGAGTGCCCGGGCCCGAACGAGGCCCGCGCCGTCGCCCTGGTCGACGACTGCGGCCAGCTCTTCCCCATCCTGCTGGCGTGGCGGCGGGCACTCGGACGCGAAGTGACCGGCTGGGCCGAGCAGGTCGAGGCGGACGACGTCGAGAACCTCCCCCAGCACGTGACCGAAGACTGGGGGCCCGGTCTGCGGCTGGACACGATGCCCGGCGGGTACGTGAAGGTCTCGGACTACCGCGACCACCAGCCGCCCGACGCGGTCACCGCCGGTCCCCGCATGCTCATGCGCTGAATGCGGCCTCAAAAGCCGCAGGTCAGAGGCGGGTTCACACCACCCAGTATTACACTATTATGGATGTTGCGGGAGGGGGTTTCTCCCCCCACACCGCCCCCTCCCGCACCCAAAGACCAACCGAAAGGGCCGCGATGCCCGAGGAGTTCACGTTCCCGCGCAACACCGGTTCGTACGGCTACCGGGTCCTCGACCGCCAGGATCCGAGCACGAGTTACGGCGTCGTCTGGCACGACCCGGGAGTGTGCCAGTGGGTCGCCGAGTATCCGGGCAACCGCCCGGGCAGCGGCGGCGGGATTCCCGGTTTCGCCAGCCGGGAATGGGCCGCGCGCTTCCTGTACCGCTACCGCAAGCCCCAGCCGTCCGGCCGCACCTGACCGGCCACCCGCCTCACACCGCCGCCAGTCACAGCAGGGACCGCGCATTGGCCACCTTCGGCCACATCACCCGCGAGCGCTGCGACCAGTTGGGCCGCGCCCTCACGGCCGCCGGCTTTTCCTGGACGGACAACGGCCGCCAGGACAAGCCCGAGTTCCTGACTTACACCGCCACCGACGCGCACGGCCGCGAGTGGAGCATCAGCCCGGCCACCAGCAACCAGATCACCCCGTCCCGGCCCGCGAGTATCTGGCAGGCCCAGTGCACCGAGCCGATGCACCGGTCTCCGGTCCTGTCCGCCCGGGCGGTCGTCGACCACATCCGGGCGTTCCCCGCGTGACCGGCCCGCTGCGGCCGTGGCGCCCCGAAGACTTCGACGACTGGTGCGAGACGTGCGGCGCAGCACCGGGCCAGTTCTGTAAGCCGACGTGCGACACCGGCTACACCGCCGAGGACTTCCGCCGAGACGCCGAGCCCCGCGACCAGGACGCGCCCGCGCCGCCCGAGCCGGGCACCCACCACCCTCCCGAAGGAGTGAAGACGCCGCCATGCCGCAGGAGTTGACCACCCAGGAGCAATTCGACGCATTCGCCGACGATGTGGCGCGGGAGCTGGGCACGCACTGCCGGACCGCCCCGCTGCCCGAGTACTCCCGCGGTCTGGCACGGCTCATCGTCGACGGCGACGGCCGCGCCGTACGCCTGTGCCAACCCGACGACGAGCAGCCCAGCAGACTCAAGGTCTACGCGGCCCTCCCGGACGAGGCCCAGGTGCAGACCCCGTCGATCAGGGTCACAGCGATCAGCGCCCGCCATGTGGCACGCGAGATCACCCGGCGGCTCTACCCGCTGCACGCCGAGGCCGCCGAACTGGCCGCCCAGATCGCCGCCCGGCAGCAGGCGGAGGCCAGCGCCCGCGCCGCAGTCGCCGAAGCCGTGGCCGGCGCGCTCCCCGGCGCCCGCATCGAGGAGCAGTACCGGCGTACACGGATCATCTGGCAGCACGACGCCCGCCCGCCCGGACAGCAGGGCCCCGTCCAAGTGGACAGCGTGTGCGTAATCGTCGGAGCCTCCGGGGAGTCGGTGACCGTCGAAGCATCCGGCTGCCCCGCCCGAGTGATCTCCATGCTGGCTGCGTTCGCCCAACCCACGCGGGAGTGAACAACCAGGTCAGGGGCAGGTTCCCAGCCTCACTAAACACACTATTATTGAATATGCCAGCCCCGGGGGCCCCATCCCCGCAGGGACCGCCGCCCGCCCGCCGCACGCCCCCGACGACCGGCCAACGCGAGCGGGCCGCTCCTGCCATCCGTCCCCGCAGAGGCGGTCCGCTCAACTCACCCACGAGAAAGGCGCGCACGTGACCTACACACCCCCGCCCTCCGAGTGCCACCCGAACGAGCCGGACGCCGACCGATCACGCACGGGAGGAGACGCGGCGCGTACCGACCGCCAGACGATGCGCCGCGTTCTGCGCCGCGAAATCTCGGGCACCATCGGGCTGCACCGATGAGCACGACTTCCGCGCCATGCGGCACTACCGCAGCTTCGCCTTCGACGACTACGCGACCTACCTGGCAGGGGTTGAGGACCTTCTCAAGGCCCGCGCCTCGCAGGGCATGCACACCATGCTCGCCCTCTTCGACCCCGAGGAGTACGCCGACTTCTGCGCCGACACCGGCCTCGACCCCGACAGCCCGTCCAGCCGCGCCCGCTTCACCGCCGAGACCGCCACCACGGGCCCCACCATCCCGTACGACGGCGAGCCCCTGGCCGACATCGTCCCGGCCCTGATCGACGAAGCCGTCCGCAAGGCCACCTGGGAATACGCCTCCACACTCCTGGCCCGCCTCGGCGCCTGCGCCGCCTGCGGAAAGGACGTCGGCCACGAGGCCTTCGCCCGAGCCCGAGACTCCCTCGTCCGCATCCTCGACACCGCCGACCCGGGCCACCGCCACTTGGTGTGCAGCGTCTCGGCCACGCCGGAGACGCTGGTCTCCGTCCTGCACGCGGACACGGACCCCGACGGTGCTACCCACCTGGACGACACCGAGGCCCTCGAATTCACCACGGTCCTCGCCCTCGGTCTCGCGGCCCTGCCCGGCGCACTCGTCATGAGGACCCGCAGCCCGGGCGCCCCGGACCGCGTCTACGGCTGGCGGCTGCGAGCGGGAGACCTCGAACCCCTCACGGCCGGAGAAGTCTTCGACGCCTACTGCACCGACATCGACTCCGGCGACCCCATCTCTCCGGAATCGGGCGTCGACTACTGCGCGCCGCCCGACCTCAGCCCGGACGGCCCGACGCCGGGCCACCACCACTGAACGAGCCGGGCCGCCGCCGGCACTCGCCCGCCAGGGCGACGGCCCCAGTTCTCAGGAGTACACCAGGGCGGCGCCCAAATCCCTGGCGTCGCACACACGCCGAATTCTGACCTCGCGCACTCCCCTCGTTTACGCAGGTCAGGGGTGGGTTCACACGCTCACAACCCACACTATTATTAGTAGTGAGGTTCCGGGGTCGTCACCTCCCTCATTCCGTGGCGACCCCCTCCCCCTCCAGTCCCAGGAGTTGCCATGCTTCGAACGCTGCGCCGCGCCCTGCGATCGGCACGCCTCCGGATTCCGGCCCGCCGGTTCAGCGCCGGGATCGCGGCGCTGCCGCCTACCGCACGCGAAGCGCTCGGCACCGACATCACCGCCGAGGAAGCCATCGCCTACAACCGCAGCCGCGTCGCCACCGCAACCGCCGTCGCCCTCTACCGCAGCGGATACACACTGCCCATGCGCGACCTCGACCTGGACGACGCCGTGCACGCCCTGGACTTCCCCTACTCGATCCCGAGCCAGGAGACCCGCGCCGCCATCCGTGCCGCGCTCGCCGTCCTGGACGCCGACTACACCGTCACCGTCACTCACTGACCAGCCGTCAGCCCTGACCTGTGGGCCGCCCCGTCCGGGTGGCCCGCGCCGGAAGGAGACCCGGTGTTCCTGGTCGTACCCGACCCCGCCCACGGACTGGTCGCCGCCCCCAGGTCCTCTGACGATCTCACGCCCGGCACCGAGGAGACCCTCACAGCCCAGGGATTCGCCTGGAACAGCGAGATCGAGGCGTACACCCGCCCGACCGACAACAGCCCCGCGGCCGTGGAACTCACCGCCGGCGCCCTGCGCGAACTGGGCCACTACGTCTTCTCCTCCTACACGCCGCTGCCCACCGCCTGACCGGCGCCCCTTCCCCGGCCGGGCAACTGCCCCGACCTCGCAGGCCCCTTGCACGGATGGAGTTCCGTCATGCCCCGACGCCGCCCCAAGCCGCCCGTCCGGTACGCCGTCACCGGGCACGAGGGAGCCCACCAGGTCGTGGACCAGCTCCACGGGTACACGCTCAGCAGCCACACAACCCGCCCGGCCGCGGAGGACGCAGCGCGCGAACTGGCCTCCAACCCCGCCGCCGCCATCGCGGCCGTGGAGGAACTCGACGCCGCCCAGAGCGGCCCGGCGGCCACCGAGCGACGCATCCTGCGCCGGTACGGATACGCCTGGAGCCTGCGCCAGGACGAGATGCTCTCCCTCATGCGGGAGTTCAGCCACCGCCGCCTGGAGACGCTCGTCTCCAACGGCCACCTGTCCACGGTGTTCACTCCGGCCGGCCAGCCGTACTACACCACGCCCGAGCGCTTCGATGAGCTGTCACCGCGCTGGGTGCGCGACGGGGACGAGTCCTTCCCGGCCGCCGAGCCCGCCCGTCTCGAGCGCCCCCGCCCAGCCCTTGAGCTGCTGCCGCAGCGCAAGCGCTGGGAACTGTGCGAGCTGCACGGGATCGCCCTTGGGCGCTGCCTGCTGTGCGGGCCGCGCGAGGACTTCGAGTGCCAGTGGGGCGAGTGCACCGCCAACCGCGTAACGGCGTACTGCGAGCGGTGCGTGCGGCTCGACCCCCGGCGCAGCTTCCCGCTGCCGCCGCACCGGGACCGCGAATAGCAACAAAGCGGCAGGTCAGGGACGGGTTCACATCCGCCACCACACTATTATTGATGTTGTTGGAGCTCTGATGGCGAGCACGGCCACCCAGCCGCACGCGAGGAAGGACACCGCCGATGAAACCCCTCGATCTGGCCCAACTGCTGGCCGCGCCGACCGATCCTCCGGTGCGCGACGCGCTTCGCCGTCTTGCACCCAGATCCCTGGACGCGCTGATCATCGAAGCCCTCTCGGCTACCGAGGAGGCGTGGCGGCAGGTCGCCGTCGACCGAGTCCTGGAGTTCGTGGCGGAGCAGCCCGGCGACGGCCGCCCGGTGGTCGCCGCGTACTTCACGACGACGGAGCGCCGGACCGCGGACGGCATGCACGTCGGATGGAGCCCGTTCGTCGCGGCGCTCGCGAGCACCGAGGACGTTCCGGATCTCAGGCACACCCGCACCACGGCGGTGGCCGTGCCGGTGGGCGAGGCGACGCTGGCCGAGGAGGTGTTCGCCGACCCGGAGTTGACCGATGCACTCAACCGGCTCGCGGCACTGGACCCGCCCGGGCACGAGGACGTCCTGCGCATCCACCTGCCAACCCGCCAGGTCACCCGCGTGAAACCCTGACTGTCGATCCGTGCGGGCGCTGCGGCGCCCGCACGAAGGAGGTCCGCGCCATGCCGGTTCCGATCCTCTGCCACATCTGCCACAGGGGCCGCTACGAGCCTCGGGATCCGGGGTCCTACGCCTGCCGGTCCTGCGGCGACCGCGCCACCGAGTCGACGTTCCCCGTACAGAGCGACGAACGGCTCGTTGTGCTCGCGGGCGTGCTCCAGGTCCTCGCCGTGCCGGACGGCCACCAGGTGATCACGCCCACCCGGCGCTGCCACGCCCTGCACCTGGGCGCGAGTCTGGTCCTCGCCCTGCGGCTCAACCGGACCCACCCGGTGTACCGGCCTGCTGAGGACGTCCAGGCCGCCGAAGACTTGCTGGCCGCCCTGGACGCCGACGAGCAGGGTCCTTGGGTGCTGTCCCCCGCGCAACTGGGCGTCCTCACCCGGGCTATGGACGTCCGCGATGCACTGCTGCCCTCGGCATCCCGGCAGCACCCGGACTTGGACGCCGAGATCCGAGCCGCCCACCTCCGCAGCCAGCGCCCGTCCACTGCCTGAACCCGGCCGCCGGCCACCCCCGGACGCCCCACGCCACCCGGGCACCGAACGGACGCCGCTCGCAAGGCAGTTCGGAGGCGCAGGTAGCACACCAGACCGGCATTTCCGCTGGTCAGGGGGTATCTAGCCCTCACCGGGAACCATACTATTATTTTTAATACAAGGGAGTTGGTTCCCGCCAATTCACCGATGAGGCAAGGAGAAGGAGAGCCGCATGGCCACCGCCGTCTCGACCCCGACCGACAAGAGCGACGAACACGAGGAGGCCGCGCCGCAGGTCGTCAAGCTCGACCCGGCACTGCTGGTGCGCGACGAGTGCAACGCGCGCGAGCACGACACCGAGCCGGACGAGAAGCTCATCGCATCCGTCAAGGAACTCGGCGTCGAGGAGCCCATCAGTGTCCGGCCCCGGCCTGACGGGACCTTCGGCGTCTTCAAGGGCTGGCGGCGCGCCCAGGCGGCGCAGGCCGCGAACGCCGCCGCCGAGCAGGACGGCCGCCCCGTACGCCTGGTCATGGCATACGTGCGGGAGGACCTGGTCGGCCGCGACGGCTGGACGCGGTTTCTGTCCCTGGTCGAGAACGACCACCGCGAGGGCATGAGCGAGCGCGACACCCTTCGGGCCCAGGAACTCGCCCTGATCGACATGACCGACGTCGACCGGCGCACGGCCGCCAAGGCCCTCGGTGTGGGCCGCAACGCAGCCAAGCAGGCGAAGGCGGCGCAGAAGCTCAACGACGCCGTCCTGCGCCGGACGGCGGCGGCAGGCATGGACCTGGAGCAGACCGCCCAGCTCGCCGAGGTCGCGGGCGTGCGGGGCGCGGAGGACCGGCTCATGCGTGCGCTCTCACGCGACCACGCCGAGGGCAAGGGCGGGCGCGGCCACTGGGATCAGGAGATGGCGCTGCTGCGCGCCGAGCAGGCCGACGCCGAGACCCGTGCCAAGGCCGAGGAGGAGCTGAGGGCGGCGAACATCCCCCTGCTGGGCAGGGTGCCGTCTTACGAGAAGGACCCGTCCCGTCCCCTGACGGAGCTCACCAGCGGGCTGGGCAACCCGCTCACCGAGGACAACCACAAGAACTGCCCCGGCCACAGCGCTCGCCTCGACGACGAGCACCGGCCCGTGTGGCACTGCGCCGACCCGGCCGCGTACGGCCACAAGGTCCGGGCCCAGCCGAAGAAGCCCAAGACCGAGGAGGACGAGCACAAGGCCGAGGAGCGGGCCCGGATCGTGGCGTGCAACCGGGCCTGGAAGGCCGCCGCCGGACCGAGGCAGGAGTTCGTCAAGCGGCTGGTGCGCGGCAAGACCCTGCCCGACGAGGCCCGGCTGTTCGCCCAGCAGATCCTGATGGACCTGCCCCGCTTCTACGGCAAGTGGGCCGAAAAGCAGCGCACCCAGACCGTGGCGCTGCTGCTCGGAGCCAAGGACCCCGAGAACGACTCGGCCTCCGAGACCGCCGCCAGCTTCCCCAAGAACCGTCTGGCCAACGTGCTGTTCGCCCAGGTCGCCGCCGCGTTCGAGGACGCCATCCGCGAGCCCAAGCAGTTCGACACCGCCCGGATGACGCACGTCTACCTCTGGGAGTCCCCCGACCGGCTCCAGGCCGCCTACCTGCTGCTCCTGGAATCCCTCGGACAGGCCGACGACGGCAGCTACCAGCTGTCCGAGGTCGAGCAGCAGGCCGTCGCCAGCCACCGGCCCAACGCTGCGGCCTGACCCACGCGGATCCGGCGGGTGCCGACATCCGGTGCCCGCCCCGGAACGCCAGACCGACCCCTCGGCCCCATCACGAACCAGGAAAGAGGCGCCATGCCCACCCTTGCCGAAATCCGCACCTTCGTCAGCGGACTGTCCGACGTCGGAGCCGTGGTCGCTCTCCAGGAGGCGGCGGCCACGCGTCTGATCGAACTGGACGCCGCCAAGCGCCCGGTCATCCTCCCGGGCCGCATCGGCCGGATCAACACCACGATCACTCCTGCCTGCCTGCGCCGCCTGACCGGCACCGTCGGACAACCCAACAAGACCCGCAGCCGTTTCGACTTCCTGCTGGACGAGGACTCCACCGACCAGCTGCGCCGCGACCCGCACAACACCCGCTTCACCGTCCCCGACGGCGAGAAGCGCTATCGCATCCCGAAGGTCCCGGCCTCCTGCATCGAACTCACCGACATCCCGGCCGACTCCTAGACCGCCCGGACTGGGGCTGAGCCCGCATACCCGCCCCACCCCGCCGCCTCGAATGGCTCCTCCACCCCCCGGCCGGGCACACCCCGTGCCCGGCCGGTTGTCCACCCCTCCACGCAGAGAGGCGAACCAGCATGCCCATCACCATCGACGACGTCCGGGACTTCATCCGGCAGTTGCCCGACGCGGCAGCCGTCGCCCAGGTACAGGAGGCCGCCGCACAGCGGCTCCGCGCCATCGACAAGGCCGCGTTCGCTCACATCCAGTCCGGGCGCCGGGCACGCATCAGCCCCGCCCTGCGCTCGAAGCTGCTGCGCGGCCTGACCGGCACCGTGCAGGAACGCAACCGCACCGGCAGCCGTGCGGGCTTCCTTCTCGACGAAGAGTCGACCCGGCAGCTGCGCGCCCACCCCCGCAACAGCCACTACCGCATCCCGCAGAACGTCCGGCGCTTCCGGATCCCCGGCAACGGTGTCCCGATCTCCTGCCTGGAGCTGATCGAGGACTGACCCGCGTGCCTGCGTCGCACCGCCGCGTGCGGCGCAGGCGGATCCGGACCCGCGCGAGGCGGGACAGCCCGTCTGGCTATCCCGCCCCCTCACGAAAACGACGTGCCACCCACCATGTCCGCCTCCGCACAGGCCTTTGAGGAGAGACCCCACCAGCCGGTGCTGGTCATCAGCGACCGCCTCGACGACGACCCGATCGGACTGCTGCCGTGCCCGGTCCCTGTGAAGCACTTGCCCTCACCTCTGTTCACCTCCGAGGAGTACCAGAGCGCTCCGCTCGTGCTCCTGGACGACCGCAGCTACACGAACTTCACGCTCCGACACATGCCCCACCGGCCGGGCCTGATCGTGGCGGCCGCCGACCCGGACGACGGCACGGCGTATCCCCGGGCCGCGGCCATCGGCGCCGAAGCCGTCCTGCGGGCCGGACAAGACGTGGCCTGGCTGCACCTGCGCCTGCACGCCGCCACCGACTGCCGCTACGCCCACTGGGAAGCGCTCCTGACCGGCCCGCCCCCACCGGAGGACAGCTGATGCCCGGCCGTCGTCACTCCCAGCCGACCCACCCTCCCGCGATCCGAAGGACGTCACCAATGCACCCGATCCCCCAACGCTGTGCGCGCCGGCCACTGGCGGGCGGGCTGGTGGTGCCGTGGGTGTCCCTCATCCACGGCGGCCACGCGGCATTCGGCAGTCTCGACGCCGAGCGGGCCCGTACCGCCTTCCTGCACCGCCTATGCCAGATCTGCGGCCAGCACCTGGACGAGCGATGTTTCCTGATCGTCCGCCCGGCCGACGTGACCCAGGGCTGCTCCCCGGAACCGGCGCTGCACCCCGAGTGCCTGCCGTACGCCGCCGCGCACTGCCCCATGATCAACGGCACGGCCACGCACTACCGGCAGCGTCCCGTCCTGGCCAACCACCCGGCAGGGCGGCCCTGCACCGATCCGTCCTGCCCGTGCCCGGCCCTCTCGCCCGACGAGGGCCACGCCGCCCGCAGCGGCAGCCCGGCCGACCGGTACGAGGCATGGATGATCCACACCCGGAACTACCGTCTGGTCTTCCCGCCGGACCGGCCCGATGCGCCCTCCGGCATCAGCCTCAACGTGCCCGTCCTACGCAGGCGCGTCCTGCGCACCGCCCAGCTCACGGCCGAACAAGAGCGCGTGATGGGGCTGGTGCGCAGCCTCCTGGACGGCAACCCGTGACCCCTACTCGTCCCACCACCCCTTCGTTGAAGGAGGCTTCCGTGATCACGCCCGACTCGGCCACGCCCGAGGGTGCAGCAGTCATCGACCTGTACGAGCAGATGAACGCGCTGCAGGAGCACACTGGCGAGTGGCCCGGTGCCGAAACCGTCGACATCCTCGGCAAGTGGCTCGCCCGCTTCGACTTCACCGGCCCGGTGCCCCGCACACGGCTCGTCGCGGGCAGCGTCTGGGTGCTGCGTCGCCAGGACCGTCACGCGGACGAGGTGACGCTGTGGAACGACGAGGACTCCGCGCTGGCCGCCCTGGCCGGGCACGTCCGCAGCAGCTGGGACAACCTGCTCGGGGACGACGGCATCCCGGAGCACCCGCCCCTGAACGACCGTGAGGCCGTCGACATGTACTACGGGGCAGACCAAGAACGTGGAGACGAGCACTACTCGCTGTACGCCGACGACATCGGCCGGCTGGTGCGGACCCTGCCTGCTCCGGGCGGCTTCCGCTTCCCGGACGAGGAGGTCTGCGCCAAGGTCAACAGCGCAGCCGTCTTCCATCCGATGGCCGGCCCCGACGACGAAGGCCTGCCCTGCATCGAGATCGCCGGAGTCCTGGTCTTCACCTACCTGGACGCCGACATGCAGGCCGTGCGGGTATCGGTTCACCTCGACACCACCGACGAGCTGCTCGTCCAGCCCGGGCAGACGGTGCCTTTGCACGTGGAGGTCGAGGACTCCACGGTGTTCAGCGGAGGCGCCACACCGGCGCCAGCGGCATCCGGAGGGTGGCGGCAGTGGCTGCGACGGCTGAGCCGCTGGATGCAGAGGACGAGGGGGGATTGACTCACCCCCGGAACACACTATTATTTGAGTTAGGAGGTGTTCGCATGGCCCCGTCGATCACGCACGTGTCCGGCACCGTCACCAGCGACGTCGAATGCCGCTTCACCGAATCCGGCATCGCCGTCTGCCGCTTCCGCCTCACCGAGACCCCGAGCCAGTGGGACGCCGCCACACAGAAGTGGCGGGACGGGACCCCGATCCCCTACGTGTGCACCGCCTGGCGGGACCTCGCCCGCAACGCCGTCGAATCCCTCACCAGCGGAGTCACCGTCCTGGTCAAGGGCCGCATCACCGAGATCAAGGACAACTCCATCTACCTGAGCGTCGACGACATCGGCATCAGCCTGAGCCAGCGCATCGCCTACACCGAAGCCAGCCTGCCCAGCCCGGCCGCCGCCGCTCCCGTCACCCCTCCCCCGACGCCTCAGCCCGCCGCACCGAGCGCGCACCGTCCCCCCACCAGGCAGCCCGGCAATCCTCCGGCCTGGTGGGAAAAGCAGAGGTCCTCCGGCTGCTCCAACACCGCCGCCTCCAGCGCCGACGGCTCTCCCCTTCACGTCGGCCGCTGACGCTCTGCCCCTTCTTCCCCTTCACCGCCCACCCCGGCGCGGTACCGGTTCGCCTGCCGGTGCCGCGCCATGCCCGAGAGGCCGCCATGCCCGAGCCCGCCCTGCCCGAACGTGCCGCCCGCGCCGCGCTGGCCGCCCACTTCGCCCCGGACCAGGTCGCCGCCGACCTCGCCGACTACTCCCCTGCCGAGGTCTGGCAGCGGCGCGTGCGCCGCGACAACAGCGGGCACCTGGCCCAGTACAAACCGCGCGAAGAACTCGACAAAGCAACTCTGACCTGCCCGTTCGTCATCCCCTCGGACGAGGTCTGGCCCATCGCCCTGGAGGACCTCGGGCCCCACTGCCCGCTGGGCATGTGGGTCCGCGGCAGCGACCAGCTGCCCCAGCTGACCGCCCGCTCCGTCGCCGTGACCGGCAACCGGAACGCCACCGAGCAGGCCATCGCCCACACGCACACCTTCGCCGCGGCGGTCGCCGAGGCCGGCCACACGGTCACCGCCACACTCGCCTACGGCGTCGACTCCGCCGCCCACCGGGCAGCCGCTCAGGCGGGCCGGTCGACGCTGGCCGTCCTGCCGCGTGGCCTCGACCGCGCCCACCCCCACGACCACGCCCAACTGCTGAGTTCCATCCCCGCCGACGGCGGCGCAGTGGTCAGCCTCTACCGGCCCGGCACCGCAGCCAGCGGCGCGACGCTCCACGCCAGCGCCCGCCTCCTGGCCGCACTCGCCCGCGCGGTGATCCTCATCGAGGCCCTCGACCACGCCGAGGCGACCCGCACCGCCGAGTCCGCCCTCGCCCTCAAACGGCCCCTGCTCGCCGCGCCCCCTGACGGCGACGTCCGCTCCAGCGGCAGCGCCCGCCTGCTCGCCGAGCAGCGCGCCGTCCTGGTCGCGGACCCCGCAGCCGCGCTCGCCCTGCTCTGAGACCCCAACCGCCCTCCCGGGAGAGGACCGTGCCGTGCCTGAGCACGTCGACTTCTTCGAGGCCGTCGTCACCGCCTACCCCGACGACGCCGACCACGCCCCACTGCTCGCCGACCCCGTTCACGCGCGCGTGGCCCGCGCCGGCGACGTCGTCGAGGGCGACCTGATCCTGGCCGCTGTCTCCCTGCGCGGCGCCGACTACTTCAACGACCAGTACACCGCCCACCCCGAGCCCTACGACCCGGCCTGCCAGTGCGGCGTGTGCTGCCACCTCACCCACGAACCCGGCCCCGTCGTCGTGCTGTCCAACGGTCATCTCTGGCCGACCTGCGACCCGTGGCTCGCCGACGCCCTGGTCCTCATCATCCCCGCCCAGCCCCTGCCCGACCGGATCGCGAAGGAGTGACGCACCGCCATGCCTAGCACTGCGTTCACGCCGTCGCTGCCCGGCCTCGCTACCGACGACGAGCTGGACACCGTCATCAACTGGGGGCTCGGCGCGGACTCCACCGCCTACCTCGCGCGCATGCTCACCGACCCCGCCGCGCACGGCATCGACCTGGCGCGCACCGCCGTCCTCTACATGGCCACCGGCAGCGAGTGGCCCGAAACCCGGCTGCTGTGCGAGGAGTTCATGCTTCCGCTGCTGCGCTCCCGCGGCGTGCGGTTCGTGCAGCTGGCGCGGGCTGGGCACCTGAAGGCCGACGGGATCACGATCCTGGACGACTCCCGCCACCCCGAGCGGCTGTTCGCCCGGGGCCTGTGGACGCTGTGGGACGAGCTGGAGTCCGTGGGGACCGTCCCGCAGCAGGCCGGCGTCCGCAAGTGCAGCCTGCGGGCAAAAGGCGAGGTCGGCGACCGGTGGATCACCCAGGTCTTCGGCGGCCGCCCGTTCAGGCAGATCATGGGCTTCAACGCCGACGAGGAAGGCCGCCGCTTCGGCGACCAGGCCGCCTCGAAGGTCCCCGGACGCACGGGCGTGTTCCCGCTCATCGACTGGGGCTGGGACCGGCAGCAGTGCGAGGCCTACCTCCTGGACCGGTTCGGCGTGCACTGGCCGAAGTCGTACTGCACCTTCTGCTGCTTCCCCCACCTCCATGGGCGCGCTGCCCGCCCACCTGGAACGCATGCGCTCCCATCCGGACATCGCCGGTGAGGTGCTGCGCCTGGAGTACACGGCGATGAGCCTCAACCCCAACGCGAAGCTCTACGGCCGCAAGACCCTCCTGGAGATGTTCGACCCCTCGCGGCCGCGGGACCGGGCGTGCCTGGAGGCGTTCGAGCGGGAGCTCGACATGCCGTGGGCGCTGTACCACGTGCGTCGGCTGTTCCTGCTGTCCGACTCCGGAAAGCGGCGGCCGGTGATGCGCTCCACCGAGCGCGTCGACCTCGGCCGCCCCCAGCAGCTCGCCCGGCGACTGATCTCCGTCTCCGAGCGACACCACGTCGACGTCGAGCACGACCCCATCTACGGGCGCGCCCGCTCCTGGGTGCGCCGCCGCGCGAAGGCGTGGCCGATGGCGGAGGAACTCTTCGCCACCGCCCCCGCCCGCGTGATCAACAAGCAGGACGAGGCCTTCGAGGAGGAGTGGGACTCCCTGCTCTCCGGTGCCGCCGCCCAGCTCCCGCTCGCCTGAACCGCCCGACCACCGACCTTCGGAAGGACCCGTCATGTGCGCACCCATGTCCTTATCCCCGGCCCGCGCCTCGCTCCCGTGCCGTGCTGTACCTGGCCACGCCGTCCGGAGCTGACGTACGGGCCGCCATGCAGGCCGGCCTCCTGGGCTGCATGACGACCCCGGCGCAGGGCAACGTGATCCCGCCCGGTGCCCTGTACGCCTGCGACAACGGCAAGTTCGGCAAGGGCTGGCCCGGCGCCGAGGGCTGGTTCGCCTGGCTGAAGGCGACCGTCGACCGCTACGGCCGAGACCGCTGCCTGTGGGCCGTCGCCCCCGACGTCCCCATGGACGCCGTGGCGACCTTGGCCGAGTCGCTGCCGTGGCTGGAGCGGATCCGCGCACTGGGTGTTCCGGTCGCTTTCGCTGCCCAGGACGGCAGCGAGCGCGGCCTCATCCCCTGGGACTTGATCGACGTGCTGTTCCTCGCGGGCTCCACCCAGTGGAAGACCTCACCGGCCGCGCACCGCCTGGCCCTGAGGGCGCAGGAGCGAGGCATGGCCGTCCACATGGGCCGCGTCAACTCCCGTCGGCGGCTGCGTATCGCGCAGGCCTTCGGGTGCACCAGCTGCGACGGCACCTATCTCGCCTTCGGGCCCGACACCAACCTTCCCCGCCTTCTCGCCTGGATGAACGAACTCCACGCCACCCCCACTCTGTTCGGAGACGAGACATGACGACCTGGCTGCGCCTGATCGGCGCATCGATCATGGGCATCCTCGACCCCGTCCCCTCCAGCGTGACCTCCCCGATGACCGAGGCGGAGGGCGCCTGGGTCCGCGCGAACGCCTGGACCAGGGGACTGCGCAAGATCGAGGACGCCTACCCCCATGGCTTCCACCGCTGGTGCTCCTGCGAGCGGGGCATCTGCCACCCCTGCGGCTCCGGTCACCACGCCCAGTGCGTCAGCGCCAGCGGCCCCCGCCTCGACGACTACGCCGGCACCATCACCGACCGCGGCGGCTTCGTCGTCGCCGTGATCCACCACGGGCTCGGCCAGCAGCCCTGCCGGTGGTTATGCCCCTGCCCCCACCCTGCCGACGGCACGGACCCCGTGGACACTCCGGCCGCCCCGGAGAAGAGGCCGGTGCGGCAGCGACGCGGTTCCTCCGTCTCCGACGATCAGCTCACCTTGCTTCCCGGCCTGGATGCGGACCTGTCCGAGAAGACCGCAGCAGACGGGGAGGGACAGTGAGCCTCCCGGTTCAAGAGACGCTGCCGTTCGAGGACTTGGCCGAGGCACAGTCAGCGTCGCCCTGGTGCCAGCGGTGGCGGGCGGGAAAGCACTCCTGGCGCCACGTCCGGGATGGCGGCTTCGATGCCCGGAACTACCGCGTGGACGTCATCCCCGAGGAAGAGCCGGCCAAGACGTTTGTGCTCGCGCACCACTACTCGCGGTCGTACCCGGCGGTGAAGGTGCAGTTCGGCCTGTACGACGTCTCCGGCAGCAGGCGTCGCTGTGCGGCGTTGCCGTGTTCGGGGTTCCGGTCAGCACAGCTGTCCTTACCAAGCCCCTGCCGGGGCTGCGCCCTTACAAGGAGTCGCTGGTGTGCTCGCGCTTCGTCCTGCTCGATGAGTGCCCCGGCAACTCGGAGTCGTGGTTCCTCGCCCGCTGCTTCGATGCTCTGCTCGCGGACGGGGTACGCGGCGTTGTCTCGTTCGCCGACCCCGTCCCGCGCCGCACCGCCTCCGGCCGACTAGGCGGTTTCGTTTGGATCATCGGGTGGACCAGAGGAAGATGCCTGCGATGTGGAGTCCGGCCAAGTAGATGGTGGCGGTCTTCTCGTAGCGGGTGGCGATGCCGCGCCACTGCTTGAGGCGGTTGATGCACCGT
>NZ_JBHSNY010000027.1:0-18940 GCF_042657145.1 Streptomyces bullii
GCTGCACGGCTTCCGCCGCCTGCGCACCCGCTGGGAACGCCGCGACGACATCCACGAGGCCTTCCTCGGCCTCGCCGCCTGCCTGATCACCCACCGACACGTCCAACGCCTTTGTTAGGACCTCTTAGTGCTGGATTCCTCAAAGGGTGTACACATATCGGCGGCGTAAGCGCCTGGTGGGTGGGGCAGGTCTGCCCCACCCAGGGCCGGGCTCTGGCGTTGAGCTGGGCTGTTGCCAGGCGGGTGGCTTGCTTTATTTCGGGTGGTCCTGTGAAGGACTGCCCGGCGAGGGCGGCCTTGCGGAAGATGCGCCACCAGCCTTCCTGGAGGTTGAGCCAGCAGGCTCCGACGGGGATGAAGACGTGCCGGATTTTGGGGTGTTCCTCCAACCAGGTCCGGGTGGCCAGGCTGTTGTGCGAGGACAGGTTGTCGGTGATGACATAGATGTCCCCAGCGGGGTTGGCTGCTTCGACCTTCTGAAGAAACTGCTGGTAGAAGGCGCTGGCCCAGTGTGTCAAGGGTCCACTCAGGCGGCCCAGACTCGACCGTGCGTGCCCGCACCACCAGACCCCTTGGCGCCTTGCGTGCTCGCGCCAGTCGCAGCACGAGCCGTTGCTCGTTCTCGTCACGGCTCCGCCGTGCCCGTAACACCACCGTCCAGCACCCGCCCCCGAGCACACGAACGACCCCGCCTAGGACATATACCCAGCGAAAGAGGAATCCAGCATTAGGAAGCCGGTCATCGGACGCGACTGGGATCCGATGACGGGTACCTGGGAGGACGACTGGGCTGCTCGTTCTCGGCCTGAGGGGAACGAAGGAGGAAACCGTGCAGCGGCCTGATGAGGAACTGCTGGATTTCGATACCGGCGAGCTGGAGGACTGGGACGAGGAGCGCACACGAGCGGCCCTCGACGGCGAACACGGCACGCTCTACCGCAACCACCTCGACATCGCCCTCCACCTCGACCAGTGGGCGGAGGCCGAAAGCCGACGCACCGACACGGACGCGCGCTACAAGGCGGGCTACACCCAGGCCCTGCGAGACACGGCCGCGTTCCTGCGGCAGACCTACTACCTTCCCTGAGCCGGGCGAGGCGTTTCGCCCGGACGCCCGGCGTTCTGGCCGGCCCTCTTCATGGTCTGGCCGGCGCCGTTCCGCCCGCCGTGCCGGGCCCCGTGGGTTTCCTTCGATCGTGCGCGGGGGACCCGACGCGCGTGGTGGCATACGGAGCAGAGCAGCGGGTGCGCCTGCCGGCGCTGCGGGCGGGCTGGCTGACGCAGACGTTCGTCCACTGGCCGTTCCGGCCTGACGCGGTCCAGGCGCTCCTGCCCGGGGGACTGGTCGTGGACGAGTACGAGGGGGCCGCCTGGGTGGGGCTCACCCCCTTTGTCATGGCGGACGTGCGACCACCCGGTGTTCCCGCCTCGCTGCCCGGCCTGCCGACGTTCGCGGAGACCAACCTGCGCACGTACGTACGGCACCGTGACGGCCGGGACGGGCTCTGGTTCCTGTCCATTGAGGTCGCCTTCCCCCCGATGGTGGCCGCCCGGGCCATCGGCGCACCCTACAACCCGGGCACCCTCCGCGTGTCCACGGACGGGGACACCGTCTCGTACTCCGGTTCCCGATGGACCGGCGACGCCTCCTACCGCCTGGTCGTCCGGCTTGGCGACCCGATCGATCCGACGGAGCGGGAGGTGTGGCTGACCTCGCGCTGGCGGGCGTACACCCGCAGGCTCGGCATGCTCTGGGAAACGCCCGTCGAGCATGAGCCGTGGCCGCTGGCCGACGCCGGTGTCGATGTACTGGAGGAGACGCTGACCGCCGCGGCGGGCCTCCGGGAAGCCCCCCTCGGTGAGCCCCTGGTGCACTTCTCGGAAGGAGTCAGGTATGTACGGCTCGGGCCCTCCAGGCCGTGCGTCCCGGAGCGCGTCTCCCGGTCTTCCTGACTCCCCTTGCCGTAGTTCCGGCGCCGTCACGCGACGCCCGCGTGTGCGCTTCGACGGCTGGATCGCGAGCATGGGTACCTCCTCCGGCACACGGATCGTGCTCGGACACTGGCAGCGGTCGCCCTTCGGAGCGTTCAGTGACGTGATGCTGGAGCGGGCCGACGGGGACAGATTGCTGCTGGCCCCCACGCGGGAGACAGCGGACTTCATCAGCGGCACCTACGTCTTCGACACGGTCCGTGTCGTCCCGGTCGAGGTGAGCGTCACGGACTGCGCCTGGACCGTCATCGCCGGGCCACTCGACCTGCGTTTCACCACCGGCCGGCGAGGGCTTCTGGGCTTCGCGCTGCGGACCGTACCCGGCGCGCTCGCCCGCCGTCCGGCATGGAGCGCGCTGACGGACCGGCCCGCCCGCCTGCTGCTGCCGGGCGTGCGCACCCACGGCAGCGCCGGGCAGGGCCGCCGGGAGTGGTACGGCGCCCGGGACCTGCTGCCGATCCGTGCCGTCTCGGCCGCCTACGAGGGCGCGGGCCTCGGGGCGATGGCACCGGTCGAGCCGCCCGTGCGCTTCGGGTTCGGTTCGGCGCCGAGGAACCCCTCCGTCACCCGGGTCACGACGACGGTCGAACTCGGCCCGGAGTGAGGGCGCCTGGGCAGGGGTACCCGGCCGAACCTACGAAGGGATGTCCCTTGGACAGAACCGGAGTGCGGGGGCCCGCCCATACGCTCGCGGTCACGCACGGTGCCTTCAACATCGTGGCGGACTGTGGCCCGTGCTGCACCTGCGCAGCCACGAGTGGGTCTTCGGTCCGAAGACCGACGTGTGGCTGCAGATGACGACGGGCGGACTGCTCGCCTCCGCTGGCATCGCCCAGCTCGCGGCGGCCGGGGACTTGCAGGGCCCGGCCAAGCCCGCCACATCGGGCTGGGCACCGCCCTGACCCTGCTGGCCGTCGTTCTGGTCTACGTACCCAAGGGGGATCCTGCCGACGTACCTCCTCGATGCCGCGATGCAGACCGGATGGATCGCCGCCTGGCTGCGTTCGTCCCCCGCGCGGAGTACGGGGGACGTCAGGAGCGGCCGACGGTGAACGAGCGGCTCCCGTCATCACCGCCCGGACCGCTGCTCCCGACGCGCCGTTCGGTGACGACCGCCGGATTCATGCCCCGTAGGCATGCCTGCGGGGCAGGGGTCCGACGTGGGCGTGGCGGCCGGGGCGGGCGGCGGCGTGGCGCTGTCCCGGGCCCGGGCCGCCGCGGGCGGCTAGGGTGTCGGCGACGACACCTGTGGCGAAGGCGTAAACGGCCTTGTGCAGCAGGTCCACGACGAGTTCCTTGCGGGGCCAGGTCTGTGGTGGGGCGCCGACGCCGGTCGCGTTCTCCAGGATCTGGTCGTTGGTGAGGCGGACGACGGCGAACTTGGCGGAGGCGACCGGTCCGCGCAGTCCGGCCTGGGCCATGACCGACCGGAGCACCCCGAGGAGGGCGGCCTGGCCGTAGTGCATGCCCCAGTTGACTGGCAGCGGCTGGGGGCCGGGTCGTTCGAGCAGGCCGGTAAGCCGCTGCAGGACCCGCGCGGGCACATGAGAGTCGGGCCGGCCGGTGACGGCCTGCTCGATCTTCTCGCCGAGAGTCATCACGACGCCTCCGGCGGTACCGGCGAGCAGTCCCTGCCACAGTGCGCGCTTGATCATGCCCTGGCGAGTACCCGGTACGACCGCCTTCACCCACCGGTCGGGCGGCAGCCGGCGTCCCGGTGGGCGCCGGTGGGCGGGGAGTACCCCGACTGTGCCGCCTATCTCTCCCTATCGCCCGGGCCCGGCACAAGGACCGCGCAAAGTACCGGCGAGATCCGCGGCTCGCTACACAGCGTCGGAGTGGGTGGCCGGCGCAGGTGTGGGTACCCGTCGCGCGAATCACGCGAAACGGATATTTCCGACCCCATCCCTGATGTACGGAGGATGCCATGTCCTTGGTCGAGAAGCTGCTCGACGCCTACCCCGCCGAGACCGGGATGCCGCCCAAGATGCTGGGCGAGGCGGTCGACAAGCTGTACGAGTGCGCCGGCGTCTGCCTGACCTGCGCCGACGCGGCCGCCGCCGAGCAGGACCCGGAAAAGATCGTGATGTCCATCAAGTGCGTACGCCTGGACAACGACTGCGCCGACCTGTGTACGGTCGCGGCCCGGATCCTGGCCCGCCAGACGGGATACGACGCGCCGACGACGATGGCGATCATCGAGGCGACCCGCACCGTCCTGCGCGCGAGCGCGGACGCTGCCGAGGAGTTCAAAGGCACCCCGTACTTCGAGCTGTCCGCGAAGGAGTGCCGTGAGACGGAACAGCTGCTGGGTCGGCTGGCCGAGCAGATGGGCTCGAGCGACGCCGGCGAGGGGTACCCCACGTCCCCGCCCAGCGCGACGACGCCTGCCGGAGCCTCCATGGGCGGCGCGGAAGAGACGTCTGGAACGTCCGAGGCGTCCCAGGAGGTCTCCGAGGAGCAACTCCGCGAGATGCACATGGACGAGCTGCGCGACATGGCCCGCGACAAGGGGCTCAGCGGTGTTCACGAGATGCGCAAGGAAGAGCTCATCGACGCGATCAGCGGGAAGCGCGGATCCTAGGGCGGCGTATCGGTGACCAGGACGGACCGGCATGATCACGCCTCAACAGGTCAAGGCCCTGCTGGAGTACGACGCCGACCTTGGTCGTCGTCTCCGGCGCCGCCGCCTTCGAGCAGGTCAGCTACAGGACGCTGTCCCTGGCAGCTCTCCGGGAGCACGACCTGCTGACGGGCGCCCGAGCGGTTGCTCTGGACCCGCGCGCCTACGACGTACCCGGCGGGTCGCGCAGGATGTCCGTGATGTCCGGCAATGACCTGCCGGTGCGGAAGGCCTCGGCGCGCATGAGGGCGAGGGCGTCCTCAGGGCTGATCCGCCGTCGGGCCGCCAGGGCTCCGACGGCACGCGAGGTGTCGAACCAGTGGGCACGGACCACCTGCTCCGGCTCCCACGCCGGGGCGTCGTTCCCCGTGAGCAGTATCTCGCGGGTGGGCATGAGCGCCGCCGTCACCGCATCGGCCACGTGGGACGCCTGCTCCAGGGCGTTCTCACCGAGAGCGCGAGGCCGCGTCGCCAACAGGTCGACCGACCCGAGGACGTAGTCGCCGAAGAACAAGGGGAGCGCGTACACCGAGCCCACCCCCGGCAGCTTCTCGCAAGCCATCGCCCCGAACAGCGGCCAGGGCGTCAGTTCCAGCCGCAGGTCGTCCACGGCCACGGGCTCGCCGGTCTGCGCGGCACTGATGCAGGGCCCCTCCAGCACCGTGAACTGGATCTCCTCCAGCAGCAGGGCGGCATCGTCCGACGCGGCGAGCAGCTGGCGGGAGGGGGTGTCGGTGAGCAACGACAAGGTGGCACCGTCCACACCGAGTCCCTCGCACACCGCCGCGCACACCCGCCGGGGAACCTCCTCGCCGTGGGTCCCAGCCGCGGCTTCCGCGACCAGCCGCACCGCCTTCGTCGCCTCGGCCGTCATCCGGCCCTCCGCAGCCCTGACGCATGTGCCCCGATGCCCACCGTCACGTGTCTCCCTGTGTCATCCGAGCGGACGGCCACCGCCGACTCACCGCCCCTGTGCCCGCGGCGGACGCCGATCCGCACATGTCGGGTGCCCTGTGTCGCCGCGTGCAAGCCACGAACGGCACATGGGACCCGGTCGACTCGGGGGAGGGCCGACCGGGGCAGCAAGCGGCGGGGCGAAGGGTGGTCGCCTCTCGGCGAGTGGCTCCGTGGGACTTCAGCCGAACGATCGTCCCCACGGGCGATAGGTGAGGCCCGGGGACACTGTCCCTTCCGTACCCCCGCACACCGCTGGGCACGGCCACGTGGACGTGCATGCCGTTGACCAGCTGTCGGTGACGGCCACGGGGTGACCGTGGCGCAGCGAAGGCGTCCCGCAGCGTGTATGCCGGCCGGGACGTGACGGCTCTGCGGGCCTCGCTGCTCGGAGCCTGTGCCCATTGCGGCTGACGTCGCGTCGCTGCTGTGGCATGCCTGTCGGCTGTCATACCTTGGCGGCGTTGCCCGGCGGCGGCCAGCCGGTCCTACCCGGGTGTCGTGGGCGTGAGGTTCTCAACCGGGCGCGTTCCTGCACGTTGGCGCGGAGGGCGGCCTGGTGGCCACCGGGTTGCGGGCCATGGTGGTCTCATGTCCCGCGTGCCGGGTTTACGCCCGATGTCTGCCGTGAGGAGGAATTCGGGTGAGCAGCACCGCGCTTGTGGGGGACGTGCTGTCCGCTGCCGAGGCCGGCGGCTTGGGGGCGGCACGGTCGCAGATGGCGTTGTCGCTGGGCTGGCACATCATCGTCGCCTGCCTGGGGGTGGGGATGCCCGCGATCACCGTGTTCGCCGAGTGGCGCGGTCACCGCACGGGGGATGTGCACTACCGGCTGCTGGCGCGGCGGTGGGCGAAGGCGATGGGGGTGCTGTTCGCGGTCGGAGCGGTGTCCGGAACCATCCTGTCGTTCGAGATGGGCCTGCTGTGGCCCGGGATGATGGGCACCTACGGACAAGTCATCGGCCTGCCGTTCTCACTGGAGGGCATCGCCTTCTTCATCGAGGCGATCTTCCTCGGCATCTACCTGTACGCCTGGGACCGGCTGCCGCCCCGCCAGCACATGCTCACCGCACTGCCGATCCTCGTCGCGGGAGTGGCCAGCGCCTTCTTCGTGGTCGCCGCCAACGCCTGGATGCAGCAACCCGTGGGCTTCCAGATGCGGGACGGTCGGGTCGTCGCCGTCGATCCCTGGGAGGCGATGTTCAATCCGGCGACCCCGCCGCAGACCGTTCACATAATCCTCGCCGCGTTCATGGTCGCCGGTTTCCTCATGGCCAGCGTGTACGCGGTCGCCCTGCTGCGCGGCCGCCGCGACCGCTACCACCGGCTCGGCTTCCTGGTGCCGTTCACTATCGCCGCCCTGGTGACCCCGGTGCAGATCGGGGTGGGCGACTGGGCGGCGCACTTCGTGGCGGACAACCAGCCCGTCAAACTCGCCGCCATGGAAGGCGTCTTCGACACCGCGCGCGGTGTTCCCCTGCATGTGGGCGGTATCGCCGCCGACGGCGAGATGCGCTACGCCCTCGAAATCCCCCGCGGGCTGTCCCTGCTGGCACACTTCGACCCAGACGCGCAGGTCGCGGGGCTGAACGAGGTGCCGGCGCGCGACCGCCCACCCGTCAACATCACCCACTGGGCGTTCCAGATCATGGTGGGCTGCGGGTTCGCGCTGCTGGCCCTGTCCGCCTGGCTCGGCCTGGTGTGGCGGCGCCGCAAACGACTGCCGGGCACCCGGTGGTTCCTGCGCGCCGCCGCGCTCTCCGGCCCGGCCGCGGTCCTGGCGCTGGAGGCCGGATGGGTCGTCACGGAGGTGGGGCGCCAGCCCTGGATCGTCTACCGCGTCATGCGCACCTCCGAGGCGGTCAACCCCGCACCCGGAGTGGTGTGGGGATTCGTGGTGGTCAGCGTCGTGTATCTCGTGCTGACCGTGGCCACGGTTTATGTCCTGCGCCGCCTGGCCCGTGACCAGCCGGTGCCGATCGCCCCGCAGGAGCGCGATGTCGCCGAGTTCAAGGTCGTCTGAGACGCCGAGCGGAAGGGAGGACACCAGTCATGTCACTGCCCGAGACCATGCTGGCGGTGCTGTGGATCGGTCTGACCGCCTACGTGTTGTTCGGCGGCGCCGACTTCGGCGGCGGGGTATGGGACCTGCTCGCCGGAACCACCCGACACGGCAGGCCCCAGCGCGACCTGGTGGAGCACTCCATCGGACCCGTATGGGAGGCCAACCACGTCTGGCTGATCTTCGTCATCGTCCTGCTGTGGACCGGCATCCCGCCCGTCTTCGCCGCCATCGCCTCCACCCTCTACATTCCGCTGACCCTGGCCGCCCTGGGGATCATCGCCCGCGGTGCGGCCTTCGCCTTCCGCAAAGTCAGCGTCGAGATCTGGCAGCAACGCCTCTTCGGCGCCACCTTCGCCTTCTCCTCCCTGGCCACGCCCTTCTTCCTGGGCACCGTGGCGGGCGCGGTGGCCTCCGGCCGAGTCCCCGCAGGCATCACCCAAGGCGACACCGTCTCCAGCTGGCTCAACCCCACCTCCGTGATCAGCGGGGCTCTCGCGGTGGGAACCGCCGCCTACCTCGCCGCGGTCTACCTCACCCGAGACGCCCAGCGAGCCGGTGATACGCCGCTGACCGAAGCGTTCCGCCGCCGCGCACTCCTCACCGGCCTCGTCGTCGGTGCCCTGTCCGCAGCAGGGCTCGTCGTCCTGCACGCCGACGCACCCGCGCTCTACTCCGAACTCACCTCCGGCAGCGCCCTGCCCCTGCTGATCCTCTCCGTGGCATCGGGGCTGGTCTCCCTGGCCCTGCTGATGCGGGGCCGACACCTTTTGGCCGTGCGGCTGACAGCCGCCCTGGCCGTCGCCGGCCTGCTGTGGGGCTGGGGAATCGCCCAGTACCCCCGGCTGCTGCCCGGCGTCACACTCCAGGACGCCGCCGCCACCGACACCGTCCTGTCGGCCAGCCTCATCTCCCTGGCCGTCGGAGCAGTCCTCCTGCTGCCGTCCCTGTGGTGGCTCTACGCCACCTTCCAACGCGACCATCCCCAGCCGGCCGAACAAGCTGACAGACCGACCCACGGAGACAGCAGCACGTGACAGCGCCCGTCACCGGCGCCGACACCGAATCGGCTGGAAAGCCCCCGAGCGCAGGTACCAGCGCAGCCGAACGGGTCCTCGCCCAGGCCCGAGCCGGCGGCGTCGGCGCGCTGCCGGTCAGATGCGGCGTGTGATCAGCGCCCGCTTCACTTCCTGGATCGCCTTGGTGATGGCGATGCCACGCGGACACACGTCGGTGCAGTTGAAGATTGTGCGGCAGCGCCACACTCCGTCATTTCCGTTGAGGATTTCCAGCCGCTGCTCACCGCCGTCGTCCCGGCTGTCGAAGATGAAGCGGTGCGCGTTGACGATCGCCGCCGGACCGAAGTACTGCCCGTCGGTCCAGAAGACCGGGCACGACGATGTGCACGCGGCGCACAGGATGCACTTGGTCGTGTCGTCGAAGCGCTCCCTGTCCTCCGCGGACTGGAGGCGCTCCCGGGTGGGCTCGTTGTCGGTCGTGATGAGGAACGGCATCACGTCCCGGTAGCCCTGGAAGAACGGCTCCATGTCCACGACCAGGTCCTTCAGTACGGTCAGGCCCTTGATGGGCTCGACTGTGATGGGCTTGCCCGGGTTGATGTCTTTGATCAGTGTCTTGCACGCCAGCCGGTTGCGGCCGTTGATCCGCATGGCATCCGACCCGCAGATGCCGTGCGCGCAGGAACGGCGGAAGGTCAGCGAGCCGTCCTGCTCCCACTTGATCTTGTGCAGACCGTCGAGGACGCGCTCCGTCGGATCGATCTCGACTGGGAAGTCCTGCCAGATCGCCTCCGCGGAGACCTCCGGATTGAACCGGCGGATCCGGAAGGTGACCGTGATGTACGGGGACGCGGCGGAAGTCTGCTCCGCCCTGTCCATAACCGGCGTGGCCATCGGAACCGACCCTCCAGCGCTCGCTGTGGTGCTGCCTGCCGAACCGGTCGACGGCCGAGGCAGGCGCGCGGTGAAACCCCCTCCCCGCAGAACGCTACGACGCTCCGCCGGTCCACCGTACGCCCGGTGCTGACCGGCGCCGCGCGTTAACGCATGCGGTAGATCCGCGATCATCAGCCGCCGGGTATACACGCGAGGGTCACTGGGTGACGCGCAGCACTGGGTACTCGGGGGCGGCAACGACAACAGGGCAGTGAGCCGGTGCGACCCACACCGTCGGACCGATGCCGCCCGCACCAGGGCGGCCATGAGCAGGACAGCAGGCTAAGGTGAAGATGAGCCCTGCCGCCAGCATGTGTGCGTGCACCACGCCGTGCAGCAACGGCTGGTGCCGCATGGCCGCGAACAGCTCCGTCCGATACAGCAGCCAGAGGCCGCCCACGTCCAGCAGGGCCGCCAGCGGTGGGAGGACGAGCCAGCCGACGGGACGGGATCGCGCGAGGACCAGCAGGCGTCGTCGTGCCCGGCCGGGCCTGAGTGCTCGCAGGGCGAGGGTGAGGGGGCGGGCCACGACGAACAGCAGCGGGGCGGCCATGCCCACGACGAGGTGTTGGATCATGTGCCCGGTGAACGGTCCTCCCGGCGCAGTTCCCCCCGCCGCCCAGGCCGCACCGACGCCCCCGGCGGTGAACGACACATCCCGCCACCGGGGCCAGGCATCCCCGCGGCGCCGCAGACGTTGCGCGGCCAGTAGATACGCCACCGCCACCAGCAGTGGGGCCAGGACGGTGAGCAGCTGGCCCGTCCCGGGTCCGGTGGCCGGGCCGGGGTGGACGTGCGCGAGTTCACGACGCCGGCCCGGCCCCGCTGCGGCGGGCCGCACGCAGGGCCAGGATCACGCCGATGAGCAGCAGGACCAGGCCGGCGATGTTCCACGCCCAGTCGTACGGAGTGACATCCATCCCGTAGCGGATCTGGTGCAGGCGCAGCAGTTTGTGGTCCACGATTCCGTCGAACAGCTGGGAAGGCGCCCAGCCCGAGGAAGAAGCCCGACCACGCGTGGGCCGACGCCAGGGCCCTGCGGCGGCGCAGATCGGCGTAGAGGAAGAACCCGGCGACCAGAGCCAGCAGTTCGGCGGTGTGCAGCAGTCCGTCGGACAGCAGACCCACGCCGGAGGTGGAACGGTCGTAGAAGTGGTGCCACCCCAGGATCTGATGGAAGACGATCTCGTCGACCGAGGCCATGACCGCCGCACCGATCAGCGCGCAGACGGCCATGGACCTGCGGGACGCGGAGCCGGTGCCCGGTGCGGTGTCGGACCGGACGGAATTGCTCATGGCTCTTCCTTTCCGCTGTACGACGACTTCGGCTGGGGATGCCGGCGCCGGGTACCCGCCCAATCGGGATCAAGCACCATTGCACCAGCCCTCAGGGGAGAGGAGAACACGCTTCGGGACAGGGAGAAGGGGCGCCGCCCATGCCCCACCTTGCAGGAGCCGGAGCCCGGTTCCCACGCCAACCGGCATCGCGGTGGTCACTCAGCCGACGGCTCAGCAAGGACATGGGCGGATTCGGCACACGAACGGCCAGTCGTCCGGCCGGGACGCCTGCTGGGCGATCACCGATGCCGGGCGGTGTCTTCCCTACGTCGATGTCGTGGTCTCGTCGCCCTCTCCGGTGTCCGGTTCGGCGCGCTTGTCGGCGCCCGTCTCCAGGTAGCCGGGGTCGTCGCCCGCGACCCGGCCCACGAAGACGTCGTTGGGCGTCGTGCCCGTCGTGCTGTGCCGGTCCGCCGCCTCGGTGTCCGGCTTACCGCCCGTGTCCTCCGAACGACCCGAACGTACCTCTGCGGAGGGCTCGGTCGTGCGACCCCCCAGGTGTTCGCGGACCCATGACCACACGGACATGATGCCTCCCGATCAGAAGATGCGTGCCGACGTCGACGGCCTGCCCGTGGTGCCCTCTGCACTCAGCGCCGTACCCGGTTGGTTCAACGTCGTTTGCGGCGCATCGCGACGGCCGCGACCAGCACCAGGATCCCGGCGAGCCCGGTGAACACCTTCTTGGCAGCGGCCATGGACGTGCTCAGTCCGAAGGCGTCGCGTATCCGGTCGTAGAGACCGAGCGGCACACCCAGGAGCGCGTTGCCGGGCGGGCGCCGCGGGATGACGGGGTGGGGGTGGGTGGGCGCGCTGCGTCGCACCGTGTCCCATGCCGTGCCGAGCCGGCGCAGCTGCGCGGCGGGCAGCGCTTCCTGCAGCCGGGGCAGCACGAGGTCCTCCTCGTCGCGGATGTCCTGCCGTATCAATGCGAAGACCCGCCGTACCTTCTCCTCACGCTCAGGAGAACCCGGACTCAGGCGTTCGATGTCGGCGACAAGATCGTTGATCTGCTGGTGTTCCTCCTCGACCCGCAAGGTCAACTCATGCCCGTCCTCGACCGAGCGTCGGACGGCCGGCCACAGCACGGTCTCCTCGGCGAAGGCATGGCTGAAGACCAGCTGGACGGTCTCCTGCAGGACCCGTTCGCGGTCCTCGCCGTCCGCCAGGGTCTGATAGCGGTCCATCAACCTGTCCATCTCGGCATGATCACGGCGTTGCCGGGCCAGCACGCTGCTCGAGCCGCCCAGTTGCTCAACCGTCTGCTCTTTGATCGTCTCGGGCATGGATCTCTCCTCTGCGCAGACCGGCCGCAACGCCCGTCCGCCCCAGCAGCTGCCAGCAGTGTCCGGTGGCGGGTACCCCGACGCGGCGCGGCACACCGTTTGTGGTGTTTTCACCTGCTGCTCGGCCCGGTCACGGCCCGGCCCGGTCGCCGGGCGCATCAGGTGCCGGTCAGCAAGTCGCCTTCCTGTACTGCTGTCAGCGACAGCGTCTTGTAGCCGACCTGCTCGAACAGCACGACGAGGCGGTCCTCCTCCGTGCGCATCACGGTGCCCGCACCCCACTCCGCGTGGCGCACCCGGTCGTTCGTCTCATAGGGCCCGCCGTGCCCGGGCCGGGGAGCGGCGTCCCGGTGCCCGGCCCCGGTGCCGGGGTGCTCGTCGTCGCGGTCGCACACGTCGCACCGTCCGCACGGTGCGTCGAGCTGCTCGCCGAAGTAACCATGAAGGTACTGGCGGCGGCAGGTCGGCGTCTCCGCGTAGCCGCGCATCATCTCGATGCGTGAGCGGTCGACGCGGCGCCGCCGCTCGAACACCCGTGCCGCCTCTTCGGCGGCCTCGTCCGCCGTGCGCCCGGGCAGTGCCCGGACCGCTCGGCGCCTGCCCTCGACGGTCACCGCTCCCGCCTCTTCCAGCAAGTTCAGCAGATCGCTGGTCTTCCGGCGCGACAGGCCGCACAGCTGCGCCGTCCGGCCACGGCTCTGCGGGGCGTCCTGGCCGAGCAGCGTGGTCATGATCCGGCGCAGTGCGTCGGCGTCCAGAGTTCGGGCTGTGAGGAACTTCTGCAGTCCCAGGTCCTCGGGGCGGTAGAACAACACCGCGCGGGCCGGCTCCCCGTCCCGGCCGGCGCGCCCGATCTCCTGGTAATAGGAGTCCAGCGACTCCGGGACGGACGCGTGGGCGACGAACCGTACGTCCGCCTTGTCGATGCCCATCCCGAACGCGGAGGTGGCCACCACCACGGCGGGAGCGCCGACCATGAAGCCGTCGTGGATCCGGCGGCGGTCGGCTCCCTTCATGCCCGCGTGGTACGCCTCGGCGTCCACGCCGTCCTGCCGAAGTCGCCCGGCGTACGTCTCGGCGTCCTTGCGGGTAGCGGTGTAGAGGATGCCCGGGGCGCACGCCTGGGCCGTCCAGCGTGCGACGGTTTCGCGTTTGGCTGGGTCGTCGGTGAAGGTGCGCACCGCCAGATGGATGGTGGGCCGGTCGGTCCCGGTCGTCACGACGTGGGCCTCGCGCATGTGCAGGTGCTCGACGATGTCCGCCCGGACCGGGGCCGCGGCCGTCGCCGTCAGAGCGAGTACCGGCGGGCGGCCCAGCCGTTCGGCGGCCTCGCCCAGGTTCAGGTAGTCGGGACGGAAATCGTGTCCCCAGGCGGAGACGCAATGGGCCTCATCGACGACGAACAGCGAGGGGCCCAGTTCCCGCAGCCGCTCCACGACACTGTCTTTGGTCAGATGCTCGGGGGAAAAGAACAGGTATTCGGCATCACCGTCCCGGATCGCCCGCCAGCCCTCTCGGTGGCCGACCGCGGCTGCGCGGAGTTCATGGCCACGGCGTCCGGTGCCGCGCTCTCCCGCAGGCCAGCGACCTGGTCGCGCTGCAGGGCGATCAGCGGCGATACCACCACCGCGTGACCACCGAGCATGACGGTCGGCACCTGATAGATCGCCGACTTGCCGGAACCGGTGGGCATGACGACCAGCACGTTGCGGCCGTCGAGCAGTGCCTCCATCGCCTCCGTCTGCTCGGCGGCCAGGTCGCTCCACCCGAACCGTTCCCGGGCGACGCGGCGCAGCTCGGCGATCCGCCTCCTGCACGCTCATCGCGACGCCCCCTTCACGGCCCGGCACACCTGGGACTCGGCCCGGGTACCCCCCGTGGCCGGCCGCGATGCGGAGCGGTGCGCGGCAGCCGTGCGAGGTCGAGATCCCGGCTGCTCGCCCCGGGTAAATATCTGCGCCGTTCGGCCCCGCGCGGTCGCGGCCGCCCGTCACCAGGGAGAACCTGGACGAAGCCCAGGTGCCCGCTGTCTGCGGGCCGACGCCGCCCGCACTCCAAAGGAGGATCTCTTGACCGACGCCATGCCCCACCTCGACGACGACGGCGAGAACGACGACGTCGTGGCACTGCTGAGGCAGCAGCACAACCACATCCGTGATCTCTTCGCCGAGGTCGAGAACGCTACCGCCGACGACCGGGCGGAAGCATTCCGCAGGCTCGTCCGCCTGCTGGCCGTCCACGAGACCGCCGAGGAGGAAGTGGTCCACCCCTCAGCCCGCCGTCTCCTGCAGGACGGTGAGCAGGTGGTCGACGACCGTCTCGAGGAGGAGAGGGCCGCGAAGGAGAAGCTGAGCCGGCTCGATGACATGAACCCCGACGACCCCGGGTTCATGCCCGCCTTGCGGGAACTGCGCGCGGACGTGCTCCAGCACGCGGCATCGGAGGAACAGTACGAGTTCCCCGGGCTGCGCGAGAAGGCCGGAGCGCAGCAGCTCGCCATGATGGCCACGGCTGTCCGTGCTGCCGAGGCCATGGCGCCCACCCGCCCGCATCCGGGAGTGGAGACGGCGGCGGAGAATGTCGCTGTCGGACCCGTGGCAGCCGTGATCGACCGGACTCGTGACGCCGTCCGCAAGGCGATGGGCAAGGACAGCTGATCAGGTCGGCACAGAGTGGAGTAACCCAGCGTCGCGCTCGTCCCGGACACGGACGACGGCCAGCGGATCGGCATGACGTGAGCATCGGACGTCGGAGAGATTGCATGCCTGAGTCGGGGTACTCGCCGCGCACCGCGACGCGCTCCGAGAGAGAAGGCCCACGATGACCGCGCGCATCTTGCTCCCTTCTGCATGGGCCTGATCGCCCGGGGCGCTGCCTCACCCGTCGTACCTGATCATCCGAGGATGTGACCGTCCATGACGCTCCGGAAATCACAGTGGGCAGCCGCCGCAGGACTCACGGCAGGCGCCATCGTCGCCCTACGGCGCTCGACGGCACGTCCGGCGGGCCCGGCCGCCGCGGACCGCTGGCTCACGGTGACGATCAACTGTTCACCTGCCGACATCCAGGCCGACAAGCTGCCGACGCCGCTGCAGAAGTACGGCGACCGGATCGAGACGCGGATCCGACGCGGATCCGACCCGCACCCGGCGACCGGGGCACCGAAGTGGCGGTGCGCCTGAAGGACGTGCCGTCGGATGTCTCGTCCGTGCCCGCACGGCTCACAGGCAAGGATCCGCGTCAGGATCTGCGTCGTTCCCTGCGTGAAGCGAAGGCGTTGCTGGAAGCGGGCGAGGTCCTGCTGCCTGACACACCGCCCACCACCCACGACACTCCCGGCGGGAAGCTCGTGGGGCTGCTGAGCCGCCGCGCGGGCGGGGAGGGAGTGCTGTGAAGGCGCTGTGCTGGGAAGGCGTCAACAAGCTCGCCGTGGAACAGGTGCCGGATCCCGTCCTGCGCAACGACCAGGACCTGATCGTACGGCTCATAGCCGGGACCACCTGTGGTTCGGATCTCCATCTCATCGGCGGCTACATCCCCTTCATGCGGTCCGGGGACGTCATCGGTCACGAGTTTCTGGGGGAGGTCGTCGAGGTCGGCGCCGGGGTGCGCCGGCACAAGGTCGGGGACCGGGTGGTGGTCTGCTCGTTCGTCGGCTGCGGACGCTGCTGGTACTGCACCCACGACCTGTGGTCGCTGTGCGACAACACCAACACCAACCCCGGCATCGGCCAGGCCCTCTTCGGCGCCGACACCGGCGGCATCTTCGGCTACTCGCACGCCATGGGCGGACTGCGCGGCAGCCACGCCGAGTACGTACGCGTCCCCTTCGCCGACTACGGCGCCTTCCCCGTGCCGGAGGGCGTCGACGACACCAGCGCCCTGTTCGTGTCCGACTCGGTGCCCACGGGCTGGATGGGCGCGGACCTGGCGGGCGTGAAGCCGGGTGGCGTGGTGGCCGTGTGGGGCTGCGGGGCCGTGGGGCAGATGGCGGCGCGCGCTGCGATCCTGTTGGGCGCAGAACGCGTGATCTCCATCGACCGGATTCCCGAGCGGCTGGAGATGACCGAGCGGCACGTCGGCAGTGAGGTCATCGACTACACCAGCACCGACATCGGGGCGGAACTGCGCGAGCGCACCGGCGGCCGTGGCCCCGACGTGTGCATCGAGGCGGTCGGCATGGAAGCCCACAGCGACAGCCCCGTCCACCTCTACGACCAGGTCAAGCAGCAGCTCCGGCTCCAGACGGACCGCCCCACCGCCGTACGGCAGGCCATCCACGCCTGCCGTAAAGGCGGCACGGTGTTCGTCCTCGGCGTCTTCGCCGGGGCGGTCGACAAGTTCCCCCTCGGCGCGGTGATCAACAAGGGCCTGACCGTGCGGGGCGCCCAGCAGCACGGTCAGCGCTACATCCCGATGCTGCTTGACCGGGTAGCTGCCGGAGAGCTGAGCACGGCCCACCTGGCAACCCATAACGTGTCCCTGGACGAGGCGCCGCGGGCCTACGAGATGTTCAAGGAGAAGAACGACGGCTGCGTGCGCGCGGTGATCCGGCCGGGCGACTGACCGTGGCCCACCCCAGGCGCCCCTGCTCCGTTTGCCGTCCGCGCAGGTGGGGACCCAGCCAACCATGAGGATTACGCCAGGCCGCCGCGGGATGCGGCAGAGCCGCGTCCTGCGGCTGCTGGACCGCCTGGAGCGGGAGTCCAGGGCGGATGCGGTGATCGACGCGCTCCGTAAGGGGGTGCAGGCCCTGCCCCTCCGTGGCGGACGGGACCTCCTGCACGGCAGGTGGCTGGGGCACCCGGTCCATCCGCTGATGGTGCAGGTGCCGATCGGCAGCTGGCTGTCGGCGGCAGTACTGGACCTGCGCCTGGGCGGTGGTGGCGTCGCCGCGCCCGGCCGCCGCTCCCGCGAAGCGGCTCTGCTGGTCGGGGTGGGCCTCGGCCTCACTCAGCTTGGGCCGTGACACGGGCCCGGCAGACCGCAGCCCCTCGGTGCCGGCGTCGTGCAAGGCTCGGCGCCAGCGCTGCACCGAGCGCACACTCACCCGTAAGTCCTTGGCGACCTCAACGTTGGAGGCACCCGCAGCGAATCGCTCCGCGGCCTCAAGCCGGATCCGCTCGCGAAACGCCTGCCGTTCAGGCGTCAGCCCACCACCCTGCGGATATCTCACACAACAGGCATACCGCGACGATCACACCGCGTCAGCCCTCAACGACATCCCGCCGCAAAGGTCAGTAGGCCCGTGGTCGCGCGACTATTCCAGCTCACGGAGCCCTTGCTGCTGGGGAAGGCCGCCTGAAGCGAGCGGGCGCTCGGGCAAGCTGATCCCCCTGCACACACGATGGGCCCCACACCGAGGGGCCTCACGGATTCAAGATCATCCCATGGCCCCTTTTGGGCTCACCTCGGTGATACCCACAGACCCCTGCGAGTTCGCGAAAACTGACAACTCGTTGAGTCGGTCATGGGAAGACTCCGCGACGCGCAAGACGCTGTGCAGTTGGTGTACCTCTATCTGAACGGTTTGTGGGAAAAGGTAAGAGGTAATGCCAAGACTTTCTGCCGGTTCTCGCTGGCGATGGGTGGTGTGCTACTCGCTGGGGGAATCGCCCTCGATGTCCTAGGGATACTCAAGGACTTCCCGGTCCTCACGAACCTCTACTCAGCGGTCACTGCGGCGGCCTTGGGGGTGGTCCTGGGTATCGTATTGCTAACCCGGCTGGAATCAGATCTACAAGACGAGCGCGTATACCAGTTCACACGGGACGCTGTTGAGGATTTCGAGAAAGCCATCGGGCGGCTGATGCTCGACGGAGAGGGCCAGCCCTTCGACCGCGCGAAAGCGGTATGCACCAATGAAGCCCTGTGGTCACAGACATTCCCAGCGTTCCTCTGCGGCGACGAGCTGGAGAACGTGAGTCGAACGTGGGAAGTCATTACCCACGACGTGGCGCCGACACTGCGTAGAAACGGCAGGCCTACGTTGGTCGCATCCCGCCTGGCCGGCGGTACTTGGATCCTGCAGGAATGGCAGCGGCACTGCACCGAGAACCCGCCACCATGGGTTAGCGCGGATGATCGAGACCCATCCTATTGTCAGACCACACAAGGTTCCTATTGCACTTGAACGACCTGGTGCATGACGCAGAGAAGATCAGGAATGCTGTGCCGAGCCACCCAAGCGAATAGCGGACTCCAGAAGTCCGGAGATCTTCCCCTTCGGTTCCCACCGTCTACTGCGTCCTCGCCGAGGGTGATCCAACGGCCTGAACCTCCCCTGAGCCATATGTCACCTGGTTCGCTGTTCATTACTGACTTCGGCTTGTCAGGGTGGCTCTGGACCGTCGAGGGCCAGGCCGGTGCCCGTTATGAAGCCGTCGAGGGTGGCGGGCCGGTATTGGAGGCGCTTGAGCCGGTTGCGGACGAGGGTTTGGAGCCGGTCGAGGGCGACCACGGCGAGGTTGGCCAGGCTGCGCTTGGCGTGTGCTGTCAATCCCCTCGCAGCGTGGAGACGATCTATGCGGCCAGTCCCTCTGCGAGGGTGGCCCGGTACTCGCGTTCATAGTCGATCGGGCTCTTGAACCCGCACACGCTGTGTACTGAACTTGATTGGGTGATGTCGGTGCCGTTCGCCTGACAGCCTGGTGTCGACACCGGTAGCCCTGGGGCGTGAGGTATGCGCAGGGCGGCGGGCTGACCGACGCCGAGAGGACCACGCGGGAGC
>NZ_JBHSNY010000028.1:0-18690 GCF_042657145.1 Streptomyces bullii
AACTGGAAGATTCTGCGGGACTGCCGGCTCAAGAGCAACGGCGTTCACCAGGCCATGCTCGGCATCGCCCGGCTCCACAACCTGGCCCTCACCGGATAACTCACACCCCATACGGGACAACCTCTAGCGGCGCTTGACGTTGCTTGTGCGGTGGCGGCGACCACCGGTTGGCGGTGGCTGCCTGCCGGACGGTCCATCCGGTCATGCAGACGGGATGGAGCGGCGGGCGGTGCTGGCGCGGAGGAGTCGGAGAATTGCCGTGAGTGGAACCGGTGGATGTTGTTCAGGCGCCGTCGTGGACGGTGCAGCGGGTCTGGCGCTCGGCGGAGCCGAGGGGAATTTCAAGGCCGGTGCCGGGGTTGCCGCAGGTCTGGTTCTGGCGGCCGTTTTGAGCGGTGTTGGTCTCCAGGCCAACCACCCGGCCAGCGTCGGCCGAGGCCTGGCCGCGGTGGGCTTCGCCCGGGCCGGAGCGAGAGTAGTCGGCGGCCGTGCAGGTGGTGTGTTTGCTGATGGCGCCTAGCAGGTTGACGGTCAGGGTGTCGGAGGAGTTGCCGCAGTAGAGGTTCTGCTGCCCCACCTGGGCGGTGTTGACCTGCGGGCCGACTGAGGTGCCGCCAACGCTGCGAGCGCCTTCGGAGTAGTTGGCGGAGCCGCCGCTGCGGGGTTGCTGGGCGCCGTGGTCGGTCGTGGTGCACGTGGTGTCCCAGGCCATCGTCCCGGCGACGTTGACGGTGACCAGGTCGGCGGAGTTGCCGCAGGCCAGGTTCTGCTTTCCCGCCTGAGCCGTGTTGGTCTGCGGACCCAGCGTCGTGGCCCCCACGGTCTGAGCACCACGGACGTGCGCGTTGTGATTGCGCGTGTGGCCGTCGTCATCGACACAGAGCTGCTTCCGGTGCACGGTGCGAGCGATGTTGAGCCGCACCAGACGCGCCGAGTTGCCGCACGACAGGTTCTGTTCCCCGTACTGGTCGGTGTTCTCCTCGCCGCTGAGCGGGACGTCCTCGAGCATGTCGCCGAATGCGTCACCGGCGCCGGCGAAGACCAGCGCACCGGCGGTGAACACGACTGCTGCCGCGCTGCGCACTTTCTGTACGCCAACTCCGGGCGCCGCATGCAGTCCCCGCTGTCCCATCGCCTCAGTTCTCCTTGTCAGCGTTATCGGCTCTGGAGCCGCACGGCGAATCCGTTGTCGCGCTCAACACGCCCAGCCGGTCGGAAGGGCTATCGGTAGACGGAACCGATGTTGGTGGAGCGGTCGACGGCGACGCACTCGGTCTGGGTGCGGCTGCCGGTAGCGGTGAGAGTGAGATTGTTCGGGTTGCCGCAGTTGTTGTTCTGCCGGCCCGATTGGGCGGTGTTCTGCTGGAACAAGTCCAGCGCACTGGAGCCGCCTTCGGCCTTGGCGCCGTCGCTGATCTCCACGGTGCCTGCGTTCTTGGAGTGGTCAGCCGTCTTGCACGCGGTACCCACCCGGCCGTCGGTCACTGGGATGACCGAGTTGTTGGGGTTGGCGCAGTTGTTGTTCTGTCGGCCGGATTGGGCGGTGTTCTGCTGCACCAGGGTGCCTGTGGCGGAGCCGCCTTCGGCGTGGGCCTGGCCGCCCTTGATGCTGCTGTGTTTGGTGTGAGAGACGTCCGTGGCCTCGCATGTGCTGTCCACCCGGCCGCCGTCGCTGGCGATGACGGCCGAACTGTTGGGGTTGGCGCAGTTGTTGTTCTGTCGGCCGGATTGGGCGGTGTTCTGCTGCACCAGCCCGCCCTTGCTGGAGCCGCCTTCGGCGTGGGCCTGGCCGCCCTTGATGCTGCTGTGCTTGGTGTGGGAGGCGTCCGCGGTGGTGCATGCGCTGTCGGCCCGGCCGCCTTCCAGGACAACGCCGGATCCGTTGGGGTTGGCGCAGTTGTTGTTCTGCCGGCCGGATTGGGCGGTGTTCTGCTGGTATGCAGTGTCCCCGGCGCTGGAGCCGCCTTCGGCGTGGGCCTGGCCGCCCTTGATGCTGCTGTGTTTGGTGTGAGAGACGTCTGTGGCGGCGCATCCGTTGTCCACCCGGCCATCATCGCTGGCGATGACGGCCGATCCGTTGGGGTTGGCGCAGTTGTTGTTCTGTCGGCCGGATTGGGCGGTGTTCTGCTGCACCAGCCCGCCCGTGCTGGAGCCGCCTTCGGCGTGGGCCTGGCCGCCCTTGATGCTGCTGTGCTTGGTGTGGGAGGCGTCCGCGGTGGTGCATGCGCTGTCGGCCCGGCCGCCTTCCAGGACGATGTCCGACCCGTTGGGGTTGGCGCAGTTGTTGTTCTGCCGGCCTTTCTGCGCCGTGTTCTGCTGCGTCACAGTGCCCGCCGCGGACCCCCCATCTGCGTGGGCGTCACCGCCTTGCGTGATGCTGTGTTTGCTGTAGGAGAGGTCGCCGGTCGCACAGCGAGTCTCGGCCCTGCCGCTGTCCAGAACGTTCTCGCCCGCCGAGATACCTGGGTTGCCGCAGCTGTTGTTCTGCTTGTGGCCTTGGGCGGTGTTCTGCTGGAACAGACTGCCCGCCGCACCGGAGCCGCCCGTGGCCAAGGCGCCGGGATCATCGGCGACGGCGATCCCGCACGTGGGGGACACCAGGCCTCCCACGGTCAACGTCGCCAGCGTGGCCATCCTCATCCTGTGCGTACGCACCCATTCCTCCGGGTTTCAGCTCTTCGGTGTCCTTCCATAACGACTGTGTGGCTCCCGTCGGCATGGCTCAGGCGGCATTGGGGCACGAATGGCCCAATCAATTCGCCAGGAGAGGTCTCGTTTGTTGTCGAGTCCCACCTGCGCTGTGCTGAACAGTTGACTCTGCCCGAGTCCGCACTCCGAGCTGCCACCCAGACCAGCTCGTGGGCCCGAGGACAATCTTCCGAAGGGGCAGCGCCACCCTCGCGGACACGATGGGTGTGGCGTCCGGGTGGGCGGGCAGGCCCTCGCGGCGTTGGTTGAGGGGGGCCGCAGTCGGCAACCGTCACGGGGTCCGGGGGATGGGGAACCTGCTCACGTGCTGGATGACGCTGATGGTGGCCGAGGCGGAGGCGCGGGGGCAGCGGTGCCAATAGGACGTGGTCCCTGCGCTAGCTGGGCAGGGACCACACCGTGGGGAGGGCTCCCTTCGAGGGAGCCGAATGTCCAGGCTGTGGTCGGTGCCGGTCTACCGCGATCACCCAAAAGGCGGACATCCCGGACGGTCTCCCCGCTGATTTTTCATGGGCCATCTGGCGGCAGGCCGGCAAGGGCCCTGGTGACCTCGAGCTTCGCCGTACTGCGGTGCGGCCGTCGGGCAAGGAACCTGCCTCCTTCGGGACTGCTGTGACTTTTCGCCGCAAGGATCGTTAGCCGATGGCTCGTTGCGAGCACAGGCGTGGGCCGTACCTGCTCCTTGGCGTCTTCTTCCCTGGTCACGGCCGGGCAGGGCTGCCCGGGTAGTCGTTGCTCCGCAGGTCGGCGTTGAGGCGCAGCCTTCACCAGGGGGTTACCCCTTTCGGGTGATGTGAGGTGATGGGGTCTTGTCACTCGGTTGGGTGTGTGGGTCACTGGGAGTGTGAACCGGCGGGCTGCCCATCCCCGTGCCGGGGGACGTTGAGACAGGCAGTCGATTGCCGGTTTTCTCTGTGCCCACAGGGGATTCCGGGCGGGCTGCTGTGCGCCCTGGCCGTACCCACGGCCGTGCGTGGCCTCTGTTCGTTCTCATCCGGCCCCGCAGTGTTGACCGTGTGATGGTCATGTTCCTGTGATGCTGCGGCCGCTGGCGGCCCCTGCCGATTCCTCGTCATGTCCCCATCAAGCAGCGAGGAGTACCGTCATGCCCATCTCTCCGAATCAGGGTTCCACCGGTGGTGGCACGCTGGTGACCATCACGGGCACGAACCTGTCCAACACCAGCGCCGTGAGGTTTGGCAACAAGTCGGCCACGAACATCACCCAGGTCTCACCCACCCAGGTCACCGCCGTCTCCCCGTCGGGGACCGGCACGGTCGGGGTCACAGTGACCACTCCGGGCGGGACCAGCAACCCGGTGTCGTTCTTCTACGTCGGCGCCCCGTTCAAGTCGTCCCTGGGCACGCCCTCCGGGCCGCTGGCCGGCGGCAACACCATCACCATCAACGGCACCGGCCTGTCCACCGCGACGAGCGTGGACTTCGGCGGGGTGACCGCCACCCCGACGGTCAACTCGGACAGCTCCCTCAGCGTCACGGTGCCCGCCGGAGCCGCGGCCGGGCCGGTGGGAGTGAGTGTGACCACCGCGGGCGGCACCAACAACGGCCTGTCCTACACCTACATCGACGATCCCACGATCGGCACGGTCAGCCCGACCTCGGGCCCGACCTCGGGGGGTACGGCGGTGACGATCACCGGCACCAACCTCGACAGCACCGACTCGGTCACCTTCGACGGCGCCGCCGCACCGTTCTCGGTGATCAATGCCACCACGCTGTCGGTGGTCACCCCGCCCGGTACTGCCGGGGCGGTCGACGTGGTCGTGACCAACCCCGCCGGATCCGACACCGCCGTGGGTGCCTTCACCTACGTCGCCGGCCCCGGCATCTGACCCACCCTCCACAGACGGGCCCCTGCTGCCACCAGATTGGCAGCCGGCAACCCGTCAGGCGCCCGCCTGTGACGGCCCGTCCGGTGTCACGGGCGGGCGCCCCCGCTCGGCCGCAAGTCCCGTCCCTCAGGAGGAGGGTGTTGCCCGTGTCCGTCGAACTGCTTCCACGCATGCGTGCCGCGAGCGTCACGGTTCTCGCTGTCCCGCTCTCCACCATCCCCGTGGGTGACGACCCCATGGGTATCGCCCTGGCCCGCCTCGGGCGGGCGGGCTACGTGACGAACTTCGGCTCGGGCACGGTCACCGCCCTGGACACCGTCACCCGGTCCGCCATCGCCACTGTCGCAGTGGGTTCCGGCCCTTGGGGGGTGGCCGTCAACCCGGGCGGAACGCAGGCGTATGTGGGCAATTCCGGTTCGGGGACGGTCAGCGTGATCGCCACCGCTACGAACACGGTCACGGCGACGATCGGCGGCATCTCGGCCCCGGCGGGCATCGCCTTCTCTCTGGACGGCACCCGCGCCTATGTGGTCAGCCAGGACACCGGCAGCCTGGTCGTGCTGGACACCGCCACGCGCGCGGTGGTGACGAGTGTGGCGGTGGGCAGCAGTCCGCGTGAGGTCGCGCTGTCTCCAGACGCGCCCTTCGCGTACGTGAGCAACGCCGGCGACGGCACCGTCACGGTCGTCGACACCGACACGAACACGGCTGTGGCCACGGTCGGCGGCTTTACTCAGCCGCGTGGTCTGGCCGTCACCATCGACGGGCAGCGGCTGTACGTCGCCGACCACGGCGCCGGCACGGTCAGTGTCGTGGACACCACCACGTACGCCGTGGCCACCACGATCGGCGGCTTCAACGCTCCCCTCTCCATGGGCATGGGCCCACGCGGCGCGCTGGCCTATGTCACCGAGGCCGGTTCCGGCTCGGTCACGGCGATCAACCTGGCCACCAACGCCCGTGCCGCCACCGTCACCGGGCTCAGCGAGCCGCGCGGCATCGGCATCACCCGCGACAGCCGGCACATCTACGTGGCCGACAGCGGTTCTGACACGGTCGCCGTCCTGACCATTCCGGTGGCCGTCTCACCCGACCAGGGACAGACCGGGGGCGGCACTCTGGTCGTCCTCAGCGGACGCGGCTTCCTCGGCGTCACCCAGGTCAGCTTCGGCAGCCGTCCGGCCGCGTCGTTCTCGGTGGTGGACGACTTCACCATCACCGCCGTCACCCCCGCCGGCACCGGCGTGGCCCCGGTCACCGTCACCCTCGCCGGGGTCGCCCACCGGATCGGAACGTTCTACTACCTTCAGCCCCCGCGGATCCGGTCCGTCTCTCCCGCCAGCGGGCCGAACGCCGGCGGCAACACCATCACGATCACCGGCATAGGCCTGTACACCACCCAGGAAGTCCGCCTCGGGACCACCAGCGTGTACCCGACCGTCGTCTCCGACGGCCAACTCGTCTTCACCGCGCCTCCCGCGCCGCCAGCCCCGCCGGGGCCGGCGATAAGCGTTCCGGTCGTGGTGCGGACCCTGGGCGGCACCGCCAGCGGCCCCGCCTACACCTATCTCGACCCGCCCACGACCACCACACTGAGCTCGTCCTCCGAGTTGCCCGTCGTCGGGGAGCGGGTGACGTTCACCGCGGCCGTCGCCACTGGCACTCCCGGGGCGGGCACGCCGACGGGCACGGTTTGGTTCGACTTCGGCGACGGCACCGTCCCGGTCACCGCCGTGGTCGTGGGCGGGCTGGCAACAGCGACGCACACCTACACCACCACCGGCGCCAGCCCCTACACCGTCACCGCCGCCTACCGCGGGGACAGCGACTTCGCCCCGTCATCGGACACCGCCGAGCAGACCGTGGCGCAAGCGCCGACCTCGACAACCGTCCTCTCCTCTCCAGAGCCCTCCACTCCCGACGGGCCGGTGACCGTCACGACACGGGTCATCGTGGCCGCCCCCGGCGCCGGGCGCCCCACGGGTACGGTCACCGTCGACTTCGGCGACGGCACGCCAGCCGCCGTACAGACGCTCGTGGACGGCCTGGCCACCATCACCCACACCTACCCCGCCACCGAGGCCACCTACACGATCACAGCCTCCTACAGCGGAGACACCGACTACGCCCCCTCCGGCGATGTCCGCACCCACCGCGTGCTGTCCGACGTACAGCCCACCACCACGACCGTGACGTCGGCACCGGATCCGTCGATGACCTGGCAGCCGGTGACCTTCACCGCCACGGTCGCGCCCGCCGCTTCCGGGGCGGGCACTCCTACCGGCACCGTCACTTTCGACTTCGGCGACGGCACGCCGCCCCTACCAGTGCCCCTGTCGGACGGCATCGCCGCCGCCGACCACACCTACACCACCGCAACCGGCAGCCCCTACACGGTCACCGCCGTTTACACCAGCGATGACGAGACATTCAGCTCGTCGGCGGGGCACCACAGCCAGAGGGTGAACCCGGCCCCGACGTCCACCACGCTCAGTGCTTCGCCCGAGCCGTCGGTGGTGGGCCAGCCGGTGACCTTCACCGCGACCGTCACACCGGACGCCGTGGGAGCCGAGGTGCCGACAGGCGCGGTGGTCTTCGACTTTGGTGACGGGACGCCGCCGGTCGCCGCCCCGGTCGACAACGGCACAGCCACGATCGTCCACGCTTACGCCACCACCGGCAGTCCGTACTCGGTCACCGCCACCTTCGGCGGTGAGGAGGACTTCGCCGGCTCCACCACGACGGCCACCCACACCGTGGGCCAGGCGCCGACAGGCATCGCGGTGGCGTCCGTGCCGCATCCGTCCCTGGTGGGGGAGCCGGTTGCCTTCACCGTCACCGTCACACCCCAATCCCCAGGGGCGGGCATTCCCACCGGCACCGTCACCCTCGACTTCGGCGACGGCACCACCCCTGTCACCCTGCCGCTCACCCAGGCGACGGCCACGACCTCCCACACCTACACGAGCGCCGTCGGCAGCCCGTACACGGTCACCGCCACCTACAACGGCGACACGGGCTTCACCGGCACCACCACTACCCACACCCACGCGGTGCGCCGGGCGCTGACCCTCACCACCGTCACCATGGTGCCGAACCCCTCCGTGGTCGGCGAGAGCGTCACCTTCACCGCCAGCGTCGCGCCCATCGCTCCAGGAGCGGGCACTCCCACCGGCACCGTTACTTTCGACTTCGGCGACGGCACCACCCCGGCCACCGCGACGCTGAGCGGCGGCACCGCCACCACCACCCACGCCTACCTCACCAGGACCGGCAGCCCCTACACGGTCACCGCCACCTACAGCGGAGACACCGACTTCGTCCCCTCCAGTGGCATCGACCCGCAGACAGTGAGTCGGGCGTCGACTGCGACGGTGGTGGGTTCGTCGCCGGATCCGTCGGTGGTGGGTCAGCCGGTGACCTTCACCGCCACCGTCGCGCCCGTCGCCCCTGGAGCGGGCACTCCCACCGGCAACGTCACCTTCAACTTCGGCGATGGCACCGCCCCGGTCACCGCCCCCATGACCGGTGACACCGCCACCGTCACACGGGCTTACACCGACCGCGGAAATGACCCGTACACGGTCACCGCCACCTACAGCGGGGATATGGATTTTCTCTCCTCCAGTGGCATCGACCCGCAGACAGTGAGTCGGGCGTCGACTGCGACGGTGGTGGGTTCGTCGCCGGATCCGTCGGTGGTGGGTCAGCCGGTGACCTTCACCGCCACCGTCGCGCCCGTCGCCCCTGGAGCGGGCACTCCCACCGGCACCGTTACTTTCGACTTCGGGGATGGCACCACACCGGTGACCGCTACCCTGTCCGGCGGCACCGCCGCCGTCACTCGCCCCTACACCACCGCAACCGGCGGCCCGTACACGGTCACCGCCACCTACAACGAGAGCACGGCGTTCGCGGGCTCGAGTGGCACCGACCCACACTCCGTGAATCGTGCGTCGACGACGACGGTGGTGGGTTCGTCGCCGGATCCGTCGGTGGTGGGTCAGCCGGTGACCTTCACCGCCACCGTCGCGCCCGTCGCCCCTGGAGCGGGCACTCCCACCGGCACCGTTACTTTCGACTTCGGGGATGGCACCACACCGGTGACCGCTACCCTGTCTGGCGGCACCGCCGCCGTCACTCGCCCCTACACCACCGCAACCGGCGGCCCGTACACGGTCACCGCCACCTACAACGAGAGCACGGCGTTCGCGGGCTCGAGTGGCACCGACCCACACTCCGTGGACCGTGCGTCGACGACGACGGTGGTGGGTTCGTCGCCGGATCCGTCGGTGGTGGGTCAGCCGGTGACCTTCACCGCCACCGTCGCGCCCGTCGCGCCCGGGGCGGGTACCCCCACTGGCACCGTTACTTTCGACTTCGGGGATGGCACCACACCGGTGACCGCCACCCTGTCCGGCGGCACCGCCGCCGTCACTCGCCCCTACACCACCAGGTCCAGCGGCCTGTTCACCGTCACTGCCACCTACATCGGCAGCAACAGCTTCGCCGGATCCCGCGGCAGCGACCCGCACACGGTGAACCGGGCGCTGTCAGCCACCAGGGTCGTTTCCTCCCCCGACCCATCCCGCCCGGGACAGGCTGCAACCGTGACGGCGACCGTCACGGCCGTTGCGCCGGGAGCGGGCACCCCCACCGGCTCCGTCACCTTCACCATTGCCAACCGCTCCCCCGTCACCATCCCTCTCGTCGACGGCACCGCCAGTACAACCATCAGCTCGTTGAGCGTTGGCACCCACCCCATCACCGCCGCCTACGCCGGCAGCGCGGACTTCGCCAGCTCCACCGGCACGGACACGCACACCGTCACAGCCTCCCCGGGGGCGCTGCAGCACGGAAGTGACGCCCAGTCGCCACATATTGCGCCCTCACAACACCGGTACGACCGCAGGCCCACCAGGTAGACCAGAAACCAGGCGCTGCACGTAGTCGACCTCCTCGCGGACGGCGCTGAGAGCCACGGTCAGGATCTCCATTGAGGCCTCGGGCACGAGGAACTGGCCCGGGTCCGTCCAGACCACGTGAACCGCTGCGCCACCGCGAGGATCTCCCGCGCATCGAGCGCGGGCGCCGGGGCCGCAAGCGATCTGATGCCGGTATGGACGCCAGCCATTTCCCTGACGACCTGGTGCAGACGCAAGCCGCCTGGAACGCCACCTACGCCGCACCCCACCGCCGCGACTTCACCGCCCTGCGCCGCCGCTTGCTGCGCCTGTCCGTACACCTGTGGTGGCGCCCCTACTGGGACACCGCCCGCTCGGCGTCGGCGGCGCGCACCGAGCTGCGGCAGCTGGCCCGCCCCAGTGAGCAGCGCGGGCCGCATGAGGGCCCGCCCGCACGCCGCACGCCGCTAGGAACCGGGGTTGAGGCAAGAGTTGCGCTGGGGGTCGCGTCCACTGTTGCGCGACCCAGCGGACCGTCCCCGTATCCGTGCAGGTCATCAGGCGGGTTCGGCATGGTCGGGTCGCTGACATCCCCGTTGCGACCCCCTTCGCCCATGCCTTGGCTGGAGTTGAGGATGAGGGAGGGCGGCATGGGCGGCGCGGACGCAGCCGGGGATCGGGACGCGCTCTCGGTGTCGCGCGTCGGCGGGGGCCGCCGCGCCGTGCCGCCGTCAGCGCGGCGGCGTCGCCAGGCGGGGGACGTCGGCGGGGGAGAGGTCGGGGCGGGCACGGTGCAGGCGCGCGGGGTGATGCCACCGGCTGGAGGCGTCGCGGGCGACGTCGACGCCGACTTCCACCACCAGCTCGGGTTCCACCAGCGTGACGTCCAGCGTCTCCCGGCTGCCCCACCCGGCGGAGAACGACCAGCCCGTCCACGGATGCCCGCCCTGCGCCGGGGCGAGTAGCCCGGCGACCGTGCTGCTCGCTGTCTGGGCGAGAGTTGTGGTGCGGCCGGCGTACTGCAGGCGGCCGCTGTCGTCGAACCTGCCGAGCAGAAGGCTGGTGGGAGCGGCGAGTGTGCCGGTGACCGCGCCGACGATCGCATAAGTGGGTTCGCGCACCTTGTACTTCCGCCAACCGCGTCAGCCATGACACCCGGGGGCACCAAACAGCCGGGGAGGCTGTCCTGCACAACGATCCAGGCCCGCAGGCTGTCACGGCCCCGGCGGGCGCCTGCGTCCCGGCCTCTTGACCCGGATCAGGTGGCGGGCGGATCGTGGCCGTTCGCGTTCCGCTACCTTCCGAAAGGGGGCCCGCATGTCACAGTCCTCCCTCTGGCGCTACGTGGTGCGCCGCGATGGCTCCTTCTTCCGCACCGTCAATGTGGACAGTCACCTCGATGACGTCAGCGACGACGAACTCCTCCGTCTGAGGCCCACCGCCCACCGAGACGAACGGCCGTTGCGGCGGCGACCTGCTGCAGTGGAACGGCCCGTGGGGGACCGGCGTGTGGATGGAGCTCTGCCCGGCCTGTGACGCTGACCGCCCCGCCGCCCGCGCCTTCATCCGCTGGCACCGTGACCCCGACCGCGACCCGAAGGCGCTGCCCCAGCTGTTCCGGGACTGGGAGACCGAGACCATGCACGCCCACGGTTGGGTCCGCGCCGAACAGCCCGAGGCGCCCGCTTGTCCGCCAGCGCAGAGGCGACTTCTATACTGAGCGTCCCGGGACCAAGCGGGTCGGCGACATCACCTACCTGCCCACCGTTGAGGGCTGGCTCTACCTCGCGTGCTGGCTGGACCTGGCCACCCGCGAGGTCGTCGGCTACGCCAAGGCCGACCACCACCGCGCCGAGCTCGTCGTCGGCGCCCTCGATATGGCCCACGGCCGGGCGGACTGGAACCCGGCTGCGTCATCCACAGCGATCGTGGCAGCGAATACACGTCGACCCAGTTCCGGGAACCAATAGGGAAGTTCGGGCTGCGGCAGAGCTGCGGACGCACCGGATCATGTTTCGACAACGCCGCCGCGGAGAGCTTCTGGTCCCTGCTCAAAGAAGAGAGCGGCACCCGCACCTGGCCCGACCGGGCCACCGTCCGCGCGGAGGTCTTCAACTTCATCGAGACCTTTTACAACCGGCGCCGCCTGCGCAAGCACAAGACCTTCGGCTATCTCACCCCGGCCGAGACCAGGAAGCGGCGTCAGCACGCCCTCGCGGCATAACGATCACGTGGCCGAGATCACGGGGCAACTTCACCCCCGTGGTCCGGGTCAACGGGCGGCGGTTCCGCGTGAACGTCATGTCAGCCATCCCTCCCGCGCGCCCTGTGGTCCACCGTCTTCACCGGCCGCTGCACCGCCAAGGTGTTCATCACGTTCTTGGAACGCCTCGCGAAGCAGGCCGGACGGAAGATCCACGTGATCGCCGACCGACACCCGGTCCACCGCTTCAAAGCCGTCCGCGCATGGCTGCAGGACAACGCCGACCGCGCCGAACTACACCTCATGCCCGGCTACAGTCCCGAACTCCACCCCGACGAGATCCTCAACGCCGACGTAAAACGGCACATCCACGCCGCACGAGCCCAGTCGGTCGACGAGCTGGCCCACGAGACGCGCCGCTTCCTCCACCGCCGCCAACGCCAGCCCCACCTCGTCCGTGGCTACTCCCACGCCCGCCACGTCCGGTACACGATCATGTGGGCAACTCAATAGTTCCGGCTTAATACCTCAGCCCGATCGAGTTCGAGGAAGAGCACTACTACGACCGACCAGGCAACGGCCGGACGAACGAACCTGAAACCCCGTCAACCCGTCCTGACCAGCTGATCAGCACCTCCCGCACGGCGGGGGAACCTCAGAGACATAGCACGCACTGCGGTCCGGCCGGGCTGCCGCGTTGCCGAACCTGTGCGCGAGGCAGTCACACCATGGGGAAGGCGAGGTGGACTCCACGCACGCGAGCGCGAAACACTGCGGCAACAGGGCCTCCTGGTGCTTGCTTTGTTTGCACCCCGAGCTACCAAGAGGCCCTGCCGTCATGCGCAGACGCTCGCGCGATCACCCGATCAGGAACCCTGTTCGACCAGACTGCTCCGTGATCGATAAGCGGATGGCGTCTGAGCACACGCGGTGATGGTCACGCACTGGCCACCGCGCAATCAATCCCTATCCAGGTCCACGTGCACAGGCAGCCTACGCCGTCCGAATGATGACTTCCGGAGCGATGTGGGTCAGTTGCGTGTAATTCCGATTGACGATTGATAGAGAAGCGGGTGATCAGGTTACCGACGGGCGTAGGGAAATGCATGGAAAATGCAATCAGCTAAATGGCATTGGCCCCAATGGTGGTGCACGTCAGTGTGCGCCCATGCTGTGATGCGTGCTGGACCCTGCACGTCCTCGATGGAAGGTCAAGAGTGAAACGCAGGTCACTGCGCGAGTCATGGATCGCGACCATGCTGCCAGCGGCGGGAACCTTCGCCCTGGTCGCGAGCATGGCTTCGCCAACAGCCGCCGCAGCCGACCAGAGGGCCAGCCTCGGCGCCACTTGCCCTCACTACGGCGTAAACGATGGCGCGTACGACGGCCAAGACTGCCCGCCTAAAGGACCTCAGGGGCCTCAAGGACCGCAAGGAGCCCAGGGACCAGCGGGGCCGCAAGGAGCCCAGGGGCCCGAAGGACCGGAAGGACCCCAGGGCGGCACAGGACCGCAGGGAACCCAGGGGTTCCAAGGAGATGCCGGACCGCAAGGCAGCCAAGGCGACATCGGCCCTCAGGGCTTTCAAGGTGACAGGGGATCACCAGGGCCTCAAGGTTTTCAGGGTGATACCGGTCCACAGGGTGCTCAGGGCGTCCAAGGCGTGCAGGGCGCCAGTGGCCCGCAAGGTTTCCAGGGAGCGAAGGGTGCTCAAGGAGCCCAGGGAAGTCGGGGCGTTGCCGGGCCGCCTGGCAGCAAGGGTGCCCAGGGCGCCCAGGGTTTCCAGGGAGCGCGGGGTGCCTCTGGGCCTCAGGGCAGTCAGGGTGCCAAGGGCGCGCAGGGTGCTCAAGGAGTCGAGGGCAGTCAGGGCGCTCAAGGAGCTCAGGGCGCTCAGGGCGTTGCCGGGCCGCAGGGCAGCGAAGGCGCGCAGGGTCTCCAGGGTGCACAGGGCGCGGAGGGTGCGCAGGGCTCGACGGGTCCGCAGGGTGCGCAGGGGTCGACGGGTCCGCAGGGTTTCCAGGGTGCCCAGGGCGTTCAAGGAGCTCAGGGCGCTCAGGGCGTTGTCGGGCCGCAGGGCAGCCAGGGTGGCGAGGGTGCGCAGGGCGTGCAGGGTGCGCAGGGCGCTAGTGGCCCGCAGGGTTTCCAGGGAGCGCAGGGTGCCTCTGGGGCGCAGGGCAGCCAGGGTGCTGCCGGGCCGCAGGGCGCTGAGGGTGCGCAGGGCTCGGAGGGCGTGCAGGGTGCGCAGGGCGCTAGTGGCCCGCAGGGTTTCCAGGGAGCCCGGGGTGCCTCTGGCCCGCAGGGCAGCCAGGGCGCTGAGGGCGCAGAGGGTGTGCAGGGTGCGCAGGGCTCGACCGGTGCGCAGGGTGCGCAGGGGTCGACGGGTCCGCAGGGTTTCCAGGGTGCCCAGGGCGTTCAAGGAGCTCAGGGCGCTCAGGGCGTTGTCGGGCCGCAGGGCAGCCAGGGTGGCGAGGGTGCGCAGGGCGTGCAGGGTGCGCAGGGCGCTAGTGGCCCGCAGGGTTTCCAGGGAGCGCAGGGTGCCTCTGGGGCGCAGGGCAGCCAGGGTGCTGCCGGGCCGCAGGGCGCTGAGGGTGCGCAGGGCTCGGAGGGCGTGCAGGGTGCGCAGGGCGCTAGTGGCCCGCAGGGTTTCCAGGGAGCCCGGGGTGCCTCTGGCCCGCAGGGCAGCCAGGGCGCTGAGGGCGCAGAGGGTGTGCAGGGTGCGCAGGGCTCGACCGGTGCGCAGGGTGCGCAGGGATCGATCGGCCCCCAAGGTTTCCAAGGAAGCACCGGCGCAACCGGGCCTCAGGGCAGCCAGGGTGCTGCGGGGCCGCAGGGACCCCAGGGTGCCCCGGGCGGCTCGGATGGCGGTGGGGAGGCCGGGCCGCAGGGCGCCCAGGGTGCGCAGGGCGCGCAGGGTGCGCAGGGCTCCACCGGTGCGCAGGGTGCGCAGGGATCGATCGGCCCGCAGGGTTTCCAGGGAGCGCAGGGTGCTCAAGGAGTCCAGGGCGCTCAGGGCGTTGCCGGGCCGCAGGGCAGCCAGGGTGGCGAGGGTGCGCAGGGCGTACAGGGTGCGCAGGGCGCTAGTGGCCCGCAGGGTTTCCAGGGAGCGCAGGGCGCTGCCGGGCCTCAGGGCGCTCAGGGCGCTGCCGGGCCGCAGGGCGCCCAGGGTGCGCAGGGCTCTACCGGTGCTCAGGGTGCACAAGGCTCGAGCGGCCCGCAAGGTTTCCAGGGAGCCCAGGGCGCTCAAGGTGTCCAGGGAAGTGAGGGCGCCCAGGGTGCGCAGGGCGCGCAGGGTGCGCAGGGCTCCACCGGTGCGCAGGGTGCGCAGGGATCGATCGGCCCGCAGGGTTTCCAGGGAGCGCAGGGTGCTCAAGGAGTCCAGGGCGCTCAGGGCGTTGCCGGGCCGCAGGGCAGCCAGGGTGGCGAGGGTGCGCAGGGCGTACAGGGTGCGCAGGGCGCTAGTGGCCCGCAGGGTTTCCAGGGAGCGCAGGGCGCTGCCGGGCCTCAGGGCGCTCAGGGCGCTGCCGGGCCGCAGGGCGCCCAGGGTGCGCAGGGCTCTACCGGTGCTCAGGGTGCACAAGGCTCGATCGGCCCGCAGGGCTTCCAGGGAGCGCAGGGCGCTGCCGGGCCACAGGGACCCCAGGGTGCGCAGGGTGCCACTACCAGCGCCGGCGCGCAGAGCAGGACCTTCACGGCTACCAGCACCACCGGTACAGCCACCGTGTCCTGCCCTGCCGGCACCTTCGCCATTGCCGGAGGCTTCACAAAACCGTCTGGAGCCACAGTGGACGTCTTCACGCCTGTCGGGGGCTCACCGACCACGCCGGCCACCGGCTGGCAGGCAAGAACGAGCAGTCCGACGAACATCACCGTGTACGCGGTGTGCACGCCATGAGCTTGCGACGGAATGTCTCTGGCAGCCCGGAGTCACGGCGGCCTCCGGCTTCCGCCCTCGGGTTGCGTCTGCACCGTTTCCCGTCCGTACCCGTCAGCCGACACTCATTTCACCAGCCAAGGAGCCGATTTCGTGAAACGAACCCACCTGTGGGCAGGGCTCACGGCTACGGCCGTTGCCACCACCGTGGTGTCCGGTGTACTGCTGTTGCCCAAGTGGGACACCAAGCCCGGATCCCTCACCGCCACACCCGACCCCAGCCTGGACGCAGTGCTCCGAAAGGGCATCAAGCAGGGAGAGGCCGGTGATCTCGCCGGGGCGGCAAAAACCTTCCGGAAGGTCCTGGACCTTGACGCAGGCAACAAACTTGCCTGGTACAACCTCGGTGTCATCGCTCAGTACGACGCCAGAACGGCCGACGCCCTGGCGGCTTACGATAAGGCGCTCAAGGCTGATCCGAAATACACACCGGCCCTCTACAACAAGGCGATCCTGCTCGAACCGAGCGACACCGACCAGGCGATCGCGATCCTGCGGCGCGTCGTGGTCGCCAACCCGAAGGCCGCCACAGCCTATCTGCACCTCGGGCAGAACCTGGTCAAGAAGAACCGTGACAGCGAGGCAGAGGACGCCTTCGTCAGCGCCGTCCGCGTCGACCCGTCGCTGCGACGGCTGATCCCGCAGCCCTTCCGGGATTCCGTCCGCAGCGGGACCACCACAACCGATAGTCGCCCAGGCGGGTAACAGAAGATGACAGCTTCCTCGACGCCGAAGTTCTCCGTCTTCACCCCCAGTCACCGACCGCGCTTTCTGGACGAGTGCCTTGCCACGCTGCGGGCGCAGTCCCATTCGGACTGGGAGTGGATCGTGGTGCTCAACAACGGTGCGCGGTGGCGGCCCGAGCAGCCCGACGACCGTGTTCGGGTGGAGATCGCGGATGGCATCAGCGGGGTCGGAGCGGCCAAGCGCCGGGCCTGCGAACTGGCACGTGGAGAGATCCTCGTCGAGCTCGATCACGACGACCTGCTGGCCAAGCACTGCTTGGCGGAACTGGCGAAGGCGTTCGACGAGAACCCCGAGGCCGTCTTCGTCTACAGCAACACCGCCCAGATCACCGAGGACGGAAAACGGGACGACACACGCTTCAACGAGGCGCACGGCTGGGAGTACCAGGAGGTAGACGTCGACGGCCAACGGCTACTGCAGTGCATCGCCATGGCACCGACGCCGCACAACGTCTCCTACATCTGGTACGCCCCCAACCACGTACGGGCATTCCGCAAGGACACCTACCACCACGTCGGTGGCTACGACGCCACCCGTACGGTCTTGGACGACCAGGACCTGATGTGCCGCCTATTCCAGGCCGGCGACTTCCACCAGATCACCCGATGCCTGTACATGCAGCGGATCCACCCCCACAACACCCAGCGCGACACCGAAGTCAACGCATACATCCAGCGCGAGACCGTCGCCCTGTACGACAAACACATCGAGGCCAACGCGTTGGCATGGAGCAAGCGGCGAGGGCTGCTCGCCCTCGACCTCGGCGCCGCACACCGCAAGCCGCCCGGCTACCTGGGCGTGGACCAGTACCCGGGAGACGGCATCGACATCGTCGCGACGCTGCCCGGACCCCTGGACCTCCCGGACAACTCGGTCGGACTGATCCGGGCGGTCGACTTCCTGGAGCACGTCCCCGCGAAGGTTCCGCTGATCAACGAGCTGTACCGTCTGCTGGCCCCCGGCGGCATGCTCCTGACCCTGACTCCCAGCTCAGACGGCCGCGGGGCCTACCAGGACCCCACCCACGTCGCCTACTACAACGAGAACTCGTTCTGGTACTACACGGACAACCAATACCGTGCCTTCGTACCGGACATCCGGGCGCGGTTCCAGAATTCCCGTCTGGTTACCTATTACCCGACTCAGTGGCATGCCCAGAACAAGATCTCCTACGTGCAGGCCAACCTCATCGCGGTGAAGGACGGCGCTGAACGGTGCGGCGGTCTGCTATTGGTGTGACGCCCGCGGGCTCAGGCAGCACCATGTCGCCAGCCCACAGCAGGCCTGTGATCGTGTCACGGAGCTGGGATCACAACTTCTCAGGCGGCGTGGCCGCCTTCAAAGGCAGCTGCGCCGCCCCGGCCCCGCCGACGGTGCAACACACCGCGACCGCCGGCCCTTGTGACCGGCCCTCCGCTGCCGCAGGCCGGGATCATTCGGGACGACTTTCATTCCTCCGAGCTCACTCGCGCTGTCAGCGTCTTCGGCGAGGATGCCGTACACGGTGGCGGTCGAGGGGTGCTCGCCCGTGTTCTTGCCGGCCGCTTTTGCCCATGCCCTGGCTGGAGTTGGGGTGAGGGAGGGACGGGATGGGGGCGGTTGCAATCCGGATCACTGGCTGCTGAAGCGACAGCTACGGAAGCAGGTACTACGCGGACGAACTGTCGTGCAGCTCTGAGATGGAACCATCGAACGGGCGGGCCTTGGACGATTACTCCGGCTTCGAGGACACCGACGCCTTCCGGGCCTAAAGCGTGTTGCAGAAGGCCGTGATCAGGCAGCCTGAGCTGGGCTGTTGGCGTGTGTGGTCATGCAGTGAGGGCGAGGTTGTGCATGCGGGTGACGGCCTGGACGGCGTGGTGGAGGCCGTCGCCGCGCTGCCGGCAGTCGCGGAGGATCTTGTAGTTCTTCATCCGGCCGATCACGTGCTCGGCGCGGGCGCGGACCTTGCGGTGCGCGGCGTTGTCCTCCTCCTCGCCCTTCAGCAGCGGCCGTCCGGGACGTTTGCGGTGCGGGACGATCAGACCGGTCTTGATGTAGGCGCCGTCACAGAGCACGGTCACGCCCTGGCATTGCTCGGCCAGGCCCGAGTCCCGCCACGCCTTCGCGTCCGCGGTGGTGCCCGGTACCGGTCGGGCGGCGGATCCGGCGGCGCCGCGTCAGGCCTTGGCCCCAGGCATGCCGCTGGTTACGACGATCGTGGCCACGTCGCCGGCCTTACAAGTCATCTCAATTGGCGATCAGTTCCGCCGGATTGCGCTGGCCGGACTGGTGCGGCAACGGTTGAATGCCGCCGTGGAGAACACCTGGACACCGGCCCATCAAGCGGTGGAGAACGAGGACGCA
>NZ_JBHSNY010000029.1:0-16551 GCF_042657145.1 Streptomyces bullii
CTCGATCACCGCCCACAGCTCGTCACTGATCTCCCACGGCTTCCGCCGTGCCACGGGCCACTCCCACAAAGACGGAATCACTTCCATCTCCACCGTGCCACAGGAAGATCATTCTGCAAGGACCCCTTAGAGCGGCGAAGTCCGGCGCCTTCGCCACCGTCATGGGATCCGCCGCCGTCCGTGCTTCGCGGTGATGATGCGGGCGCCGGGCTGATGTCTTCGTTTCCTTGGGGCCCTTCGAGGCCTCTGTCAAGAGCGGTGCAGCCCGGTGTCTCCGTGATCACCGTGAAACTCGCGGCGGCCGGTCGGACATTGATCGTCACGGCGCGAGCCCGCTCCAGGGTCGACCTCTTGTTCCATCCGCGAGCCGTGAGCTCTGCACACAGATCGAGCCCCCGGGGTGCGCTGGTGTCGCGAACGGCTACTGAGATGGCGGACCTGTGAGTCCTGGGATTAGGGCGCCGCGTGACCCGCATGTGCTCGTGACCTGCACAAATGAATGGATTCGGGGAGGATGGCTTGACCGTGTTCTGCGGCATCGACTGGGCGGAGCGTCACCACGACGTCGCCCTCGTCGACGACAACGGCACGCTGCTTGCCAAGGCCCGCATCAGCGACGACGCGGCCGGCTACAGCAAGCTCCTGGAACCTCCTGGCCGAACACGGTGACAGCCCGGACTCCCCCATACCCGTGGCCATCGAAACCAGCCGCGGCCTGCTCGTAGCCGCCCTGCGCACCGGAAGGCGCAATGTCTTCGCGATCAACCCGCTCGCCGCTGAGCTTGTTCCGCTTTGACGGACACCCTCGGTGTGGTGGTCAGGCCGCCAGTGCGGCCTCGTAGTCGGCGGGACTGCGGTAACCGAGGCTGCTGTGCAGTCGGTGCAAGTTGTACCAGCTCTCGATCCACTCAAAGATCGCGGTGTGGGCGGCGGACCTGCTCGGCCAGGGCTGGGTGCCGATCAGCTCGTTCTTCAAGGTGGCGAAGAACGACTCGGCCAGCGCGTTGTCCCAGCACTGGCCGGTGCGGCCGACGGACAGTCGGAACCGGGCGATGCGTCTGCGGCCGCACGCCGTGCCCTCGCGCTTGAGGACGGCGTGGATGCGCGGGGCGCCGTAGGTGCCGCGGGACTGGGCGTGGACGGCGGTGATCTGCTCGGTCAGCTCCGCGTCCTGCGCGGCGCGGGGCCGACAGCACCGGTGCGGCGGGCATAGAAGGCGGCACGGGAGACCTTCAGCAGCTCACAGGCGCGTTTGACGCTGTGGCCCGTGTGCTTCTCCGCCTCGATGAACGGATGCACGTTCACCGGGTCTCCTTCGCGAAGAAAGCCGTGGCCCGCTTGAGGACCTCCACGTCCTCCCGCAGTCGGCGGTTCTCCCGCCGCAGCGCGGCCAGTTCCTCACGTTCGCTGCTGGTCAGCCCGTCACGCTCGCCCGCGTCGACCTCGGCCTGCCGGACCCAGTCGCGCACCGCGGTCTCGGTCAGGTCGAAGTCCTTGGCGACCTGACCGACCGAGCGGTCCCCGCGCTGGCACAGCTCGACAGTCTCGGCCTTAAACTCCGGCGTGAACGAGCGGCGAGGACGCGGCTTCTTCTGCCCCATGCTCTCCATGATGGACATCATCCTTCCGGGGCCGAAGCCCCTGATCTTCGATGTCCGTCAAAGCGGATCCAGCCCAGTCGCCACCTGGGCGGGCCTGGAAGACGAAGCGTTCACGGTGGGGGAGCGCCTCGCCCTGGCCGCCCAAGCCGCCGGCGGGACGGAGCACCACTTGGCAGCGGTCCAACTGCCGGTCAGCCTGGTGATGATGACGCCGCGCTGCTCCAGCCGGACACCGCCGCCCGCGTCCGCGACACCTTTCCCGTCCTGGGCAGTCCGGCCGGCCTGGCCGCCGAAGCGGCCGTGTGCGCCATGCTCCTGCAGACCGTGGCCCGCGGCGACAACCTCACCCTCGCCGGCCAGCTCCGCGCCTGGTCGGAGGAACTACGCCGCCGCTGACCGGGCCAACCGGCGGCACGGCGTGGTCGGGCCGGTGACCGTACCCCGACCATGAGCCCGACCACGGCAGGTCAGCGCGCTGGCAGGCCCACTCACGCCGCCTCGCTACGACCTGTCTTGGGTCAGCTGGGTGGCGGTGTTCTCGACCCAGAGCAATGTCCATTCCACCCCGGCCCGCCATCCGGGATCCGCGCCGGCGGGCTGGCCTTTTACGTCGGCCCGGATCCTCGCGGCGAGGCTGCGCAGCTCGCTCTGCAGCCGCTTCCGTATGGCCGTGTCCACGAACTGGCGCATCTCGCGCATCTCATCAGGCGTGATACCGGGGTACTTCTCGCTCATCCGCTCAACTCTGAACGACGCCCTCAGTGATGGCCATACCGCGAGGTCACCAAGCTGGACGCCGTATGCGGAAGCTCTGGCCAGCCCGTGATCGCCCATGGCAGGCGCTTACTCTCCAGCCGACCACGCCGCCCGCGGCCCCGACCATGACCCCGACCACGGCAGGTCAGCGCCTTGCCGTGCCCGCCGATCCGGGCAAGCCTCAGGCCTGCCCAAAACTCAGGGTGGGGCGCTTCCAGGTTGGGGTACGGGGTTGCTTCCTTGGTGGGCTGGACGGTTGCACGGACCGGGGGACCGAGGGTTGCACCGAGAGGAGGAGCCCTTCCTGCGAGCCAGCCTGATTCCACCAGGTCAGACCGGGAGGGCAAGCCACTTCGCTGCGCCGACACCTCCTCCCACGCGGCAGCCGGGGGAGGAGGCCTTCTGTCCTCCAGGTCCGGCACGGGTCTGCACGCCGGGTCGGGATGTGCGGCCCCATGGTCGTGCCGAGCACGGCCGCTGTTATCGCTCAGGCCGGCGTGACGTTCTCGGCCTGCGGTCCTTTGTTCCCCTGCGTGACGTCGAAGCGGACCTTCTGGCCCTCCTGCAGTTCTCGGTAGCCGCCGCCGGAGATGGCCGAGTAGTGGACGAACACGTCAGGCCCGCCGCCGTCCTGCTCGATGAAGCCGAAGCCCTTTTCCGCGTTGAACCACTTCACCGTGCCGGTGGCCATGTCGGTCTCCCTCATCAATGATCGGGCGGCGTGGCGCCGTGCCACGCGGCCGTGTGTTGGATCATCGTGGACCACCGGGGCGCTGGGAAGGAGAAACGCCCCGGAGCCACGCCTGTGTCGCGGGTACCCCGCGCCCACTCCGTCGGCACGAGCCGTCTCGACCAGCAGCCGTTTTCGTTCGGTACCTGCCCTAGAACGGCGCCGTTCCTTCCCCCATAAAGGGCACAGAGGTCTCGTCTCCGGGGGCGGCGAGGGGACGGATCCGACGCTCGTGCCCGGACGGCAGGCGCAAGCGAACCTCATCGGCGTTTTTCACAGCAGCTGCCACCCATTCCGGCACGTGGCGCAGAACACCGCCCCACAAGCCTTTGTCCGGCAGGAACACGCCGAAGTCGGCCCCGACCGCGATCTGCTGATCATCAACAAGGAGCAGGGCGTCATCACAGCGGAAGGTCATCGGTCATGTCCTCAGGCCTCGTGTCACGACAGAAACAGCGCTGAAGCAGCTGTTCGCGGACTTGGCGGTGGTGATCCCCGGCTGTCACTGTTCGTGACGGTGCCGTCCACGTTCCCCGTGGAGTGTCGCCTCCGCAGAGGACGCTGATGGCGGCGGGGGAAACAAGAAGTTCTCGAAGGCGTCCAGTGCCAACAGCATGAACAGGAGCATCACCGGCAGGAGCAGAGCTATCACGGCCATGACGCCTCCCGATGAAGCAGTGATCATGGGAACGCGGCGGCAGAAGCATCCTGGTCCAGGCTGGGCCGAATGAGGGAGCACCGCGCGCTCGGCGCGGGAGCGTGTAGGCCGTGCGGGTGACGCCTGTCTGGGCGGAGGCAGTATGCGGGGGTGGTCCTGATGTTGACTGGAGTCGCTCGACCTGTCAGGGCAGGTGGCCCTGGTCCCCAGCTCCCATGGGCCAGGGCTGAGTCCAGGTCAGCGGGACACATGGGCCCAGGGTGGGCACAACGGGGGTCTCATCAGTGACAACCGCCAGACGGCGGCTAGCCATAGGCCTGCAAGCTGGGTGGGCTCGTGCGCGGCGGGCTGCCGCGGCGCCGCACGCTGCGTGCGTGGAACGGGGGTGCCATAGCGTCTTCCGGTCGGCCGGGCCGGGTGACACACCCGGCCCGCACGTGGAGGCATACGGTGCAGCGATACCGTCTCCGTGGCCAGCTTGCTCATGCCAACCGGATTCACGAATGCACAAGCGGGCTGCCGGGTGCATTGTGCCAGTTTGAGGCCGTGGTGTGCGGGTCCGGCGAGGCGACCTCGTTACTCGTTGGGTTCGGAGGCGCTGATGTCGGCCAGGGCGGAGTCGGTGTCGCGTTCGACAGCCAGATCTCCCAGGGACACGATGCCGACCGGCCGGCCCTCCTCGATGACCGGCAGACGCCGCACGGCGTGCTCGCGCATGAGCTGAACCGCCCGGCTGATGTCATCGTCCGGGTAGAGGGCGACCAGCTGCTCGCTGCACGCGTCGGCGATGCTGCGGTCCTCGATGTTCCCGCCCGCGCACATCACGCGCACCACCAGGTCCCGGTCGGTCACCAGTCCGCGCAGCTCGTCGTTCTCAGCGACCAAGACCGCACCGATGTCCTCATCGCGCATCAGGCGGGCGACTTCGACCACCGAGGTCTGCGGCCCCACCGCTACCGGCGCGGTCGTCATGATCTCCCGGACCTTCTGGGCTGCCATCGACTCTCCTTACGTCAGGGGTTCACGCCGGAGCGGCCGCGCGGTAACGTTGTCGCCGGCCCCTTGGCCGTACCCGCACCAGGCCGGTGACTCGCGCTGTCCGGGCGCTTTGCGCCCCGATGGCCGAGCGGCCATCGGGCAGCGGGCGGCCTCGGCAGAAGGAGGTCAGTCGGACAGGTCCGCCCGGCCGAACAGTGCGGCGTAGCCGGATGGCAGCTGGCTGAGGATCTGGTTCAGCTCCCCGCCGGAGACGGCGTCGGCCAGAGTGGACAGCACCGCGCTGGCGTCCCACTCGGCCGTACGGGGACGTGCACCGACGCGCTCGGCGACGCGCCGCAAGAACTCCTCCACCCCGAAACTCTCGGTCTGCCGTTCCCCGTCGCCGGTCAGTGGCGCACGGAGCGGTTCGGGCAGCTGTGCGGCCAGATCCGCCGCCTCGGCTGGCGTGATCCTCTGGGAGAGGACTTGAAGGACTGCGGTGATGATCTCCTGGGCTTCTTCCTGGTCGTTGTACTCGCCTCGCTCGCGCACTTGCGCCAGGAACTCGTCGTGCCTCATCGCTGTCCTTCACCTCTTGATCTTTGTCTGACTGCTCACTCCCACACGACGTGGAATATGAGCTGTTATGCGCTGATTATGGGTAGTGGAGGTCGGTCCTGGTCAGGGGGACTTCCGGAACGCAAGCCGGCCGTGGCGTGCCACCGGCCGAGGAGCCTTTCGGAAGGGATGATCGGAGATGACGCTTCCCGTACGACGCGAGCAGACGGGTGCGGCGTGGGACCCGTTCGGTGAGTTCCGCGACCTGTACCAGCGGCTTCCTGGCCCTGGTCATCTGGGTGATCGCCTCGGCAGGGTTCGCGTTCTACGTGGCGAACTTCGCCTCCTACAACAAGACCTACGGCACCTTCGCCGGCGTGATCATCTTCCTGGTGTGGCTGTGGATCACCAACATCGCGATCCTGCTCGGCCTGGAATTCGACGCCGAGACATCCCGCCAGCGCGCCGTCGCCGGCGGCTACCTGCCCGATGAGGAGCCCTACGTCGAACCGCGCGACACCCGCAAGTGGGACGAGGAAGACCGGCGCCGCCTGGAGTAAGCAGCGGCGTGAGCGGACGACTGCTGCGGCTTCGGGCGCGCAGAACGTGGAGGCGGGTCGGGGACGACGTGCGCCGGCTGGGCCATGGGGGCGCCGCACGGCAGGCTGGCTCATGGCTGATCTTGGGTGTGAGTTGCCACCCCGGGGATATGTGCAGTTGATGAGGTTGCTGATGGGACTGTATGAGGCCGACCGGGTCGTGACGCAGCAGGCGGGTTCACGCATTCCCGCCCGTGCCGGCCAGGTGCTGTCGGTGGTGGAGGAGGCCGCGGAGAGTGCGAAGTTGTGGTGCGGCGCGGCCGCGGTGATGGCCGCGTTCGGCGGGTGGCGGGGCCGGAAGGCGGCGGCCGCAGGCGTCGCGGCGCTCGCGGTGGCACAGCTGGTCTCCAACGGCCTGGGCAAGCAGCTCGCTGAGCGGCCCAGGCCGCCGAAGGAGTGGTTTCCGCACGACGAGGTCGACGACCGTCCCGACTCCTCATCGTTTCCCTCCGGGCACACCGCGGCCGCGGTCGCCTTCACTGCCGCCGTCGCCCCCACGTGGCCGGCCGCCGGTATCGCGTGTGCGGTACCGACCGTGCTGGTGGCTGTCGAGCGGGTGCAGTCGGGCGCGCATTACGCCAGCGATGTTGCCGCCGGCGCCGGCATCGGCCTCATCAGTGGCTGGCTCACCCGGCAGACCCCATATCTGCTGCTACGGCACTGGCTGTAGCAGCAGACCCTTGCTGTCGCTCGGCTGTGCGGACAGGTCCAGGCCGGACCGGACAGCCACCCGCCCTCGTCGCAGCGACCTGAACGGGGCCGTGCTGGGTACTCGCCCGACCAGTAAAGCGACCGGGACACGCCGGGTGGACCGGCGAGCAGAGAACGACAGACGGGAGGTGATCGTCGTGGCGAGTATGCAGCCGCACTCCACCGCTTCCGAACGGCAGACGCACAGTGCCGGCGATGAGCCGGTGAGCGAGCTGGTGCAGCGGGCGTCGCAGCAGCTGACGGAGCTGGTGCGCGGTGAACTGCGCTTGGCGCAGGCGGAGATGAAGGAGAAGGGCAAGCGCTACGGCAAGGGCGGCGGGCTGTTCGGCGGAGCCTCAGTGGTCGGTTTCCTGATGCTGCAGGCGCTGGTGGCCACCGTGATCGCGGCGCTGGCGGTGCCGCTGCCGGTGTGGGCGGCGGCGCTGATCGTCACCGCGGTGCTGGGTGTGATCGCCGCGGTGATGGCGCTCAGCGGGAAGAAGCAGGTCGACCAGGCGGCGCCCGCGCCCGAGCAGACGATCGAGAACGTGAAGGCCGACGTGGCCGAGATCAAGGAGAGTGCGCAGCGATGACCCAGCCGCCCCACGATGAGCCCACCGCCTCCAGCCCGGAGGAGGTACGCGAGCAGGTCGAGCAGACCCGCGCCGAGCTCGGCGAGACGGTCGAGGCGCTGGCGGCCAAGACCGACGTCAAGGCCCGCGCCCAGGAGAAGGCCGCAGAGGTCAGGGAACAGGCCGCTGCCAAGGCCGGCGAGCTGAAGGAGCAGGCCGGTGCGAAGGCGGGGGAGCTGAAGGCGAAGGCCGCCGACCTGGCGCACCAGGCACAGGACAAACTGCCCGACCCGGTCAAGGACAAGGCCGCCCACGCCGCCGGGCAGGCCCGGGCCACGGCGGCCCAGGCCGGCCGGCTGTGGCAGGACAAGGCACCCGAACCGGTGCGGCAGAAGACGGCCCAAGGGGCGCAGATGGCGCGGGACAACCGCAACCTGTTGCTCGCGGCCGCGGGCGTGGCCGTCGTTGTGTGGCTGGCCTGCCGCCGGAAGGGGTGAGCCGGGTGAAGGCATCGAAGATCGCATACAAGCCGGTCGGCCTGGCCCTGGGTGCCGTCAGCGGCATGGCCGCCGGGGCGTTGTTCAAGCAGGCGTGGAAGATGCTGGGCCATGACGAGGACGCCCCCGACGCCACCGACGAGGAACGCGACTGGGGCGAGGTTCTGCTGGCCGCCACGCTGCAGGGCGCCATAGACCGTCGCCGTCGACCTGGACGCCGAATCACCGCACATCCTCGTCAACGCCTCCGCGGGCGGCGGCAAGTCGGTGACGCTGCGCCGCATCACCTGCCAGATGCTCCTCACGGCTCCCTCGCGTTCATCCTCGACCACAAGCGATCTCCCATCCCTGGGCACGCGGCATCCCGAGCGTCACCTACTGCGCCGACATCCACGACGCCCTGGGCCAGCTCGGCAGGGAAGGCCGGCGCCGTACGCGGGTCGCCGACGCCCTCGGCACTGACGCCGACCCGGACGCCATCTGTCCGCGGGCCTGCCCTTCACAGCCACTGACCAGACCACTACCCCCTCCTGACAGAAGCGGCCATGAGACTCGAACGGCGTGCGTCGAAAGGCTGGACCTGCGCGTCTGTCGTATGTGTTGAGGAAGGTGATCCCTTCCCCTTCACAGGAGGACCTCATGAGAAGACGTATCCCCGCAGTCATAGCCGCTGCCGGCGCTGCGGCGTTGCTGACCGTTGCGGTGCCGACGAGTGCCCAGGCCGCGACCGGCACGTTCACGTACACACACGCCTACACCAAGCTGCCCGTCACGCTGAACAACCCGCCTGACGCGTCCTGCATCCAAACGACCGCGAACGGTCCGACGACCAACCAGACGAACAGCAGTGTCACGCTGTATCCCAGCCCCGCCTGCCAGGGCGAGCCACTCGGCACACTGCCGCCGAAGGGCACCGCGAGCCTGGCCTTCGCCAGCGTCGTCTTCACAGCACCCTGACCCACCGCCCGGCACCCCACCGCGAACTACTATGGGCCTGCGCTGCCGCCGCCCAGCCCCCGGCAGCCTCCCGCTGGTCCTGGACATCGACCGGTGGCTCCTTGAACTGCGGGTACAGACCGACATCCGCTGGGACAAGGCCAAAGTGGTGCTGAACTGTGGCAAAGGCTGGCACCCGACGGCATTCTGGGCGATGCGCTGACCGTACGGGCCCGGCAGAGCATGCGCCTGAGCATCCCCGGCCGCGAGAGCATAGGGGGTCCGTGCCGACTGCGTCTAGCACGGACCCTCGTTCCTCGACTACAAGCCAATCTCCCACCCATGAGCACGTGGCATCGACAGCATCATCTACTGCGCCGATATCGCCGACATCCACGACACCCTGCGCGACCTCGCCCGCTACTGGGACAGCCACTCCACCATCAGCGTCCTCGGCCCGAGGGGCGCGAGCAGTTCTCCACAGTGCTGCTCGGCACGGCGCTCGCTGCCGCCCCGAAGCCCAGCAGGCACCCGGGCCGCGTCCACGTCGTGCAGGGCTTGACCGCCCACCAGACGCAGGTGCTGTTCCTGACCGATACCGAAGCCGCCGTGTGGGTCACCGCCACGGCGGCCGAAGAGATCTAATTCCGCCTCCGGAAACGCGACGGGCCCCGGGGGATCAGCCATGACAGCCCCGGGGCCCGGCTCGGGGGATCGCATCGTCCAACGACACGACGCCCCCGCCGTCACGCGGTATGCAACAGCGGCCCTCAGCCTTCCTCGCCCTGCTACGGCTGCGTGTGCAGGCAATACGTGCACCTGGATGCTGAGTCGACGCGGCCCATGCACCGCCAACAGGTGCCGCGCTCCCGGACCGGGCCGCGGCCGTCCGCGCATCCCGGGCACGTCATCACCGCTTGACCGATGCCGAAGCTGATCACCATCCATCGCCTTCGGCGGCCTTGCGCGCCATCTCAAGAGACTTCCTCCGCGGAGCGCTCGTCATCGTGGTCGCCCGTCCTGACCGCCAGATAGACGGCGAGGCAGTCATCGGTGTCGCAGACGACAGCCACTCCTGTAGGCATCCGCTCTCCTCCCCAACACGGCATCCGGCAGTCACGACTTCAGCTGCGAGCTGCCTTTGCGTCGTACCCAACCTGACCATCCTGCTGCAGCGGTGTGCCTACGCACGGAGACTCCGCACGAACCCGCCAGGAACCGGGAAGCTCCGGGCGGGGCATCAGCGCCGGTGGCGCCAGTGCTGGTGCGCTTTCAAGACCTCGTAGCTCCACGCGGTGCGCTGCTGGGAGGCGGAGTGGCCCGTATGGAGACCGAGTTAGGCGATCGCGGGGAAGCGGGGGTGCATCTGCCGGTCGCCGACCGTGACCAGCGCCGACAGCAGCGGTTCGCCGTCTTGGCGGTCCTCATCCACCAGCCAGAGGATCACGCTTTCATCGTCGCGGTGGAGACGGGGCAGTCCCGGCAGGCGCTTGCGGATCGCGGGCCAGCTGGTGGTGGCGCCGGCGCGGGCGGTCTGCTCCAGTAGCGGACGCAGTCCGGTCGCGATCTCCGGAGCGGTGAGCACGCGGTTCCGCTCCCCGGAAGGAGGCGCGGCCTTGCGGAGACTTCCAGGGGAAGTGCTACCGCAACATCTGCCCCGTCTTTCAACGGCATGCACCGGCTCAGTGCAAGTTGCTACGGGCCTTCACGACCTTCTAACCCGAGTCCGGACACGCGACGGGCCCCGGGCAGGGTCAGCCATGACACCCGGGGCCCCTGACAGCCGGGGAGGCCGTCCTGACAACGATGCAGGCCCGCCGGCCGTCACGGCCCCGGCGTGCGCGCGCCTGCGTCCTGACCTCTTGACGGTGATCAGGTGGCGGGCGGATCGTGGCCGCTCGAGTCACGCTCCACCCCGAAAGGGGGCCTTGCATGTCGTTCACCTGGCGCTACGTGGTGCGCCCCGACGGCTCGTTCATCCGCTTCGGCAACCTCAACGGCAGCCTCGACAATGTCAGCGACAAGGAACTCGCCCGCCGATCCGGAACGAAGATGATCAGCCAGCCCGGCCCTGCTCCCGCTGCGGCGGAGACCTTCTGTTGCACTGGCATGGCCCGCTGATAACCGGCGTGTGGATGGAGCTCTGCCCGGCCTGCGACGCCAGCCGCCCGGCTGCCAGCGCGTTCATCCGCTGGCACCGTGACCCCGACCGCGACCCGAAGGCTTTGCCCCCGCTGTTCGAGGACTGGGAGACCGAGACCATGCACGCCCACGGCTGGGCCCGCGCCGAACAGCCAGAGGCGCCCGCTCGTCCGCCGGCCCCGCCGGGCCTCACGCCGCGTGGGCGAGGCTGAGCTTCAGGGGTGCCGGCCGGAGGCGTTTCCGCCCGGGTCGTCGGCGAGCATGATCGCGGCCATGGTGCGCTTGCCGACCGGTTCCCGGTGTACCTCGAAGCTCTGGCTCACGGCCATGACGATTTCCAGGCCGTGCTGGCCAACCCGCCCCGGATCAGGGGCTTTGGGGACCGGCAGCATGGGCTCGCTGTCCCAGACGGTGACCTCCACCCGGCCCTCACGCAGCTGAAGATCGAGCAGGCACGGGCCGTGCGCGTACTTGCAGGCGTTCGTCAGCAGCTCGCTGACCACCAGCTGCACCATGTCCATCGCGCGTTCGGACACCGGAAGGCCGTGAACGGACTGCAGGCGCTCCAGGAAGGCGTGGGCCAGGTCCCGGGCCCTGGCTATGTCACCCGGCTGGCCCTCATAGGCTGCCGACTCCTTGACCAGCTCGCCACCTCGCAGCTGGTCATCGTTGTGGGCAGCGCCGTCCATCCGATCCACCCTCTCCCTGAGCCCTGGACCTACGCTAGCGTGTACCCCTCAACCAGCGGAGAAGGCCAGCCGTCACCCATCCGGAGTCGCGCCGATGGTCGCTTGGTGTACCGGGGGGAGGACCTTGGTGTGACGCCGCTGGCCGTCCGTGCTACCAGCATGTCGCCCAGGGCACGGTGGCCGCCGTTCAGCGGCTGCCAGGTGTAGCTGCCGAAGTAGTGGTGCCAGGCGCCGTAGAAGGCGGCGTACTGTTCCATAGCGACCGCCGAGACGGTGGGAGACGCCATGTGGGTCGGGGCGATCATGACGCCGACCCCGGGGATCGACCACACCTTCGGCCGCGCCGCTTGCACGGCTGGTCAGCGGCGCCCGCCGCAGCAGGGGGCTGGCTGGGGAGGGTTACACGCGATGTTGGGGCTTCCTCGAGGAAGCCTTCCTGGCGGGCGGCTTCGCGGTCTCCCGCGCCGGAGTCTCCTTCATGGACCTGCCCGGCAGTTCGGGGACGTCCGGCTGCCGCGCGACGCCTGGGCCTTTTCTACGGACTCGTGCAGCGCTGCCATCAGGTCGACCAGCTGACCCGGCCGGGCTGCTGGCTGCGGAGCCTCCGGAAGCCGGAGCCCCTCCTGCTTGGCCTCGATGACCTCGCGCAGAGCTTCGGTGTAGCGGTCGGTGAACTCCGGGCCTTCGACGCTGTCGCGGGACATGACTTCGATCAGCGCCACGGCTTCCTCGACCTCACCCTCTTCCAGCCGGACAGGGGCGGGGGCGACCTGGGCGGGGTCCCGGATTTCGTCCGGCCACAGAAGCCCGTGCAGTGTGATCACGTCGCCGCGGACCCGGAGCAGGCCGAGCCGTTCACGGCCGTGCCATGCGTAGCGGGCCACCGCCACCTTCGAGGCGCGCTGCAGGGCCTGGCGCAGCACCACGTACGGCTTCGCCGCCACGGCGCCCTGCGGCTGGAGGTAGTAGCCGGGGCCGATCCGGATCGGGTCGACGGCGGCGGCCTGGAGGAAGCCCACCAGCTCGATCGCGCGCGCCGTGGGCAGCGGCATGCGCCGCAGGTCTTCCGCGGTGAGCGGGATGACGCGGCCGCCGGCCAGCTCGTAGCCCTGGCCGATCTCCCCGAACGAGACCTCACGGTCCTCGATCTCGCAAGTAGCGGTTGCGCACCCGGCCGTTGTCGGCCAGGTGGATCCGGCGGAAGCGAACGCTGTGGTCCTCGGTCGCGGCTTGTACGGCGATCGGGACGCTGACCAGCCCGAACGAGATGGCGCCGTTCCACACACTCGCGGGCATGACACACCTCCAGCCCGAGCAGCACCAGCCTATGAGCTCCGCCGCAGCCTGGCACGCTCCAGAGTCCGCGACGTTACGAGTCGAGCGCCTGGCGCACGTCCAGGTGGCAGCGCAGCCGCCCCGGGCTCCCCCGGCTCCCGCACGGTGCGCTCTGCCGTCGCGGTCGCCCACTTGACGGCGAGCGCTTCCTGGACCGCGAACGCGGTCGCGTCGTCAGCAGCGGCCACGTCCACGACGGCCAGCCCGGGCCCGGCCACGTGCCTCTCGTTGATCGGTCTCATGCCCGGCAGCACGCGCCAACGCCGGGGGCGGTTCTGCGGCTCGGGCCGGTTCACCCGATCGAGTAGGGTCTCCTCTTCTGTGACGCACAGCACACACGAACTTCTGTCACAGGAGTACCCGTTTGCGCTCCGCCTCCGGACGTACAGGTCGACGCTGTTGTCGACGAAGGAGTTGCGGTGGTGGAGGAAGAGTTCCCGGTCCCGGTGCCGGGGCGGCTGACGGGCCTGGCGGCCACGGTGGTGCAGGTCCGCGGTGCGGTGTCGCTGGAACGGGAGAAGCGCCGCACCATGACCGAGCTCGCGGAGTGTCTGACAGACAGCGGCCAGGCCAGCCGGGTCACGCACCGCGATGCGTCCGGCGGCGAGTGGACGATCATGCTCGGGCCGGCCGTCAGTGGGAACGGTGGCTGGTGACAGACGAAGCCGGACAAGAGGCAGAAGGCCGTACGGACCCCCGTGCGGCCTTCTACCGCGCGCATCACCCCAAGCTGGTCGGATACATTCGCCGCCGGATCGGCGATCAAGGTGAGGCGGAGGCACTTGCCCAGGAGACCTGGATCGCGTTCCTGCGCCGCTTCGACTACTACCAGCAGGTGTACGACAACCCCGTCGGCCCCTTGTTCGTCATCGCCCGGCGGAAAGTCGCCGATGCCGATGCAACAGCCACCGGCTACCCCCGCGCCGAGCACCTGTGGGACTGGAACACCGACCTTGTGCGGCTGGGCCCCTTGCTGCCTGCCTCTATCCGCTGCCGCGACGTGGCCATCATGTTGGCGACTGGGACATCCGACACCGTTTTTGCGTCGGGGGGAAGAGCTTCTCCAACACGGGCTGGCTCCGGCACCACACCCTCACCCTCCAGCGGGCTCCGCACCTGTTGAGCAGCTTCCGCCACAGCACAGTCCTTGCCCGAGAACAGAGCTGCTTGCAGCTGGCAGGCAGCCGGCGCGCTCTCTACAACCTAATCGGACGTGAAGCGACCGAGGCCTACGAGCAAGCCGTTGAGGAGAACAACGCGAGCTGCCTGCAGTGCCACTTCAGCGCCGACCCCCAGCTGGCACCTCGGCTCCTGGTCTGGGCTCAGACCGCTTCTCCAGATGCAGCAGCCGACGCCCACAGGATCCTCGCCGACCTCGTGACTCCTGCCACCAGCGGACTACTGGTGCCGATCAGCGTCCGTGACGTTGCGCCGCCGGTTCCAACAGCTGCGTCCCAGCGGGCCAATCTTGTTCCCGGCCGCACGTGACCAAGTTTGACCAGGAGGGCGCCCGCGCAACGGGCCGCACGGAAGCTCCCGTGCGGCCGGTCGACTGCTGCGCAGAGGCTTCACCGGCGGGGGCGGTGGCAGCTACATGCCGAGCATGCGGCGTACGGCAGCGGCCGGATCCATGCCCAGCATGTAGGCGACGACGACTATGCCCAGGAGGAGCGCGGCGATCCCGCCGGCCTTGTTGGCGAATCCCTTGACGAACTCCTCGCCGGACAGCTTCACCAGCTTCCAGGCGCTGGCCCGCATGCGGGCGGCGATGATGCGCAGACGCCTGGAGAGGCGGCGCGACCTATTCGGGCGCGCGGGTACGCCAGGTTGGTGGCTGGCGGAGGGCTGAACGGGCAGCGCGGGATCGATGTCCCGGGGCATGGTGGGGCTCCTTTGGGCGGTGGTAGAACAGGGAACGCGGACACCTGATTGGTGTCGTCCGCGGGGGTGTGCGCCCGCGGTCGGCGGTCCTGCTGCGGCTCTCTGCGTGAGAGCGTCCCTGTGGTGTCTCGGCCCTGGCCCAGGGTGGCGTGTTTAGCGTAGCCGCGATCGGCGCGGGCGTTCCCTCGGTCGTCTGTCGAGTGGTCATCGTTCTGGTCTCCGGGGTGAGTTCGGCTTGGCGGGCGGGACGGTGACAGGTCTTAGGTGCTTGCGTCTCGTCCTTGCGGGATCGGCTTCTTCACCCCGTAGGGCCGGAAGCCGGAGCACGAACAGCACCGGCTGGGGAGAAAACCGCGAAACATAGCGAAGGCCCGGACCACCCGGTCCGGGCCTTCGCTTACATAGGAGTTATGGGGCGCTGGAGCCGGTTTGTTTGGTGTGCCGTCTACGCCCAGCGCATCCCGATCGCCGACAGCCGCTCGATCCGCTCCGGCGACAACGTCGCGGCCCTGGACCGCTGGTTCCCGACCCATGCCCCCAGCCGCAGCTCTCGGACCTCCTGATCCTCGCCGCTGTCGCTGTTCCCGTCGCCGCCGACGACGATCCGTTCGACGTGCTTCCTCGGCACGCGCAGGTGCCCCTCGCGCTCGTAGAACTGACGGGCGGCGGCGTAGTTCAGCGCCCACTTGTCGGCCTGCGTGCGGCGCGGTTTCGGCTTCTCCTCCTCGGTGGCGGGCTCGATCCCGAGGATGTGTTCGCACATCCACTGCTGGACGGTGGTGAGCTTGTCCCAGCCGAAGCGGACCGACTTGACCCATCGCCCGAGGTCCTCGCCCTGGTGCACGACCTTGTCCGGCTGACAGCACCCAGGCCGACGTCGTCTTCACCGGCAGCCCCTCCGCCTGCCGCTGCTCGACCTCCAAGCCCCGGCGGGCGGCGGCCCTGGCATTCTTCAGAAAGATGCCGATCTTGAAACCCTTGTGCGTGGCATCGAGGGGAGCCAGAAGGTGGCCGTGTTCGGCCGCCCACCCACGGGCCGCGGCGAGCGCCTCTTCCCAGGCGACATCGTGGTGCGACCACACCATGCTCAATTTCTCCAGCTGCTCGATGCGGGCTTCCCGCACTGGAACACGGTCTACGGATACTTCGCCAAGTGGCAGAGGGACGGCGTCTTCGCCCAGCTCAACGGCCTGCTGCGAGAACTGGTACGTCAGCAGGAGGGCCGCAACGCGAGCCCGTCGGCCTGCGTGATCGACGCACAGAGCGTCAAGACCTCCACCAGCGTGCCCGCCACGAGTCAGGGCACGGACGCGGGCAAGAAGATCGTAGGCCGCAAGCGGAGCATCGTCACGGACACGCCAGGCCTCCTCCTCGCGGTGCTGGTCACCGCGGCCAGCGTCCAGGACTCGGTAGCCGGCACCCGCCTGCTCGGCCAGGTGGCCGCCGCCCACCCCGGCCTCCGCAAGGTCTGGGTCGACGGCGGCTACCGCAAGCACTTCGTCGAGCACGCCGCCACCCTCGGCATCGACATGTAAATCGTCAGCCGCACCCCCGGGACCAGGGGATTCACCCCGATACCGAAGCGGTGGACGGTTGAACGAACGTACGGATGGCTGATGCTCCACGGCCGCCTCGCCCGCGACTACGAGACCCTTCCCGCCCGCTCCGAGGCCATGGTCCACCTCGCCATGACCGACCTGATGGCCCGCCGCCTCACCGGCGAGACCACCATCTCCTGGCGCGACCCGACACCACATGATGAAGTCTGCATTCCGGGATAAAACAACGGGAGAAAACGACCTCTAACGAGCTCGTGCATGGTAGGCGTTGAGACGTCGAGGATGACGGCGGGGCGCAGTGCTCACATCTGCCGTGTCGGAATCAGGTCTGCTGTCTGCTGATGGGACAGCAGGCCGGCGACGGCTTGAA
>NZ_JBHSNY010000030.1:0-14039 GCF_042657145.1 Streptomyces bullii
GTACCTCACGATCACCGTGCCGACGCCGACCGCCGCCTTGAGGCCGGGTCGGCGCCTCTGGCACCACCCGCTGGAACAGTTCCCACAACTCGTCCGGCACCAGCCGCTCAACGATCCTCACCACAACCGGCAGCCTACCCAGCCAAAAGAGATGACTTGTAAGGAGGAGACCCCGTGGCGACCGCCATATCCGAAGTCAGCTCCCTCACTGGGAGGCGTACCTCGATGCCTGTCCCTCCAGCCAACTTGTCGCCTCCTCAATTCGCTCGGCTCGACGATCTCGCGTCGGCCGCCATCCGAGGACTGAGCGGACACCCCAAGCAGATTCCGGCCAGGTGGCTCTACGACGGGGATGGCAGTGCCCTGTTTGAAGAGATCGCGAAAGCCCCCGAGTACTACATCACCGGGGCTGAGCAATCCCTCCTCGCCGGCGCCCGCGCCTTCATTGCCGACGTTACCGGCGCTCGAACTCTCATCGAGCTTGGCTCTGGGGCGCCCGAGAGGACGCGTCTGCTGCTCGACGCGTTGCGCGGGACGCTGACCGCTTACATGCCTTTCGATGTGAGCTCCAGCGCCGTGAGCCGAACCAGCGAAGCCCTCGCAGCCGAGTACCCTGCTGTGGCGGTTACTCCTCTTGTCGCCGACTTCACGGAATCGCTGGACCATCCACCGGCCGACGGGGACCGCGCCTGACGGCCATTCTCGGCGGAACCTTCGCCAACCTGCTGCCGCACGAGCGTGCCAGGTTCCTGAACTCCATCGCCGCCCGCCTCGGCCCGGGCGACCGTCTGCTGCTCAGTATGGGCCTCGGGGAGCACCCCTCCGTCATCCGTCGCGCGTACGACGATGCGGCCGGTCTCAGTGCCCAGTTCAATACCAATCTTCTTCGCCGGCTGAACAGGGAGCTGGGAGGCGACTTCGACCTCGCCGCCTTCGAGCACGTCGCGGTTTGGGATGAAGCGAATCAGTGGGTCGAAATGCGGCTGCGGTCACGCCGAGCGCAGACGGTGACCCTGCGCCGCATCGGTCTCATGGTGCCTTTCGCCGCCGGCGAGGACCTGCGCACCAAGGTCTCCGCCACCTTCCAACAGCACACCCTGAAGCGCGAACTGGCGGCCTCGGGGCTGGAACTGAAGCACTGGTGGTCTGACCAGAACGACCTGTTCGGCCTGGCCCTCGCCGCCCGCGCCGACGACGTCACTTCTGCCGCGTGATGTGCCTCGTCCCACAAACGATGGCGCCTCACGCCGAGAACGCATCCGGCACCCGCAGCAATCTGACCGCGGCGATCGCCGAGAGGAACGCCGCTTGAGACAGCACGGCTTACACGCCCCGAAGATCGACACCAGCAGGCCTCACTCTGCGAGGATCTACGACTACCTGCTGGGAGGCAAGGACAACTACGAGGTGGACCAACAGGCCGGTGACGAACTCGTCGCTGCCGCGCCCCAGGTGCGACTCGGGGCACGAGCGAACCGCGCCTTCTTGGAGCGCGCCGTCCGTTTCATTGTCGGCAGCGGCCTCCGCCAGATCCTCGACATCGGCACTGGGCTGCCTCACTCTCCAAACGTGCACGAGCTCGCCCTCGAGATGGCGCCGGACGTGCGCGTCGCGTACGTCGACAACGATCCGATCGTGACGGCGCATGCAGATGCGCTGCTCCGCAGCTCTGACGCGATCAGCGTCGCGCTCGCCGACCTCCGCGACCCGCAGGCCATCGTGGACCACCCCGGCGTCCGCAAGGTCATCGACTTCGACAAGCCGGTCGCCCTGCTTCTGGTTTCCGTCCTCCACTTCCTCACGCGCACAGAGAAGCCCGAGCAGGTCATCGCCACCCTGCGCGACGCGCTGCCGGTCGACAGCTTCCTGGTGCTCTCGCACGCCACGGGCGACTTCGCCGATTGCAGCAAAGCCCAGGCCGTCTACAACAGGACCGCCGCCCCGCTCAATCTGCGGTCCCGCGCCGAGATTGAGCGGCTCTTCGACGGCTTCGAACTGGTCGAGCCCGGCCTGGTCCAAGTCTCGTTGTGGCGACCGGACACGCCGCCATCGGCGAAATCCGCCGAGATCGACATCTACGGGGCTGTGGCCCGCAAGACCAGCTGAGCACCGTCCGCGGCTTGATGCTTGTTGTTGCACCAGGCCTTTTGTCCTGGCCGACCTCGCAGGCGTCCGCCTGCGCCAGACGGCGTGAGGACGCCATTGCGGCCGCGTCAGGCACTTCGCCTCAGCGTGCGGGGCTTCGCACGCGGTCCGGGTGCCTTGGCCTACCCCGTCTGGGCGGGCATGGTCCCAGAGGCAGTCCCCCAATCGCTCAAGCGTGAGGTATCCGCCTGACGGTTGCGCAGCCTGCCGTCCCTGGGGGGTGGGCTGGCCCACGACCGCGGTGGAGGTCAGGGCTCCGGCGAGGGAGGGAGGCCAGTGGACGGCGATGCCGAGGTCGGCGAGCTCGGCGGCGGCGTGCAAGTGGAGCTGGGCAAGGTCTTGTGCGGACAGGGCGGTGCGGTTGGGACGTTCTTGTGCGGCCAGGTCCTCAAGAGGTGGGACGAGGCGCGCGGCGCGCCGCAGGATGCGGCGTGTCCCCGGCAGGAGCGCGGGCGTGAGCTCGGCGCGGGGTGATTGTCCGTCCCAGACGCTGATCGCCGAGATGGTCTCCTGCCCGTCTGGGGCTTCGAGGTGCAGCACGGCCAGCACCTCGGGAGCTGGCCCGTCTCCGTCGGGCTGCTTGATGCGCAGCGCCAGAGCGGGCGAGGGGTGAGGGTCGACGGCGTCCTCCATGGCGTCCGCCCAGCCCCACAGCTCCGGCTGCGGCCTGGCTGGTTGAGATGGGGGGCCGCAGTAGGGGGCGGGGCCGAGGACGGTGGCGGCGCCGGGGCTGCGGAGCATGGTGTCGGCGACTGCGTCGAGGAGGGTCCATACGGCGAGTTCCGGTGCCGGCACGCGTACCGGAGTGGTGCCGGCGAGGAGGCAGTGGCCCTCAGGGGCCATTGCGGCAGCCACGGCAGCCGTGGCCTTTCGCAGCGGGTCGGTGATGGGGCCGATGCGCCAGCAGTCCTGGCCGTCAGGGGTCAGGGCGGAGTGCACTCGCTGCTGGGCCACGCACTTCAGGCCGAGGCGCAGGGCGTGGCGCCATCCGGTTGCAGAGGGGTGCTCGTCCTCGTGGGAGGTGAGGAGGACGTGCAGGCCGAGTGAGAGGGGGACGGCCATGCCGGTCACGGTGGCGCGGCGCGGCATGATGCCGCCAGGCCCGGCAAGGACGAGTTCTCGGGTGACCGGTTGCAGTGGTGGGGGTGGCGCGTCGGCTTCGGGCAGCGGGGCTCCGTCGGGGCGGAACACCATCAGGGCGGTGCGGGCGGGGTGACGGGAGGGCAGCAGGGTCACGGCCGCTCCGTCGGCGAGGACCCGCTCGAGGACGTCGCGTGCGGCAAACAGTTCCTGGGCGGTTGCCGGGAGCGCCGTGGGGGGGTTCCTCGGTGCGCATGGTCCCGAACACGGGCGGGGGCACCGCCGCGGGGTCCTGCTCGGCGTCGGCGACGGGCTCCGGTTGGGCGGGGGGCGTCGTGGTCGGCGTCGAGGGTCTGATGGAGGGCGCGCATCAGGTCGTCGGCGGCCTGAGTGCGGGCGATCGCCTTGCTCGATCCCGTTCCGGTGCCGGTGAGTTGCCGATTGTCGTGTGTGCAGGTGACGGTGACGGTGAAGCTGGCGGAGGCGTGCTGCGTGACGCGGAAGTCGGGTCGTGTGATGTGGCCGGCCTGGGCGTACTCGTAGACGATCGACACGGGGTTACGGCCACCGCTGAGCTCCTGGGTCACGCCACGATTGGCGCTTCGCCACTCATGCTGTTGTGGCACCTGGTCCAGTGACACCAGCGGGCTGGCCCTCCTTTTGCGGGAGAGCCAGCCCGCTGGTCCGGCGTGAGCAGGGAGCAAGCTAGCTCTCTTCGCGATCCAGTTGCGACACGCGGAACTGGTGGGCGGGGCCGAGTTAGGGGGCCAGTTCGTACTCCACGGTCTGCTGCGGGCAGGCGTCGGCCAGCTCCCGCAGGGCAGCAACCTCGGCATCATCCGCGGCCAGGCTCCAGCGGAGCTTGGTGGACACCCACTCCGCGGCGTAGCGGCAGTGTGCGTCGGCGGCCGGAGGGAGCCACTGCGCCGGGTCCTGGTCTACTTTGCTCCTGTTCGAGCGGGCGGTGACAGCAACCAGCGAGGCTTCCTGGCCCTGGTCGTTGGCGTAGCGCTCGCGGCGCTGCGCTGTCCAGGCCGACGCCCCGCTGTCCCATGCCTCAGCGAGGGGCACCATGTGGTCGATGTCCAGGCCGGACGCCGGCGTCACCGAGATGGCGTCGTAGTAGGACCACCAGCGCCCTCCCTCCAGGCGGCAGTTCGGTCCGACCAGCGGGGGTTCGACGGCCTCGTGGATGAGGACCTCGGAGCGGGTGTGGCAGCCGTCAGCCGGGGCATCGCCGGCGTTCCAGTGGCGGAAGCTCTCACGGCTGTAGCCGTCGCGGGACTCCGTCCCGAGCGGCAGGTGGGCGACGGCTTCGGACAGGGACAGTGTCTCTGCAGCGTGGGCGGGTGAGGAGACGGTGGTGCACAGGACCACGAGGGCGGCGGCCAGGCCGCGCAGCACAGCTTTGACCATGCACCGGTGATAGCGGCACGGGGTGGGGCGCGATCAGCGCTTTCCCGAAAGCGCCGTCCGTGTGAGTGGAATGGTCACACCGGCTCAACCTCCTGCGTTCCTCATCGGGCGTGCTTCCTGGGTCACCGCAGCGCATCTGGTGTGGTCCCTCGCCGCGTACGACGTGCTCCTTGCCGCCGGTGCATCTGGTCGTGACCAGGGTGGTGCCACTGCCGTGTTGTCAGGGGGTCGGCGACACAGCGCGCCAGTGCTCAGTTGATCGCTCGGATGACGGGTATGGTGACGTTCCTGCCGGTTGGCGACGACCCGGCGCGCATGTCTGTGATTCCAGGCTGTCACTGATCTGCAGATGAGGGTGTGGGGCGCCCGCGTCGCTCCTGTCTTGAGTGATCACCGATCTGTGTCTCTGTCTGCTGGCCGGGCAGCTTCAAGGACTTTGGCATGCCTCACTCCCGTCGTCGTTCCGCGTGCACGACCCGTTGCTCCTACTCCGGTGAGCACACGCAGGCAGCTGCGCGTGGCATTCCCCGCGGCTGTGGCCACTTGGGCTTCGACACGCATGACCCAGGCCAACTGCGGCTCCGGGCGTTGCTCGCCCTCGGGATCTTCAACGGAGGGCGCCTGCAGCAATGGCCGGGCACGTGGGCTATGGCCTCCGTTACCCACTACGACCTGGTCCTCTCCCCCAGGGCCGACAACTTGGTGCTGATCACACCGACCCCATCCAATGTGCTTCAGTACTTGGTTCCCCGGGGCAGGCCGATGGGCCTGCCCGGCCTGCGCCTGGAGGAAACAACGGCGGACTCGTTCCTGCTGCGGCATGTAGTCATTGGTGCACGGATGACGGTCACTGACCGCCCACCGATCTCTCCTTTCGGCGGCGACTTCGATGGAGACCGAGTGTGGAACGTGCAGCAGGAACTGACCGCCGCGGAGCAAGAGGCCCTTGCGGATGTTCCGCCGATGACGGACGACGCATCGGTTCTTTTGTCAGGCCTGATGTCGCGGATCGGGCTGCGCGAACCGGGGAGGAACTGGGCGCTGGTTCATGGACCCGTTGGATCGTACGAGCGAGTGGGGAGGTGGCCCAGGTCGGCGTCTTTGGGGGCATGGGGGCTGGTGGGAACTGACATGGGGCAGCTTCCCTTTTTGCGGTGACGTCGCCCGGGCACTGACCGATCCGCAGGCGGGCATTGCGGGGGCCGATGCGGTGCAGGTGCGTCGCGGCTGGGATGTCCGGCTGGGCGACGCGGTCCTGGCGCTCCGGGGCGAGGACGGCTGACCGTACGGCGCTGCCCTCTGGGGGAGCGCCGAACGACCTTGACCTACCAGGTGGCGGAGTGTCAGTGGGAGTTGTGGCGGCGCTGAGTTGCAGTGCTGACCCGCCGCTCGACTGCTTCGGCGATCGCCTGGTACTTCGGATCGGGGGAGTTCACCTGTAGCTGCTCATAGTTGCAGGTGGTGAAGCGGAGTTCGATGAGGCCCGTACGGGCCTCATCGTCGAGACGGATCCAGTTCTTCATGGTCTCTGGTGGGTAGATCGCATCCAGATGTCCCGCTCGGGCGACAGGCAGCCCGAATTCCGGATCCGTCACCGCGCTGACCAGCTCCTGCTTCTGATAGCAGACACCGGAGCGGTGGATGATGTCCAGGCACCATCGCACCGGCCCGCTGCCGTCGTAGCCGTTGATGCCCAGCCCCTTGTAGCCGGTGACAGCGTCGGCGGCTGTGAGTGTGTGGAAGAGGCCGATGCGCCGTAGGAGTCCGCTTGCACTCCAGGCGCCGGATCGGAACTGCCTTGTCCACTCGCCTGTATTCCACTGCTGCTCGAACGACAGCTCTTCCACTGACCACTTCTCTGGCCCGCGCCACAGGGCCTTCCACCCGAGGTCCGCAGCGTGCTCGAGGCTCTCTGTCTCCGTGCGCTTCCAGATCTTCGGGTCCGGCCCGGTTAGCCAGGCGGAGGTGCGTCGGCCCGTGATATGCAGCTCGACGCCCCTGCGCGTGCGCTGCCGGATCCGTAGTCCCGGCATGCCGTGGATTTCGCCGCCTGGTTCGTAGGAAGGAAGCAGCCATGTCAGCAGCCTTCTGGCGCGCTGCTCGTTCTCAACGACCAGCTCGATCGTGTCGGGCTGTGGACGGACGCACCGGATCCCGAAGGGGTAGGCGCTGAAGTCTGTGTACGAGTCGAGGACTTGGTGGAAGAGGTCGGCCTCGAAGTTGCGCTGCTCCACGCCACCGGCGGCGGGAATGGGCGCTTGCCCGGGGTTCAGCAGGTCCCGGGCTTGCTGGTACGTCTCGTTCGTGTAGAGCTGGCGATGGCTGGCGAGCCGGCTTGTCCGGACACGGCGCATGGGAGGTCCTGTTTCCCCGTACCGTTCGGCCCTCCGGTACGGCGATCGAGCCGTTCCCGAGTGTCTGGTGATGCGAGACCGCGGCGTGAAGCTGGGCTCCTTCGCTCCCCGCTGCAGGACGCTCAATGGACCGACAGCATCCAGGGGGAACACGGCCCGACCACGGCCGATTGGAGGCAGCGTAGCCAGCGTGTGAGTACGCGACTCGATATCACCCGAACGTGGGCGTTGCAGGGAAGCAGCCTGGTGCTGAGCCTCAGGTGTCCCGTCTCAGTGAAGGTGAACCACGTCGGGGCTGTGACCAGCGATGAGTCGTGTTGAGTGAGACGCGGTGCGGCGCGGCGTCTCACTCAATCTGAGGTCTGCAGTCCTGCGCTGCTTCGCGCTCGCCAGCGAACTCGTCGAGGAGCTCGAAAAGGACCTTGATCGCGTGCTGTTCGTCCTCAGGCGGAAGATCCCAGGAGGCGTCCCAGCCGTTCGGGAGGGCTATGTGGAGGACCTGGCGGGCCAGGCGTGGTTGCAGTCGCGTCCGCGACGGGCGACGAGCCAGTCGTGCCAGCCGGTGAGCCCGGGCCCACCGTGCCGGAGAGCATGCTGGTCATAACCGGTCAGGAACGCGGTCAGCATGTGGAAGGAGGCCTTGCCGACGAACATGCCGGGACGTCGGCCGACGCTGGCGAAGTACTCTCGCGTTCAGTCATCCCCGAGAGGGGCTTCATGCGTCCGCACCCTCCTCGTCACTGGCGCTGTCGTCCAGGTCTGGACGAAGCCTGCTGCGGGCCGCCTCCGGACGTTCGGCGTAGTCCGCCGCAAAGATCTCCGGCAGCGACTTGTCGAGCGTTCCGGCAATGCGGTGGAGGGTGCCCAGACCGCCGCATCGTCGACGATACGACTGAGGTCTGTCATCTGCACCTGCTCCAGCCAGTTCGACAGGACCAGCGCCTGATCCGGGGTGAGTTTGATGATGATCTACGGATTCTCCACCGCTCGAACATAGTCCGTCGACCATGCGTTGTCAGAGGTGCCTGGCACAGTGCTGCTGTGGACATTGATTCCTTCTGGGGGCTCATCGAGGAGTGCCGGCGTCAGGCGCAGGGCCCGGACGAACGGCTTGCGTGGCTGCGTGGCGAACTGTCGCGAAGGTCGCTGGCTGAGGTCGTGCAGTTCCAGGTGCGCTTGGACGAGGTGACGCACGAAGCGTTCACCTGGGACCTGTGGGCAGCGGCGGACCGGATCTTCGGCGGCTGGTGTTCCGATGACGGCTTCTGCTACTTCGGCCTGTGGATGGTGGGGCTTGGCAGGGATGCCTTCTCACGGGCAGTGGCTGATCCGGACTCCCTGGCCGACGCTCCGGAGGTCCAGCGCCTGGTGGGCCGTCCAAGGGAGATGTGGAACGACGAGTGGCCCGGGTGGGAGTCTCTCGACTATGTCGCGATGGAGGCGTACGGGGTCCTGACCGGTGTAGAAGATGACTGCGGCGACGCGTTTTATGCGGCTGTCGACGCCGAACAGGATGATGGAGAGGCCAGTTCAGGGCCGCTCGGTCAGCGGTGGGACGTGCGACGCGAGGACGAGGCAGCACGCAAGCTGCCGAGACTGAGCGTGTTGTTTCCTCTGTGAGCGTTCGCTTAAACAAGTCGGACGGCGTCGCAGGTGTATCAACGGGAAGCGGTCGGCCCGTGGGCCTCTCCGAACGCGCCTTCTCCTCACCAAGAGATCATGTGATCGTGATGCTGTGGATCCGCGCCTACCACGGCGAGAGCGATGTCTGGTCATACTTCGAGCTCGACGGCGAGGAATGGGCCCTGCGCCAGGTCGACCTGCAAGGACCTCAGCGCCAGCCCGTGACCGCAGCCTCGCTGGCGGAGGTCATCGCGATCCGTGACCGTGGCGACCTCGCTGCCATGGCCGCCTACGAGCGGCAGTACGGCGTCCTCGCGGAAGGCGCACTGCGCGGATGGCAGGAAGCGCACGGCGCTGCCGAGATCACCCGCCAAGAAATACCCCGTCGTACTCCTCGCCATCGTCATGCACCTCAGCCGCCTCCTGCTCAGCGAGGAAGTCCTCGACCTGGTCGATCCACGGGAAGGGATAGGAACCTTCCGGAGCGCCTGGGGCTTCCCTGAGGGGCACATGGATCTCAACGACAATGTCCATGAGGACCATTGTTGCTGGTCAAGGCCTGGACACATGTACCCGCCCCGCTCTCGGAGCACCGCGAGGCGCGGCAAACCCTGCGTGAACCGGACAGCACCCGACTACGCCGAAGCCTTGGGACGGAGCCACAGACGATCCGGCTGGACCTGACCGTCCTTCGCAGACCTTTGACCTTGATGGCCAATACACGGGGTGATCTATTGCCCAAGTCCTCGCACCTCCCTGGCTCAGGCGGGCCTAGCTGGTCTGCGTCGCGTTGCTGGAGGGCTCTGGGGGTTCAGGCAGCGGCCTCTTCGGTACTGCGCTCTCGATAGGCGACGGCTTGCCCGGTAGCCGCCGAGCGATACCAGCTGCGATGAGCGCTACGCCAGCGAGGGAGGTGGCCACAAGGCCTGGCCCGGTTAGAGCGAGCAACTGACCGCCAAGGGCAGAGCCTGCTGCGGATCCCAGGTTGTAGCCCGAGCCAAGCCACGCGTTGGCTTCCGCATGCCGCGAGGGGGCGATCCGTTCGTCGACGAGGATGTAGGCGATCACGAAAATGGGGGTCATAGGAAGGCCGACGCAGAAGACAGCCAGGATGGCCAGCGGGGAATGCGAGAGGGCGGCCAGCAGTAGTGCGCCGGCCGCGAGGCATGCCGTGGCTGCTGTGTAGCGCGTTCGCAGGGATGTGTTCCATTTCCTGCGTCCGTATGCCAGTCCGCCGACCAGGCCGCCCAGTGAGAATGCGGCGAATGAGTAGCCGGATGAGATGACGTTGCCGAAGTCGGCGGAGGCGGCCGGGATGACTACGGTCAGGCCGCCTCCGCAGAGCCCGAGCACAATGACCGGGACCGTGATGCCCTGGCCGTCACGTGTCCGGATGATCGACCTGCGCCGCGTTCCCGACTCGGAGCTGGGGGGCGCATGCACCTCGGTTCCGGGCAGGGCCCGCAGCACGCCGGCGAGGCCGAGGGCTGCGGGCAGGAGGAGGTACGCACTGGCAACGAGCACCCAGCGGGCGTCGGTGAGTGCCATGGCAGCGGTTCCCAGCAGGGGAGCAACGACGAACGTCAGTTCCTCGATGGTCGAGTCCAGCGCGTGGATGCTCTGAAGGTGCTGCTTGTCAGGCATCAACCGGGACCAGGCGGCCCGCAGGCTGGGGGTAAGGGGCGGGAACAGTGCACCTGCCGCCGCGGTGAGCGCAAGCGGTATCTGCCAACGGCTCACGCTGATCGCGGCCGCCGCAGCAGCGAACAGCAGCACGCTCGACAGTGCCATGAGGAGGACCATGGCCGAGCCACGGCTGGAGCACCATCGTGCACGGGCGGGGCCGGGGATGGCGATGGCGAGCATCAGAGCGGCGGAAGCAAGGCCGGCGATCCCGATGCCGTAGTGCTGGGTGAAAGCGATCAGCGCTGCGAACGGGATCAGACCGGAGGGCAGCCGGCTCAGGATGCCGAGCGCGAGGACCTGCTTGGCCTTGGGAACCGCGAGACTGCCTCGGTAGGAGGGTGCGGTCGAAGTGCTCACGCGGATGCTCCAACGTGCGGCGGGAAGTGGAGAGTGGGGGTTTTCAGTGCCTGCGCCCACTGGCAGATGACCGCAAGAGCCCGGTTCAAGTGGGCACGGTCCTGGCCGTCGACGAGCTGATGCCCTTCGACCACGGCGATGCCTTTGCTGACGCGGACCGCAATGCGACCAACTATCGAGCTGCCGACGAGTACCGGCATGCCGAAGTAGCCGCACTCACGCGCGGCCGCGGGTTTGTACGCTTCCAGCAGGTACTCGACGCCGAAGAGCCGCCGCATGCGCGGCCGGTGCCAGATCAGGGAGTCGAAGGGGGAGAGAGGCGTACACGCTTCGTGGTCCAGCTGCGGCGGGTTGAGTGCTGCGCGTGAGGCCCAGGCTGGTTGCTCCCATCCTTCGACCTTCACAGGCTCGGCCTCCTCCAACGCGGTCAGACATGCGGTGACTTTCCGGGGCGGCAGGCGGAAGTAGTCGGCGACATCGTCTGCGGTTGCGACGCCGAGTGCCTGCAGGGCCAGTCGCGTCAGCGAGCGCAGGCACTCCGATTCGTCTGGCTCGGCGTGAATGAGGTCATCGGGGATCACAGCTTCGGCGCTCTGGTAGACGCGCTGCCAGCCTCGCCGGTGTATGCAGGCGAGTTCGCCGATGGCCAGCAGCCATTCCAGAGCCCACTTGTTGGCCGAGGACCGCTCCCAACCGCTTCCTTTCGCCCCGCCAAGGTCGGTGATGGTGACCGGGCCGCGTTCGGCCACAACGGACCGGACGTGACTGACCGCGGCCGGGTCGATGGTGGGCCCGGTCCAACCCTTCACCGCATAGCTTCGGCGTCGGAAAGCGAACAGTGGCCAGAGGCTGAGCGGAATCAGCGATGCGGCATGGGCCCAGTACTCGAACAGTTTCGGCGGGTCTGACTCACTGATCAGCTGCTGGGCTTCGGCGACGGGGACGCCGCGGGCAAGTTGGACGAGTTCGTGGGAGCGTCGCACCACGCTGATCGTGTCGAGCTGGATGCCGCCGAGGCGGCCCAGGACGTCGCCTGCGGGTAGGGGGCGCGACGTGGTGTGCAGGCCCTGAGCCGTGACAGCGACTGACCGGGCTTGGTCCAGCGAGAGCTCAATCACTGACGGATGCCGCCCCCGCCAAGTCGTCGTTCAAGCCCCGGGCCTGTAGTGAATCAGCGTGCAGGAGCACCACTCGGGCGATCGGCTGGCCTCGGCGCACGTTGACCGGAGCCGTTGGCCGTACCGCGATGCTCACGCCGTGTTCCTGGCTGGCCCGGGTCAGGACCGTGCTGGAGAGGATTCCCACCGGTACCTCAAGGCCGGCGATGCCTTCCAGGGGAAGCACCAGGAGAAAGTAGCCGCGGGGAATCTCAGCAGCCCAGCCCAGGCGCCATTCGACGCTTCCAGCTCCGTTGACAAGGAACATGTTCTCCCAGCCACGAGCAGTGGAGAACTGGTGCAAGTGCAGCCAGGACGTCTTCTCCACCGCCAGATGTGACTTCTCCCGTTGCCACAGCTCCGTGCGGTTCGCGGCCCGGCCGGCTGCTTCGGGGTCGGTCACGCCGTCCAACTCGATCTGGTCGAGCGGTGAGAAGGCCACATCGACGGGGCTGGGCACTTCCCATCCGAGCTCTTTGCCCATCACCCACGGAGCACAATGCTCCGGACGACGTTCCGCTCGGACGAAGCGGAAGTTCTCCCGGTAGATCGCTGCAGTGGCACGGCTGCTTTGCCGATCGACTGCATGCTTAGCCGGCAGGAGCGACCATGCGTGGAGTCGCCTGAAGCGCACGTCGACTGGCAAGGAGCATCACTTTCCGTTGATTCGAGGGCCCCCGCAGGCTGGAACCTGCGGGGGCCGGATTTCACGAACTCACCTGTACATGCTCAGAGTTACAGCTTGGCCGGAGCGTTGTCACTCAGCCGGGCGGCCGCCTCGTTGAGCTTGCCCTCGTCGTAGCTGACCTGCGCGGAGTCGAATACCGAGACGCTGCAGGGCCCGAAGCCGACCTTGATCTCGTCGTACTGGACGTTGCCGCCCTCTTCCGCCGGCAGCGAGAGGTCCACGCCGTCGAGGTGAACCACGCTCAGGCTGTGCGGGCTGAACTTGAACTGGACCTGATCGTCGTCGTCCGGAACCGTCCTGGCGAACAGACCGCAGTACACGGTGTTGTCGCTCTCGTCGACCGCGATCCCGCGAGGGCCGGGGCCGACAGGTATGTACCGGGTGGTTGTGAGTTCCTCGGTGTCCACCACTGCGATCTGCGAAATACGCTCCAGGGACAGGAGCGCGAAGGCGTTGTCGGCAGTGAAGGCGACGGCACGGCCACCGTCGCTCTTGACCGGGACCTTGGCGATGACGGTGTCCGTCTCCAGGTCGATGACGGGCAGTGCCTCGATCGCGTTGCAGGCGACGTAGGCGCGCTTGCCGGTGCGGTCGATATTCAGACTGTAGGGGAAGGAGTCCTCTCCGATGTGGATACGGGCGATCTCGCGGATCGACTCCGGCCGCCCCTCGGCTGTCAGGCCGCTGAGATCGAGCTTGGAGATGTAGCCCGAGCCCCAAATGCACACGTACGCGAACCGGCCGTCCTTGCTGATGGCCATGTGGCGGGGGTCGCGGGCCACCGCAACCTGAGTGAGCTCGGTGCGAGACTCCAGGTCCACGACGGAGACCGTGTTGGAGCCGGAGTTGGATACCAGCAGATAGCGTTCGCCGGGCACGATCCCCAGACCGCGAGGGCCGGAACCGACGGTGATCCGCGCGACCTCGCGGCGGGTCAGAGCGTCCAACTCGGAGACTGTGTTGGTGCTTGTGTTCGAGACGAAGCCTCGTCCGTCGCGGGTGAACTTCACGGCCCCACGAGGAGCATTGCCAACGGCGATCTCCTTGACGACCTTGTGGGAGGAGGGCCCGTCCTTGCGGATGACCGTGATCTGTCCGGAATCGGTGTCGGTGGAGTAGATCTCAACCTCACGCTGTCTCCAACTGTTGGCTTCCGCCACGTGCAGTGGCGGTTGAGGCTTCACCAACGACGCTATGCGCCACAGCTGGCACATGCCTACGCCACTCAAGTGTTTGTCCGAAAGCGGAGCTCTTGACATCGAGAGCAGCAGAGGGATCGTCACGTGCAGGGCCGGAACAACGACTTGCAGCCGACCCGACGCCGTGCCCGCACAGCGCCACATGATCCGCCAAGTTCGGGGCGCACTCTGTGCTCAAGAGCTGCGATTGATGGACCGCGCCGCTGCCTAGAGGTTGTCCCGTATGGGGTGTGAGTTATCCGGTGAGGGCCAGGTTGTGGAGCCGGGCGATGCCGAGCATGGCCTGGTGAACGCCGTTGCTCTTGAGCCGGCAGTCCCGCAGAATCTTCCAGTT
>NZ_JBHSNY010000031.1:0-12685 GCF_042657145.1 Streptomyces bullii
CCCCCAGGGCCGCTCCCAGCGCGTGCGCCCCCGTGTCGCCGATCATCGCCCGCTCGCCGAGGTCGTCGGGCAGCACGGCCGCCGCGGCTCCGGTCGCGGCGGCGGACAGCTCCCCCGCGGCCCCGCCGCGCACCAGCCCCGGCGCCCCGAGCGCGAGAACCGCCGCGGCGGCCCGGCCGGGACGCACGTCCACGAGGTTCACCAAGTGCGCGGTCCCGGCGATCACGACCCCCGCGAACACCTTGTCGACCGGCCGCTTCCTGAGCAGCGCCCCGGCGACGAGCCCGGCCGCCGAGATGCCGAACAGCTTCACGGTCCCGCTGGTGACCTCGCCGTCCCGCAGCGCCCGCAGATGCGCGCGGAAGCCGCGTCGCGCGTCACCGGCGACGTCGTCGTAGGCGCCGCACACACCGGCGGCCAGGACGGCGAACCCGGCGGCGGGCCGCACCCGCCCGGCGCCGACGGCCGCCGCCAGCGCCACCGCCGGTCCCGCGTACAACTCGACTGTCCGCCCGGCGTAGTTCTTCCGCTCCCAGCGGTGCCTGCCGCCGGGCGCCGTGGCGCGGAGGGCGGCGGTACCGGCCCGGGCGAGGCCCGCGGCGAGTGCGAACGAGCCGGCCCTGCCGGCGGAGTCGGTCATCGGACCGGCTTACGGCGCGCCGCCGGCACCATGTCCGTTACCCGTCCGCCCGCGCCGTGGCCAGCAGTTCCTCCGCGTGCGCCCGGGCCGTCTCCGAGTCCTCCTGGCCGGCGAGCATCCGGGACAACTCCCGGATCCGCTCCTCACCTTCGAGCACCTTCACACCGGACCGGGTCACCGATCCGTCGTTGGTCTTCTCCACCAGCAACTGCCGGTCGGCGAAGGCGGCCACCTGCGGCAGATGCGTCACCACCACGACCTGCGCCGTCTTCGCCAGCCGCGCCAGCCGCCGCCCGATCTCGACCGCCGCCTTGCCGCCGACACCGGCGTCGACCTCGTCGAAGAGGTACGTCGGCACGGGATCCGTGCCCGCGAAGACGACCTCCACGGCCAGCATCACGCGGGACAGCTCACCGCCGGAGGCGCCCTTGGCGATGGGCCGCGGCGGCGCCCCGGGGTGCGGGGCCAGCAACAGCTCGACCTCGTCGGCCCCGGACGGCCCGTAGGCGACCCTCCGCCCGTCGACCTCCACGCCCTCCGGGTCCTCGGTCTGCCGGATGGCGAAGGACACGCGCGCGTGCGGCATGGCGAGCGAGGCCAGCTCCGCTGTCACGGCGGCGGCGAACCGCTCGGCGGCCTCGGTGCGCGCGTCCGTCAACGCCTGTGCCAGTCCGCCCAGTTCGGTGCGCAGCGCGTCCCGCTCGGCGGTCAGCTCCTCGATCCGCCCGTCGTCACCGTCCAGCTCGGTCAGCCGCTGGGCGCCGCGCTCGGCCCACGCCAGCACGGCGGCGATGTCCTCGCCGTACTTCCGCGTCAGCCCGGTGAGCGCGGCCCTGCGCTCCTCGACGGCCGCCAGCCGCAACGGGTCGGCGTCCAGGTCGTCGGCGTACCCGGCGAGCTCGCCGGCCACGTCCCGCAGCAGGATCCCGATCTCCCCGATCCGGTCGGTGAGCGCGGCCAGCGCGGGGTCGTGCGACCGTACGGCTTCCAGCGCCCGCTGGGCGCCCGCGACTAGCGTGCCCGCGTCGACGCCCTCGGGGTCCTCGGGATCGCCCGCCAGAGCGCGGTGCGCGGCGTTCGCGGCGGATGCCAGCGCCTCGGCGTGCCCCAGCCGCTCGGCCTCCTCCGCGAGCTCCACGTCCTCACCGGCGCGCGGTTCGACGGCGGCGATCTCGTCGAGGCCGTAGCGCAGCATGTCGGCCTCCTGGGCCCGCTCACGTGCGCGCGTGGTGATCTCCTCCAGCTCCGCGGAGACGGTCCGCAGCCGCTGGTGGGCCTCGGTGTACTTGGCGAGCGGCACGGCGACCGCGTCCCCCGCGTACCGGTCGAGCGCCTGCCGCTGCCGGGACAGTTTGAGCAGCCCCTGCTGGTCGGTCTGCCCGTGTACGGCCACCAGCTCGTCGGCGAGCTCGGCGAGGACGCCGACGGGCACGCTGCGTCCGCCCAGGTGCGCCCGCGAGCGGCCCTCGGCGGAAACGGTACGGCTGACCAGCAGCGCCCCGTCGTCGAGCTCGGCCCCGGCCTCCTCGGCCCGCACGGCGGCCGCCGCGTCCGCGGGGACGGTGATCCGCCCCTCCACGACCGCCTTCTCGGCACCGATCCGCACGAGCGCCGGGTCCGCGCGCCCGCCCAGCAGCAGCCCGAGGCTGGTGACCACCATGGTCTTGCCCGCGCCCGTCTCACCGGTCACAGCGGTGAATCCGGGCGACAGCTCGACGACAGCGTCGTCGATCACACCGAGCGACCGTATCCGCATCTCCTCCAACACGGACACGACCTTACGAGGTCCCGCCCGAGGATGGCGACCGGCCTGCCTTTGTCACCCACCAGAGTGGTCGGCCGCCCTGAGCGGCGCGGGGCCGTACCGCTGAGCGGACACTCACGCCCGGGCTAGTGCGGCGCTCCCCGCCACCCGGAGACCGGCAGCGCGAACTTCGCCACCAGCCGATCCGTGAACGACGCATGATGAAGCCGGGCAAGCCGCACCGGCACAGCCCCGCGCCGCACCTCGACCCGCGCCCCGGGCGGCAACTCCACCGTCCGCCGCCCGTCGCACCACAGCACACCCGGCGGAACATGGGGCAGCACCTCGACCGCCAGCACGGAATCGGGCGAGGTCACCAACGGCTTGGCGAACAGCGCGTGCGCGCTGATCGGCACCATCAGCAGCGCCTCGACCTCCGGCCACACCACGGGCCCACCCGCCGAGAACGCGTACGCCGTCGAGCCCGTGGGCGTCGCGCAGACGATCCCGTCACACCCGAACCCCGTGACCGGCCGCCCGTCGATCTCCAGGACGACCTCCAGCATCCGCTCCGCGGACACCTTCTGCACGGCGGCCTCGTTCAGCGCCCAGTCCGTATGGACGATGTCGCCGTTGCGGTGCACGACGACATCGACGGTCATCCGCTCCTCGACCTCGTACGCCCTGGTCACCACCCGGTCGACGACCTTGTCGAGGTCGTCGCGCTCGGCCTCCGCGAGGAACCCGACCCGGCCCAGGTTGACGCCGAGCATCGGCACGCCGGACGCCCGGGCGAACTCGGCGCCGCGCAGCAGTGTGCCGTCACCGCCCAGCACGATGAGCAGTTCACACCCGTCGAGGCACTGCGGTGTGGCCTCCTTGACGAGTTCCACCTCGTCCGGCAGCGGCAGGTCCCGCGCCTCCGCCTCCAGGACGCGCACGCCCAGCCCCGACCGCAGCAGACCCTTTACCACGAGCTCGGCGCTGCGCACGGCGGCGGGGCGCCCGGTGTGGGCGAGGAGGAAAACAGTACGAGCTCGGTTCTCGGTCAACGCGGCCCCTCCGCCACTGCTCGGTCGACGTCGGCCGGGTCCAGTTCCGGTGCCCCGGCCCGCAGCCACAGAAAGTACTCGACGTTCCCGGAGGGCCCGGGCAGCGGACTGGCCGTCACGCCCTTCGCCCCGAGACCCAGCTGCCAGGCCTTCTCGGCGACCCCCCGCACGGCCTCGGCCCGCAGCTGCGGGCTCCGTACGACTCCGCCGCTGCCCAGCCGCTCCTTGCCTACCTCGAACTGCGGCTTGACCATCATCACCAGGTCGGCGTCCGGTTTGACGCACCGCACCAGGGCCGGCAGCACCAGCCCCAGCGGGATGAACGACAGATCCCCCACCACAAGATCCACTGGCTCCCCACCGATCGCTTCGAGCGTCAACTCGCGTACGTTCGTACGATCCTTGACGGTGACGCGTTCATCGTTCCGGAGAGACCAGGCGAGTTGTCCGTATCCGACGTCCACGGCGACGACATGGGCGGCCCCCGCGCGCAGCAGGACGTCGGTGAATCCGCCGGTGGACGCGCCGGCGTCCAGCGCCCTGCGGCCCTCGACGGCCAGCCCCCGCGGCACGAAGACCTCCAGGGCGCCCGCGAGCTTGTGCCCGCCCCGGGACACGTAGTCCGGGTCGCTCCCGTCCTGGGCGACGACGATCGCGGCCGCGGTCTCCACCTGGGTGGCGGGCTTGGTCGCGACGGTCTTGCCGACGGTGACGCGCCCGGCGGCGATCAGCTGGCTGGCGTGCTCGCGCGAGCGCGCGAGCTTCCGGCGGACCAGCTCCGCGTCGAGACGGCGACGTGCGACTCCTGCCACGGTCGGTTCAGCTCCTGTGGTCGTGCGGCGGTCAGCGGGTGTGACCCGAAGGGTCTGGTTGAGGGGCGGTGGACGGGTGACGGGTGGGCACCGGAGGTCCCGGGCGGGTGTCGAGCGCGGTGAGCGCGTCGCGCAGCCCCCGGTGAACATCTTCGTACACCTCGACGTGCCCGTCGGTGGCGAGGTGGTCGGCGTCGCCGAGCCGCTCCAGGGCCGCGTCCACCTCCGCGTTGCCGGTGGGGGTGCGGGGCACGTTCAGCGGGGCGGGGGTGGCGGGGTCGTGGGCGGGCTCGGCCTGCGCCGCCCGCTGAATCGTCTCCTCGGGGGTGTCCGTCTGCGGAACCGAGTCGTCCATGCCCAGACGCTACCCCGAACACCCGGTGTACCGTCGATCGCGATGGCCACGATCGAAGAGTGCCGTGCCGCACTCGACAAGCTCTCGGACAACATGGCAGGCGCGGAAGGGGACGTCCGCGAGGCGGCGGCCCTGGACCGCTCGGTGAGCTGCCACATCACGGATCTCGACGTCACCTTCGTCGGCCGCATGGAAGACGGCCGGATCGTGGTACGGGACACCCTCGAGGGGCCGCCGCGTGAGAAGGCCGAGATCAGACTGGCCATGACGGGCGACGACCTGGTGGCCCTGGTCGACGGCGAGCTGCACTTCGCCAGGGCCTGGGGGTCGGGCCGGGTGAAGCTGGAGGCGGGCCTGCGGGATCTGTTCCGCCTCAGGAAACTTCTGTAGCCGCCACCTTCGCGGCCGTCACGCGCGCGCGTGCCTTGCGTGCCGCCGGCACCACCAGCGGCGTGCCCGTCTCCGGGTCCTCGACGATCTGGCAGCGCAGCCCGAAGACCTCCTCCACCAGCTCGGCGGTGACGATGTCGTTCGGCGCGCCCTCGGCGATGACCTTCCCGGCCTTCAGGGCGATGAGGTGCGAGGCGTAGCGGGCAGCGTGGTTCAGGTCGTGCAGCACGGCGACGAGCGTGCGGCCCTGCGTCTCGTGGAGCTCCGCGCACAGGTCGAGTACGTCGATCTGGTGCTGGATGTCCAGATAGGTCGTCGGCTCGTCGAGCAGCAGCAGCGGGGTCTGCTGGGCGAGCGCCATGGCGATCCACACGCGTTGCCGCTGACCGCCGGACAGCTCGTCGACGTACCGGTCGGCGAGTTCGGCGACGCCGGTCTGGGCCATGGACTCCTGGACGACGCGCTCGTCCTCCGCCGACCACTGGCGCAGGATGCCCTGGTGCGGGTAGCGGCCGCGGCCGACGAGGTCGGCGACCGTGATGCCGTCGGGCGCGATCGACGACTGGGGCAGCAGTCCCAGGGTCCGAGCGACCTTCTTCGCGGGCATCGACTGGATGACCTGCCCGTCGAGCAGCACCCGGCCCTCGCTCGGCTTGAGCATCCGCGACAGCGCCCGCAGGAGCGTCGACTTGCCGCACGCGTTCGGGCCGACGATCACGGTGAAGGAATTGTCGGGTATCTCCACCGACAGCCTTTCGGCGATGACGCGCTGGTCGTAGGCGAGGGTGACGTTCTCGGCGGACAGACGGTTCACGGTGCTCCTTCGGTTGTTCAGCCCGCTGCTGACACTGCTCCCGGCGTTCGTAGCCACGCCCGTGGCGGCGCTCATATCCGGCCCGCCCTGCGTTCGGTGACCAGCAGCCACAGCAGGTAGACGCCGCCGAGGACGCCGGTGACCACGCCCACGGGCAGCTGGTCGGCGCCGAACAGCCGCTGCGAGGCCCAGTCGGCGGTGACCAGCAGGGCGCCACCCATGCACAGGGACGACAGCAGGTTCGGCCCGGGCGAGTGGGTCAGGCGCCGGGCGAGCTGCGGTGCGGTGAGCGCGACGAAGCTGACGGGGCCGGCGGCCGCGGTCGCCGACGCGGTGAGCAGGACGGCGGCCACCAACAGCAGTGCCCGCACCCGCTCGACCCGCACCCCGAGGGCGTACGAGACGTCGTCGCCCATCTCCATCATCCGCAGCCCGCGCGCGTTGGCGAGGACCAGCGGCACCAGCACGGCGCACAGCGCGAGCAGCGGCCAGACCTGGGCCCAGTCACGGCCGTTGAGGGATCCGGTCATCCACACGACCGCGCGGGCCGCGTCGACGATGTCGGACATGGTCAGCAGATAGCCGTTGACGGCGGTGACGATCGCGGAGACACCGATACCGACCAGGACCAGCCGGTAGCCGTGCACGCCCCGCTTCCAGGCAAGCAGGTAGATGGCGAGCCCGGTCACCAGGCCGCCGGCGAGCGCACCGGCGGCCACCTGGTTCGCGGTCCCGGAGAACAGCACGATCACCGTGAGCGCGCCGGCCGTCGCCCCCTGCCCGAGGCCCAGCACGTCCGGACTGCCCAGCGGATTGCGGGAGACGGACTGGAACAGCGCACCGCCGAGCCCCAGCGAGGCGCCGACCAGCAGCCCGACCAGGACCCGCGGCAGGCGCAGTTCGTTGACGATGAACTCCTGGCCCGCGTTGCCCTCGCCGACCAGCGTCCTGAGCACGTCGGCGGCCGGGATCGGGAAGTCGCCGGTGCCGATCAGCGCCACGCTCGCCGCGAGCGCCGCGACCAGCAGCAGGACGACGACGGTGAGGGCACGGACGTCCAGACGGACCGAGAGGCCACCGGTGGTCCGCACAGCGCGGGTGGCCCGTGTGGTCTTCACTGCGCTCATCACAGCTGCGCCGTCCTCCGCCGTCGTACGAGAAAGATGAACACCGGGCCGCCGAGGAGCGCGGTGAGGATGCCGACCTGCAGTTCGGAGGGCCGGGCGACGATCCGGCCGATGACATCCGCCCCCAGCAACAGCACGGGCGACAGGATCGCGGCGTAGGGCAGGATCCAGCGCAGGTCGGGCCCGGTGAAGGACCGTACGACGTGCGGCACCATCAGTCCGACGAACACGATCGGCCCGCAGGCGGCGGTGGCCGCCCCGCACAGCACCGTGGCGGCCAGCATGGACAGCGCCCGCGTCCGGTTCAGGTTGGCCCCGAGGGCCTTGGCGGTGTCGTCGCCCATGGCCATGGCGTTGAGCGGCCGGGCGAGGGCCAGCGCCAGGATCATGCCGGCCGCGAGGAACGGCAGGACCTGCGTGACGGTCGAGTCGTCCGCCGAGGAGAGCGAACCGACCGTCCAGAAGCGCATCCTGCCGAGCGCCGCGTCATCCATGATCATCACGGCTTGCAGATAGCCGTACAGCGCGGCGCTGATCGCGGTGCCGGCGAGCGCCAGCCGCACCGGCGTAGCGCCCCGGCTGCCGCCGAGGAACCACACCAGCGCCCCGACCGCGGCCGCGCCGAAGAACGCGAACCACACGTAGCCGCTCAGCGAGGTGACGCCGAGGAAGGTGATGGCCGTGACGACCGCGGCGGACGCGCCCGCGTTGATGCCCAGCAGACCGGGGTCGGCCAGCGGATTGCGGGTGAGCGCCTGGAGCACCGCCCCGGACAGACCGAGGGCCGCCCCGGCGAGCAACCCGAGGAGGGTCCGCGACAGCCGCTCCGCGACGACGACGTCCCCGTACGTGCCCGAGTCCTCGAACAGGCCGTGCCAGACCTGGTCCAGGGACAGCTCTTTGGCGCCGACGGCGATGCTCGCCAGGGCGACGGCCACCAGGATCGCGACCGAGATGAGCAGCCCAAAGGCACGGATCGCCCGGCGGGTTGGGGGCGCGGGGGCGGTCTCCGCGCACTGTTCGGGAGGACTGTCGACCAACACGCAGTTAGGTTAGCCTACCCTGCCAAGCGATCACGATCCGAGCCCTGACAGCCCGCCGGTGCACAGAGACGCAGGTGGGCGCCGTCTCACAGCCCCAGTCGCGCCAGCGCCTTGTCAGCGTCCAGCTCGCACACTCCCTCGCCGGCCGCCGTCCAGGCCGCCGCGCACAGCGCGCGCAGCCCGTCCAGGGCCTCGCCGTCCCCGTCCAGCTCCAGCCGCTCGGCCCCGGCCCGCGCCGTCCAACCACCGCACCGGAAACCGTCGTTGTCCGCGTCGGCGACCTCCGGCTGCCCGGTGAGCATCCCCCTCAGATCGGCGTCGACGTACGTCGGCCGGTGCTGCGGCGGCGCCGCCAGCAGGTGCGCCCCGTCGGTCACACCGGTCAGGACCAGCAGCGAGTCGACCTCCCCGTTGAACGCCCCCTCGATGTCCGTGTCCAACCGGTCCCCCACCACGAGCGGTCGCCGCGCGCCCGTCCGCAGGATGGTCTCCCGGTGCATCGGCGGCAGCGGCTTGCCCGCGACCTGCGGCTGGGCACCCGTGGCGATCCGTACGACCTCCACGGCCGCGCCGTTGCCCGGGGCGATGCCCCGTCCGCTGGGGATGGTGAGGTCGGTGTTGGACGCGAACCACGGCACCCCGCGGGCGACGGCGTAACAGGCCTCCGCGAAGCGGCCCCACGGCAGTTCGGGCCCCCCGTACCCCTGGACGACCGCCGCGGGATCGTCGTCGGCGGACTCGACGGGCACCAGCCCCCGCTCGCGCAGCGCCACCCGCAGGCCCTCCCCGCCGACCACCAGCACCCGGGAGCCCTCCGGCACCTGCTCGCTGATCAGCCGCGCGACCGCCTGCGCCGAGGTGATGACGTCGTCCGCGCCGGTCGGTATCCCCAGCTCGGTCAGATGCGCGGCCACAGTGTCCGGAGTCCGCAGCGCGTTGTTGGTGACGTACGCCAGACGCATCCCGCCCGAGCGGGCCGCGGCCAGCGAGTCGACGGCGTGCGCGATCGCGCTGCCGCCCGCGTACACCACCCCGTCCAGGTCGAGCAGCGCCGTGTCGTACGCCTCGCTCAGGGCCTGCCCACTGCCCTCGGGCCTCGTCCTGACGACCTGGCTCATTCCGCATCGCTCCTCGATGTGCTCGCTTTCCCCCGATCATCCCCCATGCCACCGACACCCGTACGATGCCGGGATGAACACAGCAGGTCACTCGGAAGCAACGACACGCCGAGGCCTCGAACTCACCCCGTTCAGAGGCCTTCGCTACGACCCCGACCGGGTCGGCAGTCTGGCCGCCGTGACATCCCCGCCCTACGACGTCGTGGTCCGCCCCGACGGCCTGCACCACCTCCAGTCCGCCGACCCGCACAACATCGTCCGTCTGATCCTGCCGCAGGCCGCCACCCCCAGCGCCCGCAACGGCCAGGCCGCCGACACCCTGCGCCGCTGGCTGTCCGAGGGCGTCCTGACCGCCGACCCGGAGCCGGGCCTGTACGTGTACGAACAGCGCGACGGGGACGGCTTGCTGCAGCGTGGGGTCATAGGCGCGCTGCGCGTCTCCGATCCCGCGGAGGAGGTGGTGCTCCCGCACGAGGACGTCATGCCGCACGTCGTCGCCGACCGCGCGAACCTCATGCGTGCCACCTCGGCGAACCTGGAGCCGCTGCTGCTGACCTACCGCGGCGACGGCTCGGCGACGGCCACGGCCGACCTGATCGAACGCACCGCGGCGACGCCCCCACTGCTGTCGACGACGACCGAGGACGGCTTCAGCCACCGCCTGTGGTCGGTCACCGACCCCGCCGACCTGGCGACGATCCGGACGGATCTGTCCCGGCACCAGGCCCTCATCGCCGACGGCCATCACCGCTGGGCGACCTACCGCCGCCTCCGCGCGGAGCACCCCTCCCCCAGTCCTTGGGACTACGGCCTGGTCCTCCTGGTGGACACGGCCCGCTACCCCCTGCGCGTCCGCGCCATCCACCGCCTCCTGCACGGCCTGCCCGTCGCGGACGCGCTGTCCGCCCTGGACGGCCTGTTCCGCGTGCGCCGCCTCGACGTCCCGCTCACCGAAGCCCTGGAGGCCCTGGCGGACGCGGCCTGCGCGGGCAACGCTTTCCTGCTCGCCGGAGACGGCGCCTTCCACCTCGTCGACCGCCCGGACCCGGAGCTGCTGGCCGGTACGGTTCCCGTCGACCGCCCCGTCGCCTGGCGCACCCTGGACGCGACGGTCCTGCACGCCACGCTTCTCGGCCATGTCTGGCGCGTCCCCGAGGACGATCCCGGCTACATCGCCTACATCCACGACACGGCCGCCACGGTCGCCAAGGCGGAACGCGACGGCGGTACGGCCGTGCTGCTGCACCCGGTCCGCGAGGAGGTCGTCCGCGACCTCGCCCGGCAGGGCGTGACGATGCCCCGCAAGTCGACGTCGTTCGGCCCGAAGCCGGCGTCGGGCCTGGTACTGCGCGCACTGGACCTGTGACGGCCGAAGGGGCGGGACCCCGCACCCGGGATCCCGCCCCTTCACCGACCCGGCATCAGACCTCGGGCGGCCCTTGCCACAGCCGGACGTCAGTCCTGATCGTCGGCGTCCTGAGCGGAGGCGTCCTGTGCGGAGATGTCCTCTGCGGAGATGTCCTCACTCTCGTCCAGGGCGTCGACGAACTCCACCCCGTCCAGCTCGGCGAGCCGGTCCGAGGCGTCGGTGCTGCCGTCCCGGTCGGCCTCCACGGCCTTGGCGAACCACTCGCGCGCCTCATCGTTGCGCCCGGCGGCGAGCAGGGCGTCGGCGTACGCGTACCGCAGTCGCGCGGTCCACGGCTGCACGGAGTTGGACGCCAGCTCGGGGCTCTGCAGCGTCACGATGGCCGCGTCCAGCTGCCCCATGTCACGTCGGGCACCGGCCGCCACGAGCCGCATCTCGACCTGCCCGGCCTTGTCCAGCTTGTGCACCTCGGGCGCGCCGGCCATGTCCAGCGCCTTCTCGGGACGACCGAGCCCACGCTCGCAGTCGGCCATGACGGGCCACAGGTCAACGGTCCCGGTCATCCGCCGCGCGGCCCGGAACTCGGCGAGCGCCTCACCGTACTTCTGGTTGGCGTACGCGGCGAACCCGGCGGCCTCCCGTACGGCGGCGACCCGCGACGCCAGCCGCAGCGCCACCCGGGAGTACCCGTAGGCGGCCTCGGGGTCCTCGTCGATGAGCCGCGCGACCATCACCAGGTTCTTGGCGACGTCGTCCGCGAGCGTCTTCGGCAGACTCTGCAGCTCCTGCCGTACGTCCTTGTCGATCTCCTCGCCCGTGACGTCCTCCGGGATGGGCAGCCGCTTGATCGGCTCCCGGTCCCGGTCGCGTTCGTCGCGGAACCGGCCACCGCCGCCCCGCTCGTCACGGCCCCGGAACCCTCCCGGCCGACCCGGGCGATCGTCCCGACGGGGCCCACGCCCCCGGTCGTCGCGTCCACGGTACCCACCGCGCTCGCCACGGCTGTCGTCGCGCCGGAACCCACTGCGCTCACCACGGTCTTCGGTACGACGGTCGTCCCGCCGGAAGCCACGGTCGCGGTCGTCGTGACGCGGCCCCCTGTCACGGTCGTCGCGTCGGCCGTACCCGCCACGCTCACCACGGTTGTCACCGCGGTTGTCATCACGCCGGAACCCGCCACGCTCACCGCGACTGTCGTCGCGCCGGAACCCGCCACGCTCACCACGGTCATCACTGCGGCGGTCGTCCCCGCGACGGTCGTCGCGGCCCCGGAAACCACCGCGGTCGTCCCGCCGGAAACCGCGGTCGCGGTCCCGGTCGTCCCGACGATCGTCGCGCCTGTCATCGCGCCGGGGGAAGCCGCCGCGCTGCCCCCGGTCGTCACCCCGGCGCTCATCTCCGTGCCGGTCGTCGCGCCGGCCGTAGCCACCGCCACGGCTGTCGTCACGACGGTAGCCACCACGGTCGTCGTCGCGCCGGAAGCCACCACGGTCGTCGTCCCGACGCTCCCCACGGTCGTCCCGCCGGAAGGAGGGACGATCACCGCGGTCGTCCCGCCGGAAGCCCCGGTCACGGTCGTCGCGGCGCGGCCCCCTGTCACGATCGTCGTGACGTGGCCCCCTGTCACGATCGTCGCGGCGCGGCCCCCTGTCACGATCGTCGTGACGTGGCCCCTTGTCACGATCGTCGTGACGTGGCCCCTTGTCACGATCGTCGCGACGACCGTACCCGCCACGCTCACCACGGTTGTCGTCGCGCCGGAAACCACCGCGGTCGCCGCGGTCGTCACCACGGCGGTCGTCACGCCGGAAGCCGCTTCGGTCGCCGCCGTCCCGACGTCCGTAGCCACCACGGTCGTTGTCGCGGCGGAAGCCGCCACGGTCGCCGCGCTGACCGCCTCGGTCGCCGCGGTCACCACTGTCCCGTCGCCGCTGATCGCGCTCCGGTCGGTCGTCGGGAGAGTTGGTGGACATGGTGACTCCTGTCTTCGGTACCGCAAGTCATTCTCGCGCAACCGGGTACCCAGCGCGCTCTAGGAAAAAGAAAGGACCCCAGGTCCCAGCTGAACGCTGGTGACCAGGGGTCCTCCAAAGATTGTTCGGCGGCGTCCTACTCTCCCACAGGGTCCCCCCTGCAGTACCATCGGCGCTGTAAGGCTTAGCTTCCGGGTTCGGAATGTAACCGGGCGTTTCCCTCACGCTATGACCACCGAAACCCTAAT
>NZ_JBHSNY010000032.1:0-11238 GCF_042657145.1 Streptomyces bullii
GGCGGGCGTCGGCGCGGGGGCCGGGGCCGGCTGGGCCTCGGCGGCGGGGGCCGGAGCCGGAGCGGCCGGGGCGGGTGCGGCGGCCGGAGCGGCACCGGGAGCGCCGATGACGGCGAGCTTGGCGCCGACCTCGGCGGTCTCGTCCTCGCCGACCACGATCTCCAGCAGCACGCCGGAGGCGGGCGCCGGGATCTCGGTGTCGACCTTGTCGGTGGAGACCTCGAGCAGCGGCTCGTCGGCCTCGACGCTGTCACCGACCGACTTCAGCCAGCGGGTGACGGTGCCCTCGGTGACGGACTCGCCGAGCGCGGGCAGGACCACGTCCGTGCCCTCGGCGGAGCCGCCGCCGGACGCGGCCTCGGCGGTGGGCGCCGGAGCCGGGGCGGCCTGCTCGGTGGATGGCTGGGCGGCCGGGGCCGGCTCGGGAGCCGGCGGGGCGACCTCCTCGGCCGCGGGGGCCGGGGCGGCGGCGGGGGCACCGCTGCCGTCGTCGATCACGGCCAGCTCGGCGCCGACCTCGACCGTCTCGTCCTCGGCGACCTTGATGGAGGCCAGCACGCCGGAGGCCGGGGCGGGGATCTCGGTGTCGACCTTGTCGGTGGAGACCTCGAGCAGCGGCTCGTCGGCCTCGACGCGTTCGCCCTCGGCCTTCAGCCACCGGGTGACAGTGCCCTCGGTGACGCTCTCGCCGAGCGCCGGAAGGGTTACGGAAACCGCCATGGTTTCGGTTGCTCCTTACGAAGTGCGGAAGTCTGTGTCGTCGCGTCCGTGACCGAGGGTCAGTCGTGCGCGTGGAGGGGCTTGCCGGCCAGGGCCAGGTGGGCCTCGCCGAGCGCCTCGTTCTGCGTCGGGTGGGCGTGGATGAGCTGGGCGACCTCGGCCGGCAGCGCCTCCCAGTTGTAGATCAGCTGGGCCTCGCCGACCTGCTCGCCGATGCGGTCGCCGACCATGTGGACGCCGACCACGGCACCGTCCTTGACCTGGACGAGCTTGATCTCGCCCGCGGTCTTCAGGATCTTGCTCCTGCCGTTGCCCGCCAGGTTGTACTTCAGAGCGACGACCTTGTCCGCGCCGTAGATCTCCTTGGCCTTGGCCTCGGTGAGACCGACGGAGGCGACCTCCGGGTGGGAGTACGTCACCCGCGGAACACCGTCGTAGTCGATCGGGACGGTCTTCAGACCGGCCAGACGCTCCGCCACCAGGATGCCCTCGGCGAAGCCGACGTGCGCGAGCTGGAGGGTGGGGACGAGGTCACCGACGGCGGAGATGGTCGGGACGTTCGTCCGCATGTACTCGTCGACGAGGACGTAGCCGCGGTCCATGGCGACCCCGGCCTCCTCGTAGCCCAGGCCCTGCGAGACCGGGCCGCGGCCGACGGCGACGAGGAGGAGCTCCGCCTCGAACTCCTTGCCGTCGGCGAGGGTGACCTTGACACCGTCCTGGGTGTACTCGGCCTTCTGGAAGAAGGTGCCCAGGCTGAACTTGATGCCGCGCTTGCGGAAGGCACGCTCCAGCAGCTTCGAGGAGTTCTCGTCCTCGGCCGGGACGAGGTGCTTCAGGCCCTCGATGATCGTGACGTCGGTGCCGAAGGACTTCCACGCGGAGGCGAACTCGGAGCCGATGACCCCGCCGCCGAGGATGATCGCGGACTTCGGCACGCGGTCCAGGACGAGGGCGTGGTCCGAGGAGATGATCCGGTTGCCGTCGATCTCCAGACCCGGCAGCGACTTCGGCACGGAGCCGGTCGCCAACAGGATGTGGCGGCCCTGGATCCGCTGACCGTTCACATCGACGGAGGTGGGGGAGGACAGCCGGCCCTCACCCTCGATGTAGGTCACCTTGCGGGAGGCGACCAGACCCTGCAGGCCCTTGTACAGGCCGGCGACCACGTCGTCCTTGTACTTGTGGACGGCGGGCATGTCGATGCCCTCGAAGCTGGCCTTGACGCCGAACTGCTCGCTCTCGCGGGCCTGGTCGGCGATCTCGCCCGCGTGCAGCAGGGCCTTGGTGGGGATGCAACCCCGGTGCAGGCAGGTACCGCCGACCTTGTCCTTCTCGATCAGGGCGACGTCCAGGCCCAGCTGCGCCCCGCGCAGGGCCGCGGCGTAACCACCGCTACCACCGCCGAGGATCACTAGGTCGAAAACGGTGCTGGCGTCGTTCGCCACGTCACGTCCTCCATGCATGTGCGCCACGCCGGTCTCCAGTGACCGGTCGGCGGCTGGTGTCCGGCCGCTCTTTGCTCTCGGCCCTTCGGTGGGGCCCTGTCCTGCCGTGCCCCATCTTCGCACTTGTCAGCACAGGAAGAGACGCGGGGCCGGGGTGTGAGACATCGCACGTTCCTTCATGGCTGACCCCACGGGCGGCGGACCCGGAGGGGGCGCGGGGCCGTGCCGGCACGCGGCTCCGCCGTGCGGGCGCGACCGGCCCCGCGCCCCGCGCCCGCCGTACGACGGAACGAACCGGGCTAACGGGCCGCCATCACCCCAGGTCACCGGCGGCCGTCAGCTCGGCCACCCGCACCAGCGTTCGCACAGCCGTCCCCGTACCACCCTTCGGTGTGTACCCGAACGGCCCGCCCTCGTTGAACGCCGGCCCGGCGATGTCGAGGTGCGCCCAGGTGATGCCCTCACCCACGAACTCGCGCAGGAAGAGGCCGGCGACCAGTCCGCCGCCCATCCGCTCGCCCATGTTGGCGATGTCGGCGACGGGGGAGTCCATCCCCTTGCGCAGGTGCTCCGGCAGCGGCATCGGCCACGCCGGCTCGCCGACCTCCTCGGCGGCCTCGTACACCGCCGTACGGAACGCGTCGTCGTTGGCCATGATCCCGAACGTCCGGTTGCCCAGCGCCAGCATCATCGCGCCGGTCAGCGTCGCCACGTCCACGATCGCGTCCGGCTTCTCCTGCGAGGCGGCCCACAGCGCGTCCGCGAGCACCAGCCGGCCCTCGGCGTCGGTGTTGAGCACCTCCACCGTCTTGCCGCTGTACATGCGCAGCACGTCACCGGGCCGCACGGCGGAGCCCGACGGCATGTTCTCGGCGAGCGCCAGCCAGCCGGTGATGTTGACCTCGAGACCCAGCCGCGCGGCGGCGACCACCGCGGCGAAGACCGCCGCCGCGCCGCTCATGTCGCACTTCATCGTCTCGTTGTGGCCGGCCGGCTTCAGCGAGATGCCGCCCGAGTCGTAGGTGATGCCCTTGCCGACGAAGGCGAGGTGCTTCTTGGCCTTCGAGGAGGTGTACGACAGCTTCACCAGGCGCGGCGCCGACGCCGAGCCGGAACCGACGCCGAGGATGCCGCCGTAGCCGCCCTTGGTGAGGGCCTTCTCGTCGAGCACCTGCACCTTGATGCCGTGCTCCTTGGCCGCGGCCTGCGCGATCGCGGCGAACGCCTCCGGGTTGAGGTCGTTCGGCGGGGTGTTGACCAGGTCGCGGGCGCGGTTGAGCTCCTCGGCGACGGCGGTGGCGCGCTCGATGGCCGCCTTGTACGCCTTGTCGCGGGGCTTGCCGCCGAGCAGCGCGGCCTCGGCGAGCGGGGCCTTGCCGTTCTTCGCCTTCGAGGCGTTCTTCGCGGGCGCGGTCTCCTTGTAGGCGTCGAAGGAGTACGCGCCCAGCAGGACGCCCTCGGCGACCGCTTCGGCGTCGGCGGCGTCCGTCAGCGGCAGGGCGAAGGCGGCCTTCTTGCTGCCGGTGAGCGCCCGGGCGGCCACGCCGGCGGCCTTGCGCAGCGCCTCGCCGTCGTAGGACGCGTCCTTCTCGGGCAGCGCGCCCAGGCCCACCGCCACCACGAGCGGGGCCTTGAAGCCGGACGGCGCGGGCAGCTTCGTCACCTCGCCCTCGGCACCGGAGGCGCCGAGGGTCTCCAGGACTCCGGCCAGCTTGCCGTCGTACGCCTTGTCCACGGCCTCGGCGCCCGGTGCGACGACCGGTCCCTTGTCGCCCTTGGCGACACCGATCACGATCGCGTCGGCGCGCAGGCCGGGCGCCGCGGCGGTGCTGAGAGTGAGAGCAGTCACGGTGGTGAAATCTCGCTTCCGATGTGAAGTTGCTGTGGCCGAACGGTGTGGGTCGACCGGGCCCGGCAGCCGACCCTAGACCCTGTCGTCTCCGACCCGAGGGCGTGGTCTCAGCGGGGCCTTCCCCGGTGCGGCGAACACTCGGGACGAGCCTACGCGCGTGTGGGGGGCGCGCTCATTCCCGCGGGCGTTCACCCGTCGGTGACCCGGTGGCCATTTGATGATCCTCGCATTCGGTGAGGTGAGTCACACTCACCGAGTTCCGGTGAGCGGCCCGCTCGCCGCTTGCATGATTTCCACTGATCCTCCTCTGCTCGAACACACGAGCAGGCGCGGGGATCCTCTGGGGGGAGGACGACCATGGCGCAGCGTGCGCACAGAGGAAGAAGAGCGGCCGTCGTCGCGGCGACCGCGGGACTGCTGGGGCTGGGGCTCACCGCGCCCGGCGCGTCGGCCGCCGAGGAGCCCCGCATCGACCTGCGGGTGCTGGTCGTGGACAACGGCGACAGCACCGTCCGGGCCATCACGGCCCAGCTGAGGAACACGGGCATCCCGTACACGACCGTGGACCTGAACGACCCCGGCCGTCCGGCCGTCACCGCGTCGTTCCTGAGCGACACCGTCGACGGCCGGCCCCGCGCCAGGTACCAGGGCGTGGTGCTGCCGAGCGAGGCCCCGTTCGGCGCGGGCTCCGCCGAGCAGACGGCGCTGGAGACGTACGAGAGGACGTACGGCATCCCGCAGGTCGACGCCTACGCCTGGGCGCATCCCGAGGTCGGCCTCGACTACACCAGCGAGGGCGGCTGGGCCGGCACCCTCGACGGGCGCGAGGCCTCCGTCACGGCGGCGGGGCGGGCGGGCCCCTTCGACCACCTCGACGGTGCCTTACGGTTCGAGGACAACTCCCCGTCCGTGCAGGAGAGTTACGGTTACGTGGCCCGGCCCCGCACCGGCTTCACCAGCTATGTCGACATCGCCGTTCCCGGCGGCAGCGGCCGGGGCAGCCTGGTCGGCGAGTACGCCCACGACGGGCGCCGGGAGCTGGTGGTGACCTTCGCCTACAACCAGCACCAGCAGCAGTTCCGGCTGCTGGCCCGGGGCATCGTCGAATGGCTCACCCAGGGCGTGCACCTGGGCCGGGACCGCAACTACTTCTCCGTGCACGTCGACGACGTGTTCGCCCCGGACAGCCGCTGGGACACCGAGCGCGACTGCACCCCCGGCGACTTCGACTGCGCCGGCGGCGACGGCGAGGGGACCACGCCGATCCGGATGACCGCCGACGACGCGGCCTACGCCGCCCAGTGGCAGCGCGAGCACGGCTTCACCATGGACATGGTCTACAACGGCGGCGCCGGCGAGGAGTGGAAGGCCGAGCACGGCGGCACCGACGCGCTCACCGACACGCTGCTCGCGGACCGCGCGCAGTACCGCTGGATCAACCACACCTACACGCACCCCTTCCTCGGCTGCGTCCAGGACACCTCCACGGTGCCGTGGAGCTGCGCGAAGAACGCCGACGGCTCGACGCGGTACATGAGCCGCGCCGAGATCGCCGCACAGATCCGCGACAACCACGGCTGGGCCGTCGCCAGGGGCCTGCCCGTCGACCGCACCGAACTCGTCACCGGCGAGCACTCGGGCCTGAAGACGCTGCCGCAGCAGCCGGAGGACAACCCCCACCTGGCCGGAGCCCTCGCCGACAGCGGCGTCGCCTGGATCGCCTCGGACAACTCCCGCGAGCCGGAGCAGCGCGCGGCGGGCCGCGCCCTGACCGTGCCGCGCCACCCGATGAACGTGTACTACAACGTCGGGACGAAGGCCGAGATGGCCGACGAGTACAACTGGGTGTACACCTCCCGCGGCGACGGCGGCAGCGGCGTCTGCGCGGACAACCCCACCTCGACCTGCCTCGACGAGCCGCTCGACGTCACCACCGGCTACGACACCCACATCGTCCCGCAGGAGGCCCGCACCGCCCTCGGCCACGTCCTCGGCAACGACCCGCGCCCGCACTACGCGCACCAGTCGAACCTCGCCGAGGACCGCATCCTCTACCCGGTCATGGAGAAGGTCCTCGCGGACTACCGGGCGCTGTTCGCCGACAACACCCCGCTGGAGAACCCCCGGCACAGCGCCGTCGGCACCGAGCTGAAGCGCCGCGCCGCCTGGCAGACCGCCCTGGAGAAGGGGCAGGTGACCGCGTACCGGATCGGCGGCACCGTCACCGTCGCGGCTGCGTCCGGGACGCAGATCCCGGTGACCGCCCCGGAGGGGACGAAGAAGCAGCTCCTGTTCGGCACCACCGCGTTCGGCACCCCGTACGCGGGAGAGCGCTCGGCCTGGACGACCCCGGCCGCACTCCAGTCCGCTCTCACGCTGAAGCTGCCCGCCACGTAACGGGCAGTCCCGCACGCCCTCCCCGTCGGGACCGGCCGGGGAGGGAACCGAGCGTCGAGTTCCGACAGGGGGGAACAGCGCATGAGACGGACCGGCCGTCACGTCACCATGCTCACCGAAGGCACCTATCCGCATGTCCACGGCGGGGTCAGCACCTGGTGCGACCAACTCGTCAAGGGCATGCCGGAGGTCGACTTCCACGTCGTCTCGCTCACCGGCACCGGCCGCGAACCGGTGACCTGGGAGCTGCCGCCCAACGTCCACCGGCACACCTCCGTGCCGACCTGGGGCCCGCGGCCCGGCCGCAAGCGCCCGCCGTACGGCCGGGCCCGGCGCCGCTTCATCGACACCTACGAGCGGTTCCTCCTCTCCTTCCTGGACCCCGAGTCGCGCTGCGACTTCGGCGCGGCCCTGTACGAGCTGGCCCGGCTCGCCCGCGACGGGCGGCTGTCGGCGGCCCTGCGCACCGAGTCGGCGCTGCGCTCCCTTATGTGGATCTGGACGATGCCGCACCTGCCGACCGCCGCCGCCCGGCCCTCGGTGCACGACGCGCTCACCGCGACCGACCTGCTGGAGCACGCGCTGCGCCCGCTCGGCGTCCGCGTCCCGCAGGACTCGGTGGCGCACGCCGTCAGCAGCGGCCTGGCCACCCTCCCCGCGCTCGCCGCGCGCCACCTGGACGGTGTGCCGTTCCTGCTCACCGAGCACGGCATCTACCTGCGCGAGCGGTACCTCGGCTACCGGCGCGACGCGCAGCGCTGGCCCGTGAAGGCGTTCATGCTCGGCTTCTACCGCGCGCTGAACTCCCAGGGCTACCGGGCGGCCGACCTGATCACACCGTGCAACCAGTACAACCGCCGCTGGGAGGAGCGCGGCGGCGCCGACCCCGGCAAGATCCGCACGGTCTACAACGGCGTCGACCCGCACGCCTTCCCGCACGCCGGTCCGGAGCCCGAGACACCCACCCTCACCTGGTGCGGCCGCGTCGATCCGATCAAGGACCTGGAAACCCTGATCCGTGCCTACGCGCTGGTCCGCGCCGAACACCCCGGCACCCTGCTGCGCCTGTTCGGCCCGGTCCCGCCCGGCGGCGAGGCGTACCGGACGAAGCTGGAGAAGCTCGCCGCCGAACTCGGCGTCACCGACGGCCTCACGTTCGAGGGCCGCGTCACCGAGGTCAGCCGTGCCTACGCGGCCGGCCACGTCGTCATGCTGTCCTCGATCTCCGAAGGCTTCCCGTTCTCCGTCATCGAGGCCATGTCGTGCGGCCGGGCGACGGTGTCGACGGACGTCGGCGGGGTGCGCGAGGCCGTCGGCGACACGGGTCTGGTGGTGCCCCCGCGCGAGCCGGAGAAGATGGCCGCCGCCGCGCTGACCTTGCTGCGCGACGACCGACGGCGCCGGGAGCTGGGCGCCCTGTCCCGACGGCGCGTCATCGACCGCTTCACGCTCAGGCGCTCCGTGGACGACTTCCGCACGATCTACCGGGAACTCGCGTGCCGGGACGAGGTGTACGAGCCCACCCCGGAGACCGTCGCCGATTGGACCCTGGAACTGCGCGCCCCCTGGTACGCGGGCGTCGCGACAAACGGGGCCGGCTGGTGAGCGGAAGCGTCTGGCTGCCGCCGGGCTCCCGCCCGAGCGCCCTGCCCGCGATCCCCCGGCAGCCGAGCCCCGACCGGGCCCATGCCGACCCGGTCGCCGAACTCGCCGAGCGCCTCGACGACTTCATCGCCGCGGCCGTCCACCCGGACGAGATAGCCGCCCTCCTGGAGTCCGACGGCCTGTCGGACGACCGGATACGCGAGCGGTACGGAGTGAAGGACTCCTTCGCGCTCGCCGAGACCCTCTACGAGCGCGTGCCCCGCCGCTACCCGGAACCGGACGGCCCGCTCCACGACCCCTGGCAGGTCGGCCTGCTCGGCTGCCTGCTGCGCGGTGTCGTCTTCGCCCTGCCCGGCCTCGCCCACGTCCTCGGCGGGCCCTGGCTCACCGGCCCGCACCGCGACCTCGGCCTGACGGCGGGCACCGTCCCCCTGCTGGCCGGCGCCCTGTGCGGCTGGACGTGGAACCAGGGCCTGGCCCACCGGGCGTACTCCTGGCTGGGCCTCGGCGACCGCACGGCCGCCCGCCGCGCCCTGTTGCTCGGCGCTCCGGCGGGCGCCCTCCTCGGCGCCCTGGCCGCCGTAGCCTGCGCGGGCGGCGCCGCCCCGGCCGCGGTCGCCTTCGCCGCCGGGCAGTCCTGCTATCTGGCGGCGGCGACCGTCCTGCTGGTCATGGGCCGCGAACGGCTCCTGCTGACCGCCCTCGCCCCGATGACGGCGGGCGCGGTCCTGGCCCTGGTCCACCCCGTGCCCGACGCGGCCCGCCTCACCCTGCTGCTGGGCTCCCTGACCGCGGTGGCGGCCCTTGGCCTGCGCGAAGTGACGCCCGTGGTCAAGGAGTTGGGCCGGGGCAGCCGGCGGGCGGGACTGACCGCGCTGCTGCCGTCCGGCGCGTTCGGCACCGCACCCGACCACGACCGGCCGGCCGCGCCCCGGCTCGCGGGCTCCCTGCCGTACGCCCTGTTCGGCCTCGGCAGCGGTGTCCTCGTGCTGTGCGCGGCGCTCGGCGACGTCCTCACGGGCGAGGAGCACGGTGCCGTCGCCGCGCCCGCCGCCGTGGCGCTCACCCTCAGCATGGGCCCCGCCGAGTGGCTGCTGTACCGCTTCCGCAGCGGCAGCCTCGCCGGGCTGCGCTCCAGCAGCAGCCCCCGGTCCTTCCGCCGCGCGACGGCGGTCACGGTCGCGGAGTGCCTGGCCGGCTACCTCGCCGTCCTCCTCGCGCTGAGCCTCGCCACCTCCGCGCTGTGGCCGAACTCCCCGGCGCCGCGCGGTGTCCGGCTGACCGGCCTGCTCCTGCTGGGCGTGGTGCTGTGGACGGGCCTGCTCCTGCAGTCGTTCGGCGCGGTGCTCGGCGCGACCGCGGTGTGCTGCGCGGCGGCCCTCGCCCAGACCCTGGTCCTCGTCACCCACACCGGCGACCCGCACACGGCCGGGCCGGTCGTGTACGGCACGGCGGCCGCCGTGCAGGCCGTGCTGGTGTGCGCGCTGCTGGGGAGGGCAACAGCCCACCGATGAGCACCCTCCTGATCCCCTACTACGAGCACCCGTCCGTCCGCCCCGCCGAATGGGACGCCATCGTGGCGGCCGCCCCACGCCTGTACGGGGTGGTCCTCAACCCGGCCAGCGGTCCCGGCGACCGCCCCGACCCGGCGTTCGCCGAGGTCGCCGCCCGCCTGCGGACCGCGGAGGTCCGGGTGCTCGGCTACGCCGACACCGACTACGGCCGCCGCCCACAGGCCGACGTCGTCCGCGACCTCACCCGGCACCGCGACTGGTACGGCACGGACGGCGCCTTCCTCGACCAGGTGGCCGCCGGGCCGGACGAGTTCCCCCACTACCAGCGACTGGCGGTGGCCGCCTGGGGACTGGGCTGCGGCACCCTCGTCCTCAACCACGGCACGCCCCCGCACCCCGCCTACGGCCGCATCGCCGACGTCCTCGTCACCTTCGAGGGCACCTGGGCGTCGTACCGCCGCCGGCCCGCACAGCCGTATCCCGACGGCACCGGGGCACGGCTGTGCCACCTGGTGTACGGCGTACCGCCCGGCGTCGCCCTGGAGCGCCTGGCCCGCGAGCGGGGCGCGACGGTGCACTGCGCGGTGCCCGGTGGCGGCGATCATCCCTGGGGGACGCTGCCGCACACCCTGGAGCCCGCCCGGTGAGACGCCCCCTGCTGCCGGCCGCCCTGCTCGCCCTGTTGCTGGCGGGCTGCGCGCAGAGCCCCGACGACGAGCCGAGCGGCCCGCGCTGGCAGCCGCGCCCCGGCACGGCCTGGCAGTGGCAGCTCAGCGGCCGTCTCGACACCTCCGTCGACGTGCCGGTCTACGACATCGACGGCTTCGACCACTCCAAGGCCACGGTCGCCGCCCTGCACCGCCAGGGCCGCAAGGTCATCTGCTACCTCTCGACCGGAGCCTGGGAGGACTGGCGCCCGGACTCCGGGGCGTTCCCGAAGTCGGTCCTCGGCCGCGGCAACGGCTGGGAGGGCGAACGCTGGCTGGACATCCGCCGCACCGACGTCCTGGAGCCGATCATGGCGGCCCGGCTCGACATGTGCCGCGCCAAGGGCTTCGACGCGGTGGAGCCGGACAACATGGACGGCTACCGCAACCGCTCGGGCTTCCCGCTCACCTCCCGCGACCAGCTCCGCTACAACCGCCTGATCGCGAAACTGGCCCACGACCGCGGTCTCTCCGTCGGCCTGAAGAACGACCTGGACCAGATCCCGCAGCTGGTGGGCGACTTCGACTTCGCGGTCAACGAACAGTGCGCCCAGTACGACGAGTGCGCGGCCCTGCAGCCGTTCATCGACGCCGGCAAGGCGGTCTTCCACGTCGAGTACGAGGTGCCCACCGGCCGCTTCTGCGCCGAGTCCCGCCGCCTGAAGCTGAGTTCACTGCTCAAGAAGTACGAACTGGGGGCCTGGCGCAAGGCGTGCTGAGCCCCGGGCCGGCGACCGTCTCAGCCCGGTGACGGGGACAGCGACAGCACGACCAGCGCCGTCGTCGCCGCCGTCTCCGCGAGCCCCCCGAACACGTCACCCGTGACCCCGCCGAAGCGTCGCCCGCAGTGGCGCAGCAGGAGTTCGGCGGCGGCGAGGGCGACGACGACCGCGAGGGCCGCGCGGGCGGCGCCGTACGGACCGAGCAGGGCGCCGCCGGCCGCGCCCGCCGCCACGACGACGGCGAGGGCGGTGGCCGCCGCGCCGCGCGCCGGC
>NZ_JBHSNY010000033.1:0-9049 GCF_042657145.1 Streptomyces bullii
CAGTACGTCGCCACCAGCAACACCCGGTTCTCCAGCGGCAGCCGCCAGGGACGGCCGCGCTGAATGTCACCACCGCGACGCCGCACCAACGCGACCAGCCTGGTGAACTGCGACTCGGTCAGCCCGGTGAACGGCTCGATCCACTTCGGATCATCCGCTGAGATCACCCCACCCATGCCCAGCCAACGCACCAACCGCCCCACCGGTTACGGGACAACCTCTAGGCCGTGTTTTAGAACTGGGCCTGTGGCCATGCCTCATGCCGTGATGATCGCGGTGTGGGGCGTGGGGATCTCTCGGATGAGCAGTGGGCGGTGCTGGAACCGTTGTTGCCCGTTGGGCAGGTCGGCAGGCCGCCAGCGGGTCGGCGGAGACTGATTGACGGGATCCGCTGGCGGGTGCGAACCGGTGCTCCGTGGCGTGATCTGCCGGTGGAGTACGGGCCGTGGCAGACGGTCTACGGGCTCTTCCGCCGCTGGCAGCGGGCCGGCGTCTGGGCGGCGGTGCTGACCGCGCTGCAGGCCAGAGCGGATGCAGCCAGGCTGATCACGTGGGAGGTCAACGTCGACTCCACGATCTGCCGGGCACACCAGCACGCCGCCGGCGCCCGCCGGGAGGGGCAGGCCCAAAAGGAGCCGCCCGGCGGGGTCGGCTGCGAGCCGGACGACCACGGGCTCGGCCGGTCCCGGGGCGGCTGGACCACCAAGATTCACCTGGCCTGCGACCAGGACCAGCGACCGCTGTCGCTGCTGGTCACAGCGGGCCAGTGAGGAGACAGCAGCCCGCAGTTCGTGACCGTCCTGGAAGGCATCCGCGTGCCCCGGGCGGGGCGGGGCCGTCCGCGCAGACGGCCACTGCGAGTGCGAGCAGACAAGGCGTACTCCTCGCGCGCCAACCGCGCCTACCTACGCAGGCGCGGCATCCGGTGCACCATCCCGGAACCGGCTGACCAGTCTGGCCATCGCAAGCGCCGCGGAAGCAGCGGTGGACGTCCTCCGGTCTTCGACCGTGAGGACTACAAGGCCCGGCATGCCGTCGAGTGCGGCATCAACCGGCTCAAGCGCAACCGGGCGGTGGCCACACGGTTCGACAAACTCGCCCTCCGCTTCGAGGCCACTGTCCACATCGCCGCGATCAACGAATGGCTGTGACCACACGGGGCTGTCCGCCCCTCATGCCATCCTGACGAAGACATTGCGGCAACACGTCGGCACCAGGGGGACAACGGATCGTGGCGGCAACCTACTACTGCGCCGACAGCGAGAACGGGCACCACATCGACGACCCGTCCGAGGACGCCCTGTTCGACCTCATCAGCGAACTCGACGACGCGGACAACACGTTCATCGTCATCCAGCCCGACGAGGACGACCCCACCTGGTTCGCCTCCGTGGCCGTCTGCGACGCAGGCGGCTACGAGATCGTCCTGCGCGACAGCACACGCCACGAACACAAGGTCACCACCGACACAGACATCGGCGCGATCGCCAACGACCTCATCGTCTGGCTGGCCGGCCGCAACTTTCCCGGACGACCAATCCAGCACACCAGCACTTTCTAAAACACGGCCTAGACGGCGCGCCGAGTCGACGCCCGCGGCCCCGTCATACCGGTCACCGCGCCGAGCAAGGCCACGCGCCGAAACGGAAGGGTGAGGTGTCGCTCAGAAGGCGGAAGCTATGGGATGACAGTGAAGCCGTGTCTCGTCCCCAGGCGGGTCAGGGAGTCGCGCCCTGGAATGCCATCGGCATCCTTGCCTCGGTAGGAGCCGCCGGCTGCGCTGCGCTGCCATTCGGCGTAGGCCTGCACCGTTTTGGTTCCGAAGGAGCCGTCTGCGTAGCGGCGCTCAAGGAGCCCTTCAACGACGAGAGCGTCCTCCACTACCCGGACGTCTGCCGGGTGGGTGCGGTGGCCGTCGGCTCCGGAAGGATCCTTTTTGGCGGCCGATACGACGTGGGCGAGGCTCACCTTCAGTCCGGGCCGCCTTTCAGGCGGTGGCCCGTCCGTCGTGGACAGTACTTTCGCGGTGTCGATCGCTCCGGGGTCACCGTGGTCATTGCCAGGGACGTGGCAGTGGCCGAAGTGACCGCCTTTGGATTGCCAGAGGGAACGCGAGCGGGGAGCCGATCCTCCTGGGTAGGTGGCCGGAGGGCCGGCTGGCCATGCGTCGGGCACGTCCCAGGAGCGGATAGCAGTGAGGATCCGTTGCCAGCCGGGCTTGTCCCGCGGGTCCCAACCAGCGGTCCAGGGTCTGGCGGCGTGACCGAGGACCTCGATCTGGATGCAGACCCGGCCTTCCCGGTTGGTGCGGCGGGGGCCGTCGTTGCGCAGGGCGCGGGCCGAGTGATTGAGCGGGCCGAACTGCCCGACGCGGTCGGTGACCGGGCAGTAGATCAGGTGCGGTTCGGCAGCCACCTTGATCAAGTAGGAGGCGACCGCCTCGAGGTATTTGCCGCCGGCTGGGGACTCGGTGGTGTGGTGGACCACGCGGGGTGGATAGCCCGGGGTATCCATCGGGCCGCCGATCACGCCGTCGCCGAACCTGACCGCCTCCTCGATCCACAGAGCGCCCCGGTCGGGGACGGCCGTCTGGGCTGCGGCTCGCACCGAACCCTGGCCCACTGTCGGTTGTCGCTGACGCGGGGCTCCTAATGGGGCCGGGGTGGTCTGGCTGGGTTGGTACCAGTCCAGGTCTCCGTCCTGGCGCAGGACGAACACCGCCCCCGGGTGGCGCGGATGCTCGACGACGTGGCGAGCGGTATGGGGCAGGGCGGCGATCGCGCGGGCCTCTTGGAGGTGGTGTTCGTCGACGGTGCCGCAGTAGGTGACGGACCGGTCGGGGTGGATGACAGCGGCGTGAAAGGGGGGCATCACGGCTCCTGACGTGTTGTGCTGGTCGTCCCGCCATCCCTCAACCGGGGCAGGCGCGGACGACCGTGCGACCCGGGAGAACTCAGTGCGGGTGGACCTTGCTTGCTGGATCAGATGGCGGGTGCGTCGGTTCGCGTGTAGGTCAGGGTGTTGCTGGTGCCGGCGGGCGTGGTGGCGGTGACGGCGACCGGCCCGGCGGCGCCTGCGGGGGCCACGGCGGTGATCTGAGTCGGGGAGACCACGGTGAAGGAGGCGGGGGTGGAACCGAAGCGCACATCGGTGGTCGTCGTGAGGTTGCTGCCGGTCAGGGTGATGAGGGTCCCGGCGTGGGTGGGTCCCTGGGCAGGTGACAAGGAGCTGAGCGTGGGTGCTGACAGGTAGCTGTAGTTGAGGGGGTTGCTGGTGCCCCCGGGGGTGGTCACGGTCACGGCTGCGGCGCCGGCAGCGTGCGCTGGGCTCACCGCGGTGATCTGAGTGGCGGAGTCGACCGTGTAGGAGGTGGCGGCGATCCCGTCGAACCGTACAGCCGTCGCACCGAGCAGGTCGTTGCCGGTCAGCGTGACCGTGGTGCCGCCTGTTGCCGGTCCGGCCGCGGGCGCCAGGGCGGTCAGCGCGGGAAGCGCGGCGTAGAAGAAGTACGCGCTGGGATTATCGGGGTTGCTTGTGCCGCCGGGGGTGGTCACGGTGACCGCAGCGGCACCGGCCGCATGGGCCGGGGTCACCGCGGTGATCTGAGTACTGCTGTTGACAGTGAACGACGTCGCGGCGACGCCGTCGAACCGCACCGCCGTCGCACCGGTGAAGTCGGAGCCCGTCAGCGTCACCGTAGTGCCGCCGGCCACCGGGCCCTGATTGGGCGACAGGCCGTTGACGGACGGAACAGCGAGGTAGGTGAAGGTCAGGGCGTTGCTGGTGCCGCCGGAGGTGGTCACGGTGACCGCAGCGGCACCGGCCGCATGGGCCGGGGTCACCGCGGTGATCTGAGTACTGCTGTTGACAGTGAACGACGTCGCGGCGACGCCGTCGAACCGCACCGCCGTCGCACCGGTTAGGTTCGTGCCCGTCAGCGTCACCGTGGTGCCACCGCTCGCCGGTCCTTGTGTGGGCGACAGACCGGTGAGGGAAGGAACCGATGTCGACACGTAAGTGAAGGGGATTTGCTGCGTGCTGGTGCCCTGGCTGGTCGTGACGGTGACGTTCACCGTGCCGGTGCCGGACGGGCTCACTGCGGTGATCTGCGTACTGCTGTTGACAGTGAAGGAAGTCGCGTTCTTGCTCCCGAAGCGGACGGCTGTGGCACCAGTGAATCCAGTACCTGACACGGTCACAGTTGTACCGCCGGAGGCCGACCCCTGGTTGGGACTGACCGAAGAGACCACAGGGGCAACCATGCTTGTGAACTCCTTCAGAGAGGCAAACGGGCGGAGCGATCACGTACTGTGAGCCAGCTCTTGGTCCAGGGCTGGGCCCGTCCGGGCGGAGGGGGGCTTACCGCCCGGACGGGGACTGGTCGCCTCCCGGGAGGGAGGCCTACGGGTGGGTCAGATGCCGGGGCCGGCGACGTACGAGAAGCCGCCGACCGCGGTGTCGGAGCCGGAAGGGTTGGTCACCACGACATCGGCCGCTCCGGCAGTGCCGGGCGGGGTGACCACCGACAACGTGGTCGCGTTGATCACCGAGAACGGTGCCGCGACGCCGTCGAAAGTTACCGAGTCGGTGCTGTCGAGGTTGGTGCCGGTGATGGTCACCGCCGTCCCCCCCGAGGTCGGTCCCGACGTCGGGCTGATGGTGCCGATCGTCGGGTTGTCGACGTAGGTGTAGGACAGGCCGTTGTTGGTGCCCCCGGCGGTGGTGACACTGACCGACACCGGCCCGGCAGCGGCGCCCGCGGGCACCGTGACACTGAGAGAGCTGTCGGAGTTCACCGTCGGCGTCGCGGTCACCCCGCCGAAGTCCACACTCGTCGCGGTGGACAGGCCGGTGCCAGTGATGGTGATGGCGTTGCCGCCGGCCAGCGGCCCGGAGGACGTACCCAGGGAAGACTTGAACGGCGCGCCGACGTAGAAGAACGGCACCGGGTTACTGGTTCCGCCCGGCGTGGAGACCGTGACCCCGACCGTGCCGGTCCCCGACGGGGCAACCGCAGTGACCTGAGTCGGCGAGACGTTGGTGACGTTGGTGGCCGGCTTGTTGCCGAATATCACGGCGTTGGTGTTGGACAGGTTCGTGCCCGTGATGGTCACCAGCGTCCCGCCACCGGTGGAACCCTGAGTCGGAGAGATAGGCATGACAGTACTCCTCGCTGCTTGATGGGGACATGCGAGGAACCAGCAAGGCCGGCCAGCTACCGCCAGCAACTCACAGAAACAACCCCGCCAACAGCCAACCGATGGGGACCGGCTGCCGCGTCAGGCATGGTGAGCACCGCCTGGCAGCGTCGAGGCGCTATGGAGGAACTCCAGATACATGCCCCGGTCCCACGGCCCGGCGTGCGCACGGCACCTGCCATCTCCCGTGGACAAGGAGAAAACCGGCAAGCGCTGCCTGTATCCGTGTTCCCCCGGCACGGGGATGGGCAGCCCGCCGGTTCGCACTCTTAGTGACCCACAGGTCCACCTCAGCGACAAGAGTCCGTCAACGCGCATCACCCGAACGGAGTACCTCACCCACCTGCCAATCGGTACTGAGGCCGGATAGAGGTACGCATCCGAAGGGCGAACCAGCTGATCGCTGGAACGGTGGAGCCAGGGAGGATCGCTTGCGTCCTGCGAGCCCGGGGTCACGTCCGCTGGAGTGGTGTATCGACGGCCACTCGATGATCTCCTCTTTGAGGCTATGCGGTGAGTTCGGTGGGTAGGACGGTCTCGTCGGCTTCTGATTCGATCGGGTGGAGGCGGGCCTTGGCGAGGAGTTCGCGGCCCATGTAGCGGCGGGCCTCGGTCCACTCGTCGTTCTTCTCGGCCAGAACCGCGCCGACGAGCCGGATCACGGCGGTGCGGTCGGGGAAGATGCCGACCACGTCGGTGCGGCGGCGGATCTCCTTGTTCAGCCGTTCCTGCGGGTTGTTCGACCAGATCTGCCGCCAGATCTGGCGCGGGAAGGCGGTGAAGGTCAGCAGGTCATGCTGGGCGGCGTCCAAGTGGGCTGCTGCTTTGGGGAACTTCGCTTCCAGCGCGTCCAGGACGTGCCGCATCTGGGCCTCCACGGCGTCGGTGTCGGGCTGTTCGAAGATGGTCCGCAGCAGTGTGGCCACCCAGGGCTGGGCCGACCTGGGGACCTGGCTGAGCAGATTGCGGGCGTAGTGGGTCCGGCATCGCTGCCACGATGAGCCGGGCAGACGGCACCGATCGCGTCGACGAGGCCGGCGTGGGCGTCGGAGATGATGAGCTGGACGCCGGTGAGGCCGCGGGCGATGAGCGAGCGCAGGAAGGCGAGCCAGCCGGCGCCGTCCTCGGGGCGACGTCGATGCCGAGGATCTCGCGGTGTCCGGCGGCGTTGACGCCGACCGCGATCAGTGCGTGGACGTTGATGATTCGGCCGCCTTCGCGGACTTTCTGGGTCAGTGCGTCGACCCAGACGAAGGCATACGGCCCGGCGTCCAGGGGCCGGTTGCGGAAGGCGGCGACCTGCTCGTCCAGGTGCTTGGCCATCGCGCTGACCTGGGACTTCGACAGCTGGGTGACGCCGAGGGTCTCGGCGAGCTTCTCGACCCGCCGGGTGGAGACCCCGAGCAGGTAGGCGGTGGCGACCACCGAGATGAGGGCCTGTTCGGCCCGGCGACGGCGTTCGAGGAGCCAGTGCGGGAAGTAACTGCCCTGCCTCAGCTTGGGGACGGCCAGTTCGACGGTGCCGGCGCGGGTGTCCCACTCGCGTGGGCGGTAGCCGTTGCGGTGGTTGACGCGTTCGTCGCTGCCCTGCCCGTATTCCGCGTTGCAGAGGGCGTCGGCCTCCGCGGACATGAGCGCGTCGGCGAACGTCTTGACCATCGCGCGCAGCAGATCGGCACTCGCCGCGGCGAGGTTGTCTTCCGCGAGGGCGTGCAGGGGCAGACTGTCGGGTGCGGTCATCGTGCTGATCTCCTTCGAGCTTCGACATCTCGAAGATCAGCCGGTGGCCGTTCGTCTATGCGGGCACCATCCCGATGCCGGAGCAAACCCCCGGAGTCAGGTCGAATCCGTACACCACTTCTCAGGACGCAACCGACGCAACTTGGGGCAAACCTCAATGCCCTCGGCTCTGGCAAGACCGCCGCAGCGGCTGTTGTTCCAAACCGGCCGGCAGAGCAAGCTCCTTCAGTAACCGGGAGCGGAATCGGCCCAGAACGCTTCAACGTCCATGCTCCCGCGAACGAGCGGAGGTTCCAGCGCGACAGGTGGCACACCTCCACACAGAACGAATGACCCGACATGCGCCCGCGTCCATTGGATCAACCCGCTGCGCCTTCGGCATTCCACGAGACGAAAAGCCCTCACCGTCAAGCCAGTTACCACAATAAGCCGACACAGTTTCCGGGAGAGACGGACACAGCTCCTTGCAGGGGGGCGCAAACAATGCGCTGCTCCGTTCGTGTGAGGGACTCAGGGGCCCCTTGCGGCTGTTGCGACGGCAATGGATTACTGGAAGCGGATCTAACCGGTGGGCCGCCCATTCTCGCCGGGGGATGCGGCAGTCGGATCAACCATGGCTTCCCCGGGAGAAGCACGGTGACCACCGGCACACCGCGATGGGCACTCCCGGAGAGAAATTAGATCCCCCTCAGCCGGTGCCGTTCGCGGCGCCGGCTGAAGCGGCTCGCATCACGCTCCGTGTCCTGCTGTTGTGTCCGGTCTGATGCCACGCCGAACCAACTCGCAGTGTGTTGCACCGCCAGCTGCCGCGGGATGCGGCACGTGAGTCAACTGAGCGTTTTCAGAGTGGCCACTGATCGAGTGACGGTGCCGACGTCCGCAACGCACGAGGCTCCTGTGCCGTTGAGAAAGGTGTTGGACGTCTCAACTCATCAGCGCAGGAGCCTCGTTGGTTCCCCATCCTGCCGCACTCGACCTCCCGCACGCCTTGGTCGAGTGGGTAACCATGCTCATCGTCACCCGTGAGGGTGACCGCCGCTGCAAGCTCCCGCCTCACCAGCGTGCTCTCGTCGGCCTGATCTACCTTCGCAGGCACGACACGCTCGCTCAGATCGCCGCCGGTCTCGGCATATCCGTCGGCACCCCACGCCTACGTGACCGCCGTCGTCGGCCATCTGTCCCGCCGGGCGCCCGGGATGCTGCGGGTCCTGCGGGAGACGGATCCCGATCACGTCCTGCTCGACGGAACGCTCGCCGAGTGCGACCGGGTCGGTGACAGCCGGGCCGACTTCTCCCAAAAGCACCGCCGCCACGGCGTGAACGTGCAGGTTGTTGCCGACCCTGAGGGCAAGCTGCTGTGGATCTCGCCCGCACTGCCCGGCCGCACCCACGACCTGACCGCGGCCCGCACCCACCGCATCATCCGGATCTGCGAACGCCAGGGCGTGCCCGTCCTCGCCGACCGCGCCTACATCGGGGCCGGCTCCTGGGTGACCACGCCGATCAGACGTCTTCCGCACCAGGACCTCACCGCGACCCAGCGGACGATCAACCGGGCCCTGTCAGCGGCACGAGCACCGGTCGAACGAAACGTCGCGAGACTGAAGTCCTGGCGCGTCTTCCGCAGAACCCGCTGCAGCCCCAACCGCATGACGGTCATCGCCGCCGCCGTCCTCACCCTGGAGCGTCAACGCTGAAACGCTCACTGACCGCGAGGTCTATAAGCAGCTCAACACCGTCGAAAGGTGCATCAACCGCCGGCAGCGGTGGCGAGGGTCGCATCCGCTACGAGAAGACCGCCACCATCTACTTGGCCGGACTCCACATCGCAGGCCTCTTTCTCTGGTCCACCCGATGATCCAAACGGTACCGCTTAGCGAGCTCGTGCATGGTAGGCGTTGAGACGTCGAGGATGACGGCGGGGCGCAGTGCTCACATCTGCCGTGTCGGAATCAGGTCTGCTGTCTGCTGATGGGACAGCAGACCGGCGACGGCTTGAACGATGTCGCTGATGTGCTCGCGGCGGCCAAGGTGGCGGGCGAGAGCCCGCCAGTTTTTCAGGTGGGCGATGCCGTGCTCGACGCGAATACGCCGTGACGAATGCGCCTTGC
>NZ_JBHSNY010000034.1:0-8967 GCF_042657145.1 Streptomyces bullii
ACCTCAGCTGACAGGCCCGTGATCCTCCGGTCGTTGATGATCGCTGCACGAGACACGTTCCCCACCACACGACCATGATCGACGATCGAGAACTCGACGTCTCAACGCCTACCATGCACGAGCTCGTTAGCAGAGCGACGACGGGAAGACCCTGCGGCGGCTGAGACCCTGATGGACGGCACGGCGGCCCTGTGCGCAGCGCTGCTGCGGACATTGGCCCGCGCGACTGGGAAGCTCGAGCACGAAATCCTGCAAGAGCTGGCCCGCGGTACTCACCGGCATGAGAAGCAGTCCGGCGACTGATCTGAGCCCCTGCTTACAGCCACAGCGACCATATGCCGCCTGTAGTGCCAGCCAGCAGACCGAGCACCGCGAGCCCTGCTGGCACCCCAAGGTTGTCGTACGCCTGCTGCACGACGTACATCCGCACCGTCTCGCGCAAATACAGGGCGTCGAGGCTGGTCGATGAGGGCGGCATGACGGCTTCGCGCTGCCGCTCCTGCTCGTTGCGGTCCAGGTCGGAGAACGTGATGTCGCGGATTTTCTGGAGATTCTCGCTGAGCGTCCGGTGCTCACTGCGGAGGTTGCCCGCGCCCCACAGCAGACCGAGGCACGCGAGAGTGCCGCCCATCGCGGTCAGGGCGGTAAGGCCAGCGCGTGTGGAGACAGCCATACCGAGGGCGAGTGAAGCAGCGACGGTGACTGCCGTGGCCGTCACGAGGGTGAGGATGGGGCGCGTGGACAGTGCTGCCTCCTGGCTTGTTTGAGACAACCGATGATCTAGCGTGTCGACGCGTCGTGTCTACGGCTCTTCGGTCGCCGCCGCATCGACCCCGTGCCGCAGCGCGTCGTCGTACTCGTTCAGTGTCTCCAGCACGCTGCTCTTGGCCAGGTCGTCGAGGCTCGCGCAGGTGTCGACCTGCTCCAGCATCGGCGAGTCAGCGTCGAGGCTCGGGTACGCCTTGACGAGGTCGGCGAGGCAGTCGTCCCGCGGGTCGTCGGCCGGCGCGCTGGATGGCGCTGGGGCCTCGGCTTTGTCGTCGCTGCCCGGTAGGCAGGCGGTCAGCGTGGCGGCGAGCAGGGCCGCAGCGGCGGCGGAACGGAGTCGCATGGTCCCCCTGGGTGTGCGGTGTGGGCGAGCATCCTGCCGACCCGTAGCCACGCCGTACGAAGTTCGCAGGAAGGCGTCACCCGCCCGCCCTCACGTCCCCGAGGGGACGGGGGTGCAGAGGACGGGCGGGCGTCTTTACGGCGGTCGCCCCGACGGGGTCGCAGGGGCGACCGCTCTCCCACCACCGGCGCCGCCGCGCGCCGGTAGCGAGGCCTACTGGGAGGCGTTTCTGTACGCCTCCACAGGTCGTTCGCGACGGTGCAGCGGCCCTCGCCAGGCGTGCAGTCTCCGCATGTCGTGGCGTCGTTGAGCCACGCCTGGTAGGCCTTCTGCGTCTTGGTGAACGTGCTGTTGGCGGCCACGCGCTGTAGGTGGCCGGCGCCGCCGCTTCCGTCTCGCCACTGCCGGCGGGTGCTCACCGTCGTCCCTTTTCGGGGCGCGGCCGGTGGTGGTTCCGGATCTCTACGTTGCAGTCGGACACCCGCGACAGGTCACCGGCTCGGGCGGCTCGTGCCCGCTGCCGGGCCAGCGCTTGGCAGACACCGCAGTCAGCCGGTGGTGTCGGAGGCTGGGGCGGCAGTCCAAGAGCCGGGGCGTCTTCCATAGTCTTCGTTCTCACGGGCGTGCCTCCGTAGGACGTACATACCCGCCCGGCCCGAACGCGGCGGCGAGTACGGCAGGGTCGGTGAGGTGGCCGGATCCGTCGGGGTGCCACAGCCAGAACCGTGACTCGCGGTACGCGCCGAGCGGTGGGCACGCCAGAGACCAGCCCGCCGGCCGGACCTGCACCTGGCGGACATCCGCCAACTCCTCGGCGGCATCCAGCGGCATCAGCCACCAGGCCCTGTCCTGGATCGCGTCGCCCAGCACGGGGCCTCGCTGGTCCTCGCGGATCCGGGCGAGCGCCGGCAGCCCGTGAGCGACCGTGGTTTCGGCGACGAGCCAGTGTCCGCCGGACGGTATGGCAGCAAGCTCCTCGCGTTCCCATTGCGCGCGTACGAGGTCCGGGCGTGGGGAGCAGTCGGCGAGCCACGCCTGCCCGGCATCGTGCCGCTGGGCGAGTGGCGTCATCGGGTGGGCCATGCCCTGAAGCTACGCAGGGCGATTGCGCGCCTGGGCGGCGATTGCGGGGGATTGCGCGAGGCGCCCGGCGGGTTGCTGCGGGTTGCTTACGCGAGGTCCAGAGAAGCCCGTGCACGGCCGATCAGACGCCGCGCCGGCGCCCCGTACTCGGCGCCCTCGGCGAGCCACTCCCAGGCTCGCTCGTACAGGGTGATGTCCTCGTCGCCGGTCAGCCACAGCTCTTCGCTGATCGTCTCGACGATGACCAACCGACGGTCGTAGATCCAGAAGGCGTGCGGTGCGGTGCGGCGCAGCTGCGTCCCGAACGGCAGGATGCCGAGCTCGATACGGCGCTGCCCGACGAGGTTGTACAGCCGGTCGAGCTGCTCGGCCATCACCTCGACGGGGCACGAGCGGTGGTAGAGGGCGGCTTCGCAGACCAGGAACCGGAACGTCTTCTCGGGGTCGTACAGCGCTTCCTGGCGGCGCATGCGCGCCTCGACAGCGGCATCGGTGGTCGGGGAAATCCCGCGGAACTCGGCGTTGCTGTCGAAGATGACCCGGGCGTACTCCGGCGTCTGGAACAGGCCCGGGATGCGGGAGACCTCGAGGCCGCGGATCATCTTCGTGTTCTCGGTCTGGCGTACGGCGATCTCCTGCCGCCCGCGGTGACCGCCGGCGAGCTGCCGACGCCAGGACCGGTGCCGCTGCTTCATGTGCAGCGCGGCGAGCAGGCCGTGCAGTTCAGTCTCGGCGGCCGGTCGGCCGACTGCGTTGGCCCATGCGGTGAGGTCGCCGCGGGTTGGGGTCTGCTTGCCGTTCTGCAGGCGGGAGACCTTCGACGTCTGCCAGCCCAGCTTGATGGCGATGTCCTTGCCTTCCAGACCGGCCTCAGTGCGCAGCTCGCGCAGCCGCGCGCCGAGGGCTTCACGGGCGGTCTGGAAGTCGGTCGTCACACGGTTGAAGCTACCCGCTGCGCGAACTCCGTTGTAGGCACTGCGTGGTGCCACGCTGCGTCCCGGGCCTGGCAGGCGGCCAGCACCTCGGCGGGGTCTTCGGTGACGTACACGCCGAGGGTGGTGTCGTCCTCGTCGAACGCGAACCGGGCCAGGATCTTCGAATCGAACAGCCAGAAGTCGAAGCCCGGTAGCCGTAGGGCTTCGGCTGCGCTGTGGGTGAGGTACCGGATGTCCTCGCCGGCCTCGACGTTGCTGGGCGCGCGCGCCAGCAGGAACTGCTGCCCTTGGGTGAGGGGCTCGTCGACCAGGCGGACGCGTTCAAACCGCTTACCCTGCCCGACCTGCATGCGGACGTTCTGCCGCCACGCGTTGGCCGGCTCGCTGGCCACGTCCTCACCGGCGAGGAACTTCGGCCAGAGCGGGGAGTTGCGGTCGGAGGCGTAGCCGCGGCGGGTCTCCAGCCGCCACGCGGTGTGCCGGAACTCCCGAAACAGATGGGAGATCGAGGCGAACGGCTGGAGCTCGGGCGCTGGGGTGCTGGGCGCGTAGCGGGTGAGTAGGCTGCGGGGCACCCGTACGAACGTCTCGGACGGCTTCACGTCACGCAGCTGCACCAGGTGCTCAGGGTCAGTCTCCCGGTCGCCCTGGACGAGGATCTCGTCGGTGCCCTCGATCTCGTACAGGGTGGGGCAGTCCCCGTCGTCGCTGGTCGTGCCGATGAACCTGAGCGTCATCTCGCCTCCGTCTGCGCTGGTCGGAGATCCAGGATGCGCAGGGATGCGTGGGAGCGCCCTGGGATTGCAGCAGATTGCTCCGCTCCACCGTTACCCAAGGATTGCGCGCAATCAAGCAGGCGAAAGCCCCAGACGGCCTGTCACGGCCGCGCTGGGGCTCCGGTTACTTCGCTGCGGTCCACTCGACCGGCTCGTCCAGCACGTCCGGGCTGTACAACACCCGCTCCGGGCGGCCAGCCTTCGGCACCTGGAACAGGACATTGCCTCGCACGCAGTCACCCGCCTTGACCTTCGCATCCAGCGGATACAACGGTCGCGGCAACTCGTTACCCGTCATGTGCGTTGCCTCCACGCGGGCACCGTCCGCGTAGGCAAGCGACCACACGAACGGGCTCACCCCAAAGCCTTCGGCGTCTTTGTTGCAGACCTTCACCTCAAGCGCAGCCCACTTCTGATCCGCCTGGAGCAGCTCCGCCACATCGGGGATCCCCCTGTCCTTGTAGGCGAGCGCAGCAGCAGTGAACTTGCCGTCGGCCGTGGAGACGTCGACCGTGTCGCCGAGTTTGTACGTCTCCTGGCTCGGCGACGGTGTGGGGCTCGGTGTCGGGCTGGCCGGCGGCGTGTCGGTCGCCTTGGCGACGGTCGGATCGTCGGAGCCGCCCGAGCATCCGACGGCAAGGCCGGTGAACAGGATGACGGTTGCGATGGCTGTACGGGTGCGCATGGTCCCCCCAGGGCGTTAGTGCTGGGGGGACATCATCGCGCTGCGGGAATGCTGAGGGGGGACCTGTGTCTGTGTTGTAACCGTGACGATTTGTGATGCTCTCGCCAGTCAACAGAAACGAGCCGCCGAAAAGCGCAGTGCGCCCTAGTATCAACCTGATCCGATGCAGATCCTGTACCAAGTGGGCGGGTATGGCGGGTTCTGGTCGGTGCCCTGAATGCCGGCCTGCGCGATTCCAGTGCGAGCGTCCGGATAGCTCCAGAGGTCAATTGGGAAGATCGCCAATGGTTGCCGGTGGACGTGCCAGTTGACTGCACTGGCTGTGACGCGGAACTCCACGTAGTTGTGGGCCGTCCCCGCTCCTCCGTAGCGGATGCCCGACCAGCAGGTGCCATGGGCCGACGCGGACGGCGCAACCACCACAGTCAGGCCGGTCACGAAGAGGAAGGCAACTAGGCCTCTCCATACACGCTGGAACCTTCGACCAGTCATGCCAGTCATGTTCCCCTCCTCAGCTCATTGCTTGGACGGAGACTGGGGCCACTGGCCGCACGATCAATCGCTTAGCTGCGGCCTTTCTCCCACGCTAATCACTGCCATGGCTGCCCGCATGCTGAGACGGAGGTGCCGCATCCGCCTGACGAGGACGGCCGTCGACGCATGGGTCGCCGGGCAGGTTGCGAGCGTGAACCTCTAACCGCATGGGGTATGCGGTTGGCTGGGCCTGAACTGCGCGTTCGGTGAGGGCACCCGCTTGGCACGCCTCTTGTCGGCCGGGCGGCCTAGGCCTCGGGGACGTCCCACACGCCAGGCGGTTCTTGAAGCTCCAGGAACTCGGCAGGCACCCCGAACTGCCGCTCCGGCCAACCGAGGTCCCGTTCTGAGAGGTTGAATCCCTTGGTGACGAGCTTCCCGGTCCGCTTGTTGATGACATGCCTCAGCTGCGCCGCACTGGCCATCACGATGCCGTAGCTGCGGATCACGTAACCGAACTGCTCACCGAGCTTTGTCGCCCGACTCAGGCAGTCCTGCTGGAACTCGGAACTCGGGGACTCCTGGCCTTCGTGGAACTCCGCACGCACCCACCCCTTCGACTCCTCGTCCGGACCGGTCGCCTCCGGGGATATGTACCGGGCCGCAATCGAGGCTTCGGCGAACGCTTCGAGCAACGCGGACCGGGCCTCGTACGCACCCGACATTTCTATGGTGAAAGCACCCCTGACTGACATCTCGCCAGGCTACCGGGCACCGCTGACAACGCGTGCTCGCCCGAAGGCATCGCGCCTGATCCGAATCAGGGACGGTCAGATTTGGGATGCCGATACCGAGTGGGCGCGGCCCGTACTACTGGGACTCCGCACCCTCTCATCGTCGGCTCGGCCGTACATGAGGTTGAGGTCGCGGCTAACCCACTCGAGCAGCCCATCGGAGATGCTTCGAATCTCTTTGATCATCTCTAGGAGTTGCTCGCCAGAGACAGAGTGCGAGACGAGTTCACTCTGTCCGCGCTTCCCTCGAACGGCAAGGTAAGAGCCGTCGAAGTCCTGCGCCCACCCTCCGTGCACGTAGGTATTACGGAGTTCGGCGACGGCGACGACCCGGTCAAGGAGCTTGTCCAGCGAATCCAACTGCTCGGCATCGACTCGCGGCACTTGGCGCGCGACATCTCGGCACTTACGCACGAGCGCTGATAGCGGCTGGCCGCGAACGCCGGAGGCCTGTAGATTGTGGCTGGCAAGAAGGTGGCTGGTGATGGCTTCGACCGTGACCTCCATCTGGGCAGCGTCACGGACCATCGTTCCCAGGTAGAGAAGGAGTCCGACTTCCTCCGGGGCCGCGGGTACTTCACTCATGCGCCGATGGTCGCAGGGCAGCACGCCGACGGCACCCGATTTCCCCTCCGAGTCGCTGCATGCGCCATCCCGGCGTCGAACGAGATGAACTACGTGCTCAGCGCGTACCAGCCTCGTGGGTGCGGCGCCATGCGTGGAGTCGGGCCGTCAACCAGTCTTCTTCCAGGTCTCGCACCCTGTGGTCTGGAACGCTCTGTCGCTGGCGGAGATCGTTACGGTTGTCGGGCCTGCGGTGTTGCCGTTGGCAATGATTTCGTTGGGCTCACCGGAGGTCCCGCTGAGTCTCGCCCAGTAGCAGTTCGGGATGGCCGAGTCTTGAGGGCCCCCTGTTCGGTACGTGCCAGGTTCGATCTCCGTACCCACGACGTAAGTCCCATCACCGGGAATCTCGCCGACGGCGGACGCCTCTTCCTCTGGCACCGCTGTAGTTGCAGTCTCAGTCACTGTTTCGGTGGCTGCTGGCGGCCTCCTCGTCGTGTCGGGGTTATCTGGGGCGGCTGAGCCGATGACCGCCCCGATGATGAGGCCGAGAACGACGGCCAGCGTGTGGGTGAGGACACTCCTCACCGATCGATGCTTGCGTGGCCTGGGAGGCGGCTGCGCCCCCCACTGCCGCTTTGGAGCGTCTTTGCCGTTCATGAGTTCAGCGTGCGCCCGCTGGACTGGGCGTGCACGGCAAGTTGGGGCGTGCTGATGACACGGCAGCGGTATCGCACACGAGGTGTGTGCCGAGGCCCGTGTCGGCGGCCTTCCCGGCCCGCAGCAGAGGACCCGAAATCCGAAACATCCCAGGTCATGGCCGATATCAGGGGCGAAACCGGTTTCGGGGCTGGGTGAAACCACAGCCCCTTCCCGAAACCGGCTGCGGGACCCTAGTCGCTGTTTTTCGGGACGGGGATGTCAGCCCAGCGGAGGCCCTTGGCGCCACCGCAGCACTCCCGGATGGTCAGCTGCCGGGTGGAGACCTTGAGGGGCTTCAGCGCGGCACTGAGGGCCGTGGACGATCCGGCGGCGTCCATCTCCAGCCACGGCTTGTACAGGTCGGGCCGGAACCGGGCGAGGGCCTCGACGAGACGGTGGGAGTGCACGGCCTCGACGCCGTCGGGCCAGATGGCGCGGACGTGGTCGACGATCGTCTCGACATCCAGTTCCTCGACCTGGGCGCCGATGGACTGACCGGAGAGGGTGCCGGCGGCCGTGCGCAGCGCGAGTGCGCGCTTGGCGATGTCCTCGGCTTCGGTCTGCTTGATGAACGCTGCGCGGACGGTGATGCCTTCGCGGCCGCGGGCGAGGATGCCGGTGCCCTGCTCGTCGACGGAGATGTCGGTGGCGCGCAGGCCGCGGTCGTAGGCGCCGGTGCCGAGCACGTTGTTGTTGGCGCGCGGCCAGGCACAGGCGGGTGCCGACGCTGCTGGAGACCGAGGTGGGCAGGCTCGGGGCGTCGGGGTTCTGGGTGAGCAGTACGAGGATGATGCCGTAGGCGCGGGCCTTCTTGATCAGGCGAGTGGCGAGGGCTGCGGCCTCGTCCTTGTAGTCGGCGTGGGTGGACAGCTCCTGCACCTCGTCGATGACGATGACCCGCGGGCCCAGGTTCTGCTCGGGGTACTTCTCGGCCAGGGCGCGGGTGACCTTGCGGCCCTCGGGGACCTCGCTGGCGGGCAGGGAGCGCACAAACGCGGCGCGCCGCTGGTACTCGGCGATCCCGGAGCGCATCCCGGCGAGAGCGGCCTCGAGGTCTTCGTCCTCGTCGCCGGACACGTACCGGTGGCAGACGGGCTTGACCGCGTCGAGGTCGCCGGAACCCTTCAGTTTGTAGATCCACAGTTCGGCGGTGGGGTCGAGGGCGACGCCGAGGACGATCGCCAAGGCGCAGGAAGTCTTGCCAGAGCCGGGGATACCTCCAACGAGCAGGTTGGAGTACATGAGGGTGACTCGACGAGGTTGCCGCGCGGGTCCGAACGGCAGCGGCTCGTACACGTCGGCCTGGCCCTCTTTCATGAGCGGCCACAGCTTCCGCCCGGCCTTGGCGGGGTCGCGCTGGGCAACCCAGAGCACCAGGCGGCCGGGGTGGGCGGTGCGGTCGGCTTCGGGCCACACCGTGGAGATGGGGCGGCGCATGGCGGCGGCCAGCGCGGCGCGCTTCTCCAGCACGGCGGTGGCTTCGACGCCGGGCGGGAGTTCGATCTCGGCGCGCCAGCCCGGGCCGTCGCGCATGACCTCGGAGGCGAACTCGACGCCGCGGCGGCCCTTCTTGCCCTCGATGCCGATGGCGGCGAGGGCGTCGAAGACCTCGGTGGAGTCGAGGCGGCGCATGACGTTGATGGCGACGTAGCGGGTGACTAGGCAGTTTCGTTTGGATCAGTCGGTCGTTGGTCCGGGTGTGCCGTTGACTGATGCGCAGTGGGCGCGGATCGAGCCGTTGCTCCCGGACCGGACGCCGAAGCGTGGTGGCCGCTGGCGGGACCACCGTGAGGTGATCGACGCGATCGCCTACAAGTTCCGGACCGGGACGCAGTGGGTGCAC
>NZ_JBHSNY010000035.1:0-8315 GCF_042657145.1 Streptomyces bullii
CTCGATCACCGCCCACAGCTCGTCACTGATCTCCCACGGCTTCCGCCGTGCCACGGGCCACTCCCACAAAGACGGAATCACTTCCATCTCCACCGTGCCACAGGAAGATCATTCTGCAAGGACCCCTAAGGCGCTGGACGAGGTGTGCGCCCATCTCGACCCGGAGGTACGCGAACTGCTGCTCGCCCCGCCGGGCACGGCCGACGACGGAAGGATCCAACCGCACGGCGCGTCATCCGGAAGGCGCTCGCCAACGCCCGAGTGCCCGAGGCCGAGGTGGACCTCGTGGAGGCGCACGGCACAGTCACCACGCTCGGCGACCCGATCGCTTCCTCCTCATGATCCTGTGTGCTGTCATCGCTGCCGCAGGTGGAATGCCGGCGCTGCTACGAGTGCTCAGATGGCGCCGGGATCCGGCCGGGCGACGGCACAGCTGCTCCAGCCAATGCCGTCATGCCCGGCGCCCCGAAGCGTCTAGCGGGACCCAAGCCAGACGTGGCGCCAGACGCAAGAAGCGCTGCGCAGGGCGGCACAGACAGGCACGCTGAGCCAACAGGCAGCGCTGGCATAGGGCACGGGTTGGCACGAGGCCAGTGGGAGCTGAGGGTTACTCGGGAAAGAGGCGGCCAGGCGGGTGGTTGTCAAAGCTGGCCGTCCTGGCCGTGGGGCGTGCCCGTGACCTTGCACGCTTCTGCGCTGTGCATCGTGATGGTCATGGGGAGATACGACGGGCCGGCGCGGTGATCGCTGATGGGAGACCATACGAGGTGGTTGCTCAGCTGGTGTCCTCCACGGAGCGCAAGGGGCTGGTTACCGACCCCTTTGACGGTCGAGCACCCCTGTATGGCACCGAACCGAGATGGATCGGCACCATCCACGCCAGGACCACGGCCGACGCCTGGGCCATTAGGGCCTGTCCGGCGGATCTTGCTGGTCACGTGGCCTGGACACCAGGCATCATGCTGGAGTGGATGAGTGGGCAGATTTCTTCATCGCGCCCGATGACGAGTCGGCGGCTGCCGTCAAGGGCTTCAGCCCGCGCAGAGCGTTCGAGATCGTTCCTGTGGGCATCTACGATCCCGCGGACGCCGTAGTCGAGTGGGAGAGCCTCTTCACTGGAGACAGTCCGCAAGAACTCATGCGGGCCGGCGAGCCGCAGGTACTGACTGAGATCACGAACGACGGCTGCTACGTCTTCGTGATCTCGGAGCGGCTTCAGGCCCTGCTCGCGACTGAGGATCCGCTGCAACTTGAAGATGTAGCTCGCAAGTGGTCGCACCTGCGGCGGGTTGATGGGGAGTTCGTCGAGGAAGGCGAGGCCGTCAGCCACCTTGCTGAGCTGGCATCTCTGGCCCGCACTGCCACTGGCCAGGGAGCCCGGCTCTACTGCTCCGTGCGGTAGCGGTCTGGGAGGCACCACAGCCTGATCGAGGCGAGGGTGATCGTGCCGTGGAACACATACGCGCGATTGTCGTAACGCGTGGCAACGGCTCGGGACTGCTTGAGCCGATTGATCGTCCGCTCGACTTCGTTGCGGCGCTTGTACATCTCCTTGTCAAGTCGGCAGGTCGGCCTCCCCGGCTGCCGCGCCGTCGGCGGTTGGCCCGCTGGTCCCTCGGCTCGGGGAGGGTGTGCTTGATCTGGCGTCGCCCCAGGTAACGGCGATTGCGGCGAGAGCTGTACGCCTTATCACCACCCAAATGGTTGGGACGCATGCGCGAATTCCCTCCGCGGGGGCGCTTGACCCGTATACGCTCCAGGACGGGGATCATCTGCGGGCTGTCGCCCCACTGGCCGGGGGTAACCAGCAGGGCCAGCGGCCGGCAACCGCCCTCCCCGGCGAGGTGGATCTTGCAGGTCAGGCCGCCCCGGGAACGGCCGAGTCCTTCGTCGGAGCGGTGCTGCCGAGGTAATGACCTCCTCTTTGGGATCCGTGGTGCTCTGCGCGGCGCCCCGGCGCGTGCTGCTGGGCCCGGCACGAGGTCGAGTCCACGCTCACCATGCTCCAGTCGATCCGGCCCTGGGCGTCGGCATCGGCCTGGACGGCCTGGAGAATCCGATCCCAGGTGCCGTCTGCGGACCACCGGCGATGGCGCTCATAGACGGTCTTCCAGTTCCCGAATCGCTCGGGCAGGTCCCGCCAGGGGACGCCCGTGCGAATCCGGAACAAGATCCCATTGATCACCGTTCGGTGATCACACCAGCGCCCGCCCCGACGCCCGGACTTCGGCAGATGCGGCACAAGTCGCGCCCACTCGTCGCCTGTCAGGTCACCCCGCACCACGACCAGAACAATGGCCCCAACAAAGCAAGAACGCGCAACTTGTCCTCTGACAAGGGCAGTTCACGGGTAAACAGGCGTCACCACAGGCTCGCAGTCACGGTCGCAGGTGACGTCGGACCACACTGCCAGCCCGAGTAGCAGGAGGAACAACGCGGCAAGCGTCGACGCGCCCAGGAGGCGCCAGGGCACGGAGCGTTCCTGGGGGCGCCGGAGCCGTCGGCTGCCGGCGACCGACAGAAGCACGGCGACGACAAGGAGCAGCACCCCAGGGCACTCAACAGCACGGACGGCCTCCCTTGAGCATGCGTCGAACTGGTGGACCGGCGCAGCCCTCAGGCACGCCGCCCCGCCGCCCCCACCCGGCGATCAGCGCAGGGAGTGTGTGAAACACCCCGCGCGGAAAGGCCTGCGGTTGCCAGCCATAGGAAGGATGTCGGCTCGCCGGCGGCGGCCGCCCGTCGCGTTGCGGGTCAGCACGGCCATGGCGTTGACGCCGCGGGAGCGCTCACCGCGGTACTGCTCGACAGCGCGCTCCGCGTCCTCACCGACAGCGGTCAGGATCTCCTCCACGAGACAGAACCGGCAGCCGCATACCAGCCGCGCGGCCATGACGGGCAATCGCTCACCGCGCGTCCGCACAGCCACGAATCCGGTGCTGGTCACCCCCACCGTGGTCGTCTCAGGACCGTCGGGCCCGCACACCGCGAGCATGCGCTGCCGCAGCTGCTGCTCCTCGACCACCGGGACGGGCGGGACCAAGGTCTGCAGGACGGTGGCCGCGACGGCACCCACCCAGCAGAACCCGGCAACCACCCAAGCAACGACTACCATCCAGCCCGGAGCCCAGCTCTCGGCCGAAAACACGCCGAGCCCGGCCCAGAACGCCAGGCTCAGCCGGTCCCTCCAGCGGGGCTGCTCACGTCGCCAGATGCGCAGCAGGTCCCAAAGGGCCAACACCAGGCACACCAGCACGGCGCCGAAAGCGGTCACAGGGGGCTCACCCGGCCCTGCCTGAGGGGCCTCGGAGTCGTCATGAGAGCTCCTTCGTCACGTCCCACACCCGCGGCGCGTCGTCGTAACCCGCGGTGACAATCAGGGGCGGGCCTTCCGGGGGCCGTACCCGGCAGACCGCCCGGACCCAGCCGTGGCCGCTGAGCAGGCCGGAGAGGTCCATGCCCAGGGCGCCGACGTGCTCGCCAGTGAAAGGGTCCCGCACGGCGGTCCCGGGACCGTCGCCGCCGACCACGAGCAGCGGGCGCTCGCCGACGTCCGCCTCGCAGAGGGCGTACACCGGTCCGCTGCCGCCCGTCAGCGCCCGCGCCTCCTGGCGTTCCTCCACGTCCCACAGCCGCACAACCCCGTCCCGGCCCCCCGAGGCCAGCAGGGCGCGGTCGCCGTGGGAAACCTCGCACAGTGTCCACACGAACCCTCGGTGCCCGGTCAGCTCCGCATGGAGCTGACCCGACTCGGGGCGCCAGACGGTTACGGAGCCGAGGCCGTGCCCGGCCGCGATCAGTGTGCGGCTGCCCGTCCGTACCGCGGACAGGGCGAAGATCCCCCCTCTTCCGGAGCCGGTGTCGATCGCGCGCACCAGGCTGCCGTCCCCGGGATCCCACAGGCGTATCACGCGGTCCGCACCCGCCGACGCCAGCAGCTCCCGCCCGGCAACCTCCACCGTGCACAGGGCGTTCACCCAGCCGCGATGACCCTTCAGCCGGACCGGGGGGTCGCTCGGCGCGCCGGGGTTCCACAGGCAGAGGGCACCGCGCTGGCCGCCGGACGCCAGCCGCGTCCCGTTGTCCACGGCGACCTCGCACAGTGCACGGATCCACGCGCGGGAGCCGGTGATCGCCGCGATGTCCTCGCGGGCCAACGGGTCGGCGAGCCGGATCACCTTGCGGTGCCCGGAGTACGCCACCAGCCGACGGTCGCCGACCGTCACCTCGCACACCGCCTCGTAACTGGGCCGGAACCGGAATCTGCCCAACCTGCCCTCCCACCCTCCGACGCCATGTGTTGTTGTGCTGTCCTGATCATCCGGGGCGTCCGCAGTCGTGACAACCGCCTTGCTGCGTAGTTCCGTTACGCATTTCGCGGATCTGGCACGCGCGCGGCCGGAACCGGTTCAGCAGTGCGCCGCTGTGCCGTTTGCTGGGGGTGCCGGGGCAATGCCGGCGTATGGAAGAACGTCTACAGCGGGGCTGGTCAGGCTGGAAGAAGGGCACCTGCGACTGACGGCCCCGCACAGCTGCCGCCGCGGCGCCGAGGTGCCGCGTGTGGTCGACCGCCCGGTGCACCTCGGCGCCGGGTGCGCGCCGGTAACGGCTCCTTCTCCGGCGGCCTTGGCAAAGCCTCCCCAGGTAAATCCACCGTCGCGGTGCTGCCAGCCGTAAATGCCGCCCTCGACAGCTGCGCCGATGACCGAGCCGATGCCGGCGCTGACGCACAAGGGACAGCGGCCGGAGGGATCGGACTGGTTGATGGGGTCGTTGTTGGCGTAGGCGTATGGGGAGAGGTTGGGGCTGTCGTTCGCTGCGGGCTCGGGGTCTGGCGTGGTGAAGCGCCGGCTGCCCGGGTCGTAGCTACGTTCGCGCAGGTACACCCGTCCGGACAGGACAGGGCCTTTGTACTGGCCGGTGTAGCCGAAGATACTGGTCTGTCCGTCGGTGATGCTGGCCTTGTCGGTGGAGACGCCCCAGGCGCTGTCGGACGGCATCACGGTCGGCCGCTACGTGCGGGACGTGATCGAGCGGGTGACCCAGCGTGCCGGCCGCCCGCGCTGCCGGGCACACCGAGCGCGGGGTCTTCCTCAACGAGCACATCCGGCACACCGTCGACCTGCTCCCGGACCGCTCCCGGCTTCTGGCTGATCGATCGGCCTTCCGGGTGCGCCGTTCGGCGCTATGCTCGATGCACGCGGTGGGGTCGGCATGGCCGGAGTTCCCGCCCATTGAGGGGATCGGGGGATCCGCAGTGCGAAGCGTCCGAGTTCAGTCACATGGCGGGGAAGGCTGGGCGTTTCGGCTGGCTCTGACTGAGGCCGCAGGGGGCACGGCAGGGAGATGCGCACGGTGACGCCGCCCTTCGAAAGCCCCTTCTGGAAGAAGCGGGTCGGCCGGCGGTCCGCCGATGGGCAACCCGCCAGCCCCACTTCGATGAGCGTCAAACACGGCATGGTATTCGGAAGGGACGCCGCTGGGAACGCCATCGGTGCCGGCAGTCAGGTCGTCCACATGAACATGTACGGCGGTCTCGGCGACCCCCCTGTGGAGTGGCCTGCCCGGATCGGCGTATTGCCCTTGCCGGCGTCCGCGTTCCAGCCCCGTGCCGAGCTACGGCGAGTACTGGAGCGGCCGAACGACACCATCCCGCGGCCGTCAGCCCAAGTGCTCATCGGCGAAGGCGGAGTCGGCAAGACGCAACTCGCCGCCATTCACGCCCATGAAGCCCTGGAAGCAGGCGTCGACCTGGTGCTCTGGGCGTCGGCCGGTGACGCCGGACAGATCGTCGCGGCGTACGCCGAGGCAGCCCTCCGCGTCCGTGCCCCCGGTGCCACCGGCCAGGACCCGCACGCCGACGCGGGGGCCTTCCTGAATTGGCTCGCCACTACGTCGCGCCGCTGGCTGGTCGTCCTCGACGACATCACCGACGCCAAGGCCGTTTCCGACTGGTGGCCCAGCTCTCCGCGCGGCACCGGCCAAGTCCTGGCCACCACACGGCTGAGGGACGATCCGAAACTGACCGGCCAGGGCCGGACTGCTGTCCATGTCGGCCTGTACACGCCCGCCGAGGCCACGGCCTACCTGACCGACCGGCTCGCCCACGACGGAAAGGCCCACCTCCTCGACGACAACGCCGAACCCCTTGCCCGCGCGCTCGGGCACCTGCCTCTGGCCCTCGGGCATGCGGCGGCCTACATGATCCGCGAACAGATCACCTGCACCGTCTACCTGCAGCGCTTCACAGCCCGCGCCGCCCGCCTGGATGCCGTACTGCCGCGCTGGGCAGACGGCGACAAGTATGGCCGACAGGTCACCACCGCGCTGCTCCTGGCCCTGGAGGCCACCGACAACCATCCGCAGGGCCCCCATGCGCGCGCCGCGCTTCAGGTAGCTGCCCATCTCGACCCGGTCGGCCAGCCCGCCGTACTGTGGAGCACCCTCCGGGTGCACGCCCATTTCGCTCGAGCGCTGCACCGTACCGTCGAGGAGCACGCACCCCACTTCCTGCGCGATCACGTCCTGGCGGTCACGCAGAAACAGGTGGACGAGGCGCTGCGCCTCCTTCACAGCTACGGCCTGATCGCCCTTGACCGCGCCAGCGCCACGCACACCGTCCGGATCCATGCCCTTACCGCCCGCGCCCAACGGGAGACGATCCCCGACGAGTGGCTGGACGAGGTCATCACCACCGCCTCCGGCGCCGTCCACGAGGCATGGAGCGACGTCGGGCTGGCGCAGCGGGAACTCCACGCGGCCCTCCGCGCTAACGCGCACGAGCTGATCGCGATCGCCGGGGACCGGCTGTGGTCCACCGGCTGCCATTCCGTGGTCTTTTCCCTGGGCGACAGCCTTCTGAAGGCGGGGCTGCTCCAGGAAGGAGTCGTCTTCTGGCGGCACGTCACGGCGGACTGCGAGCGGCTGTTCGGCCCGGAGGATCACCTGACCGACATGGCGCGCACCCGCCAGGCCGATGCCCTGTGGCAGGCCGGAGACCAGGATGAAGGCTTCCAGCTGACGTTCCAACTCACGCAGGAATTCGCTGACCGCTACGGGCCGAAACACCTGGAAACCCTTACCGTGCGCAGCCAACATGCGGGCCAGTGCCTGGCACTGGGGCAGCCGGCCGCCGCCGTGCCGCTATTCGAAGCGGTGGCCGCCGGACGGAGAGAGCTTCTCGACCTCGATCACCCGGACGTCGTTCACTCCCTGATCAACGTGGCCGTGGCCTACGCACTCGCCGGACGCGTCGACGACGGCATCGAAATGGCCGAACCCCTGGCCGAATACTGTCGGGCCGAGTTCGGACCGGACGCACACCTCACCCTCGAGGCACAAACGTGCCTCGGCACCGCCTACCTGACCGCCAAACACTTCGACAAAGCGACCCCCATACTGCGCCAGGCCGCGGCGGACCAGGAACGCGTCCGCGGACGCGACCATCCGGACACGGTGGGCACCCGTGCGGGCCTGGCCCAATGCCTGTGGGAGACCGGGGACCGGGACGAAGCGGTGGAACTCCTTCGGGAGGTGGTGCAAAGCACCGCCCAACTACGGGGCGAGCAACACCCGATGACCGTGATGCACGCTCGGGTGCTTGCCGCCTGGGAGCAGGAGACCCGCAAGGGACTCTCAGCCTTCCTCGGACGCCGCTTTTCTCCGTTCCACCGACCAAATCACCCGCCCGCCGAGGAGGACGAAGGATGACCATCTGGGGACGGCCGGCGCTGTGGGCGCTCGCGGTGGTGGCCGGAGCCGGCGCGGCTGCTTTGACCGGCGTCGCCGTGTGGGTCGATCTCGACACAGCGGACCGAGTAGCGAGTGTGTGCGGAGCGATCCTGGCGCTGGTGGGCCTCGTCGTATCGTTGGCCGCCCTTACCTGTTCCGCCCAAGGCGACACACCGGACATCAGCGTGGGCAGCGGTGGCCTCGTCATCTTGGATGACGTCGATCGCACCGCGATCGGCGAGGGCTCGGAGGTCGTTGGCTCACTCAGCACTGCACGCCCGGCCACCGGCCGGAGCACCGGCCGGCTCAAACTCCGGGTCAGCAAAGGCGGCAAGTTCTTCCGTGGAGTCGTCCGCGACAGCGCGATCGGATATAACAGCAAACGCCGGGAGTCCTGATCCATCCCGCTGCGACGACAGCGCCGACAGTTTGATCAGAAGCGTCCAGGCGCGCCTAGCGAGCTCGTGCATGGTAGGCGTTGAGACGTCGAGTTCTCGATCGTCGATCATGGTCGTGTGGTGGGGAACGTGTCTCGTGCAGCGATCATCAACGACCGGAGGATCACGGGCCTGTCAGCTGAGGTG
>NZ_JBHSNY010000036.1:0-5199 GCF_042657145.1 Streptomyces bullii
AACACAGTGGACGCGAGCAACTGAGGACAAGCCCTCGGCCTATTAGTACCGGTCAACTCCACACGTTACCGTGCTTCCATATCCGGCCTATCAACCCAGTCGTCTACTGGGAGCCTTACCCTCTCTAGGAGGTGGGAGCCCTCATCTCGAAGCAGGCTTCCCGCTTAGATGCTTTCAGCGGTTATCCCTCCCGAACGTAGCCAACCAGCCATGCCCTTGGCAGAACAACTGGCACACCAGAGGTTCGTCCGTCCCGGTCCTCTCGTACTAGGGACAGCCCTTCTCAAGACTCCTACGCGCACAGCGGATAGGGACCGAACTGTCTCACGACGTTCTAAACCCAGCTCGCGTACCGCTTTAATGGGCGAACAGCCCAACCCTTGGGACCGACTCCAGCCCCAGGATGCGACGAGCCGACATCGAGGTGCCAAACCATCCCGTCGATATGGACTCTTGGGGAAGATCAGCCTGTTATCCCCGGGGTACCTTTTATCCGTTGAGCGACGGCGCTTCCACAAGCCACCGCCGGATCACTAGTCCCGACTTTCGTCCCTGCTCGACCCGTCGGTCTCACAGTCAAGCTCCCTTGTGCACTTACACTCAACACCTGATTGCCAACCAGGCTGAGGGAACCTTTGGGCGCCTCCGTTACCCTTTAGGAGGCAACCGCCCCAGTTAAACTACCCATCAGACACTGTCCCTGATCCGGATCACGGACCCAGGTTAGACATCCAGCACGACCAGACTGGTATTTCAACGACGACTCCACCCGAACTGGCGTCCAGGCTTCACAGTCTCCCAGCTATCCTACACAAGCCGAACCGAACACCAATATCAAACTGTAGTAAAGGTCCCGGGGTCTTTCCGTCCTGCTGCGCGAAACGAGCATCTTTACTCGTAGTGCAATTTCACCGGGCCTATGGTTGAGACAGTCGAGAAGTCGTTACGCCATTCGTGCAGGTCGGAACTTACCCGACAAGGAATTTCGCTACCTTAGGATGGTTATAGTTACCACCGCCGTTTACTGGCGCTTAAGTTCTCAGCTTCGCCCACCCGAAAGTGAGCTAACCGGTCCCCTTAACGTTCCAGCACCGGGCAGGCGTCAGTCCGTATACATCGCCTTACGGCTTCGCACGGACCTGTGTTTTTAGTAAACAGTCGCTTCTCGCTGGTCTCTGCGGCCACCCCCAGCTCTGACAGCAAGTGCCATCACCGGATGTGGCCCCCCTTCTCCCGAAGTTACGGGGGCATTTTGCCGAGTTCCTTAACCATAGTTCACCCGAACGCCTCGGTATTCTCTACCTGACCACCTGAGTCGGTTTAGGGTACGGGCCGCCATGAAACTCGCTAGAGGCTTTTCTCGACAGCATAGGATCATCCACTTCACCACAATCGGCTCGGCATCAGGTCTCAGCCACAAGTGCGACGGATTTGCCTATCGCACGGCCTACACCCTTACCCCGGGACAACCACCGCCCGGGATGGACTACCTTCCTGCGTCACCCCATCACTCACCTACTACCAGCTCGGGTCACCGGCTCCACCACTCCGACCTCGTCCGAAGACTCAGCCGACGGCTTCACGGGCTTAGCATCACTGGATTCGATGTTTGACGCTTCACAGCGGGTACCGGAATATCAACCGGTTATCCATCGACTACGCCTGTCGGCCTCGCCTTAGGTCCCGACTTACCCTGGGCAGATCAGCTTGACCCAGGAACCCTTAGTCAATCGGCGCACACGTTTCTCACGTGTGAATCGCTACTCATGCCTGCATTCTCACTCGTCAACCGTCCACAACTCGCTTACGCGGCTGCTTCACCCGGCAGACGACGCTCCCCTACCCATCCATACACCCGTTGGGGCTGTTGCATGAATGACACGACTTCGGCGGTACGCTTGAGCCCCGCTACATTGTCGGCGCGGAATCACTAGACCAGTGAGCTATTACGCACTCTTTCAAGGGTGGCTGCTTCTAAGCCAACCTCCTGGTTGTCTCTGCGACTCCACATCCTTTCCCACTTAGCGTACGCTTAGGGGCCTTAGTCGATGCTCTGGGCTGTTTCCCTCTCGACCATGGAGCTTATCCCCCACAGTCTCACTGCCGCGCTCTCACTTACCGGCATTCGGAGTTTGGCTAAGGTCAGTAACCCGGTAGGGCCCATCGCCTATCCAGTGCTCTACCTCCGGCAAGAAACACACGACGCTGCACCTAAATGCATTTCGGGGAGAACCAGCTATCACGGAGTTTGATTGGCCTTTCACCCCTAACCACAGGTCATCCCCCAGGTTTTCAACCCTGGTGGGTTCGGTCCTCCACGAAGTCTTACCTCCGCTTCAACCTGCCCATGGCTAGATCACTCCGCTTCGGGTCTTGAGCGTGCTACTCCACCGCCCTATTCGGACTCGCTTTCGCTACGGCTACCCCACCCGGGTTAACCTCGCAACACACCGCAAACTCGCAGGCTCATTCTTCAAAAGGCACGCAGTCACGAGAACAAGGCAAGCCTCGTTCCGACGCTCCCACGGCTTGTAGGCACACGGTTTCAGGTACTATTTCACTCCCCTCCCGGGGTACTTTTCACCATTCCCTCACGGTACTATCCGCTATCGGTCACCAGGGAATATTTAGGCTTAGCGGGTGGTCCCGCCAGATTCACACGGGATTTCTCGGGCCCCGTGCTACTTGGGTGTCTCTCAAACGAGCCGCTGACGTTTCGACTACGGGGGTCTTACCCTCTACGCCGGACCTTTCGCATGTCCTTCGCCTACATCAACGGTTTCTGACTCGTCTCACGGCCGGCAGACCATGAAAGAGAGATCCCACAACCCCGCATACGCAACCCCTGCCGGGTCTCACACGCATACGGTTTGGCCTCATCCGGTTTCGCTCGCCACTACTCCCGGAATCACGGTTGTTTTCTCTTCCTGCGGGTACTGAGATGTTTCACTTCCCCGCGTTCCCTCCACACTGCCTATGTGTTCAGCAGTGGGTGACAGCCCATGACGACTGCCGGGTTTCCCCATTCGGACACCCCCGGATCAAAGCTCGGTTGACAGCTCCCCGGGGCCTATCGCGGCCTCCCACGTCCTTCATCGGTTCCTGGTGCCAAGGCATCCACCGTGCGCCCTTAAAAACTTGGCCACAGATGCTCGCGTCCACTGTGCAGTTCTCAAACAACGACCAACCACCCATCACCCCGAGAAGAACTCCCGAGTGCACTGGGGCCGGCAACTGAAGGAAGTTCATTCCCTCAGACACCCAACAGCGTGCCCGACACCCTCACCTCCCGCAGTCTGCGTTCCACGCTCCGAAGAGCAGTACTAACAGCCCCGAACAGGCCGAGTGTGCCGAGTAGTCAACGTTCCACCCATGAGCAACCAGCATCAGACGTTCGCTGATGTACTGGCCTCTGACCTCGCCCCGAAGGACTCGGTAAGAAGTGCTCCTTAGAAAGGAGGTGATCCAGCCGCACCTTCCGGTACGGCTACCTTGTTACGACTTCGTCCCAATCGCCAGTCCCACCTTCGACAGCTCCCTCCCACAAGGGGTTGGGCCACCGGCTTCGGGTGTTACCGACTTTCGTGACGTGACGGGCGGTGTGTACAAGGCCCGGGAACGTATTCACCGCAGCAATGCTGATCTGCGATTACTAGCGACTCCGACTTCATGGGGTCGAGTTGCAGACCCCAATCCGAACTGAGACCGGCTTTTTGAGATTCGCTCCACCTCGCGGTATCGCAGCTCATTGTACCGGCCATTGTAGCACGTGTGCAGCCCAAGACATAAGGGGCATGATGACTTGACGTCGTCCCCACCTTCCTCCGAGTTGACCCCGGCGGTCTCCCGTGAGTCCCCAGCACCACAAGGGCCTGCTGGCAACACGGGACAAGGGTTGCGCTCGTTGCGGGACTTAACCCAACATCTCACGACACGAGCTGACGACAGCCATGCACCACCTGTACACCGACCACAAGGGGGCACCCATCTCTGGATGTTTCCGGTGTATGTCAAGCCTTGGTAAGGTTCTTCGCGTTGCGTCGAATTAAGCCACATGCTCCGCCGCTTGTGCGGGCCCCCGTCAATTCCTTTGAGTTTTAGCCTTGCGGCCGTACTCCCCAGGCGGGGCACTTAATGCGTTAGCTGCGGCACGGACAACGTGGAATGTTGCCCACACCTAGTGCCCACCGTTTACGGCGTGGACTACCAGGGTATCTAATCCTGTTCGCTCCCCACGCTTTCGCTCCTCAGCGTCAGTATCGGCCCAGAGATCCGCCTTCGCCACCGGTGTTCCTCCTGATATCTGCGCATTTCACCGCTACACCAGGAATTCCGATCTCCCCTACCGAACTCTAGCCTGCCCGTATCGACTGCAGACCCGGGGTTAAGCCCCGGGCTTTCACAACCGACGCGACAAGCCGCCTACGAGCTCTTTACGCCCAATAATTCCGGACAACGCTCGCGCCCTACGTATTACCGCGGCTGCTGGCACGTAGTTAGCCGGCGCTTCTTCTGCAGGTACCGTCACTTGCGCTTCTTCCCTGCTGAAAGAGGTTTACAACCCGAAGGCCGTCATCCCTCACGCGGCGTCGCTGCATCAGGCTTGCGCCCATTGTGCAATATTCCCCACTGCTGCCTCCCGTAGGAGTCTGGGCCGTGTCTCAGTCCCAGTGTGGCCGGTCGCCCTCTCAGGCCGGCTACCCGTCGTCGCCTTGGTGAGCCGTTACCTCACCAACAAGCTGATAGGCCGCGGGCTCATCCTTCACCGCCGGAGCTTTCCAGCCCCCAAGATGCCTTGGGAACTCGTATCCGGTATTAGACCCCGTTTCCAGGGCTTGTCCCAGAGTGAAGGGCAGATTGCCCACGTGTTACTCACCCGTTCGCCACTAATCCCCACCGAAGTGGTTCATCGTTCGACTTGCATGTGTTAAGCACGCCGCCAGCGTTCGTCCTGAGCCAGGATCAAACTCTCCGTGAATGTTTACCGGTCATCCGGTTCAACACCACGAGAGCGGAACAGCCAGGCGGAATAAGCCCGGCCGTTCACAGCGTCCTCGCTGTGTGTTTTTCAAAGGAACCTCGCCCCAGCCGAATGGCCGGAGACGGGGTATCAACATATCTGGCGTTGACTTTTGGCACGCTGTTGAGTTCTCAAGGAACGGACGCTTCCTTCGTACTCACCCTCTCGGGCTTTCCTCC
>NZ_JBHSNY010000037.1:0-2452 GCF_042657145.1 Streptomyces bullii
AGCTGCCAGCTGTTCTTCCGGCCCACCGGGCCGAGCAGACCGTTCACATAGGCCCGCATCTGCCGCCGTAGGTCCACCCGCCCGAACCGGTGACCCACCCGAACAAGTACCTCTTCCAGTTCCGCCGACCAGACGTCGGGCCGCACATCTGCATGACAATCACCACGGGCCGCCGCGGCGGAGGTCACGAACTTCCGGCACCTGACGCCACGGCAGCCGAACAGACTCAAGAAGGTGCCTCTGACCAGCAGAGATAGCGAACTGCAACTGGAGTACTAGCCTGCTCGGAGCCGCGGCCGTGGGTCCGCCACCCGCCGCCATCGGGGATGCGTCCGACCTTCTTGACGTCCAGTGGACCATGTGGCCCGGGTAGCGGGCCACGATGCGTCCCGGGGGGCGCCGGTTGGCGGACCCGTCGGGGTCGAGGAACCGGCGGTGGTTGATGCCCAGACGCGCCAGCCACCGACGCACGGTGCGTTCGCTGATCCGCACACCCTGGTTCACGAGTTCGAGGGCGATCCGGCGGGCGGACCACTTGTGGTCCCGCCGCAGCTGCTCGATCCGTTCGACGAGGTCGGGCGGGGTCTGGGTCGGTGAGGGGTGCGGGACGCTGAAGCGGTCCTGCAGCCCGGCCTCGCCCTGCGTGTCGTACCGGTTCTTCCACTTGGACAGGCAGGCGCGGGGGACGCCGGCCTCGGCTGCCACGTGGGCGATCGGACGGCTGTGGCAGCGCTCCAGGAGCCTTCGGCGTCCCTCGATGGTCAAGGGAGCGTTCGCATGCGTCACTGGAGCACCTCGGCACTTCGGTCGGCCGCGACCACGGTGCGGAGGGGGAACGCAATGAGCAGCGCAACAGCGACGAGGAGGCCGCTGGCCCACAGCGGCCCGAGGTTCCCGACCGCGGTGCCGAGGGTGATCGCGGCGATGAGGGGGCCGACGGCGGCGCCGACGTTGAGTGCCGCGGTCGCATAGGAGCCGGCCATGGTGGGGGCTCCCGCGGCCTCGTAGAGGACCCGCGTGATCAGTGTGCTGCCCAGCGCGAACGACAGCGCGCCCTGCACGAACACGAGGGTGAACAGGGCGACCGGCTTGTCGGCCAGCATGGCCAGGGTCGGCCAGCCGATGAGTAGCGGCGGACCACCGACTGCGAGGACCAGACCGGGGCGCTGGTCGGACAGCCGGCCAGCGACGGTGACGCCGACGAAGGAACCGGCCCCGAAGAGCACCAGCACGACAGAGATCCACAACTCGCCCAGCCCGGCGGTTTCGGTCACCACGGGGGCGAGGAAGGTGAAGCTTGCGAAGGTGGCCGCGTTCACCAGCGTGCCGAGCAGCATCACCACGATCAACCGCGGCCTGGTGAGCTGGGCGAGCTCTGCTCGCAAGGCCGGCCCGCCAGTCGCCTCTTTCCTCACACGTCCCGTTGGGATCCCCTTCAGGATGCCGAGGGCTGCGGGCAGGCAGAAAGCGGCGACGGCCCAGAAGGTGGCCCGCCAGCCGAGCAATGTGCCGAGTACCGACCCACCGGGGACACCGGCGATCGTGGCCACCGTCGTGCCCGACAGCAGCACGGCCAGCGCACGTCCCTTCTTGTCGGGCGAGACCAGCGTGGCGGCAGCCGTCAGAGCGACCGCGAGGAACCCGGCGTTCGCGAGCGCGGCGACGATCCGAGTGGCGAACAGGACCGGAAAGCTCGTGGTGAGGGCGCCCACGGCGTGGGCTGCCGCGAAAGCGAGGATGAACCCCAGAAGGCTGGAGCGCCTAGGCCAGTTGCGGGCAAGCGCGGCCACCAGGGGGGCGCCGACGATCATGCCGATCGCGAAGGCCGAGGTGAGCACGCCTGCTGTCCCGACGGGGACGTCGAAATCAAAGGCAATGTCCGGCAAGAGACCGGCGAGCATGAACTCCGAGGTGCCCATGGCAAAGACCGCCATGGCAAGCAGATACAGCGGGAAAGGCATCGAGTGGCTCCGAGGTGAGGGAGAGGCACCAGAAGGTCATCTCGTCACCGCGGCCAGCCCCAGGGGCACACGCGTCCCACCACAGAATGCGGCGCGACGACAGGGCTACGAGCTCAGTGGTTCAGGGGGCTGACGGCGTGACCGAAAGCGCCCACCGTGTCTGACTCAGGACTCGACATGGCCCGCACGCTACCCGACCGATGCCCGTCGAGACACCTCGGTTTCACCGGCATTGGCCTGTGCCACCAACGTCATGTCCCGCAAGACCTAGAGGTTGTCCCGTAACCGGTGGGGCGGTTGGTGCGTTGGCTGGGCATGGGTGGGGTGATCTCAGCGGATGATCCGAAGTGGATCGAGCCGTTCGCCGGGCTGACCGAGTCGCAGTTCACCAGGCTGGTCGCGTTGGTGCGGCGTCGCGGTGGTGACATTCAGCGCGGCCGTCCCTGGCGGCTGCCGCTGGAGAACCGGGTGTTGCTGGTGGCGACGTACTG
>NZ_JBHSNY010000038.1:0-2222 GCF_042657145.1 Streptomyces bullii
AGCCATGATCCAGCGGGCCCTGGCCTCGCCACTGCCCATCGCCTGGGTGACTGCAGACTCGGCCTATGGCCAGGAATGGCGGCTGCGGCGGATGCTGGAGGAAGCCGGCGTCGGTTACGTCCTGGCCCGCCGCAGCCTCGCCCGCCTGGAAGAGGTCGCCTACTACCTCGCCTACGCACCCGCCGGCACAGCGGTTCCTGAGCTGGCCCGGATAGCCGGCAGCCGGTGGGCGATCGAGGAGTGCTTCCAGAGCGCGAAGAACGAATGCGGCCTGGACCAGTACGAGGTCCGACGTTATCCGGGCTGGTACCGGCACATCGCCCTCGCCATGCTGACCCACGCCTACCTCGCGGCCATGTCCGCCACCGCGACGACGGCAAGGGGGGTCGCAGAAACGGTTCCTGTGCCCTTGCACCCCTCACCGTGGCAGAAGTCCGGCGGCTCCTGGCAGTTCACCGTCCCCAACCCACACACCGGCGGAAAGCCGATCACGCGCTGAGCTGGTGCTGGGTGGCGGCGCCGCCACCAGGCAACCGCACGACGCTGCCACTACCGTCGCCGTCACGGTGGAGGTCACGAACTTCCGGCACCTGACGCCACGGCAGCCGAACAGACTCAAGAAGGTGCCTCTGACCAGCAGAGATAGCGAACTGCAACTGGAGTACTAGGGCCCGTCTTCAAAGGTGCCTACTGAGCTGCCGACGCGAAGTCGGCGGCTCGTATCTACCTGTTGTCCCGCGCTCTCTCGTAGGCGGCCAGTTCCTCCGCGTTGCCAATGAAGGCCGGGCCGCAGTGTGATGGCAGACGATCGACGACCATCGCTACTGCAGCTTGCGCGCTGTCCGTCTCGGCGATCCGCGGGCTGATTCGGCTCGGCCCTTCGACGTAGTACCGGCCGTCTCTTAGGGCGCCGATGTAGGGGATATCCCAGGTGTGGCGGATCTTCGTGCACCTGCTGAAGTGCAGCTCCCACATACCGGCCCATGGGTAGAGCTGGCGAAGCAGCGGCTCTGCATGCGCCACCAGCACCAGCTCGGCAAACGGAGCGGCAAGCGGCGATCCTTCCGGTCCGCGAGGTTCGTCGGCTGTGGTGAGGATTTTGTGCCAGGCTGCTTCAACAGTATTGATCATGCCGTGATTGTGCGGGCACTGCTGCCCGTCATCAAAGATCACTCCCTGGCAAATCATGGTCAGATGCGACACGAACTCAGTGACCAGGAGTGGGATTTGCTCGCTCCGCTCATACCGCGGGCCGTCACCGGCCGACCGAGTGTGGATGACCGGCAGGTCATCAACGGGATAATCTACAAGATACGCACCGGCCTGCCGTGGCGTGATCTGCCCGACCCCTACGGACCATGACAAACGGTCTACACCCGCTTCCGTCGCTACGCGTTGAGCGGTGTCTTCGCCCGGGCCCTTCAGCAGATCCAGGCCCAGGCTGATGCGGCCGGTGACATCGACTGGCTCGTCCAGATCGATTCCACCATCGTGCGAGCTCATCAGCATGCCGCCGCCACAGGCCGAAAAGGGGGACCCATCAGCCGGACGAACCGGACGATCACGCCCTCGGTCGTTCACGCGGAGGTCTGACCACCAAGATCCACCTCGCCTGCGACGGCCGAGGCAGGCCGCTGGCCCTCCTGGTCACTCCCGGCCAACGTCATGACGGTATCTGCGTGCAACCGCTGCTGGAATGCATCCGCGTCCCACGCCTCGGCCCTGGCCGTCCGCGCTGTCGTCCCGACCACCTGATCGCAGACAAGGCGTACAGCTCTCGCGCATTCCGCGCCTACCTGCGCAAACGCGGGATCGGCCACACCATCCCCGAGAAGGCCGACCAACAGCGACACCCGACACAACCGCGCCGCCAAGGCGGCCGGCCGCCGGCATTCGATCGGCAGATCTACCGTCGCCGCAACGTCGTCGAACGCTGCTTCAACCAGCTCAAAGGCTTCCGTGGCATCGCCACTAGATACGACAAGACCGCCACCTCCTACGAAGCGGCGGCCAGTCTGGCGTCGTTCCTGCTTTGGGCAAGATCCGTTTGAAGACGAACCCTAACAAGTCATCTCATTTGGCTGGGTAGGCTGCCGTTGTGGTGAGGATCGTTGAGCGGCTGGTGCCGGACGAGTTGTGGGAACTGTTCCAGCGGGTGGTGCCAGAGGCGCCGACCCGGCCTCAAGGCGGCGGTCGGCGTCGGCACGGTGATCGTGAGGTAC
>NZ_JBHSNY010000039.1:0-1666 GCF_042657145.1 Streptomyces bullii
CTCGCCCTCGTCACGGCCCGGCCGTGCCCGTAACACCATCGTCCAGCACCCGCCCCCGAGCACCCGCAACCACCCCGCTACCAACAGCTATACCCACCGAAAGCGGAATCGAGCACTAGTAGTGCTTCGTTAGGTTGTGGGCTGTCTGTGGCTGGTCCGAGGTCTGGGCAGGCGCCGTCCGCAGGTGGTGCAGGTACCGGTCCAGCACCTCAGCAGGTCCTGAAGAACGTCGAGGACCTGGTAGAGAGTCAGGCCGGTATGCGGACTTTTGGGTCGAGCCGCCGGAGAGTGAGGAATGCCTGGGCGGCGGTGACGAGGGTGACGTGGTGGTGCCAGCCGCGCCAGGTGCGGCCCTCGAAGTGGTCCAGCCCGAGGCCGTGCTTGAACTCGCGGTAATCGTGCTCGATCCGCCAGCGCATCTTGGCCCACCGCACCAGGTCAGCGGCCGGTGTGGTGGCGGGCAGGTTCGATATCCAGTAGTCCGTCGGAGTGTCCTGGCCGTCCGGCCATTCCACGAGGAGTGTCTGGACGGGCAGGACGCCGTCCCACCCGTTGCGGCCGCCGCCCGCCTCCTGCGCTGCGGCCAGGGACTGCTTGCCCGCGGGCCGCACTGTCAGCACCGCGAACCGCGAAGTCATCTCCCCTTTGCTGCCCTGCCTCCAGGTCACCTCGGTGAACCGCTCCGCACCAGCCTCCCTTGCGAGGACGCAGACGGCTCGCGGTGGGGTGCGGTAGCGGGCAAGGGTGGGCGGTCCAAGTCCGCCGTAAGCAGGCTGGTGCGGCTCGGCATGCTCCGGCTGGGCGACTTCCTTCCCGGTCAGGGCCAGGACATAGGACAGCCCGCGCTCCTGGAGGCCGAGCCGGAAGGGGGTGCTGACGCCGTAGCCGGCATCGGCGACCACGACCGGCGCCTTCAACTGCCATTCGGCGAGTGTGTCCAGAAGGCCGAGCGCGAGACGCCACTTCTCCTGGTGCACCACGACGTCGTCGGGGACTCCTGCTCTGCGGCATCGGTCCGGCTCGTCCGTCCACTCACGCGGCAGATACAACTGCCACTCCAACGGGCACGAGGCGGTGTCGGTGGCGGCATGGACACTGACCGCGACCTGACAGTTCGCCCGTTTGCCGACAGCTCCGCAGTACTGGCGGGCCACCCCGACCGACGCTTGGCCGCACTTGGGGAACGACACATCGTCGATCACCCACACCTCAGGTGTGATCGCCTCGGACAGCCGCTGGGCAACCCGCCGCCGCACCGGCAGCGGATCCCACGGCGACTGGTTCACGAACTGTTGCAGGGCCTGCATGTTTCCGTCCGGCAGACGCTCGGCCATCGGCTGGATCGACTTGCGCCGGCCATCCAGCATCAGGCCCCGCAGATAGCACTCACCCCACCGCCGCTGATCCCGCCGCGGAAACGACCCGAACACATCGGCAACGAACTCCGATAACTCACCCCGGAGCTGTTCCACTTCCCCCAGCCTCATACCAGGGAAGGTACCCACCACCAGGCAGGATCACCCGACGTAACGAAGCACTACTAGTGCTGCGTTCCTCAAAGGATGTACACATATCGGCGGTGTAAGCGCCTGGTGGGTGGTGCGGGTCTGCCCCAGATCCAGGGTCGGGCGCGGGCGTTGAGCTGGTCGGTGGCGACGCGGGTCGC
>NZ_JBHSNY010000040.1:0-1195 GCF_042657145.1 Streptomyces bullii
ACAAGTCATCTCAATTGGCGATCAGTTCCGCCGGATTGCGCTGGCCGGACTGGTGCGGCAACGGTTGAATGCCGCCGTGGAGAACACCTGGACACCGGCCCATCAAGCGGTGGAGAACGAGGACGCAGAGACCCTGGCTCAGTTGCTGGCCAAGGGAGCCGATCCGGATGAGGTATGCGACAACATGACGCTCCTGACGCACGCCATTGACGCGGAAGGCGATAGCTCCTTGCAGAGCGGCAGCCCGCTGACTGTGCATACCACTGCTGTGCTCCTGGCCTACGGTGCTGATCCGCAACTCCCTGACCCTGATGGGCAAACGCCCATGGACCTCGCCATTCACTACGGCCATGACCTGGCAGTCAGGCTGTTGCAACGGCACATCGGCGAGTCAGGCGGCGCAGGCAGATGAGGGTGCAGGCGATGCTGGTGAAGGCGAGGAAGTGTTCGGCCTTGCGTTCGTAGCGGCGATGAAGGCGGCGACAGCCGGCCAGCCAGGAAACGGTCCGCTCTACGACCCAGCGGTGGCGGCCCAGTCGCTGGGAGTTGTCCACTCCCTTGCGGGCGATCCGGTGCCGGATGCCGTGTGTCGCTAACCATAGTCGCAGGTGGGTGTAGTCGTAGCCCTTGTCGGCGTGCAGCTTTGCGGGCCTGCGCCGCCGAGGGCCGCGGCGGGAGCGGATGGGCGGGATGCCCTGCACGAGCGGGACCAAGGCTTGGCTGTCGTGGACGTTGGCCCCGGAGATTCCGACAGGCAGGGGCAGACCATTCCGGTCGGTGATCAGGTGGATCTTTGAGCCGTATTTACCCCGGTCAACAGGATTCGGGCCTGTCAGCTCCCCCTTTTCAAAGCCCGCATGTTGACCGAATCGATCGCGCAGCGGGACCAGTCCAGCTCGCCGCGGAAGCCGAGTTCGTCGAGGACCAGGCGGTGCAGCTTGGCCCACACTCTGGCCTTGCTCCACTCGGTGAACCTGCGGTGGGCTGTTGCCCCGGAGGGTCCGAACGAAGCGGTTGGGAGTTGCTGCCACGTGCAGCCCGAAGTCGCCACGAACACGATCGCGGCCAGTACCTCACGATCACCGTGCCGACGCCGACCGCCGCCTTGAGGCCGGGTCGGCGCCTCTGGCACCACCCGCTGGAACAGTTCCCACAACTCGTCCGGCACCAGCCGCTCAACGATCCTCACCACAAC
>NZ_JBHSNY010000041.1:0-1191 GCF_042657145.1 Streptomyces bullii
GCTGTTGGTAGCGGGGTGGTTGCGGGTGCTCGGGGGCGGGTGCTGGACGATGGTGTTACGGGCACGGCCGGGCCGTGACGAGGGCGAGCAAGCGGTGGTCCACCGTCTGGCGGCTGCCAGGAAGGCGCCGAGGGTTCTGGTGGAGCGGTGCCGGATGGTGGAGCTGAGCTGGGACGGCTGTCTGGTCCCGCAGATCGCCGACGAGCTGAGGTGCAGTCAGAAGACCGTGCGCCGCTGGCTGCACCGCTTCAACCGTTCGGGGCTTGAGGGTCTGGAGGATCTGGGCGGGCAGGGCCGCAAGAGAAGGATCACCGAGGCCGAACGCTCCCGGATCATCGCGATGGTCAAGCAGACCCCGCCCGGCCGGCTCGAGGTCCAGCCGTCGAACGAGATGTGGGCCGCGGATGAGACCGGGCCGGCGGAGTGGACCCTGGATGCCCTGGCCGCCGCCGCACAGGAGCTGGGCATCCAGGCGGGCCGTTCCCAGGTGCGCAGGATCTTGCTGGCCGAGGGCGTGCGCTGGCGCCGTACCCGGTCCTGGGCCCGGTCGAAGGACCCCGGCTTCGAGGGAAAAGGACGCGGATCATCGAGCTCTACACCAGCCCGCCCGACGGTGCGACCGTGGTCTGCGCCGACGAGCTCGGACCGGTGATCCCACGCACCTTCCCGCCGGCACCGGGCTGGTCGCCGGACGGACACCGCATCAAAAGCGAGATCGACTACTCCCGCGGCCCGGAGAAGACCTGGGTCTACGGAGCCCTGCGCCCCCGGGACGGGCAGGAGATCACCATGACCGCCCCGTCCCGCAACAGCGCCTACTACCAGCAGTTCCTCCAGCTGGTCGAGGACGCCAACCCGCACGGGGACATCTACGTCATCACCGACAACCTCTCCTCCCACAACAGCGTGTCCACCCGCGCCTGGCTGGAGGAGCACCCCCGCATCACACACGCGTTCATCCCGGTCGGCGCGTGCTGGCTCAACCTGCAGGAAGGCTGGTGGCGACTGTTTCGCAAGACCGCTCTCGCCGGGCGCTCCTTCGGCGATCGCGACCACATCACCCACGCGACCCGCGTCGCCACCGACCAGCTCAACGCCCGCGCCCGACCCTGGATCTGGGGCAGACCCGCACCACCCACCAGGCGCTTACACCGCCGATATGTGTACATCCTTTGAGGAACGCAGCACTAG
>NZ_JBHSNY010000042.1:0-1189 GCF_042657145.1 Streptomyces bullii
CGGCCGCGGCGCGGCTGGCGGCGGCGCTCACCCCGGAGGTCGACGCCGTGCTGGCCCGTCATCCGCTGCGGGAGCTGGTGACCAGCAGTGAGCCGTTGCCGCTGCTGGTGGAGCGGGAGCGGGCCCTGTACGGGTCGTGGTACGAGTTCTTCCCGCGCTCGGAGGGCACGCCCGAGCGGCCGCACGGCACCTTCCGCACCGCGGCCCGCCGTCTGCCGGCGATCGCGGCGATGGGCTTCGACGTGGTCTACCTGCCGCCGATCCATCCCATCGGCACCACCTTCCGCAAGGGCAGGAACAACACCCTCACCCCCGGCCCGGACGACGTCGGCGTGCCGTGGGCGATCGGCTCCCCCGAGGGTGGCCACGACGCCGTCCACCCCCAGCTGGGCACGCTCGACGACTTCGCCTGGTTCGTGCGCGAGGCCGCACGCCACGGCCTGGAGATCGCCCTGGACTTCGCCCTGCAGTGCTCCCCGGACCACCCTTGGGTGCACAAGCACCCCGAGTGGTTCCACCACCGGCCCGACGGCACCATCGCCTACGCCGAGAACCCGCCGAAGAAGTACCAGGACATCTACCCCATCGCCTTCGACGCCGACATGGACGGCCTGGTCGCCGAGACGCTGCGGGTGCTGCGGCACTGGATGAGCCTGGGGGTGCGGATCTTCCGGGTGGACAACCCCCACACCAAGCCGGTCGTCTTCTGGGAACGGGTGATCGCGGACGTCAACCGCACCGACCCGGACGTGATCTTCCTGGCCGAGGCGTTCACCCGCCCGGCGATGATGCGCACCCTGGCCCAGATCGGCTTCCAGCAGTCCTACACGTACTTCACCTGGCGCAACACCAAGCAGGAACTGACCGACTACCTCACCGAACTGTCCGGGGAGGCCGCCTCCTACATGCGGCCCAACTTCTTCCCCAACACCCCCGACATCCTGCACGCCTACCTCCAGCACGGCGGCCGCCCCGCCTTCGAGGTCCGCGCCGTGCTGGCCGCCACCCTCTCCCCCTCCTGGGGCATCTACAGCGGCTACGAGCTGTGCGAGAACACCCCCCTGCGCGAGGGCAGCGAGGAGTACCTCGACTCCGAGAAGTACCAGCTCCGCCCCCGCGACTGGGAGACAGCCGAACGCGAAGGCCGCACCATCACCCCCCTGATCACCAGGCTCAACACCATCCGGCG
>NZ_JBHSNY010000043.1:0-1155 GCF_042657145.1 Streptomyces bullii
GCTCCCGCGTGGTCCTCTCGGCGTCGGTCAGCCCGCCGCCCTGCGCATACCTCACGCCCCAGGGCTACCGGTGTCGACACCAGGCTGTCAGGCGAACGGCACCGACATCACCCAATCAAGTTCAGTATCCGAACCGCACCGTACAGACCCGGGCCCTGCACGCCTACCTGCGCTGGCGCAACAACAACGCCCGCCACCCCCGACGTCCTGGCCGCCCAACAACGCGCTTTCCCGGCGGGGAGGTCGGCCTGGCCCTTCTCGCGACGGTGCGGGATGACCAGGCTGGTGCCCCGGTAGCCGCCGTCCGTGATGACCGTGGTCTTGCCGACGGCGTCTTTGGCGCCGGACAGCTCCCATGCCTTGCAGTCGTTGCGGTTGCCGGGCAGTGGCCGGCCGATGGCGACGACGAGCCGGGTGTCGGCGTCGATGACGACCTGGTGGTCGGTGGAGTACCTGTAGTTCTTCGACTGCTCGGCGATGGTGTGGTCGCGGGTGGGAACCAGGGTGCCGTCCACGATCAGCACGGTGTTCTTGCGGTACCGCTTGCGCTGCTGGAGCGCGAGCGCAGGGCTGAGGTGGGCGATGATGCGGTCAGCGGCCGACTTCGACACCCCGAACAGCGGCGCGAGCCGCCGCAGGGTCAGGTTGGTCCGCAAGTAACGCCGCGACCAGCAGGACCCGGTCTTCCAGCGGCAGGCTCCACGGCCGGCCCTTGCGGACCGGGTCCGCACCCTCGCGTCGCAATGCGGTGATCAGCTTGCCGAACTGACGCGGGCTCAGCCCGGTGAACGGGGCTATTCAGGACGGCTCCGACGCTGTGATCACACCAGACACAGCGAGATCACTCACCCGTGACCAGCAGTACGGGACAGCCCTTTGTACTCCAGTTGCAGTTCGCTATCTCTGCTGGTCAGAGGCACCTTCTCGAGTCTATTCGACTGCTGTGGCGTCAGGTGCCGGAAGTTCGTAACCTCCACCGCGGCGGCCCGTTGTGATTGTCGTGCAGGATGTGCGGTCCGACGTCTGGACGGCGGAACTGGAAGAGGTACTTGTTCGGGTGGGTCACCGGTTCGGGCGGGTGGACCTACGGCGGCAGATGCGGGCCTATGTGAACGGTCTGCTCGGCCCGGTGGGCCGGAAGAACAGCTGGCAGCT
>NZ_JBHSNY010000044.1:0-902 GCF_042657145.1 Streptomyces bullii
AGGGGTCCTTGCAGAATGATCTTCCTGTGGCACGGTGGAGATGGAAGTGATTCCGTCTTTGTGGGAGTGGCCCGTGGCACGGCGGAAGCCGTGGGAGATCAGTGACGAGCTGTGGGCGGTGATCGAGCCACTGCTGCCGAAGCATGAGCGGCGGTTCCGGCATCCGGGGCGCAAGCGGATCGATGACCGCAAGACCCTGCAGGGTGTGCTGTTCGTCCTCTACACCGGCATCCAGTGGGAGTACCTGCCGCAGGAGTTGGGGTTCGGTTCCGGTCCTACCTGCTGGCGGCGGTTGGCCGAGTGGCAGGAGGCCGGGGTGTGGGAGGAACTTCAGCGGGTGCTGCTGGACCGGTTGCGGGCGGCGGACCGCCTGGATTTCTCCCGCGTCGCCGTTGACGCTTCCCATGTGCAGGCCAAGCGGGGGCGAAGCAGCCCAAAAGTCGGTCCGAGTCCGGTTGACCGTGCACGGCCGGGCTCGAAGCATCACGTGCTGACGGAGGCGCACGGTATCCCGCTGCGGGTGTCGTTGACGGGCGGGCACCGCAACGACGTCACGCAGCTCCTGCCGCTGGTCGACGGGGTGCCGCCGGTGCGGGGCAAGCGGGGCCGGCCTCGGTGCAAGCCCCGGGCGTTGTATGCCGACCGCGGCTACGACCATGACAGCTACCGTCGTCGGCTGCGTGAGCGCGGCATCGTTCCGAAGATCGCCCGGCGCGGACAGCCACATGGCTCGGGCCTGGGCCGTGTGCGTTGGGTTGCCGAGTCGGCCATCGCCTGGCTCCACGGCCCTCGCCGCTTACGGACCCGCTGGGAAACCCGAGACGACATGCACGACGCGTTCCTCCAGCTCGCCCACTGCATGACCCTCGCCCGCAAGATCCCAGCATTCTGAAAGGACCCCT
>NZ_JBHSNY010000045.1:0-890 GCF_042657145.1 Streptomyces bullii
TTAGAGGTCCTAACAGAAGCTGTTGATCATGTGACTGTCGTCCTGGTTGCTCGTTGGTTTGTCGTGGGGAAGAGGGAGTCACGGCCGTGGATCGTCTCGGACGAACTGTGGTCGCTCATCGAGCCGTTGTTGCCCGAGCCGGGTCCGAAACTGGTCGAGGGCAGACCGCGGATCCCGGACCGGCAGGCTTTGTGCGGGATCTTGTTCGTGCTGCACACCGGCATCCAGTGGGAGTACCTGCCCCAGGAGCTGGGCTTCGGATCGGGCATGACCTGCTGGCGGCGCCTGGCCGCGTGGAACGAGGCCGGCGTGTGGGACGCGCTGCACCTGGTGCTGCTGAAGAAGCTGCGGGCCGCGAGGAAGCTGGACTGGTCGCGGGCGGTGATCGACTCTTCCCACGTCAGGGCGGCCCGGCGCGGCCCAAAAGCGGACCCAGCCCGGTCGACCGCGCACGACCGGGCAGCAAGCACCACGTCCTCACCGACGGGCAGGGCATCCCGCTCTCGGTGTCGCTGACCGGCGGAAACCGCAACGACGTCACGCAGTTGCTGCCCTTGCTGGACAAGGTCCCAGCGGTGGCGGGCGTCGTCGGCCGGCCCAGACGCAGACCCGACGCACTCCTCGCAGACCGCGGATACGACCACGACAAGTACCGCCGCCTGCTCTGGCAGCGCGGCATTCGCCCGGTCATCGCCGAACGAGGCGTCGAACACGGCTCTGGCCTGGGCGTCTTCCGTTGGGTGGTAGAGCGCACCATCGCCTGGCTGCACGGCTTCCGCCGCCTGCGCACCCGCTGGGAACGCCGCGACGACATCCACGAGGCCTTCCTCGGCCTCGCCGCCTGCCTGATCACCCACCGACACGTCCAACGCCTTTGTTAGGACCTCTTA
>NZ_JBHSNY010000046.1:0-747 GCF_042657145.1 Streptomyces bullii
CCGGGCTGACCGAGTCGCAGTTCACCAGGCTGGTCGCGTTGGTGCGGCGTCGCGGTGGTGACATTCAGCGCGGCCGTCCCTGGCGGCTGCCGCTGGAGAACCGGGTGTTGCTGGTGGCGACGTACTGGCGCACGAACCTGACGTTGCGGCAGGTGGCGCCATTGTTCGGTGTCTCGAAGTCTGCGGCCGACCGCATCCTCGATCACCTCGCACCGCTGCTGGCCATCTCGCCGGCCCGGCGGCCGCGCAAGGACACCGTCTACATCGTCGACGGCACCCTCGTGCCCACCCGCGACCGCAGCATCGCCGCCTCCAGCAAGAACTATCGGTACTCGACGAACTTGCAGGTCGTGATCGACGCCAACAGCCGCCTGGTGGTGGCGATCCGCCTGCCACTGCCCGGCAGCCGCAACGACTGCCGGGCGTTCACGGAGTCCGGCGTCGACCGGGCCTGCCGCGGAGCCCCGACCATCGCCGACGGCGGCTACCAAGGCACCGGCCTGCTCATCCCGCACCGCAAACGACGAGGTCAGATGCACCTCAGCCCACGCCAGGAAGCGGAGAATGCCGTCCACCGCCGGGCGCGAGCCCGGGTGGAACACGCCCTGTCGCGGTTGAAGAACTGGAAGATTCTGCGGGACTGCCGGCTCAAGAGCAACGGCGTTCACCAGGCCATGCTCGGCATCGCCCGGCTCCACAACCTGGCCCTCACCGGATAACTCACACCCCATACGGGACAACCTCTAG
>NZ_JBHSNY010000047.1:0-641 GCF_042657145.1 Streptomyces bullii
CGGCGGAACTGGAAGAGGTACTTGTTCGGGTGGGTCACCGGTTCGGGCGGGTGGACCTACGGCGGCAGATGCGGGCCTATGTGAACGGTCTGCTCGGCCCGGTGGGCCGGAAGAACAGCTGGCAGCTGGCTGAGCACGCAGGCCACCGCACCCTTGCGGGCCTGCAGAATCTGCTGAACCGTGCACGCTGGAGTCCTGACGAGGTGCGTGACGACCTGCAGGAGTACGTCGCCGAGAAACTCGGGAAGCCGGACGGTGTGCTGATCATCGACGACACCGGCTTTCTGAAGAAGGGCACGGTTTCGGCCGGCGTCCAGCGACAGTACTCGGGGACTGCCGGCCGCACGGAGAACTGCCAGATCGGGGTCTTCGCCGCCTACGCTTCCCGGCACGGACGGGCACTGGTGGACCGGGAGTTGTATCTGCCGAAGTCCTAAACGGCGGACCGGGACCGCTGCGAGGCGGCGAAGATACCCGACGACCGCGAGTTCGCGACCAAGGGCGACCTCGCCAAAGCCATGATCCAGCGGGCCCTGGCCTCGCCACTGCCCATCGCCTGGGTGACTGCAGACTCGGCCTATGGCCAGGAATGGCGGCTGCGGCGGATGCTGGAGGAAGCCGGCGTCGGTTACGTCCTGGCC
>NZ_JBHSNY010000048.1:0-590 GCF_042657145.1 Streptomyces bullii
CCGCGTTTGCGCAGGTGGTCACGGATCTCGCGGGAGGAGTACGCCTTGTCGGCCAGGACCAGGTCCGGCCTGGTGCGAGGCCGTCCACGAGGTCGGGGAACGCGCAAGCGGGCCATGACGTCCGTGAAGGCGGGAGCGTCGCCGGCTTGGCCGGCGGTGAGAACGAACGCGAGTGGCCGGCACCGGCCATCGGCCACGAGGTGGATCTTCGTGGTCAGTCCGCCGCGGGACCGGCCGATGGCATGGTCGTCCGGCTCGCCGGCCGGGGCCCCCTTTTGCGGGCCCCCGCCGCATGCTGGTGAGCCCGCACGATCGTGGAGTCCACCGAGACGGCCCAGTCCAGGTCCTCGTCCGCGTCGGCCTGAGCAACCAGGGCGGTGAACACCCGCTCCCAGGTGCCGTCGACGGCCCACATCCGCAGCCGGTTGTAGACACCCCGCCAGTTGCCGTACTTCTCCGGCAGGTGCACCCACTGCGTCCCGGTCCGGAACTTGTAGGCGATCGCGTCGATCACCTCACGGTGGTCCCGCCAGCGGCCACCACGCTTCGGCGTCCGGTCCGGGAGCAACGGCTCGATCCGCGCCCACTGC
>NZ_JBHSNY010000049.1:0-563 GCF_042657145.1 Streptomyces bullii
AGCAGCAGTCCGGCGAAGCCTCCACGCCCGCGCGCACCGACCACGATGAGCTGGGCGCTGCCGCTGGCCTCGATCAGCGCGGGCCGGGTGCGCCCGCGCACCACGCGCGAGCGTACGGTCACGTCCGGGTGCCGTTGGCGGTGCGTGGACAGGGCCCCAGGAGACTTTCCTCCGCCCTCTGTAGTTGTTGCACGTCACCGACCAGGTCCACGACATCCAGTGGGCGGTCCGGGGCCGGGCCGCCGTGGTCGGTCCAGGTGGTCCAGGCGTGCAGGGCCAACCAGATCCGCGCCCCGCAGGGCTGCCTCGGCGAAAGCGAACGCTATGGCTCCCTGCCCTTGGGGGGAGCCGTCCACCGCCACCAGGACAGGCCCGGCCGGGTCCGGCCGGCCGCGCACCACCATCACCGGGCAGGAGGCGTGGGCGGCCAAGTGGACCGCTGTCGACCCCAGCAACAGCTGCGTGAAACCACTCGTCCCGCGGTGGCCCACCACGAGGAGCTGCGCGCTGCGCGACTCCGCCTCCAGCGCAGTCACCGTCTCACCGGCGATAACACCGTGACT
>NZ_JBHSNY010000050.1:0-539 GCF_042657145.1 Streptomyces bullii
CGTTTCGGGTTGGCTCATCAGTCGTCCCGCTTGGAATGGCTGCCATTCACGGGGATCGCGTCCACAGTGGAGGCACTGCGCAAGTAACGGATTTCCGTTAATCCTGCTACGCAGCCCCCGCATTGCTGTTGGCGCTTCAATCTGGGGAACGCACAGGGTCGCGATTGGCGCGCGACTCACACAGAACGGGCTGGTGACCTGGCGCTTGGCCGCGGCGGGGTCACCACCCGGAGTCGTACGCAGCTGCTCTCGTACTTGATTCCGCCAGCCACTGGTGGTGTTACCTGCTGCGTCCTCGGCGTTGCCCGACGCCGTCTACACCTTCGAGTGACCGTGTGCTGCCGCCCCTTCCGCCGCGCGACCACGACTTGGTCGTGTTCCTTGAGGGTGCTGGCGTCGCGGAGCCCGAGGCCATCCTGGACGACCCGCAGTGGGTGGAGTGGCGCGGCGGCCCTGCCCACGAGTTCAGCGCCGCCTGACGTCTGTGCTGCGGGGTCGGGCAGGAGGGTCCTGCCCGACCCCGCAGATCAGTCGATCAG
>NZ_JBHSNY010000051.1:0-528 GCF_042657145.1 Streptomyces bullii
CGGGGACCTGCTCCTCCGGGATGATCTTCGTGGCGTCGAGGAGGTCGAAGTCGAACTTGTGCTCGTCCTCCTCGGGTACGAGCTGCACGCCCAGTTCCCACTCGGGGTACTGGCCGGCCTCGATGGTGTCCCAGAGGTCGCGCCGGTTGAAGTCGGGGTCGCGGCCCATCACTTCCTGGGCCTCGTCCCAGACCAGCGAGTGGACGCCGAGCTTCGGCTTCCAGTGGAACTTGACGAAGGTGCCCCTGCCCGAGGCGTCGACGAAGCGGAAGGTGTGCACCCCGAAGCCCTGCATCATGCGGTAGCTGCGCGGGATGGCCCGGTCGGACATCAGCCACATGATGGTGTGCAGCGTCTCCGGCTGGAGCGAGACGAAGTCCCAGAGGGTGTCGTGGGCGGAGGCGCCGGTGGGGATCTCGTTGTGCGGCTCCATCTTCACCGCGTGCACGAAGTCCGGGAACTTGATGCCGTCCTGGATGAAGAAGACCGGGAAGTTGTTGCCCACCAGGTCGTAATTGCCCTCGCTGG
>NZ_JBHSNY010000052.1:0-510 GCF_042657145.1 Streptomyces bullii
TTGCGTCCGACGGCCGGGCGCCGGACCCGGATCTCCGTGCCGTCCACGATCCCGGTCTCCCCGGTCACACCGAGGTAATCGACGACCTCCGCCAGCGTCCGCAACCGCACTCCGGTGGTGACAGTGCAGCCTCGCTCGGCGAGCAGGGGACGCACCTCGCCGATGGCCCGTGTGATGGTGGAGCGGTCCACACCGAACCAGCAGGCCAGCACGTCATGTGTGGTCCCGTGGCGGAGATGGACGAGGGTCGCCAGTAGCCGGTCAACGAACACCAGCCGGTGCTTCGCACCGGCGCCCACAGCCCGTTTCCGCCGCCTGGACACGAGCTTGGCGTTGTGTCGCTCGTGCCACAACGGGCCCACCTCGGCAACGAGTTCAGCGATCACCTCAGCTGACAGGCCCGTGATCCTCCGGTCGTTGATGATCGCTGCACGAGACACGTTCCCCACCACACGACCATGATCGACGATCGAGAACTCGACGTCTCAACGCCTACCATGCACGAGCTCG
>NZ_JBHSNY010000053.1:0-504 GCF_042657145.1 Streptomyces bullii
TCGGCCAGCTTGTAGACGTCGACCTGGGCGCGTCCGCAGGAGGGGCAGGAGACGATCTCCAGGCCGCGCTGGCGGAGGTTGAGCGACTCCAGGATCTGGATGCCGACCTTGACCTCCTCGGCGGGCGGGGCCGACAGGGACACCCGGATGGTGTCGCCGATGCCCTGGCTGAGCAGGGCGCCGAACGCCACCGCCGACTTGATGGTGCCCTGGAAGGCGGGGCCCGCCTCGGTGACGCCGAGGTGCAGGGGGTAGTCGCACCTCTCGGCGAGCTGCCGGTAGGCCTCGATCATCACGACCGGGTCGTTGTGCTTGACGGAGATCTTGATGTCCCGGAAGTCGTGCTCCTCGAACAGCGACGCCTCCCACAGGGCGCTCTCCACTAGGGCCTCGGGCGTGGCCTTGCCGTACTTCTGGAGCAGACGCCGGTCCAGCGAACCGGCGTTGACGCCGATACGGATCGGCGTGCCGTGGTCCCGGGCCGCCTTGGCGATCTCCTTGACC